>NZ_JBIALB010000002.1:0-661501 GCF_042872965.1 Micromonospora sp. NPDC005087 | reverse complement strand
TCCGTAGCCTGATCCGACGCACATGGACCACCTACCGATGGGACACCCGTCCCAACCGCCGCCCGTGACCACCACCCATTCCGCGCGACCTCTTAGGCGGCTGCGCTGCGGGTGCGGACTGCTGACGGCTGCCGCGCCCGGCACCGCGCTCGTTCGGGCATACGCCATGCGCCGGCGGGTATGCGCGGCGGATGCGCGCCGGCGAGGTGACCCGGCTCTACCACCACCAGACGAGCCAGTGTCGCGGCGGCCGGCCGCCGGGTGTCCCGCGGTTCGTCCCAATGGACCCGAGCAACCGTCCCCAGCCGTTCAAACGCCACCTCGGGACGCCGGTGCACCCCCTGCCCCGCGACCTGCCGCCGACCGGGGCGCCGGCCGCGGTGACCCTGTCCGGACGGGTACCGCCGAGCGTCCCGACCATAGACGGCGAACTCCTCGCCCGCCTGCTGTTCTACTCGGCCGGCGTCACCCGAACCGCCGGAGACAACCTCTGGTTCCGCGCCGCCCCCTCGGCCGGCAATCTCCACCCCCTCGAGATGTACGCGGTGGCCAGCGAGGTCGCCGGGCTCGACGCCGGGCTATACCACTTCGCGACGGAAGTGTTCGGCCTGGAGGCACTCGCGGCCGGGGACCACCGCCCGGCGCTGGCCGACGCCACCACCGACCCGGACGTCGGGCCACCCCGCTCGCCCTCGTCGTCACCGGCCTACCTTGGCGAACCGCGTGGAAGTACGCCGAACGGGGCTGCGGCACGTCTACTGGGACGCCGGGACAGGGTGAGGGCATGGACGGGTCAGGCGTACACGGGGTGTCGGGTGCCACCGTGGTCAGCGCACGGCCCGCCTCGTACGCCGGTCATGCTGACCAGGCCGTCGTCGCACTGCACCACGTAGCCCTTGCCGTTCCAGAAGGTGGGCACGCAGTCGAACCAGTCGCAGACGTCCGCGGCCGGGTCGTTGATGTAGGAGCCGCCGCAGTAGTTGTAGCCGTACGGGTTCTGCGGTGCGCCGCAGAGGTCCACCGGGGTCGGGCTCGGCGAGCCGGTGGACGGACTCGGGCTACCGACACCGGTGCTGCTGGCCGACGGCCACCCGGAGGGTCTGGTCGGTGAGGCACCATCGGTCGGGCCCGGTCCAGGAGAGGTGACCGGCCCGGAACCGGGCCCCGGCGCCGTAACGGGACCGGACGTGCCGGGCGCGGTGGTGGCGTCCCGCTGCGGACCAGCGGTGGGAGCGGTGGGAGCGGTGGGAGCGGTGGGAGCGGTGGAGCTTAGCGGCGCGCCGACGGCGGTGGTCGGCGAGGGGTCATCCGGGTCGGTCGAGGCCGCGCCGGTGCGGCCGTCGAAGTCCATTCCGACCACCGGGCGGTCCGTCGCGGACCAGCGGACCGCGCCCACGACCCCCGCCAGGGCGACCAGGACCGCGACGGCGGCGACCAGCGCCGGACGGGCGAGGCGGGCGGCGGCCGGGGCCTCGACGGGCGTGGCCGGTGTCGGTGCCGCCGGCCGGGTACGCCAGTGCGCCACCACCGCCTCGTCGAGCCGGTCCAGGAGCGCGTCCCGCTCCCCGACGGCCTCGGCGTACGCGACGGTGAGTCGCAGCCGGAAGTCGGACGCCGCCGTCGGCGGTACCCGTACTCCCCGGATCCTGCCCGGCCCGTGCTCGTGCAGCAGGGTCAACGGCTCCGCCGGATGGTGTGCCACCCCGATCAGCTGCCGGTACGGCCACTCCCGGACCCCGAGGCGTCCGATGAGGATCAGCCGCCGGTCGGTGACCACCGCCATGCCGGCGTCGACCACCGCGACGCCCTTCGTCAACCCGCGTGACCGGACCGGGTCCCCGAGGGGAACGACGGCCAGCTCCGGTGCAGGCAGGCCGGCGGTGTGCCGAGCCGCCACCTCGAGCAGTTCCGCGCCGGACTGCACGGTGGCCACGACCTCATTCTGGTCGAGGGCCACCGGCAGACCCACCGGCGTCTCCGCCCACGGCTCCGGCTCCTCCGCCCGCGCCCAGAACTCCCGTAGCTGCATGTCGCGTCGCCGCCACGCCTCGACGGCGGTCTCGTACGCCATGCGCCGCCGCTCGTTCTCTCGGTTGACCCACCGGGCCCGCCAGCCCACCGCCGTCCCGTCCGTCGCCACCGGGTCGCCTCTCATCGCGAAGGGGTTCCGCGTCCACCCGGTACAACCGCGCGCGGCGGCGCAGGACACGTCGTCGCCGTCGACCGGATCGGCTGGTTCCGTGGATACCGTCAAATGCCCGTACCGGTTGGCGGGTGGGGCCGAACCGCCGATATCCACGGCTGTCTCCGACCGCCTCGCGGCGATACGGTGCACGCACCGCCTCGGGCCGCGCCCCGCCGACAGGTCGCGACGCCGCCTCACGCGTCCCCATCCGCACCACCGGATCGATCTCACGTCCGACGCCGGCGTAGTCGCCGGGAGAGAGGATCGAACAGGATGCTCCCGACACCCACCACCTCCTGGCGAACGGCGAGAATCACCCTCGCAGCCGCCATCGCCCTGGTCAGCCTCGGCGTTTTCAGCGCACCCGTCCAAGCCGAAGGAAAATCCAAGGTCACCGTGATGACCCGGAACCTCTATCTGGGCGGCGATCTGACGCCATCCATCGGCGCGCCGACACCAGGGGCGTTCCTGGCCGCGAACTCCGCGCTGTTGAGCCACGTCGACCTGGTCGACTTTCCCGCCCGGGCGAAGCTGCTCGCCCGGGAGATCACCAAGAACAAGCCGGACCTGGTCGGACTGCAGGAGGTCGCCCTGTGGCGCACCGGCACGTTCGCTGACCCCGCACCAGCCACCGAAATCCGGTACGACTACCTGGCATTGCTCATGGGCGAGCTGAGCCGCTCCGGTCACGCGTACGACGTCGCGGTCGTACAGGCCGAGGCCGATCTGGAGGCGCCGGCGGGCGCGCCGCACTTCCTCGACGTCCGGCTCACGATGCGCGACGTGATCCTGGTGCGCCACGGCGGCCGGGTGAAGGTGACCGACTCCTCGTCCGGCACCTTCACCAACAACCTCACCTTCACGCTCGCGGCAACGAACGGGACCGTGACCAGCACCCGCGGTTGGACCGCGGTGGACGTGGTGCACGGGCAACGCCCGTTCCGGTTCGTGAACACCCACCTGGAGGCCTTCCACCCTGGTGTCCGGGTGCTGCAGGCGCGCGAGCTGCTGGGCGGTCCCCTCGCCACGGCACCGGGTGACGTCATCCTTGGCGGGGATCTCAACACGGGCCCCGACCTGCCGGTCGCCGAGAACCGGCTCGCCTACGCGGCGCTGGTGGCCGGCGGAATGCGGGACACGTGGCAGATCCTGCATCCGGGTGAACCCGGCTACACCGCGGGTCTGGGCGACGACCTGAACCAACCCGCCGACGCCGTCGAACACCGCATCGACATGGTCCTGTTCCGGGGGGCGGTCGTTCCCGTCTCGAGCCTCATCTTCGGCACCGAGCGGCAGACCCCCGACGGCCGGTGGGCATCGGACCACCTCGGCTACCTGGCCGTGCTGGCCTTGCGGTAGCGCGAACGCTGCTCCGGGCTGGCGCCGACGCGCCAGCCCGGGGCTGCCACGGGCCCGCCGCGATGACCGCCCCGACGCGTCCGCCCGGCCTGGCTGTCAGTAGGTCCCGCCGCGCGCCACCTGCGGGGCCACCCGTTCGTGCAGCGCGGCGAGGGCCGGGCTGACGGCGGCGGTGAGCGGCGCCGGGTCCGCCAGCCGACGCGCCGGGTCCGGTAGCCAGGCGAGGTCCGCGTCGAACCGGCCGCGCGCGGCGCGTACCTCACCGGCCGGGTCGGCGACGGCCAGGCGACGGCCGCCGCGCATGACCGGCACGAGCAGCGGCTCGCGGTCGCCCGGTGGCGGTTCGTCGCGCAGCCCCACCACGTCGCCGTTGGCACCGGTGGGATCGCGGAAGACCTGCTTGGGGCCGGGCAGGGTGGCCTTGCCGGGCGACAGCTTGAGCACCGGCCGGTCGCCGACGGCCACCAGCTTGTAGGCGCTGTCCAGGGACGGCGCGTCGAACGAGACGCCCATGCGGGTGCCGACGCCGTACGCGTCGATCGGTGCGCCCGCGGCGACGAGCGCCGCGATGACATCCTCGTCGAGGCTGCCGCTGGCCAGGATCTGGGCCTGAGTCAGCCCGGCGTCGTCGAGAATCGCGCGGGTCTGCACGGCGAGCGCGGCGAGATCTCCGGAGTCGAGCCGCACGCCCACCGGGCCGGTCAGTCCCAACTCCGCGATGACCTCGACGGCGGCTCGCACTCCGGCGGGCGTGTCGTAGGTGTCGACGAGGAACACCGGGTTCGTCGGGAAGTCGGTCGCGAACGCGCGGAACGCGGCGCGCTCGTCGGGGAACGCCTCGACGTACGAGTGGGCCATGGTCCCGGACGGCGGCAGTCCGTACCGTCGAGCGGCCTCGACGTCGCTGGTCGCGGCGAAGCCGGCGATCGCGGACGCCCGGGCCACGGCGGCGCCGGCCTCGATGCCGTGGGTGCGGCGGAACGCGAAGTCGACCAGCTGCGCGTCGCCGGCCGCGAGGCGGCATCGGGCGGCCTTGCTGGCGACCGTGGTGTGGAAGGTGATGAGGTTCAGCACGCCGGTCTCCACCAGCTGCGCCTCGGCGATCGGCGCAGTGACCTCCAGCAGCGGTTCGTCGGCGAACACCACGCGGCCCTCCGGCACGGCCCAGACATCACCGGTGAACCGCAGCCCCGCGAGCGCTGCCAGCGTCGCTTCGTCGAGCCCGACGGTGTCGCGCAGGTAGCCGAGTTCACCCTCGTCGAACGCGAAGCCCTCCAGGAACGCCAGCGCCTCGGCCAGCCCGGCGGCCACCAGAAAGCCACGCTGCGGCGGTAGGCGGCGGACGAACAGGCTGAACGTCGCACGCTCCACCATGTCCCGGCGCAGGTAGCTGGCCGCCATCCGCAGCTCGTACAGGTCGGTACGCAGCCCGGTCACGATTCCTCCATCGGCACTGGGCACGGTCAACGGGCCGGCATCGTGGTGATGCCAACCCGTCGGGTCCGGGGCGGACGCAGGCTGGGGCGTCCGGCCCCCGGCTTCCGAGCCAGCACGCCGCGAGGCAGCAGTTGGGCGCGGATACCCCTCCCGGTCACCGGTACACCTGACGGCGGTGAACACACCGGCCACACCGCCTCGCCGGGGTCCGCATGCCGCCGCCCGCCACTCGGCGCGCACCGCGTCGAGACCCTGAGCGTTGACGACTCGCGCTACTCCTTCGCAACGGTCGCCGGCTCCGGCGGCGTGCGCGGCCCGCTGACCCGCCGCTCGTCGCCGTGCCCCGGCCACCACGCCTTGTGCCCGATCAGCGCGGTCAACGCCGGAACGAAGAACATCGACATGACGAACGCCGACAGCACGATGCCGATCGCCACCGCGAAGCCCATCTGCTGCAGGAACGAGATCGGCGCGAGCAGCAGCACCGCGAACGTCCCGGCCAGGATCAGTCCGGCTGCCGCGACGGTCGGGCCAGCGTGTTCCACTCCGATGGCGGCGGCCTCGTGCGGCTCGTTGCCTTCCCGCGCCTCCTCGCGTAGTCGGGCGATCATCAGGATGTTGTAGTCCGTCCCGATCGCCACCACGAAGAGGTAGAGGATGATCGGCAGCTGGAAGGTGACACCGGGCTCGCCCTGCAGCCCTTGGAAGAGGTAGACCGTGGCGCCCAGCGTGGCGGCGAAGTTGAGCAGCACCGCTATCACGAGGTAGATCGGCGCGACCAGGCTGCGCAGCAGCAGCGCGAGGATGAGCGCGATCAGGCCGGCCGCGACCGGCAGGATCACCGACAGGTCGCGGTTGTTCGCCGAGTTGATGTCCGCGAAGATCGCGGTGGTCCCGCCGACCAGCGCCCGGGTGCCGGTCGGGGCCGCCGCGTGCACGGCACCGCGCAGGTCCTCGCGGACGAGGGTGATCGCCTCGTTGGAGACCGGGTTCTCGTCGAGCAGCAGGTTGACCCGGGCCACACTCGGGTCGGTGCTGCGCTCCGGGGGCTGCGCCTGGCCCACACCCGGGGCTTTCGCCACAGCCGCCGCGAAGTCGTTGACCTGCTGCTCGGTCAGCTGCGACCCGTTACTGGTGGTCAGGTAGACCTCGGTAGGGGCGAGCGCACCGGCGGCGAACCCGCGCTGCAGGTCCTGCGCGGCCTTCGCCGACTCGGTGTCCTGCGGGAAGCCGGCGCTGAAGTCGTAGTCGGCCTTGTAGCCCAGCACGCCCGCGGCGAGCGCGACCAGGAGGACGCCGGACGCCGCCGCGACGAGCGCCGGCCGGCGCCCGACGACGGTGCCGAGCCGGTGCGACAAGGTGGCCTTGGGCGCACGCTGCCACGCCTTCGACGGCCAGAAGACGTAACGACCGAGCAGCGAGACGACCGCCGGGACGAGAGTGAGCGAGGTGACCAGCATGACGCCGACCGCGATCGCGAGCGCCGGGCCGAGCGAGCCGAAGAAGCCCAGGGAGGCCAGGAGCAGCACGAGGAACGCGACGATGACCGCCCCGGCGGCCGACGTGATGACCTCGCCGACCCGCTGGACGGAGACGATCATCGCGGTGCGCTTGTCGTCACCGGCGCGCAGCCGCTCCCGGTAGCGGAAGAGCAGGAACAGGATGTAGTCGGTGCCGATGCCGAACAGCACGATCAGCAGGATCGTCTGCAAATCCTGACTGACACTGAGATCGAATGCCTTGCCCGCGGCGGCGACGAGACCCGTCGTGATGCTCAGGACGACGCCGACGACCACCACGGGCAGCAGCGCGGCGATGGGGCTGCGGAAGATGATCAGGATCAGTCCGATGATCAGGATGATCGTCGCGACACCGACCACGGCGAAGGCACTGTTGAAGGTGTCCTCGTTGTCGACGAAGCTCGCCACGTCGCCGGCCACGCCCGCGGTCAGCCCACTGTTCGCCAGCTCCGGGCCGATGTCCGACCGCAGATCGCGTACGGCGTCGAGCAGCGCCGGATCGTCGGGGGTGGGGGCATCGAGCCCGACATTGATGATCTGCAGCGACTTGTCCGGCGCGACCGCGAGCGGACCTGTCAGGTAGCCGGACGTGTGCGGGATGTTCTTGACCTTGAGCGACTGAGCGAGCTGGCCCACCCTCGCCTCGTCCGCCGGCCTGAGCTTCTGCCCGTCGGCGCGCTTGACCACGATGATCGCCGTCGCGGTGGCCTGCTGCGGAAACGCCTTCTGCCCAAGCTCGGTGGCCTGCACGGACTCGTACGAGCGGGGCAGAAAGCTTTCCTGATCGGCGGAGGTGATATCGCTCAGCGACGGTGTGGTGGCGATGATGGCGGCTGCCGCGAGCACCCACCCGGCGATCACCCACCACGCTCTGCCCACAACGAATCTGCCCAGCCGCTCGAACATGGTTTCCCCCGAGTGTTCGGCACCACCGACGTCGGGGGCCTGGAGCGCCCAGGGCACCCGCCCGTCACTCTGCCGGGCAGGCTTCGCTACCCACTGTGCAGCCTACCGTCGCGTGGCACTCCTTTTCGGATGCTTGGGCTCCGGGGGCTCGGCGAGTTTCAGCTGTTCAGGTACGCGAGCACGGGGAACACCCGTCGATTGTTGTCATCGGACGGCGGCATACCCAGCTTGGTCAACTACCCGCCCGCGGCTACACCGCGCCGGAAAACCCGGCGAACCAGCCCGCTGACGAGATGCTGTTGCGGGCCCACCAGGCGCAGTTCGACGCCAAGGTGAACGGCGTGGACGGGTGGAGTTACATGGCCTCGGCCGCCCTGGCTAGAGGCGAACGGATGGGGCGCCTGCTGGTCGAGGTGCACACCGTGGGCAACCGGCTACCGGCCGAGCCGTGCGCGCTGGCCCAGCAGTTCTGGGGCATGCAGGGCGACTGCCAGCTGGTGGCGTCGGTGCGGCACAGGTCGGGGTGGTGATCCGGCCAGGCCGCGACGACCGGTTCGACCAGTGGGCGGCGTACCGGCACCCGGACGGTGTAGTGGTCTACGTTGCACAGCGCGCGAAGCTCGGCGACGACCCGCCGGCGCTGACCACGCTGCCGTTCTCCGTGCCGCAGCTGGCGGCCCTCGCCGTCGATGAACGGTTCCATCTCAAGTAGCGGGCCTTCGCAAGGGCTACTGCCGGGGACAAACAGCACCGCCAATCCTCATGCGATTTCTGTGAGGGCCGGTCGAGAGCGGCCGGCCCTCCGCGTTCCCTGGTCAGCCGACCTGCGCGCGGCGAGGTGGGCGAGCAACGCCCGCGCCCGGGCGTCGACCGGTCCGGCCGCGAAAGAGGTGTAGCTGCGTCAGCCGTTGAGGTACGCGAGCACCGCCAGCACCCGCCGGTTGTCGTCGTCCGACGGTGGCATCCCGAGCTTGCTGAAGATGTTGTTGATGTGCTTGCTGACGGCCTTCTCGGTGACGAAGAGCCGTCCCGCGATCGCCGCGTTCGACCGTCCCTCGGCCATCAGACCCAGCACCTCCCGCTCCCGGGCGGTGAGGTCGCGCAGTGGCTGCATGCCGGAGGTACGGGCCAGCAGTTGGGTGACCACCTCCGGGTCCATCACCATCCCGCCGCCGGCCACTCGGCGTAGCGCGTCGATGAATTGGCCGACGTTGGACACCCGGTCCTTGAGTAGGTAGCCGACTCCCCCGTTGCGGTCGGCGAGGAGTTCCCGGGCGTACAGCTGCTCGACGTGTTGGGACAGCACGAGGATCGGTAGCCCGGGCAGCTGCATCCGGGCCGCGAGGGCGGCTTGCAGGCCTTCGTCGGTGAAGGTGGGTGGGAGGCGCACGTCGACGACGGCGATGTCGGGGCGGTGCCGGGTGAGCGCCGGCAGCACGGACGGTCCGTCGGCGACGGCCTCGACGACCTGGTGTCCGTTCGCGTAGAGGATGTGCGTCAGCCCGTCCCGGAGGAGGGCAAGGTCCTCCGCGATGACAACTCGCAAGGCAGCTCCATGGTCACGACGGTGGGTCCGCCGGGCGGACTGGTCACGGTCATCGTGCCATCGAAGGCTGCCAGACGGCGTCGTACGCCCGCCAGGCCGGTCCCTGCGTCCGGCGTGGCGCCGCCGCGCCCGTCGTCGCCGACCTCCGTGCGCAGCACACCGTCCCGGTGCACCAGAGAGACCCAGGCGCGCCGGGCGCCACTGTGCTTGGCCACGTTGGTGAGCAGCTCGGCCACCGCGAAGTACGCCGCGGACTCGACCGCCGCGGGCGGGCTGCCGGGCAGGTCCAGGTCGACGTCCACGTCCATGGGCGGCGCGACGGTGAGGGCGAGTGCCTGCACCGCCCCGTTGAGGCCGCGTTCGGCGAGTACGGGCGGGTAGATGCCGCGGACGAGGTGGCGGAGTTCGGCGAGGGCGTGGCCGCTGGTCTCCTGCGCCTCGCTGAGCAGTCGCGCCGCCCGTGCCGGGTCGTTGGCCATGAGCTGCTCGGCCAGGCCGATGCTCATCCGCAGTGCGACCAGCCGGGCCTGCGCACCGTCGTGCAGGTCGCGTTCGATGCGGCGCAGCTCGGCGGCCTGCGTGTCGATGGTGTCGGCGCGGGTGGCGGCGAGGTGCCGGACCCGCAGGGCCAGCTCCTGCGCCCGGGTGGGGGCGAGGAAGAAACCGGCGAAGCGGAAGTGCAGCCACAGCAGCCCCGGTGCGACGGCCAGCCCGCCGGTGAGGATCAGCCAGCCCTGCGGCGCGGCCAGCCACGCCTTCGCGAGGTTGTCCATCGGCCAGAACACACCGTAGCCGTACCAGTCGATGCTCAGGTAGAGCACCAGCGGCACGAAGAGGGCGCCCTCCAGCCCGTACGCGGCCAGCGCGAACGCGAGCAGGCAGGCGCCGCCGGTGACCGCGCCGGGGATCAACCAGGCGAGGTCCCGCCAGGTCGCCGGGTCCGAGACCACCCACCGGAACCGCTGCCAGGTGCCGAGCCGCGCGCCGGCGGGCACCGGCGCGTACGGCGAGGCGATCGGCACGCCGGCGGACCGGCTCAGGCGCCGTTGCAACGTCAGCGACAGCCGTACGAGCACGGTCACCGCGGGGAAGAGGGCGAACCCGATGCCGAGGGCGGGGATGAGCGCGAGGGAGACCACCGACAGCGCGAACAGCAGCACGTTGGTGGTCAGGCTGAGCAGGGCCACAGCCAGGCCCTGCACGGCGGCGAGCGCGCCAGGCCGGATCTGCTGCCAGACGGTCGAGCGTACGGAGCGGTCCACGGCGTCATTCTCCGCCCGATGCGCCACCGGAATCGGTGGTGCTACCACCACCTGCCTTCGGGACCTGCCACCCCTGCCTTCCACCTGCGGCGGCCGAAGGATCGAAGGCATGACCAGGCAAAAGGAAACCGCGCGGCACCGACTGGCCGCAATGCCGTCCGGCCGACGCAGCAAGTACGTGATGCTCGTCTTCTGGCTCGTCCTCGTCGCGGCAGCCGGGCCGCTGGCGATCAAGCTGACCGAGGTGCAGGACAACGACACCCTCGGCGCGTTGCCCGCCACCGCCGAAGCCAGCCGGGCGGCGCAGCGGGCCGAGGAGGCGTTCCCCGACTCCCAGAAGCCCCTGGCCGTCGCCGTCTACGTCCGCGAGAGCGGGCTCACCGACGCCGACCGCGCCAAGGTCGACGCCGACCGCACGGCGTTCGACCGGTACGCCGACGGCGGCCAGGTGCCCCCGCCGGTGGTCAGCGAGGACGGCCAGGCGCTGCTGCTCTCCTTCCCGATCGCTGGGGACGCCGACCAGCGGGCCGACGCGGTGGCTGAGGTCAAGGAGCAGCTGAGCAGGGACGCGCCGGCCGGCCTGCGGACCGCGCTCACCGGCCCGGCCGGCGGCGAGGACGACGTCTTCGACGCGTTCGCCGGCATGGACAGCACGCTGCTGCTGGCGACCGCGGCCGCCGTCGCGTTGCTGCTGCTCATCACGTACCGCAGCCCGGTCCTGTGGTTGATCCCGCTCATCACGGTCGCGGTGGCCAACCAGCTCGCCAGTGCCGTGGTGTACCTGCTGGCCCGGCACGCCGGGCTGGCCGTGGACTTCCAGAGCCAGAGCATCCTGACCGTGCTGGTCTTCGGTGTCGGCGTGGACTACGCCCTGCTGCTCATCGCCCGCTACCGGGAGGAACTGCGCCGGCACGCCGACCGGCACGCGGCGATGGCCGTCGCGCTGCGGCGGTCGATCGGCGCGATCGCCGCCTCGGCGGCGACCGTCGCGATCGGCCTGCTGTGCCTGCTCGCCGCGCAACTGCCGTCCACCCGGGGGCTCGGACCGGTCGGCGCGGTCGGGATCGCGGCGGCGCTGCTCGCCATGACCACCCTGCTGCCGGCCGTGCTGGTCATCTTCGGGCGGTGGCTGTTCTGGCCGTTCGTGCCGCGCTTCGCACCGGACGCGGTCGGGCTCGACGTGGCGACCGAGCACGGAGTGTGGCGCCGGATCGCCGGTTTCGTCGGTCGGCGGCCCCGCGCGGTGTGGCTGGGCACGGCGGCGGCGCTGGTCGCCCTGAGCTTCGGTATCGGCAACCTCAGCATCGGCATGCCGCATGACGAGTCCTTCACCAAGGAGGTCGGCTCGGTCACCGGACAGCGGATGATCGAGGCGCACTACCCGAGGGGAGCCGTCGCACCCGCCGAGATCCTGGCCGCCGCCGGCCCGACCGACCAGGTGGTGGCCGCCGCCCGTACCGTGCCGGGGGTTGCCGAGGTGGGCGAGCCGGAGCGCTCGCCGGACGGGCGTTGGGTGCGCATCGCGGCGGTCCTGGCCGACACGCCGGACAGCGACGCGTCGCTGGACACGGTCGACCGGCTCCGCGCCGCGGTGCACGCCGTGCCGGGTGCGCAGGCGCTGGTCGGCGGGGACACCGCGTACCTGCTCGACGAGGAGCGGACGGTCGGCCGGGACAACCGGGTCGTGGTGCCGCTGGTACTGGCGGTCGTCTTCGTCATCCTGGTGCTGCTGTTGCGCGCGCTGGTCGCGCCGCTGCTGTTGCTCGCGAGCGTGGTCCTGTCCTACGCCGCGGCGATCGGCGCGGCCGGGCTGATCCTCGACGCGATGGGCTACCCGAAACTCTTCGTCGGGATTCCGCTGCAGACGTTCCTGTTCCTCGTCGCCCTCGGCGTGGACTACACGATCTTCCTCAGCACGCGGGCGCGGGAGGAGGCGGCACTGCTCGGGCACCGCAACGGCGTGCTGCACGCACTGACGGTCACCGGCGGGGTGATCACCAGCGCGGGCGTGGTGCTGGCCGCCACGTTCGGCGCGCTCAGCGTGCTGCCGCTGGTGCCGTCCGTGCAGACGGCGGTCATCATCGGCGTCGGGGTGCTGCTCGACACGTTCCTGGTCCGCAGCCTGCTCGTCCCGGCGCTGGCGCTGCACATCGGTCCCCGCACCTGGTGGCCGAGCGCCCTGGCGCGGCCAAGGATCCGGCCGGTCGCGGCGCCGCCGACCGAGCAGGCAACGGCGGCGTCGTAGGAATCCCCCGGGAGTCGGCAGCCCTGGATAGGCCGGTCCGAGCACCCGTGCGACGAGCGGGGTGGTGCCTGGTGGCGACCTACGGCGAACACGGACCACACGTCGTACCCCGCCGCTAGCGTGGCGTCAGCCCACTCGGAGACGCTTGGAGGAGCCCGCGATGATCGACCACATGTCCATCCAGGTCCGCGACGTGCCGACCAGCGCCGCTTTCTACGACGCCGTGCTCGCCCCGCTCGCCGGCCGCCGCCTCCTGGAGTTCCCGAACGTCATCGGCTACGGCCGGGACCGTCCCGACTTCTGGCTGGGCCCGACCGAAACCCCCGACGAGGCCCGCGAACTACACCTCGCCTTCACGGCCGACGACCGAGCCGCCGTCCAGGCGTTCCACGACGCCGCTGTGAAAGCCGGCGCGGAGGTGCTGCACGCGCCCCGGATCTGGCCGGAGTACCACCCGACCTACTTCGCCGCGTTCGTCCGCGACCCGGACGGCAACAACGTCGAAGCCGTCTGCCACACCCCGGAGTGATTGGACCTACCGACATGGAACAACGGATCAGCCTGGTCACCCTCGGCGTCACCGACGTGGCACGGGCACGAGCGTTCTACGAACACCTCGGCTGGCGCGGCCAGGAGGTCGAGGAGACGGTGTTCTTCCAGGCCGGCGGCCTGGCGGTGGTGCTGTGGGGCCGGGACAAGTTGGCCGCCGACGCGGGCATCGACGATCAGGGCACCGGCGGCTTCGGCGGGGTGACCCTGGCGCAGAACGTCCGCTCACAAGCAGAGGTTGACGAGGTGATCGCCGCGGCGGTGGCCGCTGGCGCGGAGGCGACCAAGCCCGCCCGGGAGACCTTCTATGGCGGCTACGCCGGCTACTTCACCGACCCGGACGGTCACGTGTGGGAAATCGCCTGGAACCCCGGCTTCCCCCTTGGCGAGGACGGCACCATCACCGTCCCCGACTTCGGCACCACCGGCTGAGCCCCACGCAAAGGCGCTACCGGCCGAGCCACTCACAAGGGCACCACCGGCCGAGCCACGCACGAAGACGCCACCGGCTGAGCCACGTATAAGGCCGGCAAATCGACGCGTCAGGGTTCGGTCGGCGGGCAGAGCAGCCGGTCCAGCAGCGGCAGCTGCAGGGGATCCAGGCAGAGCGTGAGCAGGGCGGCGTCCGGCGACGGCGATGGACTGGGCGAGGCCGGAGCGGTCGGTGTGGGCGACGCGGTGGGCATGATCGAGCGGTTCACCGGGGGCGGGTCCGTGGTCGGAGCCGGCCCGGGCGTCGGCGCCGTACTGGCGGTCGGGCCCGGAGCGGTCGGCGGGCCCACAGCGGTGGACGGTGCCGGCGCAACCGGGGCCGCCGGCCGCGTGGAAGTCGTGCTCGGTGGGGCGTACGGCGCGCCGCCGATGGTTCGGGCCGGCACCGTACGGCCGACCGACTCGGCCCTCCCCCGCTCCGGCGCCACCGGGCCGACGGGAAGGGCCGGGACGAGGACGTCGACAGCCGTCGGAGCGTCTGGGGTGGTGACAGCGGTCTCTTCTGCCCGCTGCACGGTGCCTGCCTGCCCGGGCCCGAGTGCGCCGGGGCCCAGTGTCGCGAACACCACCATCGCGACGGTGGCGACGGCGACCACCCGGCGACCGGGGCGCAGCGCCGTCAACGGCGCCTCCTCCGGCACAGCAAACGGCAGCGGCGTTGGCCGGGTGCGCTGGTGGGCGTCCAGCAGGGCGTCGAGCTGCGCGGTGACGGCGGCGCGTTCTCCGGCGGCAACGGCGATGGCGAGGGTGAGGTAGAAGCGGGCGTTTACCGCTGCGGTGGCCGGCACCAGCAGCCCGGCGAGCGGGCTGCGGTCGGTGGTGTGCAGCAGAGTGAGCGGGACGTCGGGGTGGTGGGCGGCGGCGGCTTGGTCCGCGTACCGCCATTCGCGCCAGCGCTCGCCCCCGGCGAACGCCACCCGGTGGCTGGTCACGACGGCCATGCCGGCGTCGACGACCCGCAGGCCGTTCGGCAGGGGGCCGGCGGGTGTGTCGGCGAAGGTGGCGGGACCCGGCGTCGGCAGGCCGGCGACGTGCCGGGCCTCGGCTTCGACCAGCTCCGCGATGGGAAGTACGCGGAAGACGAGCTCGTCGTCGTCGAGGTCCACCGGCAGGCCGGTACGCGGCTGGGTGCACCCGAGGAACCCGGCGGCCTCGACCCGCAGCCGGGTCAGGTGGTCGTTGCGTCGCAGCCAGGCGTCGGTCTCGCTGCGGTACTCGCGCCGTCGCCGCTGGTTCTCGCGCTCGGCCCAGGCAATCCGCCAAGGGGAACATGCCAGTGAAGTCACGGTCACACGCGGTACAACCGCTCATCCACGGGACAGGCAACGCGGACGGGATCGATGCTTCCCTTTGTTCCCGAAAGGAGAAAATTGACGAGCTAGAGCACCCCAAGCCGTGCCGTGGCGTCAGCGGGGACGATCGCGAAGTGGACGGTCCGGCCGGTCCTACGCCGTCCGAGGCGGTGCATCAGTGGCACGAGCACCCCATGCAGCAGCGGGTACTTGCGGCGCAGCGTGCGGGCGGCGGCGTCGTACTCCGGGCCGGTCAGCCGGCGGGCGGTGGCCTGGACCGCCGGTCCGGTCGGCACGCCGCGGGCGGTCGAGGCGGCCACCGTGACCGTCGGGTTGTTGCCGATGCGCCGGGTCTTCCAGGCTCGTTCGAAGCTGCGCACGTACGCCCGGTCGCCGGCCACGGCGATGCTCACCGGCGTCCCGACCGGGCGGCCGTCGCGGCGGTACGTCGTCAGCAGGACCGTCTTCTGCCCGCCGAACGGGGTCAGCTCCGGCGCGCTGGACTGCGAGACCGTGCCGAGCACCCAGCCCCGCTCCCGCCATCGGTACGCGAACGCCACCGCGGCCACCACCACGGCGCCGGCGATCGCGACGGTCTGACCGGTGGTGCCGCCGAGATTGCGGTCGGCGACGTGCACCACCGTGTGGGCCGTTCCGCCGACCGCGTAGCCGGCCAGCGCCACGGTGAGCGCGTCGGCCCAGATGGTGGCGAGCAGCAGGGTCACGCCGATGCCGAGTTGGAAGGCGCCGATGTCGTGCACGAAGTGCCGGTGTGGCGGGAAGTCGGCCCAGGCGCTGAACGAGGCCGGCGCGAGCAGCGCCCACACCCCGACGACCGCGCTGGCCAGGCCCAGCAGGGCGGCGGCGGACCGCACGATTGTTCTCATACAGACCTGACGGGGCGACGCTTGCGGGCGTGACAGACCAAGAGCGGAGCCGGGCCGACGACCGACCCGGCTCCGCCACCTGTCACTACGGACGCAGTGAGGTGAAGAACTGCCTCAGCTCACCGGCGAGCAGGTCCGGCTCCTCCAGCGGCATGAAGTGCCCGCCCCGTCCGGGTTCGCTCCAGTGCCGGATGTCGGTGCAGGCCCGCTCGGCGATGGAGCGGGGCATGTTGGCCTGCGAGGGTTCGGTGCTCACCGTGAACGCGGCGGGCACGGTGATGTCGGGCCGCGGGGTGTTGTGGTCGAAGTCGACGTACTGCCGGAACGACGAGCCGATCGTGCCGGTGGCCCAGTAGAGCGTGATGATGGTGAGCAGGGTGTCCCGGTCGAAGCTGTTCGCCAGGTCACCGTGGTTGTCGCTCCAGTCCCGGTACTTGTCGACGAGCCAGGCGGCCAGCCCGACCGGGGAGTCGACCAGCGCCGCCGCGAGGGTGTCCGGCCGGGTGCCCATGATGGCGCTGTAGCCGCCGTCGGTCTCGTCGTACGCGGCTTCGGCGTCCAGGTAGGCCTGCTCGGCCGCGGACAGCGGTCGGGCGTCGAAGCTGGCCGGGAACGGTGGATGGATCATGTGGATGCCGGCCACCTGCTCCGGGTACAGGGCACCGAGCCAGCCGGTGACGACCCCGCCGACGTCGCCGCCGAAGGCGCCGTAACGCTCGTAGCCGAGCACGTCGGTCATCAACTCGTGCAGCGTCCGAGCGAGCATCGCGCGGGTCACCGGCTCGTCGGGTACTTCCGAGAAGCCGAAGCCGGGCAGCGACGGCACCACCACGTCGAAGGCGCCACCATGCCCGGCAGGGTCGGTGAGCCGGTCGACCAGCGGCAGCATCTCGACGAAGCTGCTGGGCCAGCCGTGGCTGAGGATCAGCGGCAGTGTCGCGGGCGCGCCGGCCGGACGGGCCGCGCGGACGTGCAGGAAGTGCAGGTTCCGGCCGCCGACGACGGCCAGGTGGTGCGGGTACGCGTTGAGCTCCGCTTCGCGGGCCCGCCAGTCGAACCCGTCGCGCCAGTAGGACACCAGGTCCCGCAGGTAGTCGGGGTCGGCGCCGCCCTGCCACGGCTGGTGGCCGCTGCGGTCGGTGAAGCGGGTACGGGCCAGCCGGGCCCGCAGGTCGTCGAGGACCGCATCGGATACGTCGATACGGAACGGGGAGAAGGTCATTGGTCCTCCGATAAGGAGGGCGCTCCCCGACGCGAAAGGTCAGCTGAGGGGGATGGCCGAGAAGAGCGCCCAGGAATGACGGTTGGTGATCACCGGGCTCACCTCCTCTCGTGGCTGACGAAGATCACTCTAGCCGAGCGGGCCGGGCATCGGATTTCGGGCCGGGAATCGGGACGGCGCGCGCGGCGGGTACGCCTCGCAGTGCTCGGTCCACTGCTCGGCGGCGACGGCCAGCACGTCGGCGGAGACGGTGAGGATCAACGGGTAGATCGCGGTGGACGGCCGGCGCATCCACGGCGGCAGTGACTCGGCGGAGAACTCCACGATCAGCTCCAGCCGGCGGCGGCGGATCACCCGGCTCCGCAGGGCCAGGTTGGGTTCGGTGAAACGGACCATCGCCGGTGCCGGGCTCGACCCGGCGGCCGCCTTCGCCTGCCCGCGCAGCCAGCCGCTCAGCGCGCGGGCCTCCTCGACCATCAGACTCGGGTAGTGGTGCGACCAGGTCTGACCGTCGGCGGTGCGGGCGTCGACCTCGATGAGCAGCCAGTCGTGCCAACCGGGCGCGGCCCGGTCGGTGTCGTCGGGCGGGTCGATGCCGGGCTGGTAGCCGACCGGGCGGATCCGCACCCGGGCGCCGTCGTCGGACCGGATCTCCACCCGATGATTCTGGCCGACCGAAGACGACGGTAGTATCGAAACCGGTATTAAACGGTCACTTCGTCACAGTTCGCCGCACGCCTCGGTGCTCGGCACACGCGTTCGACCGGCCGCCGGTCAGGCTGACCGAGCCGTCACGGCACTGCACCAGGTAGCCCCGGCCGGCCCAGAACTGCGGCACACAGTCGAACCAGTCACACACCTCGGCGGCCGGCCGGCGGATGCGGGTGCCGCCGCAGAAGTCATACCCCAGGGGGTTCACCGGCGCCCCGCAGCGCGGGTCGCGCGTCGCGGTTGGCGACGGGCGCGGCGCCTTCACCGGCTTCGGCGATGCGCGGGGCGCCAGCGGCGTGGCCGCCGGGCGGACCAGCGCGGGGACCACGCTGGGGGTGGGCGCGGGGGTGGCAGCGACCGCGACCTCGGCACCACCGGTCGGGTCCGACGGGTCCGACTCGATCAGCGCCGCCGGCACCAGGAGCGCGACGGCCGCGGCCACCGCGACGGTCCGCCGCCCACCGGGCACCAGCGCGGAGAGCCGGGCCTGCGCGGGCGTGGCCGCGGCCGGCCGGAACGGCTTGAGCTGGGCGTGCTCGGCGATCAACTCGTCGAGCTGGGCGAGCACCGTGGGGCGCTGCTCGATCGCGTCGGCGAACGCCAGCGTGAGCTTGAACCGGAAGTCCGCCGCCGCGTCGGTGGGCAGCATCAGCCCGGAGGTACGCCGCCGGTCCAGCACCTGGATCAGGGTGACCGGCGCCGCCGGGTCGTGCGCCAGGCCGGTCATCCTGCCGTACGCCCAGTCGCGCCGGCCGCGACCGCCGAGCAGCACCAGCCGACGGCTGGTGATCACCGCCATGCCGGCGTCGGTGACCCGGACGCCGTCCGGGCGGCGCGGGCGCAGCGGCCCGGACGGCGAGGCGACCGTGAGATCCGGCGCGGGCAGCACCGTGCTGTGCCGCACCTCGACCAGTTGCACGGCCGGCAGCGCCCAGAGCACCACCTCGTCGCCCGCCAGCTCCAGCGGCAGGCCCGCGCCGGCCGCCGCGGAGCCCTGGAAGTCAGCGGCCAGGGCGCGCAGCCGCCGCAACTCGTCGTCGCGTCGCCGCCACGCCGCCTCCGCGCCGCGGAACGTGCTGACCCGCCGAACGTTCTGCCGGTGCGCCCACCGGTACCGCCATGTGGAACCCGTCGAATCAGTCTTTGCCACGCCGACTCCTTCGCCGCGCAGGCCACCAACCGGGGTGTCACACGTGTTAACAGCGGCGGCGCGCCACCCGGACACGCCAGAAAGGGGCGAAGTAGCCGATCGGCGGAGCAAACAGCACGATAGGGCGATAGTGCTGCCGACGTTCATGCGGTCCGGCGTGCCGCCGGTCGCTGTCTCGGTAACGTCAGCCGCAGCCGGGTGGCGACGCCGCGACACCGCCGTGCGGAGGGGGTGACGATCGTGCCGCAGAGCATCCGGCCCGGGGTGGTGATCGGCGTCGATGTCGGCACCACCAGCACCAAGACCGTCGCGTACGACACCGGCGGGCGACAGCTCGCCAGCCAGTCGGTCGGCTACCCGCTCGACGGTCCGCAGCCCGGGTACGCCGAGCAGGACCCGCACCTCATCCTCGACGCGGTGCTGGAGTCGATCCGCGTGGTGGTGGCTGAGCTGGACGAACCGGTGGTCGGGCTGTCGTTCGGCTCCGCGATGCACAGCCTGATCGGGCTCGACCCGGCCGGCAACCCGCTCACCCCGTCGTTGACCTGGGCCGACGCGCGAGCCACCCGGCAGGCCGAGCGCCTGCGGGCGGTGCCGTCCGGCCTGGCCCTGCACCGGCGGACCGGGACACCGATGCACCCGATGTCGCCGTTGCCCAAGCTGCTCTGGTTCGCCGAGCAGGAGCCGAAGCTCTTCGAACGGGTCGCCCACTGGGTCGGCATCAAGGACTGGGTGCTCCTGCGGCTCTGCGACGCGCTGGTCACCGACCACTCCGTCGCCTCGGCCACCGGCCTGATGGACATCCACAGGCTGGAGTGGGACAGCGAGGCGCTGGCCATCGCCGGCATCACCGAGGACCAGCTGCCCCAACTGGTCTCCACCACCACCGTGCTGCCCGGGCTCACCCCGCAGGCCGCGGCGGCGACCGGCCTGCCGCAGCGCACCCCGGTGGTGGTCGGCGCCGGCGACGGGCCGCTGGCGAACCTGGGCCTCGGCGCGGTGCGCCCCGGCATGGTGGCCTGCACGATCGGCACCAGCGGCGCCATGCGGGCGACGGTCGAACGGCCTGGCGTGGACCCGCTCGGCGGGGTGTTCTGCTACGCGCTGACCGAGGACCGCTGGGTCGTCGGCGGCGCGATCAACAACGGCGGCATCGTGCTCCGCTGGGCCGGTGAGGCGCTCGCCCCGGACCTGGGCGAGCGCTCCGAGAAGGAGCTTGTGGCGCTGGCCGCCCGGGCGCCGGTCGGCTCGGGCGGGCTCATCATGCTGCCCTACCTGCACAGCGAGCGGGCGCCGCACTGGAGCGCGCTGCCGCGCGGCGCGTACGTGGGGCTGACCCACGCGCACCGCCGGGAGCACCTGATACGGGCCGCGCTCGAGGGGGTCTGCCAGCAGCTCGCGCTGGTGCTCAGCTCCGTGCGCGCGGCCGGCAACGAGGTCCGCGAGATCCGGGCCGGCGGTGGCTTCGCCCGCAGCGGCCTGTGGCGGCAGATGCTCGCCGACGTGCTCGGCCTGCCGGTGAGCTTCCCGGCCGGGCCCGAGGGGTCGGGCTTCGGCGCGGCCCTGCTCGGCATGCAGGCGCTGGGCCTGATCCCCAGCATCGACGTGGCCACCGACCTGGCGCGGATCGAGGAGACCGTCCGCCCGGACCCGGCCGCCGCCGCCACGTACGCGGCGCTGCTGCCGCTCTTCGCCGAACTGTACGACGCGCTGGCGCCCACGTTCTTCTCCATGCGCCGGCTCGCGCCCAGCCTGCCCACGGAGCGCTTCCCCACGGCGCCACCGACCTGACAACCGCCCGGACGGGTGACGCCGATCCCGACGACCCCACCCGCCGCTCACGCTCCATATCGTGCAAACGTGAGAAAAAGCGACAAGAAGCACTCATCTTCTCAGCTGGTCACCCCCACCCGCGTACCCCGGAAGTGGCTGATCGCGGCGGTCGCGCTGATCATGGTCGCGACGACCGGGCCGGCCACCGCGGACGGTCCCGGCGCGGGGCCGGAACACCAGGGCGAGCCGGGGTACGGGGCCGAGCAAGCGGACGGGGTCGGGCAAGCGGACGGAGCCGACCCGGGGGACGAGCCCGGGGCGGAGCCGACGCCGGAGCGGACGCCGACCAGCGAGGTGTCCTGGCTGTCGTTCCCCGGCGGGGTGTTCGCGGTGGACTCGCTCGGGCACACCGTGCGGTACCGGGCCTGCGACGGCGACACCGGCCGGGTCGCCGACCCGGACATGCGCGTCGACGCCGGGGTCGCCAGTGGCGAGGTCACCGTCGAGGGCAGGAGCTACCGGTACCGGGTGCCGCTGATCGGGCGGAGTCAGGGCACGCTTGCGGTGACCCGGCACCACCACCCGCCGACCGAGCTGACCGGCGTGGTGGTCACCAGCCCACAGCCGCCCACCGATCCGGTCGCGGGAGCCCGGCTGTTCCCGCTCAGCGGGCAGCTCGCCCGGGTGGTCGCCGACGCGAGCCTCAACCCTGCCGGGGTCACCGTCCGGGACCTGTCCGGCCAGTACGGCGATCAGCAGATCGCGGTCAACGGCTCGCTCCGCCCCAAGGCGGCCAGCGTGATCAAACTGTGGATCCTGGTCGAACTGCTCCGCCGCGTCGACTGTGGACAGGTCTCCCTCGACGACGGCGTACTGGTCACCCCGGCCGACGTGGTCGGCGGCACCGGTCAGCTGCAGTTCGAGACGTTCCCGCAGGTGGTCACCCTGCACCGGCTCGCCCAGTACCTGATCAAGTACAGCGACAACATCGCCGCGAACGTGCTGATCACCTACCTGGGCGGGTTCGCCCCGGTCAACGCGCTGATCGACTCGATGAACCAGCGGTCCACCATCCTGGCCCGCCGAATGCTCGACAGCGCGGCGGCCCAGCGCGGCGAGGAGAACTACACCAGCCCCGACGACGTGGTGTCGTTGCTCGGCGCGGTCTGGGACGGCGAGATCCTCACCCCCGCCTCCCGCGACCTGATGATCGGCTTCATGCGGGAACAGACCCTCAACACCAAGATCCCGGCGGCGCTGCCGCCCGGGGTGCCGGTGGCGCACAAGACCGGTGACCTGCCGGACGCCTCGCACGACGTCGGCTACTACCTGATCCCCGGCTCGGAGACCGCCGTCGCGTTCCTCACCGCCGGGCCGATGGACACCGGCGACGAGACGGTCCGCCGGATGGCCCGCACCGTCTACGACTACCTCGTCACCCCGACGGACGGGGCCTATGAGGAGTGAGCCGGGCTCAGGCGCCGGGGATGTTCGCCGGCGGGTCCTCGCCGACCAGGTCGGCCGCCGGCGGCTCCGCCGTCACCGGGAGACCGAAGTCCGAGTACGTCAGGTCCAGCTGCGCGGTCTGCGACTGCTCGCTGGCCAACTCGATCCGGTAGCGGACCAGCCGCCCCTGCTCGTCGACGGTGGCGGTGAACGGCACTGCCGCGGCCCGGTCGCCGAGCACGGCCCCGACCCCGCTGCCCAGCACCGCGCCGCTCTCGCGCAGGTCCAGCGTGCCGGCGTATTCCCGGACTCCGGTCTGCCGGACCTGGGCCGGCGCGGTCAACGTGCCGGCCAGTCGGGTGTTGTCCAGGCCCTGCTTGGCGGCGGGCGCGCCGGGGGCGCCGACGTGCCACCAGGTGCGGCCGTCCCAGACGGGGACCCGGCGGTCCGGGGCGGAAACCCGCACGTAGACGTCCGGCCCGGTGGTCAGCCGCTCGATCTTCACCTCGCCGGTCGGCACCTTGAGGGAGGTGGTCTCCAGGCCGCGCCGCGCCTTCGGGTCCCAGAGCACCACCGTGCCGTCCCCGCCCGCCTCCCCGCCGGCGCCCAGGGTCAGCTTGTAGGTCTGCTGGTCGATCTTCGTCGCCGCGGCGACCAGCACGCTGACCGGGTCGGTCGCGGCCGGGGCGGGTGACGCGCCGGCCGCCGGGCGACCCGCGTCGGGCTCGTCGCCCCCGGCGACCAGGGCCCACACCCCGGCGGCGATCGCCACGACCAGAACGGCGCCCGCGGCGACCAGCTTCGGCTTGTTCACGGTCATCTCCCCCGAGCGGCGCGCCCGCCGGCCGGTGGCCGATCGACGCTGACCGCGGTGCGGTCCGGCCAGACTAGCCGGACCGCACCGACCCCTGTTTCCGGTCGGCCTCCCGATCAGGCGCGGCTGATCGCGTTGGCGTGGATCGCCTCGTTCAGGTACGCCGCCAGCCCCGGGGCGATGTCCTCGTAGTGCCGGGTGAACCGCTCGTCGGCCAGGTACATGTCGGCCAACCCGGTGTGCACCTCGTACGAGCACTCGTAGAACCAGCGGCCGATGATCTGCCGGTGCTCCTCGGCCAGTTCCATCGCCTCGGGGCCGTCCGCCGGGGCGCCCGAGGCCAGCACCGCGACGATCCGCCGGCCCCAGTCCTCGTTCTCCGCCTTGATCCGCAGCCAGTCGTCCTTGGTGTAGCGCGACGCCCGCCGGTTCGACTCCCGGTACGCGTCGGTGTCGCCCCAGCGCTGCTCGGCCTCGGCCTCGTGCTCCTCGGGGTTGAAGTCACCGAAGACCTCGAACCGCTCCTCCGGAGTGAGTTGGATGTTCAACTTGCTCGCCTCCATCGCGAACTCGATCGCCGTGACCATCTCCTGCAACCGCTTGATCCGTACCGTCAGCAGCTCGTGCTGGCGGCGCAGGTGCGCGGCCGGGTCGGCCGCCGGGTCGTCGATGATGGCGGCGATCTCCTCAAGCGGGAAACCCAGCTCCCGGTAGTACAGGACGAGCTGCAACCGTTCCAGGTCCGCGTCGTCGTAGCGGCGGTAGCCGGCCGCGGTTCGCCCGCTCGGCGAGAGCAGCCCGATCTCGTCGTAGTGGTGCAGCGCTCGTACCGTCACGCCGGCGACCTTCGCGACCTGACCCACCGTGTACGCCATGGTTCCCCTCCCTTCCGGGAACCAGGCTCCCGCCTGCCGCTACGTCAGGGTCAAGGCCGATTCTGACCCACCGTGCCCGGGCCGCCCGGCCGCCCGTACAGATAGCCCTGACCGCGTGGGCAACCGATCGCGGTGACCGCCGCGTGCTGGCGCTCGGTCTCCACCCCCTCGGCGACCACCGCCAGGTCGAACGCGCCGGCCAGCCGGGTGACCATCTCCACCGTGGCGTACGCCCGTTCGTCCGCCCCCAGCCGGGCCACGAACGAACGGTCGATCTTCAGCTCGGTGGCCGGGATGCGGTGCAGGTAGCTCAGCGACGAGTAGCCGGTGCCGAAGTCGTCGATGGCGATGCCGATGCCCAGTTCCCGGAGCTGGCGCAGCCGCTCCAGCACCGCCTCGGTCCCCTCGATCAGCGCCGACTCGGTCAGCTCCAGGGTCAGGGCGCGCGGCGCCAGACCGGCGTCGGCGGTGGCCTCGGTGACCGTGGCGATCAGGTCCGGCCGACGCAGGTGCGCCGCGGAGATGTTCACCGCGATGGTCGCCTCCGGTGCCCGGTCCCGCCAGGTCGCCGCGGCCCGGCACGCCTCGTAGATGACCCAGCGGTCGATCGGCAGGATCAGCCCGGTCTCCTCCGCCAGCGGCAGGAAACGGGCCGGCGGCAGCGTCCCGAGCCGGGGGTGCCGCCAGCGCACCAGGGCCTCGGCGCTGCGCACCGCGCCGGTGGCCAGGTCGACGATGGGTTGGAACTCCAGGTGCAACTGCTCCTCGTCGACGGCCCGGCGCAGGTCGGCGATCAGCTCGGCCCGGGACACGGCCGACTCGCGCAGCGCCGGGGTGCACGTCCGGTACGCGGACTTCCCGGCCGCCTTGGCCGCGTACATGGCGATGTCGGCGTCGCGCAGCAGGTCGGTGTGGGAGGCGTGCTGCGGGCCGTACTCGGCGATGCCGATGCTCGCCGACGGATGCACGCCGACGTCCTCGTCTCCGTCAGAGGGTCGCAGGGCGTCCAGCAGCCGTTCGGCGAGTTGCTCCGGCGGCACCGGTGGGTCGCCGTGGACCAGCACTGCGAACTCGTCGCCGCCGAGCCGGGCGATGGTGCCGTCACCGTTGACCGCGGTCCGCATCCGGGCCGCCAGCCCGGTGAGCAGGGTGTCTCCGGTGGCGTGCCCGAACCTGTCGTTGACCTGCTTGAACCCGTCCAGGTCAAGCAGCAGCACGGCCACCGGGCGGCCGTCGCGCAGGGCTGTGCGCAGCCGCCGGTTGAACAACAGCCGGTTGGGCAGACCGGTGAGCTGGTCGCCATACGCGAGCCGGCGCAGCCGGGCCACCAGCCGCAGGTTCTCGTTGGCGGCCAGCCCCTGGCGTACCGCGAGGGCCGCGACCAGCGCCATCATCGTCACGAAGAGCAGCTGCGGGGCCTGCCCGGTGGGCCGGCGGGCCAGGGCCACCGCGATGATCGCCCCACCCACCGGCAGGTACGGCAACGCCACCCGCCACCACGGCGGCGGCGACTCGGCCGTCTCGTCGGTGCCGTCGCAGTCCGGCGGCGGCGGGTACCCGGCGGCCAGGCCGATCAGCAGGTAACTCAGCGGCCAGCACAGGTCGATCAGATGACCGGCGGCGTAGTCGCCGCGCGCGACGAGCGAGACGTACCCGGCATCGGCGACCACCCGCATGGTGAGGCTGGCCGCGAGCACGCTCATCGGCCGCCACAGCGTTCGGGCCGGGCCGGCGACCGCGACCAGGATGGTGAGCTGCATCAGGTCGAACATCGGGTAGAGCAGTCCCAGCGTGCGGGCCGGGTCGGCCAGCTCGGCGGCGGCGACGTCACGGAACACCAGCACCCAGGCGATCGGCACCAGGGCCAGCGCGACGATCACCCCGTCCAGCAGCGCCCGGGCTCGCCCGACGGCGGTCCGGGGCGCGGAGGGTGAGCAGAGCAGCGCGGCGGTGCCGGTGAGGATGCCGGCGGTGAAGACCGCCCCGACCAGCGGGGTGTGCGGCAGGTCCCCGCCGCCGACCCGTTGCGCCGTCCAGATCGCCCGGCCGAGCGCGGCGAGCGCCATGGTGGCCGCGAGCAGCGTCCAGAACCGGCGCAGTGGAGCCGGGTGCCGGCGAGCCGCCCCGGCGCAGGCGCCGGTGGCCCAACCGGCGACCAGCAGCGCGCCCAGGTCGCTGACCAGCGCGGCGCCGGGTAGCGCGGCAACCAGCCAGAGCGCCTCCAGCACCACGACACCGGCCGCGGCGAGCAGGCCGGCGCGACCGGCCGGGGTTGGTACGACGGTCGTCGGTTTGGGTCCGTCCGACAGAGGGCCGACCGGCGGTGCCCCGGCCGACACGGGGCCGCTGGGGGGCGGGGCGGCGCGCGCTGAGTCGGCCTGCTTCACGTCCTGCGGCGGCACGATCGCTCCGGCTCCCTCTCATGCGGGCACCTCGACGGACGGTCCGGTCCCCGGCAAACCTGGAGAGCCTAGCCAGCGCCCGCGTGCCCTCGCCAGGGCCGAGCGGCGAGTTCCGGGCACCCCTGGCGGTCGCGTCCCCGACACTGCGGCCCCGGCAGCCCGGCCTTCCCGGTCCCGGCGGGCACGGCGGCACCGCAGTGGGACCCGGCACGGCCGAACGCCCGACCCCCGTCATGCGGGTCGGGCGTTCAGTCGGTCGAGTGCCGATGGATCACTTCTCGTCGCTCTTGTCGTCGCTCTTGTCGTCGGCCTTGTCGTCGGCCTTGTCGTCGGCCTTGTCGTCGGCCTTGTCGTCGGCCTTGTCGTCGGCCTTGTCGTCGGCCTTGTCGTCGGCCTTGTCGTCGCCCTTGTCGTGGCCCTTGTCCGACTCCCGGTCCTCACCCTTGTCCGAGTTCCAGTCGTCGTCCTTGTCGGAGCCCCACTCGTCGTCCTTGTCGGAGCCCCACTCGTCGCTCTTGTCGGAGCCCCACTCGTCACCCTTGTCAGAGCCCCACTCGTCGCCCTTGTCAGAGCCGCTCTCGTCCCAGGCCCGGCTGTCGCTGGCGTCCCAGTTTCGGTCCTCGTCCTTCTTCTCCCGGTCCTCGTCGGTCTTGATTTGGCCCCGGATCTCGCCGTTCGGATACTTCTTGGTGTGCACGTTGACGTACGTGACACCGGCCTCGATCGCGTCGACGACTTCGTCGAACTCACCGGGTTCGATGCCCTGGTCGGCCGGGCCGACCACGTCATCCGGCTTGATCGTCCCCTTGATCGTGGCCGGAGCCTCGGGGCAGGCCTGGACGCCCTTCGACGGGCCACCCTTCCCGTCCTTGATGTTCGAGCACAGGAAGACCGCGATGCCGCCGCTCTGGTGCCGCCCACCGAAGTGGATGTGCGCCTGCTGGACGTCCTTCAGGTCGTCGTAGCTCAGCCGGTACGTGATCTCTTTGTTCCGCTCGTCGATCTTCGCCTCGAACCGCCCGTTCCCGGGCGTCGAGATCGTGAGCGGGTCCTCCTCGTAGCCGCTGAGTCTCGCCCGCACGGTCTCCTTCTTGTCCCGCCCCTTCTCATCCCGCGAGCCACTCCAGTCCCACGAGTCGTGCGATTCGCGCTTGTCGCCCGAATCGGCTCGCCCGTCGCCCATGGCCGCGGTTCCCACGGTGGTCGCGGCCACCGCCGCGCTGGCCGTTACCGCCAAAGCCCAGAGTCGAGTACGTCCCACCATCACTGCTGTTCCCTCCTAGACGAGGCCTGGGCCCGGTATCGGCAGGGGCACTTGACCACCCGTCAAGGGCGCAGGCACGCGAGGGCGGTTGGCGCCCTATGGTGAAATTGTTCCATGTTTGCCCGATACAGGAGCTGTCTTCCCTAATTCAGGCTGTCTTCCCTGATCCGACTGTCAGCGAGATTCATCGGGATTGCTCCGAATGGTCCGCTCTTCGGCCGCACGGGTGGTTCGAGGGAAGGCAACGACGAAGCGCCTGACCGCTGATTCCAGCGGTCAGGCGCTTCGTTGCGGTGGTGCGCCGCGAGGTTCGAGACCTCCCGGCCGACCGGGCCCCGGGTCGGCCGGCGGCGACTACCAGCAACTGAGACAGGTCGTTGCCGCGATCCAGGCGGCCGATCAGCCGCCAGCCACCGGTATGGGCGGTGGAGGTGGGTGTGCGACGGAGGTGGTCAGCGGCCGGCGGAGCGGTTCCAGGGCGAGCGGGGCAGCGCGGTGCCGGCCAGCGGGCGGCGGGCACGGCGGCGTTTCCGCCGCCCGGGCGTGCAGGGCGCGCGCGGGACGGTGTGGACCGGAGCGCCGGCAGGCGGAGGTTGACGGCCGATCAGCCAACACAGGAAACGGGCCATCGGCGGTTCAGCCCACCGGTAGGCGCTCGGCGTCGGACCTGGAGATCTCGTACTGCGCCCCGCAGAACGTGCACTGCTGTGCGTACCGGGTGCGGATCGGGATGAGGGGGATGAAGAAGAGGGTGAACCTGGTCGACCGGCGGGTGATCACCTGCGCGGCGTGGTTGCCGCAGTTGCGGCAGACCTGCTGTGCGACACCCAAACGGTCGGCCTTGGTACGGAGACCAAAGATGAAGAACATCGCACGTCAGTACCCAATCCGGCCCGGTAAATCACCCGTGCGGCCACCGGAAGCGCGGCGAGCGCCGGCCCGTGGTGCGGTGGGCCGGCGCTCGCGGGAGCGGTTACCGCGTCAGCTGGCCGCTGCGGTGGCCTCGGGCTCCAGGCCGGGCACGTCGGCGGCGAGCCAGATCGGCTGCCAGTCCGGCACCTCGTGGAAGCGGCGCAGCTCCGCCAGGCCGGACACCGACCCGCTCCAGGCCGCGTACGGGGGGTTGCCCTCGTCGAAGCCGCTCTGCACGAAGGTCAGCGTGGTCCGGCCACCGGACTCGGCCAGCTCCCAGGTCGTGACGCCGGTGGGTCCCCAGTCGACGGACATCTTCCGGCCCGGCTCCAGGTCGACCACCTTGGCCGCGTACCCGGCGTCGAAGCCGCCCATGGCGTACCGGCCGCCGACCCAGGGCTCGATGCCGATCGGGTAGCCGAACCAGGCGCTGGCCTGCTCGGAGTCGGTCAGCGACTGCCACACCTTGTCGGCGGGGGCAGCGATGACCAGCTCGCCGCGCAGGTCGGCGGACGTGAAGTCGGTGCGCGGCAGCAGCGGCCGGCCCTCCAGGTGGGCGGCCAGGTTGGCGACGGCCAGCGCCCAGTAGGTCTGGAACACACCGCGGATGCTGGAGCCGCTCATCGCCTCAGCGAAGTCGAAGTGGCTCTGCGTCAGCGTCAGCACGGTGCTGTCCGCGCCCTCGGCGGTCAGCTGGAACTCGGTGGTGGTCTCCACCCCGTCCAGCAGCCAGGTGAAGCGCAGCGTGTGGTCGTCGGCGTGCAGCAGCCGCTGGTGCGGGGCGTCACCCTCGGGGGTGTACCGGCCCCAGAACTCGTACCGCTCGGGCAGCTCGACCTCGGCGTGCTCGGCCAGCCAGAGGCGCAGCTCGGCCGGGTCGGTCAGGGCCTGGCGGACGCGTCCGACGGGCGCCGAGAGGCGGGCCTGCACCTTCAATGGTTCACTCATGGTCGTTCCCTTTCGGATAGCAGGCCACGGCGAGCTTGAAGGCATCCCCTTCGCTGCCGCCGTAGCGGGTGAACAGGTCCTGAAGTGCGGTTTGCAGGTCGTGCAGGAACTGCTGGCGTTGCTCGGCCGGCACCCGGATCTCGCCGGAGACCCCGATCGAGGGCAGCTCGGGCGCCGCCCGGTCCAGGGCGGCGACGTCGGCCTGGACCTCTTCCATCAGGTCCAGCAGGTAGCCCAGGCTCAGCTCGTCACGGGCCCGGCGCAGCCCGATCCGGCCGACCAGCCGGGGCGAGAGCCAGTAGGAGCGGGCGACGGCCTGGTAGATGCCCTCGGTGATGCCGCGGACCTTGCGCTCGTTGACCAGCTCGACCAGGCCGGCCGCGACGAGCTGCTTGACGTGGTAGTAGACGCGCTGCGGCGTCTGGTCGAGTCGGGCCGCGACCTCGGTGCAGGTGCGCGGTTCGGCCAGTTGCCGCAGCACCTCGACGCGCTGCGGCTTGAGCAGGACCTCGGCCTGCTCGATCTGCTCCAGGTACAGGACGTCTCTCATGGCAAAATCAGTTTGTACGTACAAAACTTGTTTGTCAATCGCTTCGCGAGAAGCCGCGCCGACTTTTCGGCGCGGCTTCAGGCGGCGACGGTCAGGGCAGCCAGTCGGGCCGCAGCGGATAGCTGCTCCGGCCCTCCGGGCCGTTGTGGGTGGCCAGCACCTGGTGCAGCTGGATGCCGTTGCGCTCGAACGCCATCCGCGACCCGGCCATGTACAGCCCCCACACCCGGGCGGTGCCCGCACCCACCTCCGAGACGCAGAAGTCCCAGTGCTCGACCAGGTTGCGGCACCAGGCGGCCAGCGTCAGCGCGTAGTGCTGGCGCAGGTTCTCGTCGTGGTGCACCTCCAGTCCGGCGTCGTGCACCTCGCTGATCAGCCGACCCGGGCCGGCCAGCTCCCCGTCGGGGAAGACGTACCGGTCGATGAACGCGCCGGAGCGGTGCGGCGCGCGATTGTCCGCCCGCGTGATGCAGTGGTTGAGCAGCCGGCCGCCCTGCCGCAGCCGGTCGCGCAGAGCCCCGAAATAGGCCGGGTAGTTGCGCACCCCGATGTGCTCGGTCAACCCGATCGAGGAGATGGCGTCGAACTGCTCCGCGGGCGCGTCCCGGTAGTCCAGGTGCCGCACCTCGGCCAGCTCGGTCAACCCCTCCCGCTCGATCGCGGCCTGCGCCCACTGGGCCTGCGCCTTCGACAGGGTCACCCCGAGCGCCTTGACGCCGTACTCGCGCGCGGCGTGCCGCACCATGCCGCCCCAGCCGCAGCCCACATCCAGCAGCCGCATCCCCTTCTTGAGCGCCAGCTTGCCGGCGACCAGGTCGTACTTCGCCGCCTGGGCCTGCTCCAGCGTGTCCTCCGGAGACCGGAACACCGCGCAGGTGTACGTCATCGACGGGCCGAGCACCTTCTCGTAGAAGGCGTTGGAGACGTCGTAGTGGTGCGAGATCGCCGTGCTGTCGCGCACCCGCGAGTGCCGCAGCCCGTTCATCACCCGCTTCCAGCGCGGTTGCGCCTCCTGCGGCGGGGCCGGCGGCGGCAGCAGCCGCTCCCAGCCCAGCCCCCGGACCAGCGTCAGCCCATCGGCCAGCGACGGTGGGCGCAGCCGCAGCTCGTCCTTGAGCACCCGCAGCGCCTCGTACGGGTCGCCCGGATGCACCCCCTGCAACGCCAGGTCACCACTGACGTAGGCCCGGGCCATGCCCAGGTCGCCGGGGGCCGTGAGCAGGTACGACAACCCCCGCTCGGTACGGATCGACAGGGTGATGCCGGCATCGGTCGGGCCGACGGCGCTGCCGTCGTACCCGGTGATCCGCACCGGCAGCGGCCCCGCGGTGACCGCGCGGACGACATCCGCCACGGTCGGACCCGTATGCCGGCCCCCCGCCGGCGGGGTGGCGGGGACGCTCGCCGCCCCCTGATCTCGGTCGGTCAGGCTCATGCTCGTGCTACCGCCTTTTCGTACAGTCCCGTCAGCCGGTGGTCCGGGTCGTAGCGGTCCTTCACCGCGCGCCACGTGTCGCCGCCGTAGAGGCGATCGAAGGCGTCCCGGTCGTAGTACGCGTCGGAGTAGAGCGACTTGTGCCCGCCCGACTCCGACACCCTGCGTTCGATCGTGCGGTTGACGTCGCCGTCGGCGGCGCCGGACGCGATCGGCACGCTCCCCCAGAACCCGATGTTGACGTAGTCCTGCCCCGGCCGGAGGGGATACAGCGGCCACGACCGCGCCGAACCGGGACCCGCCGGCTCGCGCAACCGCAACGGACAGAGCCACACCGGGTTCATCCCCACCGCGCCGGCGAACCAGCGCAGGAAGTCGGCGGTACGTTCGAGCGGGATCTCCACGTCCTGCACCACCCGCTCCCGGGCCGGCTGGCCGCGCAGCCGGTCGATCCGGGCGGCCACCTGGTGCCGGTGCTCGAGCCGGACCAGTCGGTGGTAGACGTCGCTGCGCCGGTAGCGCGCCGGCCAGAGCCGCCGCATCACCGGGTGCTGGGCGCCGAACGCCGCCGAGCACCAGAACCAGTCGGTGTCCCAGCGCCACAGATAGTCGTACGCGGTGAGCACGTCACGGGTGCGTTGGCGCAGCGACCGGTAGTAGATCGCCTGGCCGGTGTAGTCGCTGGGCGGCTCGGCCGCGTCGGTGAACGTGGCCAGCACCAGGTACGCCTCGCCGGGGCTGAACATCACCCCGTCCATCGCGTCGACCGGTTCGCCGGCCCAGGACCGGGTCGCGGTCACCTCGGCGATCGCGTCGGTGAGCGCCTCCAGCCGGGTGAACCGGATGTTGCGCAACGCCACGTACCGGCCGATCGGTTGCAGCTCGATGCGGAGCCGGGTGGCGTAGCCGAGGCTGCCCAGGGAGTTGGGGAACGCGGTGAACAGGTCCGCGTGTTCGCCCTCCGGCCGGGCGGTGATGATCTCGCCGGAGCCGGTGAGCACGTCCAGCTCCCGTACCGACTCGTGTGGCAGGCCGTTGCGGAAGGAGGTCGACTCGATCCCGAGGCCGGTGACCGCCCCACCCAGGGTGATGGTGCGTAGCTGCGGCACCACCAGGGGCATCAGCCCGTGCGGCAGCGTCGCGTCGACCAGGTCCTCGTACGTGCACATGCCCTGCACGTCGGCGGTGCGCCCGGTCGGGTCGACCGACAGCACCCGGCCGAGGCCGCTCACGTCGAGGCCCGGGGTCCGGGGAGCGGACCGGGGGCGGAACAGGTTGGAGGTGCGTTTGGCGAGCCGGACAGGCTCGCCCGTGGGCACCGCGGCGTACGACCGCCGCAGCGTGTCCACCGCTTGATCATGGTCAAAGGAGTGATCCACACGCTCAGCGCGCATGTGATCACCTTACGCCCGTACCCCGGAAACCGTGGGATGTCGACGGTGGCCATTTCCCGTCCGGTGCCAGGCCCGACGGTTACCGTGGCGGGCATGCCGTCGCCCGCGATCACCGCCCTGGACTCCGCCGGCCTGCCCTACCGTCTGATCTCGCACGGCGCGGTCGGCAGCCTGGCGGAGGCCGCCGCCGTCCAGGGCGTGGCCGTCCCGGACGTGGTCAAGACGATCGTGGTCCGCCGCGGCGCGGACGACCACCTGTTCGTGCTCACCCCCGGCGACCGGGTCATCTCCTGGCCCAAGTTGCGCACCCTGCTCGGGGTGCACCGGCTCTCCATGCCGGACGCGGCGGGCGCGCTCGCCGCCACCGGCTACGAGCGCGGCACCATCACCCCGTTCGGCGCGAGCACCGCCTGGCCGGTGATCGCGGACGAGCGGCTGCGCGGCCGGGAGATCACCCTCGGCGCCGGCGAGCGCGGCCTCGCCGTCGCGGTCGACGCCGACACCGCGATCGCCGCGCTCGCGGCCACCGTGGCCGACGTCACCGATCCACAACCGACCCGCTGAGCCGCCGCGACCGCTGCCGCCGTCGGTGCCACGGCCTAGTCTGGGTCGTATGCCGAAAGCTGTGTGGAACGACCTGGTCGTCGCCGAGAGCGACGACACCGTGCTGGTGGAGGGCAACCACTACTTCCCCCGCTCCGCCCTGCGCGACGACCTGATCCGCGAGTCCGCGACGCACACCGTCTGCCCGTGGAAGGGCACCGCCTCCTACTACACCCTCGAGCACGAGGGCAGCACCAGCGAGGACGCGGTCTGGTACTACCCGGAGCCGAAGCCCGACGCCGAGATGGTGCGTGACCGGGTGGCGTTCTGGAAGGACGTCCGGGTCGTCGACTGACGTCGGGCTGGCATCGGCCCGCCGAGGTGGGTGGCGCCTCAGCCCCGGAAGCTCCAGGCCCGGGGCGCGGTCGCGGCGACCAGCACGGCTTCGGCCACCGGCTTACCCGGCCGCCGGCGCAGCAGCAGCGACAGCCCGGCCGCGCCGATCGACAGTCCGCCGGCCACGTACCAGGCCATGGCGTAGTCGCCGAGCTGGTCCCGGACCAGCCCCGCGCCGGTCGCCGCGACCGCCGCGCCGAGCTGGTGGGCGGCGAACACCCAGCCGAACACGACCGCCCCGGCGGTGCCGAAGTACTCCCGGCACAGCGCCACGGTCGGCGGCACGGTGGCCACCCAGTCCAGGCCGTAGAAGATGATGAACACCAGCATGCTGGGCTTGGCGGTGCCGGCGAACAGGGTCGGCAGCAGCAGCAGGGACGCCCCGCGCAGCGCGTAGTAGGCGCCGAGCAGCAGTCGGCTGTCCACCCGGTCGGTCAGCCAGCCGGAGGCGATCGTGCCGACGATGTCGAAGAGCCCGACCAGGGCGAGCAGCCCGGCGGCGGTGGTCTCGGGCATGCCGTGGTCGTGCGCGGCCGGCACGAAGTGCGTACCGACGAGGCCGTTGGTGGTCGCGCCGCAGATCGCGAACCCGCCGGCCAGCAGCCAGAACGGCCGGGTCCGGGCCGCGGTGGCGAGCGCGCCCAGCGCCCGGGTCGCCGCGCCGCCGGTCGCGGGTGGCGCCGCGACGACCTCGGTCGCGCCGTAGGCGGGCAGGTCGAGATCCGCCGGGTGCTCGCGCAGCAGCCACACCACCAGGGGTACGACCGCCAGCGCGGCTCCGGCCACGACGAGTGCCGCCGTACGCCAGCCGTGGTCGCGCACCAGAACCGCGATCAGCGGCAGGAAGACCAGCTGCCCGGCCGCCCCGCCCGCGGTCAACACCCCGGTGACCAGGCCCCGTCGGCGGACGAACCAGCGCCCGGTGACGGTGGCCACGAAGGCCAGCGCCATCGAGCCGGTGCCCAGCCCGACCAGCACGCCCCAGCAGAGCAGCAGCTGCCAGGAGGCGGTCATGAAGACCGTCAGCCCGCTGCCCGCGGCGACCAGCAGCAGCGCCACCGAGACCACCCGGCGGATGCCGAACCGGTCCATCAGCGCGGCGGCGAACGGCGCGGTGAGCCCGTAGAGCAGCAGGTTGACCGAGACGGCCGCGGAGATGGTGGCCAGCGGCCAGCCGAACTCCTCGTGCAGCGGGTGCAGCAGCACCGAGGGAGTGGCGCGGAAGCCGGCCGCGCCGACCAGCGCCACGAAGGCGACGGCGGCGACCAGCCAGGCGGGATGCAGGCGGCGGTTCTTTCTCACGCGGACCAGTCTGGGCGGCGCCGCCGGCACCGACGAGTGGCCGGAAAGCCATCATGCGCAATAATCGGGCCATGACCGTACGCCCGCACCGGATCGCCGTACTCGCCCTCGACCAGGTCGTCGGCCTGGACCTCGGCACCCCGTCCCAGGTGTTCAGCACTGCCCGGGCCGCCGACGGGACGTCCTTCTACGACGTGCGGATATGCACTCCGGGCGGCCAGCCCGTCCGCAGCACCGCCGGCTTCCAGGTGGTCCCGGACCACGGGCTGGAACTGCTCGACACCGCCGACACCGTGATCGTCGCGGGCATCCACGACGGCAGCGCGCTGACCTCGGGCACCGTCGAGCCGGAGGTGGCCGAGGCGCTGCGCTCGGCGTACGAGCGGGGCGTTCGGGTGATGTCGATCTGCACCGGGGCGTTCGTGCTGGCCGCCGCCGGGCTACTCGACGGGCGTCGGGCCACCACCCACTGGGCGTACGCGGAGCAGTTCCGCCGGCTGCACGACCGGGTGGACCTGGACCCGGGCGTGCTGTTCATCGCCGACGACCGGGTGCTCACCTCGGCCGGAGTGGCCGCCGGCATCGACCTCTGCCTGCACGTCATCCGCCTCGACCACGGCAGCGAGGTGGCCAACCGGGCGGCCCGCCGCTGCGTGATGCCGCCCTGGCGCGACGGCGGCCAGGCGCAGTACATCGAGCGGCCGGTGCCGAAGGCCACCGACACCAGCACCGCCGGCGCCCGGGAGTGGGCCCGGCAGCGGCTGCACGAACCGATCGCGCTGCGCGACCTGGCCGACCAGGCCCGGATGAGCGTGCGCACCTTCACCCGGCGCTTCCGCTCGGAGACCGGGCTGAGCCCCGCGCAGTGGCTGCTCCAACAGCGCACCGACCACGCTCGACTGCTGCTGGAGACGACCGACCTCACCGTCGACCAGATCGCCCACCGCTGCGGCTTCGGCACCACCGCCGCCCTGCGCCAGCAACTCCACCAGCGCATCGGCGTGGCCCCCTCCGCCTACCGCCGCACCTTCCACCCCCGCGCCGAGCCCGTCAGGAGCTGACGCCCGACCACCCGCCCACGGGGGTCAGGTGCGGAGCATGTGGAGTTGGGCCTGGTGTTTGGGGAGGTGGACGCGGGTGTGCAGGTCGAGGGTGCGCGACCAGGGCAGCGTGTCCTCGACGATGAGGTCGAAGCCCTCCCGCAGGTGGGTCTCGACCGGGGTTTCCGCGGCCAGGCCGAGCTGGTCGACCAGCTCGCACAGGCGGTCACTGGTGCCGTGCAGCAGCGCGGCCAGGCCACGCAGGCCACCCTGCTCGGCGACCAGCGCGTCGAGCTGCGGACGGTGCATGTCGTCCAGGTCGTAGTAGGCGAACGCCGACCCGGCCAGCAACGCCTCGGTGGCCTGGATCATCAGCTCGTCGTTGGCCACCAGGTGCGCCACGATCTGCTCGGCGCTGAGCTGCCCCTCCGGCGGCGGCCCGAACCCGGCCCCGTCGATCTCCGCGAACACCGCGTCGTACGCCCGCCGCAGCCCCCCGCTCTCCACACCCCCAGTCAACCCCGCCGGGCGGGGGTTAGCGGCGGGATTGGCGGGAGCGGAGGTAGTCGCTGACCACGTACTCGCCCAGGTCGTCGGTGTCCGGGGTGAACATCCGGCCTCGGCTGCGCCGGGCCACCGCGTCGACGAAGCGGCGCAGGCCCGGGTCGTCGCCGAGCATGAACAGGTTGAGGGTGGCGCCGTAGCGGCTGAGCCGGTCCACCTCGCGGACGGTCGCCTCGATCGTCTCCGGCAGCGGCGGCCAGTGGAACAGCGCTTCCCCGTCGTCCGGATCCAGGTGGGCGGTCGGCTCGCCATCGGTGACCACCAGCACCACCGGCTCGGCGTCCGGATGGCGACGCAGGTGCCGACCGGCCAGCCGCAGCGCGTGCTGGAGGTTGGTGCCCTGCTCCATGTCCGGCTCCACGGCGGCCAACTCCTGCTGACTGAGCGTCATCGCCTCCCGGCCGAAGCCGACGATCTGCAGGGCGTCCTGCGGAAAGCGCGTCTCCATCAGGTGCGCCAGCGCCAGCGCGGTCTGCTTCATCGGCCCCCAGCGCCCCTGGGAGATCATCGAGTACGAGAGGTCGACGCAGAGCACCACCGCCGCAGAGGCCCGCTTCTCGGTCTCCACCACCTCGAAGTCGTCCACCGCGAGCTGCACCGGCACGCTCGGCCCGGCCCGGCTCACCGCCCGGGTCAGCGTGCGGACCACGTCCAACGGCTGCTCGTCGCCGTACTGCCAGGGTCGGGACCCGCCGCTGACCTCGCCGGCGGCACCCGCCGAACGCAGATCATGCTGGCCCCGCGGCCCAGCGGTCAGGTCGGCGAAGACCCGCCGCAGCGCGGTCCCGCCGAGCCGGCGCAGCGCCTTCGGGCTCAGCGTGAGCCCGTCCGCGTCCCGGCTCACCCAGCCCTGCCGGCGTAGTTCCCGCTCCAGCTCACGCAGCCGGCGGACATCGTCGGCGGCGCTCCGGCCCAGCGTCCGGGCCACCGCGTCGACGTCCACGTCGTCCAGGGTGGCGCCGGGGTGTTCCTGGTCGAGCTGGTCCAGCAGGTCGTCCAGCTCGCCGATCTCGCCCAACGCGCCGGCCGCGTCGGCGTAGCCCAGCGGCTGCTCGCCCCGGACCCGCTCGCCGCGCCCCCACCGCAGGTCCGGCCGCAGCGCCCGCAGGTTGGCGTCGAGCGCGGACAGCTCCCCGGCAAGCTGGTCGCCGAGCGACTGCCGCATCAGCCCGGCCAGCTCGGCGCGCTGCCGGTCGGAGAGCGAATTCATCAGCCGCTCGCCCGCCGCCGAGCGCCGGGCCAGCACGTCGATCAACTCGTCGACGGTCTCCGGCCGCTCCGGGAAGAAGTCGCCGTGCCGGCGCATGAACTCGGCGAACGCGTCGGTGGTGTCCTCCGCGCGGCCGTGCCGGGCCAGCAGGTCGTTCAGGTCGCTCATCATCTCGGCGAGCCGCGCCTGGACGGCCGGGTCGGCGGAGGCGCGCACCGCGTCGCGCAGGCCGGCGAAGCGCTGGCCGAGCACGTCGCCGCGAAGCTGGTCGAGGATCTGCTGGTACGACTGCCGGGCGTCCGCGCTGGCCCACTGGTAGCCGGCCAGCTCCTCCACCGCCCGTGCCGTGGAGCGGGGCAGGTTGTCCAGCACCGACTCGGCGAACCGCGCGCCATCGTCGTCGCGGCCGCGCAGCTCGTCCCGCTCGGCGGCGAGGGCCTGGTCGAGCAGGGCCCGCGCCCGGGTCACCGCGCCGTCCAGGTCACCCCGGCGCAGCGCCTCCCGGCGCAGCCGGCGGGCCCGGGCGGCCAGGTCGTCCAGCCCGCCACGCCCCTGCGGACCACGGCGCAGCAGGTCGCGCAGTGCCTCCCGCAGGCTGCCGCCGGCCAGCACCTCGGCGCCGACCGCGTCCACCGCCTCGCGCACGTCGTACGGGGGCGCGAGCGGGTCGGGGCCGCCGCGCCACTGCCCGTACCGGAACCGGTTGCCGGCCACGGTCAGCCCCGGCCGCCGTAGACGGTGCGCCCGGAGTCGGTGACGTCCTTGCCGAGCCGGCGGGTCAGGTGCAGCCCCTCCAGCACGAACTCGACACCGGCGGCGGCCTCCTCCGGGGTGGGCGCGTCGCCCAGGCCGAGCCGGTCCAGCACCTTCGCCAGCCCGGGCACGGTGCCCACCTGGCGCAGCAGCTCGGCGGCGCCGACCAGCTCGCCGGTCTCGATCGCCGCGCCGTCCTCGACCAGGCCGGTGAAGCCGGACAGGTCCAGCCCGGCCAGGTGGGCGCGGAACGTCTCGGCGGTCGCGGTCCGCAGCAGGTGGGCCAGGATCTCGATCTCCCGCCCCTCCTCGCCGCTCTCGAACTCGACCTTGCCGCGCAGGGTGCTGGTCGTCGACACCGCGTCGCCGACCCGGGCCACCGCGGCCTCGGGGCGTCCTTCCGAGGTGCCGGTCGCGGCGAGCAGACCGGCACGGCGCAGCGCCGCACCGGCCACGGTCTCGGCGGCGGCGATGGCGAACCGGGCGGAGACGCCCGAGCGCGGGTCCACCGACGGTGACTCGCGCACCGCGCGGGCGAACCGGGCCAGGACCTCCAGGACGTGCTCCGGCACCTCGGCGACCAGGTCGGCCTCCTGCCGGATCAGCTCCAGCTCCAACTCCAGGTCGAGCGGGTAGTGGGTACGGATCTCCGCGCCGAACCGGTCCTTGAGCGGGGTGATGATCCGGCCCCGGTTGGTGTAGTCCTCCGGGTTGGCGCTGGCCACCAGGAGTAGGTCCAGCGGCAGCCGCAGCTGGTAGCCGCGGACCTGGATGTCCCGCTCCTCGAGGACGTTGAGCAGCGCCACCTGGATCCGCTCGGCCAGGTCGGGCAGCTCGTTGACGGCGAAGATGCCCCGGTTGGTACGGGGCACCAGCCCGAAGTGGATGGTCTCCGGGTCGCCGAGGGTGCGGCCCTGTGCGATCCGGATCGGGTCGACGTCACCGATCAGGTCACCGACGCTGGTGTCCGGGGTGGCCAGCTTCTCGCCGTAGCGCATCGAGCGGTGCAGCCAGCCGACCGGCTGGTCGTCGCCGGCCTCGGCCATCTGGGCGCGGGACGCCGGGGTGAGCGGGTGCATCGGGTGTTCGTTGAGCACCGAGCCGGGGATGACCGGGGTCCACTCGTCGAGCAGCGCACCGAGGGAGCGGATCAGCCGGGTCTTGCCCTGGCCCCGCTCGCCGAGCAGCACCATGTCGTGCCCGGCGAGCAGCGCCCGCTCGACCTCGGGCAGCACGCTGTCGTCGTAGCCGACGATGCCGGGGAAGCGGGCCTCGCCGGCACGCATCCGGGCCAGAAGGTTGCCGCGGAGTTCCTGCTTGACGGTGCGGTACTGGTGACCGGCCGCCCGAAGCGCGCCGAGCGTGCCGGGCAGGTCGGCCGGTGGAACCGGGATTACCGGGGAGGGCGCAGTCACCCGACCCACGCTAGCTCACATTCGCGGGGGCGCCCCGGCATCGGGGGGCACCCCCGCTCCCACCATCAGCCCCGACCGCAGCGCCGGCAGGCTCCGCGGCGGCGCAGGTGGTACGCGTAGGTGGCGGCACCGAGCGTCACCCCCCAGAACGGCCAGAGCAGCATCGGCGCCCCGGCCAGGCTGAACCCGTGGGTGAGCTGCCAGAACTCGGGGTTGCTGAGCAGCCCCAGGGTGGCCGCGGTCACCGCGACGGCGACCAGGGTGGCCGGCACCACGGCCAGCTTCACCGGCACCCGGCTGCCGGCCAGCCCGAGCATCCAGCGGGGGAACCGCTCGCCCCACCGCTGCACCAGCCCGAGGGTGAGGATCGCGCCGACGGTGGCGAACGCGCCCAGCCCGAACCCGGCCCACACCAGTCCGGTCTCCCGCATCTCGGTCAGGAACTCCTCAGAGATGCCCAGCGGGATGCCGGCCGCCCAGGCGAACCGGGTCACCGCGTACGCCAGCGGGATGGCCGCGGCGATGCCGGCGGCCCACCGACCCCAGCGCGCGGCGGCGGCCGGGGTCGTCCAGCCCCGGTCGGTGTCGTAGCGGCCGCAGCCGACGCAGGCCCCGGCGGTGCGGCGCTGCCAGGCGAGCACCGCCCCGGCCAGCAGCAGCCCGCCGACGAGCGCGGCGAACCGGGCGAACAGCGCCCAGTTGAAGATTTCGGCGTAGTCGACGGGCGGCCAGCCGAACGGCGCCCCGATGATCAGCATCGGCGCGTAGCCGAGGATGACCAGCACCCGGGCGTCCGGAACGACCACGGCGAGCACGAACGCCACCGTCCAGCCGTATCCGGCGAGCAGCGCCCGCAGCGGGCCGGGCGGGCGTACGGCCGGACGGCTCATCGCCAGCGCCGCCACCGCGGCGGTCAGCAGCACCCCGGCGAAGAGCGGGGTGGCCAGCTGCACCGGCACCAGGCGCAGCAGGTTGACGTCGCCGCCGTGCGGGTCGTTCGTGCCGAACGGGTAGCCGGCGCCGGTGAGCGTGCCGAGCAGGGCGAGCACGCCCCACAGGCCGAGCCAGCCAGCGGCCAGCGGGGCCAGCCGGTCGGGCCATCGGGAGTCGGGACGGGGTCGGGAGGCAGTGATCGTCGTCATGCTCCCAGCCTCGGCCGGTGGCCGGCCGGGCCCCTCCCGCGCGGCGGTGAACCCGCTCCCCCCAGAGAGGGACCGGTCAGCCGGACGGGGTGACGAAGCCGGACTCGTAGGCGGCAATCACCGCCTGGGTGCGATCGCGTACGCCCAGCTTGGCCAGCACGTTGCCGACGTGCGTCTTGACCGTCTCCACGCCGACCACCAGGTGCGCGGCGATCTCCGGGTTGGACCGGCCGGTGGTCATGAGCCGCAGCACCTCGGCCTCCCGCTCGGTGAGCCGGGCGGCGGTCAGCCGGTCGCCCCCCGTCGGGCCGTACGCGCCGGCCAGCCGGCGGATCGCGGCCGGGAAGAGCAGCGACTCCCCCGCCGCGACCACCCGGACCGCCTCGACCACCTCGGCCGGCCGGGCCCGTTTGAGCAGGAAGCCGGCGGCGCCGGCGCGCAGCGCCTCGTAGACGTACTCGTCGTTGGCGAAGGTGGTGACCACCAGCACCCGCGGCGGGTCGGCGGAGGTGGCCAGCAGGTGTCGGGTGGCCTGGATGCCGTCGATGCCGGGCATCCGCACGTCCATCAGCACCACGTCCGGCCGGTGCCGGGCGACCAGCGGCGGCACCTCGGCGCCGTCGGCGGCCTCGGCGAGCACCCGCAGGTCGGGTTGGGCGTCGATGATGGCCCGCAGCCCGACCCGGATCAGCTCGTCGTCGTCGACGATCAGCACACCGGTGGTCATCGCGTCTCCTCGTACGGCAGGCGGGCCCGGATCAGCCACCGGCCGCCGTCCGGGCCCACGCTGAGCCGGCCGCCGAGCAGCAGCACGCGTTCCCGCATCCCGTCCAGGCCGCGGCCGCCCCGGCCCGGGTCGGCCCGGCCCACGTGACCCATCGCGTTGACCAATTCCAGCTCCAGCGCGTCGGGGTGCAGATCGAGCCGCAGCGTCACCGGCCCGTGGCCGTACCGTGCCGCGTTGGTCAACCCTTCCTGGACGATCCGGTAGCCCTCCCGGGAGACCACCGAGGGCACCCGCGACGGGTCGCCGGTGCGGTGCGCGTGTACCGCCAGCCCGGTCGCGCGGGCGTCGGTGACCAGCCGATCCAGGTCGGCGAGGGTACGCTGCGGCGCCACCCCGGGCCGGTCGCCACCGGTCTCCCGGAGCAGCCCGAGGACGTGGTCCAGCTCGTCCATCGCGGTCCGCCCGGCCTCCTCGATGGCGGTGAGCGCCCGCCGGACGAACTCCGGGTCGGTGTCGAGCACCTCGCGGGCGGCCCCGGCCTGGAGGGTGGCCACCGTCAGCGCGTGGCCGACCGAGTCGTGCAGTTCCCGGGCCAGCCGGTTGCGTTCGGCGAGCCGGGTGGCCCGCGCCTCCAGTGCGGCGATCCGCTCCGCCGGGGCCGGGCCGAGCAGCACCGGCGCCATCGACCCGGCGAGCGCGCCGAGCCCGGCGACGGCGTAGCCGAGCCCGACCAGCAGGACCACGCCGGTCAGCGTCAGCCAGCCGGTGTCCCGCCCGTCCAGCGGCCCGAACCGTTCCCGGCTGGTCAACTCGGCTCCGACGCCGAACTGCTGGGCGATGAAGGCCAGCGCCATCGGCACGGCCGTGATCAGCGCGACCATCACCAGCGCGCCGATGATGAGGTGGGTGGCGATCCAGAGCGCGCTGCGCAGCCGGGTGTCCCGGTCGCCGCGGTGCCCCGGCGCGGGGTCGGGCAGGTCGACGCCGAGCAGCGCCCGTACGGCGGCGATCTCCAGCGCCCGGCTGCCGTCGAGCAGCAGCGGCACCACGGCGATCACCAGCGCGATCACCAGCAGGGCGAACACCAGCGGACGGGGGACCTCCGAGCCGGTGAGCAGCTGGGCGAAGGTCACCGCGAGCAGGCCGTACGGGAGCGCCAGCACCCCGCCGAGCAGCAGGAACACGCCGCGCCGCCAGGTGCTGCCGGCGACCAGCGGGGCCAGCGCCGCTCGGGGGGTCACCCCGCCATTCTGCTGCCGTCACCGGCCTCCGCGACTCCCCCGCGCCGGGGAGATCGGGCCGCGTTCAGCGGTGGTCGGCCACGTACGACTGCGGGTCCTTGTCGCGGAACGCCAGGTCACGCCCGTTCTTGTGCTCGCCGTAGAAGGTGAGCCAGCGGTGGCCCAGCTCGGCGCGCAACTCACTGCTGGCATGCCGGCGGAAGTCGGGTAGGGCCTCGTCCTCCTCCTCGGCCAGGTGCTCGCTGTTCTCCCGACGGGCCGTGCCGACCGCCGTCCACCAGCGTTCCGAGCCGACGGGGTGCAGCTTGGACTCGGCGATGGCGTCCCTGATCTTGTTGTGGTCGCCGATCGCGTCGGCGGTCTCGTCCTCGCCGTCGTCGCCGTGCTTGACCAGGTGCGGGTAGAGGATCGCCTCTTCGGCCTCGGCGTGGATGTCCAGGTGCAGGGCGAGTGCGTCCCAGATCGCCAACAGCTCCTGCTCGTCGCGGGCGTCGTCCAAGCGGGCGAAGCCGCGCCGGAAGGCGGCGTGGTCGTCCAGGATCAGTGCGGTGATGTCGTCCACTGTGCTCACTTTCCCGTCGGACTGGTGAACCGGGCGCGCAGCATTCGGGGCATCGCGGCGAGGCCGGTGATCGGGCGGAACCGTTTGGCGGCCTCGGCCAGCGCGGCGTACTCGTCGTCGGCGAGGTCGATGTCGGCGGCGGCGGCGTTGCGTTCCATCTGCTCCACTCCGGACGCGCCGGGGATGGCCAGCACGTTCGGGTGGCGCAGCACGTAGGCCAGCGCGATCTGGCTGGGGGTGGCGTCGTGCGCGTCGGCGACCTGGCGCAACGTGTCGATCAGGGCGCTGCCCCGCTCCAGGTTCTCCGGCAGGAAGTACGGGTTGGCCCGCCGGACCGCGCCGGTCGGCGGGTTCTTCGCGTCGTACCGGCCGGAGAGGAAGCCCTGGGCCAGCGGGCTGTACGCGATGACCACCCGGCCGGCCTCCCGGGCGTACGGCAGCAGGTCCTGCTCGGGTGCGCGGTCCACCATGCTGTAGCGGACCTGGTTGCTGAGCACCCGCCGGCCGAGCGCCGCCTCGGCGACCTGCCAGCGGCGCAGCCCGTAGTTGCTCACCCCGACCTCGCCGACCAGCCCGACGTCCTGCAACGCGCGCATGCCGCGCATGGTGGTGTGGTCGGCGACCAGCGGGTGGGGCTGGTGCACCTGGTAGAGATCCAGTGAGGTGACGCCGAGCCGGGCCGCCGAGGCGACCGCCCGCTGCTGCACCACCGCGGCCACCGGCCAGACCGGGAAGAGCTTGGACGCGACCACCACCTTGGGCCGGTCGTCGCCGAGCGCCGCGCCGAGGATCCGCTCGCTGCGCCCGAAGCCGTAGACCTCAGCGGTGTCGAAGACGGTCACGCCCAACTCGAGGGCCCGCCGCACGATCTGCGCCGCCTGGCGCTCGAATTCCGGGCCGTAGCCCCACTCCCGGGAGCCGAACTGCCAGGTGCCCAACCCGATCTTCGACAGCGGTTTGGGAGTGTCGAGCGCGATGAGACGCATGGCCTCGAAGCTACCCCTATGTCCGGCTCCACGCGCCCGATCCCGCGTACCCCGAGCCGGAGCTAGGCTCATGATCGTGACCTACCTCGCCGCGGATGACCGCTACGAAACGATGACCTACCGGCGCAGCGGACGCAGTGGCCTGCGGCTGCCCGCCGTCTCCCTCGGCCTGTGGCACAACTTCGGCCCGGACCGCCCGTACGAGCGCCAGCGCGACATCGTCCGGCGCGCCTTCGACCTGGGTGTCACCCACTTCGACCTGGCCAACAACTACGGCCCGCCGCCCGGCGCCGCCGAGGAGAACTTCGGCCGGATGCTCGCCACCGACCTGAAGCCGTACCGGGACGAGCTGGTGATCTCCAGCAAGGCCGGCTACCTGATGTGGCCCGGCCCGTACGGCGAATGGGGCTCGCGCAAAAACCTGATCTCCTCGCTGAACCAGTCACTGAGCCGGATGGGGCTGGACTACGTCGACGTCTTCTACTCGCACCGGTTCGACCCGGACACCCCGCTGGAGGAGACGATGGGCGCGTTGGACGCCATCGTCCGCTCCGGCAAGGCCCTCTACGTGGGCATCTCGAACTACAACTCCGAGCAGACCGCTCGCGCCGCCGCGATCCTGGGCGAGCTGGGCACGCCGCTGCTGATCAACCAGCCGTCGTACTCGATGCTCAACCGGTGGACGGAGGCCGACGGCCTGCTCGACACGCTGGAGCAGGTCGGCGCCGGCTGCATCGCGTACAGCCCGCTGGCCCAGGGTCTGCTGACCGACCGCTACCTGGCTGGCATCCCGGCCGACTCCCGGGTGCGCACCAGCGTCTTCCTCAACGAGAGCGACCTCAGCGAGGAGAAGATGGCCACCATCCGGGGGCTGGGGGCGGTCGCCGAGCGGCGCGGTCAGTCACTGGCCCAGCTCGCGCTGGCCTGGGCGCTGCGCGACCCGCGGATGACCAGCCTGATCATCGGGGCGAGCAGCGTGGAGCAGCTGGAGACGAACATCGCCGCGCTGGACAATCTCGACTTCAGCGCCGAGGAGCTGGCCGAGATCGACCGGCACCTGGGCTGAGCGCCGCCGGGCGGCGGCGCGGGCCGGGTCACCAGATCCGGCGCCGCCCCGCCCGGTGGTTGCGCACCCCGCACTGCCGTCCGACCGGCGCGGCGCCGGCGCGACGCAGCCGAGCCGCGCCGACCAGCAGCGCGATCACCAGCACGGCGGCGGCACCGGCCAGCATGGGCCACCGGCTGCTGAGGTCGGTCACCGACGCCACGGGCACGCCCGGGTCGGCCGCCGCCGCCACCGCCGGCTCGGTGCCGGCCGGCCGGCTCGCGGCGGTACGCGACACCGCCGGCGCGCCCTTCGTCGCGGCGGCCGGTTTCGGGGTACCCGTCGCCGTGCCGCCGCGCGCCGCGCGGAACACCACGTCGGAGCAGGAGTAGTAGGTGTCCGGGGTGTTGGAGTTCTGCCAGATCGTGTAGATCAGGTGTCGGCCGTCGCGGCCCGCCGGCAGCCGGCCCGGCAGTTGGTACGCCCCGGCCCGCACCGGCGGGTCGGTCACCGTCAGAAACGGGCGCGACTCCAGATCCGCCCAGGTCAGCGGCGCGCGCGGGTCATAGCCGGGCCGGGTGACGTAGAGCCGGAAGCTGCCCCGGTGCTCGATGGTGGTCCGGTACCGGAAGGTGAACCGGGCGCCGGCGGTCAGCTCGGTGCTCGGCCAGTCGGTGCGGGGCAGGTCCAGCCCCCGGTACGCGGAGAGCCCTCCGCTGCACAGCTCACCGTCCGGGATCTTCTCCCGGTCCTGGCCGTTGATCGCGGCGACCCGGACGTTGTCCCACTCGCGTACCGCCGCACCCGCCTCGACCGCCGCCCGGCAGGCGCTGGTGGCCGCGTACCGACCTTCGGGTCCGCACGCCGCGGCCCGGCTGACCGGGCTGGTCGGGGCGCCGTGCGCGGCGGCGGGCGCGGCGCTGAACGGCATGGCCGCGACGGCGACCAGCACGGCGGCGAGCACTCGGCGCACGGTCATGGTGTGACCTCCCGCGCAGTGGTACGGGCGCGGGGCGACAAAGGTTCGACGTCGGGGCGGCCGGGAATCGCGGACCCCTGACCTACAGCCGAAAACGCCCTGACCGGATACTCCCGGTCAGGGCGTTTTCGCAAGGTGGAGCCGAGGGGACTCGAACCCCTGACCCCCACACTGCCAGTGTGGTGCGCTACCAGCTGCGCCACGGCCCCTTGCTGTGTCCCGGTCGCCCGGGCACTGGGAAACTATACACATCCCGTTCGGCATGGTCATCTCGCGGGGTCCCCGCCGACGCCGCCCCCGGGCTCCCGCCGAAGCGGGTCAGTTGAGCGCCACGTCCGGCGGGAAATGGGCGACGGCGGCCATCATCCCGCCCTGCCGGCGCAGCACCATCGGCCACAGGTCGTCCGGCCGGTCGACGAAGGCGTCACCGGGCAGCGCGTCCAGCAGGAACCAGGAGCCGTCGGCGATCTCCTGCTCCAACTGGCCGCTCCCCCAGCCGGAGTAGCCGGCGAAGACCCGGATGCCGCCGATGCTCTCCCGCAGCCGCTCCGGGTCGACCGAGAGGTCGATCGTGCCGACCGCCCCGGAGACCTGGTGAAAGCCCTTGACCCGGCGCAGCGGGTGGCGCATCCGCGCCAGGCAGATGGCCGAGTCGGGCTGCACCGGGCCACCCTCGAAGAGCACCGCCGGGTGACGGGCCAGGTCGTTCCAGTCGCCGAGCACCTCGGCGACCGGCACCTCGGTGGCCCGGTTCAGCACCACGCCGAGCGCGCCGCCCGGCTCGTGGGCGACCAGCAGCACCACCGTACGGTCGAAGTTCGGGTCCTTGAGGGCCGGAGTCGCGACCAGCAGCCGCCCGGTCATCGACTCCATCGCCCGTCCGCCGATCGCCTGGCCCTCTCCCTGCATCCCACACACCCGTCAACCGTGAACCCGCGCCGGGGATCCGCCACCCACCGGATCCGCACGGTGCACCGGGATCATCCGTGCTGTCAACGCCATGCCTGGCACCATAGCCTGCGTCCCGGGTGCTGGCTAAGGTCTGACCGGCGGGTGATCGGACAGTTGAGACGGAGGGCCGATCGGCACCGACGGCGGGCGTCGCGGTGATCGACGGATCGCGTTCCCGCCCCGGCACGACCGGATACGCCAGGGTGCGCGCCCGGTCACGACGCCCGGGAAACGCCCGAAAGGTCCGTCACATCCCGATAGATTCGGCTGATCGAGAGGGCGGCGCGGTCGTCCCTGCGCGCGACACGGAGGCAGGTGGCGATGGCAACGGTCCGGGACGCGACGTACGACGTGCTCCGCACCCTCGGCATGACCACCATCTTCGGCAACCCCGGCTCCACCGAGGAGCCGTTCCTGCGGGACTTCCCGGCCGACTTCCACTACGTCCACGCCCTGCACGAGGCGACGGCGGTCGCGATGGCCGACGGCTACGCCCAGGCCACCGGCGCACCCGCCCACGTCAACCTGCACACCTCCCCGGGCACCGGCAACGGCATGGGCAACATGGTCACCGCCTGGCACAACAAGACCCCGCTGATCGTCACCGCCGGCCAGCAGACCCGCGAGATGCTGCTGCTCGAACCCCGGCTCACCAGCCGTCGGGCCGCCGAGCTCCCCCAGCCGTACGTGAAATGGGGCTACGAGCCGGTCCGGGCGCAGGACATCCCCGCGGCGCTGCTGCGCGCGTACGCGACCGCAGTGCAGCCGCCGGCCGGGCCGGTGTTCCTGTCCCTGCCGATGGACGACTGGGACCAGCCGGCCGACTCCCCACCCGCACCACGCACGGTGGCCACCCGGTTCGCACCGGACCCGCAGCGGCTGGACGAGTTCGCCCGGGCCCTGGCCGGCAGCCGCGACCCCGTCCTGGTGTTCGGGCCCGGGGTGGACCGGTCCGGGAGTTGGTCGACCGCGATCGCGCTGGCCGAACGGCTGGCCGCGCCGGTCTGGTCGGCCCCCGCCCCGGAACGGGCCGTGTTCCCGGAGGACCACCCGCAGTTTCGCGGGGTGCTGCCGTTCGCCATCGGACCGCTGGCCGAGGCGCTGCGTGGACACGACACCGTCCTGGTGGTCGGCGCTCCGGTATTCCGCTACTACCCGTACGTGCCGGGCGATCACCTGCCCGAAGGCACCCGCCTGCTGCACGTGACGGACGACCCGGACGAGGCCGCCCGGGCCCCGGTCGGGGACAGCCTGCTCGGCGATCCCGGGCTGACCCTGGCCGCGCTGCTCGAGCTGGTGCCGCCGGCCGACCGGTCGCCACCGGCGCCCCGGGCCGCCCCGGCGCCGCCGGAGGTCACCGCGCCGCTGAGCGCGGACGCGCTCTTTGCCGCGTTGGCCGCGCACTGGCCGGCGGACGGAGTGCTGATCCAGGAGTCACCGTCCAACCTGTCCGCACTGCGCCGCCGGCTGCGGATCGCCCGCCCGGCGTCGTACTTCACGATGGCCAGCGGCGGTCTCGGCTACGGCCTGCCGGCCGCGGTCGGGGTGGCGCTGGCCGAGCGGGACACCGGGCGCGGCCGACCGGTGGTGGCGGTGGTCGGCGACGGCTCGTTCCACTACTCCGTGCAGGCGCTGTGGACCGCCGCCCGGCTGTCCCTGCCGGTGGTGGTGGTCGTGCCGGTCAACCAGCAGTACGCGATCCTCAAGGCGTTCGCCGAACTGAAAAAGACGCCCGGGGTGCCCGGACTGGACCTGCCGGGCCTGGACATCACGGCGATCGCGGCCGGCTACGGCTGTGCCACCGAGGTGGTCGAAACACCCGACCAGCTCGACTCGGCGCTCGCCGCCGGACTGCGCGCCGACCGCCCCACCGTGCTGCCGGTGCCGATCAGCACCGACGTGCCCACCATCCTCTGACCGGCACTCCCGGCCTGCCTCAGCCGGTCAGCGCGGGGCGATCGACAGCGGGGTGCCGGTGGAGACGTCCAGCACCGGCCGTGCGCCCAGCGGCGCGGCCAGGGTGACGGTGACCGGCTCCAGTTTGAGCAGGTCGGGACAGGGGCCGGTCGACCGGGCGGTGAAGCCCCCGCCGACCACCACCACGTCCGGCCGTTCCCGCACGAGCGGAGTGATCCCGGTGTCGCAGGCGCCGACACCGAGCCGGACGGTCAGCCGCGCGCCGTCGACGGCCGTCAGGTCCTGAGCGGACAGCAGTCCGTCCGGCAGCGGCCGCGCCGGGGCGGTGGGGTCGGGGACTGGAACGATCGCCGTCGGCGCGACGGCGAGCCGCGCCACCGGAACGGCCAACTCCTCGACGGTGAACAGCCAGGCCGGGACCTGCGCCTCGCCCCGGCTGGTGCGGACCGGCACGGTGCCGAGCGTGACGCCGGTGACGGTCAGCGGAAGGCAGGCGGTCTCGGGGCCGCTGCTGACCCAGCCGTCCGGGCCGGGTTCGATGGTGGGGCCGGGGGTCGGCAGTCCGGGCCGCTTCGGTCGCCCGGGGCAGGGCAGCGGGTCACCCTGGTGGAGCTGCCGGTACGCCTCCGCCGCGCTCACCAACGGCAGGGTCAGCCGGCCGTCCGGGAAGCGGATCTCCCCGCCGACCCGGGTGGGCGGAATGGGCACCTGCTCCCGGTACCAGCCGGCCCGGAAGGCGGCCTCGGTGTCGGGGGTGAAGCGGGGGTCGCCGGTCAGCACCGTCGGCCCCTGCAACGGGACGTACCCGGTGCGCCATTCGGGGCCGGGGCGCCACGCCTCCGCGACCTCGGTGGCCCGCTGGTCGAAGGTTTCCGACCGGTGCGCCGGGGCGGTGGGTCCGTCGGCCGGGCCGCCGCCCGTCGGGGCGCAGCCGACCGCGAGCAGCAGCAGGGGCAGACCGAGGAGCAGAAGCGATCGACGCATGCGGGTTTCGACGGTCCCGTCGACGCCCTGGTTCCCGCCGTCGGCGCGCCCACGCTCAGGTCTCGCCACCCAGGTCCGTCTGGTACGCCTGCCACAGCAGGTCCGCGCCGCGCCGCCGATGTCGCGCCAGCGTCCGCAGCAGGTACGCGGCCCGGTGGCGCAGCTCGTCCGGGCTGGCGTCGGACTGCTCGGCGACCCGCTGCACGGCCAGGAGCGCGGCGCCGATCGCCGTGTGCTCCCGGGTCAACAGCCGGACACCGTGGCAGAGCCGGGGCGCGTGGGTGAGCAGTTCCCGGTAGAGCCCGCCGGGGCCCTCGGTGACCTGGACGTGCTCGGTGAAGCCCTGCCTGACCGGGTGCAGCCGCAGCAGCACGCGTTCGCGCCAGTGCGGCTCGGTCGGCGCCGCGGCGACAGCACGGGCGAGCACGTGCACGTCACCGGTGAGCCCCGCTGGGCGCGGGTCACCGGGCAGCCGCTCGGTGGGGAGGCTGGCCGGATGCGAATGCGCGGCGGGCGGCCGGGCGACGACTGTCGGCTGCTGAACCGGACCGGTGACCATGGGCACCTCCCGCGCTTGCGCTGCTACCGCATACCGCGATGGTGAACCCGCCCGTCCGCCCCTGTCCAGGGCCCCTGGCCGCCTCTTCTGCCCCACCCGCCGCAGTGGTCCCGCGCGCCCCACCCGTATGCGGCTCAACCGGCGAAGGGGTGCTCCGCGAGGCGACGCAGCGCGCCGGCGACAGCGTGCGCGTCGCCGTCACGGCCGTCGGAGGGACGCCCGGTGGTGATCGCGTCGGCCAGCGCCCGCAGCTCGGACGGGGGCAGGGTGGGCAGCCCCATGCCGTGCAGCGGGATGGTGAGCCGCCGTCCGCTCTCGTGGTCGGTGGCGACGATGACCGGCGCGCGGTGCCCCCGCGCCCGCGGGTCGTCGTCCCCCGCCCCGCCGTACGGCACCATCCCGGCGTCGATCCGGGCGGTCGCGAGGTCGACGATGCGGCTGCCGAACGCGCCGCGCACCCGCACCCGACTGCCGTCCAGCCAGGCGGCCGTCCGCAGCACCCGCAGCACCAGGTAGACGCCGAGCAGGGCGAACGGCAGCCCGCACAGCCCGACGAGCCGGCCGGACCCGGACTGGTCCCAGCCGCCACCGCCGCCGGAGTCCCGCAGCGCGGGCGGCAACATCCCCGGTGGCACGTCGCGGGCCTCCTCATAGGAGGCGAACCCGTCGCCGGGGCCGGTCAGCTGGCGCAGCAACCCGTCAGCGACCAGGGGCAGCAACACGAACGCGGCACCGACGGCGGCGACGAACACGCCGGCCAGCACCGAGACGGTGCGCTGGCCGGGTGACGCACCGACCGACAGGCGCAGTTCCTCGATCCGCACAGCCGGCAGCCTAGGCGAGCCGGGCTGCCGGCCGCGTGCTGGCGTCCGCCGGGTGCGAAAACCCGGGGACCCCGGATACGACGATGCGCCCCGGCCGGTGGGCCGGGGCGCATCGCTTTCGAGGTGGTGGAGGTGCCGGGAATCGAACCCGGGTCCTTCGCCGGTTTGTCAGGGCTTCTCCGAGCGCAGCTCGCTGTGCCTCTACTCGGCCCCACCGCTCACGCGAGCAAGTTGGTGTGACGGGCCCAGTCGCTGATTAATCTCGCCGCACGGACCCCGCGACCGGGTCCGATTGGCCAGCCTCCTAGCTGATGCCGGCTACTGGGACGAAGGCGTTCCCAGGCCGACAGACTTAGCTACTCGCCTCAGGCGGCGAGAGCGAAGTCAGCGCGATTGTTCTTGGCGCTTATAAGTTTCCGACGACCGATTCTCGAGACGACGTCGGCTTCCTCGGCTCGCTTCCCCTGTCGCTGCGTACGAAGTCGAAACCAGTCACCCCCTCGACAGGCCGCCGATGTTGGCGGCACTGACAAGACTAACGCCTGCCGCAACGGGTTTCATCCCGAGCCCCGGGTCGGCGTGCCGACCCGGACAAACGGGACAAACTAGTCGTCCATTCCCTTGCCGCGTCGACCGCTGACCCGGGCGATCTCCCGGTCCGCGTCCCGCTTGGCGAGGTCCTGCCGCTTGTCGTACGCCTTCTTGCCCTTGGCCAGGGCGATCTCCACCTTGGCCCAGCCGTCGGAGAAGTAGACCTGCAACGGGACCATGGTCAGGCCCCCCTCGCGGGTCTTGCCGATCAGCCGGTCGATCTCCCCACGGTTGAGCAACAGCTTGCGGGTACGCCGGGGCTCGTGGTTGGTCCAGGTGCCCTGGGTGTACTCCGGAATGTGCATCGCGTGCAGGAACAACTCGCCGTTGCGCTCCTGGGCGAACGCGTCCACGAGCGACGCCCGCCCGGCCCGCAGCGACTTGACCTCGGTGCCGGTCAACGCCATGCCCGCCTCGTACGTGTCGAGGATCGAGTAGTCGTGGCGCGCCTTCTTGTTGGAGGCGACCACCTTGCGCCCCTTTTCCCGTGGCATCGGCGCCACCCCCTCTCCTGATCATCACCCGCCGGGGTCACCCCGGCCGGACAACCGATCATGCTACCTGAATCACAAGGACCCTCCCGCGCCGTTTATTTCCGGCGCGGGAGGGCCCCCGGGAGACGACGGGACGACCCCTACGGTCGCTACACCCGCAGGTAGAAGCGGAGGGTGGTCCAGGCGGTGACGGCGCTGATCAGGCCACCGACGCCGGCCATCAGCGGGAAGATGAACAGGATGTCCCCCCAGCTGATCGGCGAGAGCAGGCCCTCCAGGGCCTTGAGCGACCCGTCGAAGAGCAGATACTTCGCCGCTATCAGTGCCGCCAGGCCGAGCAACGAGCCGATCAGGCCGGCCACGACGGCCTCCAGCACGAACGGCGCCTGGATGAACCAGTTGGATGCGCCGACGAGCTTCATGACCGCCACCTCACGCCGCTTGCTGTACGCGGCCACCTGAATGGTGTTGGCGACCAGCAGCAGCGCGGCGACAGCCATCACGATGGCGGCGGCCAATGCGATGTTCTGGATCGCGGTGAGGATGTTGAAGATCTTGTCCAGCAGTCGGCTCTGGTCGACGATCTCGTCGACGCCCTCGGTGTCCTTGTACTGGTCGTAGATGTTCTTGTACTGCTCCGGGTTGTTCAGCTTGATCCGGAACGACGGCGGAAGGCTGTCCTCCTTGACGGCGCTGATCAGATCCGGCGCGTCCTGGAACATCTCCTGGAACCGCTTGTACGCCTCGGCCTTGTCGACGTAGATGACGTCGCTGACCAGCGGGTCAGCCTCGAGCTTCGCGTTCATCTGCTCGCGCTGCTCGTCGGTCACGTCAGTCTGAAGGAAGATCGAGACCTGGATGTTCTTGTAGTAGAGGTCCTTCATGTCGTCGACCTGGCGGTACATGAGACCGCTGGCGCCGAGCATGGTCAACGAGACCGCCATCGTGATGATCATCGCGACGGTCATGGTCACGTTGCGCCACAGTCCGACCAGTACCTCGGACAGGACGTATTTCACGCGCATCGGGGGTTCCTCCGGGTCTCCGGCATGAAGTGTTCGTCGTCAGGCTGCGCAGGGGTGGAGCGCCGGCTCACCCGTAAACGCCGCGAGCCTGGTCACGGACGATGCGACCGCTCTCAATCTCTACGACGCGGCGGCGCATCTGGTTCACGATGTTGGAGTCGTGGGTGACCATCACGACGGTCGTGCCGGTGCGGTTGATCCGGTCCAGCAGACGCATGATCTCGATCGAGGTGTCCGGGTCCAGGTTTCCCGTGGGCTCGTCCGCCAGGAGGATCAGCGGACGGTTCACGAACGCCCGGGCCACGGCGACCCGCTGCTGCTCACCACCGGAGAGCTCGTGCGGGTAGCGGTGCTCCTTGCCACCGAGCCCGACCAGCTCCAGCACCTCCGGCACGACCCGACGGGCAACCGCCTTGGTCTTGCCGATCACCTCAAGGGCGAACGCCACGTTCTCATACGCGGTGCGGTTCGGCAGCAGCCGGAAGTCCTGGAAGACGCAGCCGATCGAACGCCGGAAGTGGGGTCGCTTCCAGGAGCGCATCGAGGTGACGTCCTTGCCGTTGACGACCACGCGCCCCTTGTTGGGGGCGACCTCGTGCAGCAGCATCTTGATGATCGTGGACTTGCCGGAGCCGGATGGACCGATGAAGAAGACGAACTCGCCCTTCTCGATCGAGACGGACACGTTGTCGAGCGAAGGCCGGGACGCCTTCGGGTACGTCTTCGTCACTTGCTCAAGCTGAATCACGGGTGGTGAGTCTACGCGGTGTGACGACAGAGCCAAGCCCCACGCCCCGCACAGACGGTGCGCGTCCTCGAATTAGGGTCTTACCGGGAGATCGACGACGCGCTCCGCCTGCATGTGATCACGCACCGTCGCCGGCGATCTGACGCTGCTTGCGCCAACGGATACCCGCTTCGATGAAACCGTCCAAGTCGCCGTCGAAGACCGCGCTCGGATTGCCGGTCTCCTGCTCGGTTCGGAGATCCTTCACCATCTGATACGGGTGCAGAACGTAGGAGCGCATCTGGTCGCCCCACGAGCCGGCGGCGTTCTCCTTGAGACCCTCAAGCTTGGCCTGCTCCTCCTGGCGCTTGCGCTCCAGCAGCCGAGCCTGGAGCACCCGCAGCGCGGAGGCCTTGTTCTGCAGCTGAGACTTCTCGTTCTGGCAGGTCACCACGATGCCGGTCGGAATGTGCGTGAGCCGGACCGCCGAGTCGGTGGTGTTGACGCTCTGCCCGCCCGGGCCGGAGGAGCGGTAGACGTCGACCCGCATCTCGTTCTCCGGGATGTCGATGTGGTCGGTCTGCTCGGTGACCGGCAGGACCTCCACGCCCGCGAAGCTGGTCTGCCGGCGGCCCTGGTTGTCGAACGGGCTGATCCGGACCAGCCGGTGGGTCCCCGACTCGACGCTGAGCGTGCCGTACGCGTAGGGCACCTTGACCGCGAAGGTGGCCGACTTCAGGCCCGCCTCCTCGGCGTACGAGGTCTCGTAGACCTCGGTCGGGTAGCCGTGCCGCTCCGCCCAGCGCAGGTACATCCGCAGCAGCATCTCGGCGAAGTCCGCCGCGTCCACGCCGCCCGCCCCGGCCCGGATGGCGATCAACGCCTCCCGGGAGTCGTACTCGCCGGAGAGCAGGGTGCGGACCTCCATCTCCTGGATGGCCTTGGTCAGCCCGGTGATCTCCGATTCGACCTCGGGCAGCACGCCCGGGTCGGACTCGGCCTCGGCCAGCTCCAGCAGCACCTGGGCGTCGTCAAGCTGGGCGCGCAGGCTGCCCAGCTTGCTGATCTCGCCGTTGACGTACGACAGCTGCGAGGTCACCTGCTGAGCCTTGGCCTGGTCGTCCCAGAGGTCCGGGGCGGAAGCCTCCTCCTCCAGCCGGGCCTTGTCCTCGTGCAGACGGTCAAGGTTGAGGACGGCCTCGATGTTTCGCAGGGTGGCGTCGAGTTCCTTGAGCTGTTCGGCGTAATCGGCAGCGGTCACGACAAACAAGCGTACTGTGCCGTGGGCAGCTCAGCTCGTTCCGTATGCGTGAACCCGCCGATCGTCACCCGACGGGGGCGGACTTCAGCCACGACAGGGCCGCGCGGTGGTAGGCGACGGCGAACTCCAGCGCGCTGGCGTCGTACGTCTCCCCGTCCCGTTTGGCGTTCTTCACCTGTTCCCGCACCTGGGCGAGGGCCTCCGTGTGGTATTCGTTGGCGGAGGCGTACAGGCCCTTGAGCTGGCTGGCGGAGTGCAACTCGCCGAAGGCCATCCGGAGCGCTATCGGGTTGCGGATGGTGTCCCGCCCCGGGTTCTCCGTCAACCAGCGGGAAAATGTCCGTTTCCCGCTGGCGGTGAGCGAGTACGGCTGACTCATCCGCGGCCCGGGCTTGCCGAGCCGCACAAAACCCCGCTCGGCCAGCACCGGCAACTCGCGGTAGACCTGGCTTCGGGTCATCGACCAGTACGGCGCCAGCCGACGCTCAGCGGCGGCCATCAACTGGCCACCTGTCATGGGACCCTCGTGGAGCAGCCCGAGCAGGGCCGCCGCCGTGGGGTTGACTCCGGAATCCGCCATGCCCACTACGCTGCCACTTTGCGCTCCCGGCGTCCAGGATTTGCCGGTTTGCCACCCGATAGGACTTCCTATGTGCACTGTCGGTCGCAGACAGTCCATTGAGGACTATCGATGGATTGCGCGGACCGGTCGCGCCGACCCGGTCAGAGCCGGCTGCGCAGCTCCCACAACTCCGGATAGAAGCGCGTCTCCACCCGGGACCGCAGGTAGGCGCCGCCCGCCGACCCGCCGGTGCCCGGCTTGGTGCCGATCTGCCGCTCGGCCATCAGCACGTGCCGGGCTCGCCACAGGGAAAATGCCTGATCGTGGGCGACCAGCGCCTCCGCGAGGTCCCAGAGCGGCCCGAACCGCTCCCGGTCCGCGGCGATCCTGGCGTACGCCGCGAAGCGCGCCTCGGCGTCGCCGACCGGGAACCCGGCCCGGGCGAGCACGGCCAGGAAGCCGTCCCAGAGGCTCGGCTCGACCAGTCGCCGTTCCAGTCGGTCCCGTTCGGCCGGCGGCAACCGGCGGAACCGGTGCAGGAAATCCGGGTCCTTGAGCCCGGAGAGGAACTCGATCTCCCGGAACTGCACCGACTGGAACCCGCTGGCCGGGGCGAGCTTGGTGCGGAAGGCCAGGAAGTCCTGCGGCGTCATCGTGTCGATCACGTCGACCTGGCCGACCAGCACCCGCTCCACCACGTGGCAGCGTTCCAGCCGCACCCGGGGCAGGTAGGTCTCGCCGGCCAGCATGCGGTCCCGGGCGTCGGACAGCTCGGCGAGCAGCAGCTTGAACCACAGCTCGTACACCTGGTGGATGGTGATGAAGAGCAGTTCGTCGTGGGAGGCCGGGTCGGACTTCGGCACCTGCGCGGCGAGCAGGTCGGCCAACCGAAGGTAGTCGCTGTAGGTGAGCAGGCCGCCCTGCTCGCCGAAGCGAGGGTCGGGCGCGGGGGTGGGGTGCGTCACCCCGGCCAGGCTACCGCCGGCGGCAGCGCCACGCGCGCCGCCGGCGGTCGACCGCCTCTCAGCCCATGTGGGGGTACGTGTGGTCGGTCGGCGGCACGAAGGTCTCCTTGATCGTCCGCGGCGACACCCAGCGCACCAGGTTGAGCCAGGACCCCGCCTTGTCGTTGGTGCCGCTGGCCCGGGCGCCACCAAAGGGCTGCTGCCCGACGACCGCGCCGGTGGGCTTGTCGTTGATGTAGAAGTTGCCGGCCGCGTACCGCATCCGCTCACCGACCGCGTCGACCACCCGACGGTCGGTGGCGAAAACCGACCCGGTCAGCGCGTACGGGGCGATCGACTCGGCCTGCGCGACCACGTCGTCGAAACGGGCATCGTCGAAGACGTGCACGCCCAGGATCGGCCCGAAGTACTCGGTGGTGAAGGTCTCGTGGGCGGCGTCGCTGCACTCGAAGAGCGTCGGCCGGACGAAGTACCCGACCGAGTCGTCGGCGGTGCCGCCGGCCAGCACCCGGCAGGTGTCGTCACCGGCGATCAGCTCCAGCGCGGCGGTGTGCCGCGAGAACGCCTTGTCGTCGATCACCGCGCCACCGAAGTTGCTGAAGTCGGCCACGTCGCCGTAGGTGAGCGAGTCGGCGGTGGCTGCCAGCCGGTCCCGCAGGCCACCCTCCCAGAGCGACCGCGGCACGTACGCCCGCGAGGCCGCCGAGCACTTCTGGCCCTGGTACTCGTAGGCGCCGCGGATCAGCGCGGTGTGCAGGGCGTCCACGTCGGCGCTGGTGTGCGCGACCACGAAGTCCTTGCCGCCGGTCTCGCCGACCAGACGGGGGTAGCCCCGGTAGCGGGAGATGTTGTCGCCGACGGTCCGCCACAGCTGCTGGAAGACCTTGGTCGAACCGGTGAAGTGGATGCCGGCCAGGTCCGGGTCGGCGAGCACGACGTCCGAGACCTCCTCGCCCCGGCCGGTGACCATGTTGATCACGCCGGGCGGCAGGCCGGCGGCCTCGAACAGCCGCATGGTGAAGTGCGCGGCGAACTGCTGGGTCGGGCCCGGCTTCCAGATCACCGTGTTGCCGAGCAGCGCCGGTGCCGAGGGCAGGTTGCCGGCGATGGCGGTGAAGTTGAACGGGGTGACCGCGTAGACGAAGCCCTCCAGCGGGCGGTGGTCCAAGCGGTTCCAGACGCCGGGCGAGGAGCTGGGCTGCTCCTCGAGCAGGCGCCGGGCGAAGTGCACGTTGAACCGGAGGAAGTCGATGAACTCGCAGGCCGCGTCGATCTCCGCCTGGATCGCGGTCTTCGACTGCCCGAGCATGGTGGCGGCGTTGAGCGTGTCCCGCCACGGGCCGGCGAGCAGCTCGGCGGCGCGCAGGAAGATCGCGGCGCGCTCCTCGAACGGCAGCGCCCGCCACATCGGGGCGGCGTCCTTGGCCGCCTTGATCGCGGCGCGGGCGTCGTCGTGGGTGGCGTGCGCCGTCACACCGAGCACGTGCGCGTGCTTGTGCGGCTGCACGACGTTGATCGGGTCGCCGGCGGCCATCCGCTGCTCGCCGCCGATGGTCATCGGCAGGTCGATCCGCTCGGCGGCGAGCTCGGTCAGCCGCCGCTGGAGCCGGTCCCGGTCGGGGCTGCCCGGCTCGTAGTTGCGAACCGGCTCGTTGCGCGGCTCGGGTACGGAGAACACGGCATCCATCAAGGCTCCTGGCGATCTCGACAGCGGTGGCGAAACCGGACCCGCGGGCACCGACCGGACGGTCGAACACCGGACGCCGCACGGGAGGGCCGAGCTGCGGCGGGACCTCCCACGATTCTTCCATGCTGGGGTGCCCGCCTCACCTCCACCACCGCCGTCCCGCCAAGGACCGCCCCACCCCTCCTCTCCTTACCGATGAGACGCGGGCGGGTGAGCCGGCCCGGACAGCGGGCACCCGTCCGGCGTGAGCCGGGCCGGTCGGCACCGGTCGCGGCCGTCCCGTGACGGCGGAAGGTCCATCGGGCCCGCGTACCCTGAATGGTCGGTGACCTGCCGCCTCGAAGGGGAGACGATGACCAAGCAGCCCGGCCGCGTCCCGGCCGCGGAGTCGGACGAGCCGGCGGTCGACCCGGCCATCCCCAGCGGTCGGCCCGTGGCCGCGCCCGGCGCCGCCGTGCTCGCGCTGCTGGCGCTCGGCTGGCTGGCCGCCATGCTCTGGTCGACCCGGGAGGCCATCGCCTCGTCGGCGGCCGGGGTCACCGCGATCAGCCTCTCCGCGTTCGCCCTGCCCGGCGTGATCTCCGCCGCGCTGGTCGCCGGGGCGGCCGTCGCCCTGGCCTTCGGCAACCTGCTGTCCCGCCGGTACGGCGACGGGGTCACCCTGCGCTTCGTCGGCGCGATCGGGGCGGGGATGGTGGTCGGCCTGGCCGCCGCGCTCGCGATCAACCTCACCTACTTCGACACCTCGACCACCAACGTGATCGCGGGCACCACCGCGGCTGCGGCGATCATCGGTGGCGCGGTGGCCGGCGCGCGGACGGCACCGGCGGTCGGCGCGGCGACGGCCGCCGCGCTGGGCACTCTGGTCTTCGTGGTCGTGTTCAGCCGCGCCCGGGACCCGCTCTTCGACCTCTTCGGCGCGGGCGACAGCCAGGAGTCGCTGGTCAACGCGGCGAAGTGGGTGTCGCGCACCGAGTCGCTCGCCGCCGGCCTACTGGCCGGGCTGCTCGCCTTCGGCTACCTGCGCTGGGCACGACGACAGGCCGTGCGGCGCGATCCCGGCACGCCGGCGCTGCGCTGGCCCGCGTACCTGCTCGCCGGGGCAGGGCCGGGGCTGCTCCTGCTGCTCGCCGAGGTGATCATCCGGATCGGTGGACGGTCGCTGCTCGACCTGGCCGGCGCGCTGAGCGAGGCGGACGCGGTGGCGCAGACCTCGCTGGGCACCTCGCGGGTGGACAACGGCATCTGGGTGCTCTTCGTGGGCGCGCTGACCGCGCTCATCGCGTTCGGCCGCACGCTCGGCCCGGCTCGGCCCGACGACGAACCCGTTGCGGCCGACGACTCCCCCGCACTGGACGCCGACGCGGACGACGCGGACCCGGCCGAGGTGGACCGGGCCCGCTGACCCCGGCCGGCGTCCGGCTCAGCCGGCGGACCGGAGCAGCTGGTCCAGCTCGCTCACGTCGTACCACTCCAGCTCGTGGTCCTCGGCGCCGTCGACGGTGAACTGGGCGTCCGGGTCACCGGCGGCGGCCTCGGCCACCACGTCGGCCGCGGCGGCGACCTCCTCGACCGCGTCCGTGCCGTCCACGTGGATCGCCGCGACGGCGCCCGCCGGCACCGCGTCGGCCAACGTCACCGTGCTGGAACCCAGCTCACCATCACCGCGCCCGAGCGCGGCGCGCGGCAGGTCGGCCGAGATGACGACCCGGCGGCGGGGCGCGGCCGGATCGGCGCGGAGCAGGTGCAGCGCGTCCTGGGCGGCCCGGGTGAACGCGACGTACTCCAACTCCTCCTCATCGCCCTCGGCGTACCACTCGCGCAGCGCCGGGGTCACCGCGTGCGCCTGGTCGGCGGTCAGCCCCTGCTCACGCAGGTGGGCCAGCATCGGTACGGTCGCCGGCACGTACACCCGGACAAGCTCGTCGGTCACCGGTCGTCTCCCCGCTCAGTCCTCCACCGGCGGCCGCCGGCACGGGCGCAGATCATGCCGCACGCCGTGACCGTCATACACCTCGCATCCAGCCGGTGGAAGTTCCCCGCCGGTGTGTCCCGCCGCGCCTGGTTCGTCGCCGGGCCGTAGGGGTGCTGGGCGGTCCGGGCTGTCGATGGCAAACTGAGGCAAACGACAACAACCCCGGGAGTTCCTGTGGAGCCGAGGTTCCTGCTGCTCTCCGACGTCGCCGCCGAGCTGAACGTGTCGGACTCGCAGGTCTACCACATGGTGCGCAGCGGGGAGCTGCCGGCGATCAAGATCGGTGGTCGTGGCCAGTGGCGGGTCGAGCGCGCGCGGCTGGAGGAGTACATCGCGCACAAGTACGCCGAGACCGCCGACTGGGTCCGCGGCAACCCGCTCGTCGACCGCGACACCGAGTAGCCACCGCTATCCGCTGTGCCATTGACCGAGGCCGTTCCATGGCCCGGAGTTGAGTGAGTCGAAGGCAAACGAAGGCAAACGCAAGATCAGAAGGGGCAGCGATGAGTGAATCGCGATCCGGTCCGTCCCGGCCACCCGTGCGGCTGCGCCCCGTCCCGCCCATCGACCCTCCGTACGCCGACGAGGCCGACGGGGCGTACTGGCCACCGACCCACGGCCAGCTCGCCCTCGACCTGTTCGCCTCGACCAGGCCGGACCCGGTCCGGCCGCCGGACCGCCGCGCCGCCCTCCGCCGGGTGCCGGCGCGGCCCGGCATCCACCCGGTTCCGCCCTCGCCGCCGGCGACCACCCCGGAGTCGATCCGGGTCGCGCACCGCTTCGTCGACACCTGCCTGGAGGTGGTCAACGGCTACCGCTCGCCGGCGCAGTTGCGACCCCTGCTCGACCCGGCCCGGGCCGGTGACCTGCTCACCGAGCTGGCCCGCGCCACAAGGCGAGCCCGGGCCACCGCCTCCGGCTCGGACGCTGCCTCCGGGCGGACCGATGCCTCCGGGCGGACCGATGGGTCCCGGCGGGCCAGCGTCTCCGGGCGGGCCGGTGTTGAGGGGCGAGTCGGTGTTGAGGGGCGAGTCGGTGCCGCCGAGAGGGTCGGGCAGCCGGGGCGAGCCGGGATTTCCCGCCGCCGTGCCGAGCGACCGGTGGTCCGGCTGCGCCGGCTGCGAGCCTGTGAGCCCCGGGAGGCCGCGGTAGATGCTGCCGCGGTGCTCACCGGCGCGGGCGGCCACAGCTGGGCGATGGCGCTGCGCCTGGAACACCTCCGGGGCCGCTGGCTCTGCACCGCCCTCCAGGTCCTCTGACCCGCACCTCCGACACCGCGACGCCTCGGGACCGCACGCGCGCAGGCCGGCGCCTGCCTGCGTGCCGCCGGCCACGGGCTACAGACCAGATGATCGCCCCGGTTTACCGGAAATCGGGTCGTCGGCAGACTGCTGACACCCGACTTTTCCGTGGCCACCGTCCGGCAGGCGTGTGCCGAAAGAGGGCTATACCTGTGAGTCATAGATATGACTCACAGGTATAACGCTCATCAGGAACAGGTCGCCCCGGGAAGCCGAGCCATGGCGCGCCGGACGGGCACACGCGGGGTCCGGGGACACGAACAGGCCCCGGCCGGTTGGCCGGGGCCCGTCGAGGTGCTGTCGGTCAGCCGCCGTTGGGGGCGCCGTGGCAGCGCTTGTACTTGCGGCCCGAGCCACACGGGCACGGCGCGTTGCGGGACGGGCCGTTGCTGGCCTCCGCCTGGTTCGGCGCGGGCCGTCGGGCGGCGGCCGACGGGACCGCCGGGCCGCGCAGCCCGGAAGCCGGCCGCTGCGGAGCCGACGGAGCCGTCCGCCCCGGCGCCGCCGGGGCACCCGGGGCCGGTCGACCCACACCGAGCGCCGGGGCCTGCTGCTCGGCCTGCTCGACAGCCACCGCACCAGGGCTGGACTCACCGTCGATGGTGGGGGCGGAGTATTGCAGGCCCTGCCGCTGCGGCGCGCGGTTGAGGCCCTTCGCCCGGATCTCGACCGGCTTGTCGAGCAGCGTGACCTCCTCCGACTCCGCGGCCGGCTCCGGCTCGGTCACCTGGACGTCGACGTTGTAGAGGAAGCCGACCGTCTCCTCCTTGATGCCGTCCATCATGGTGGCGAACATGTCGAAGCCCTCGCGCTGGTACTCCACCACGGGGTCGCGCTGGGCGTACGCCCGGAGGTTGATGCCCTCCTGGAGGTAGTCCATCTCGTAGAGGTGCTCGCGCCACTTGCGGTCGATCACCTGGAGCAGCACCATCCGCTCGAGCTGGCGCACCCCCTCGGTGCCGAGCTGCTCCTCGCGCCGGTCGTACGCGGCGTGCGCGTCCTCCTTGAGGCGGGCGACCAGGAAGTCGGCGTCCATGCCGGCCCGGGAACCGCCGGCCTCCTCCTCCAGCTCCTCGATCGTCACGCCGACCGGGTAGAGCTGCTTGAGGCTGGACCAGAGCTGCTCAAGGTCCCAGTCCTCGCCGTAGCCCTCGGAGGTGGCACCCCGCACGTACGCCTCGACGGTGTCGTCGATCATGTTGCGGACCTGGTCGGAGAGGTCCTCGCCGTTGAGCACCCGCAACCGCTCGGCGTAGACGACCTGGCGCTGCTTGTTGAGCACCTCGTCGTACTTGAGCACGTTCTTGCGGATCTCCGCGTTCTGGCCCTCGATCTGGGCCTGGGCGCTCTTGATCTGGCGGGTGACCATCTTCGACTCGATGGGCACGTCCTCCGGGATGTTGAAGCGCTCCATCACCGCCTCGACCGCGCCGGCCCGGAAGCGCCGCATCAGCTCGTCCTGCAGCGACAGGTAGAAGCGGGACTCGCCGGGGTCACCCTGCCGGCCGGCGCGACCGCGCAGCTGGTTGTCGATCCGCCGGGACTCGTGCCGCTCGGTGCCCAGCACGTACAGTCCCCCGGCGGCGGTGACCTCGTCCGCCTCGGCGTCGCAGGCCTGCTTCCACGTGGGCAGGACCTCCTCCATCGCCTTGGCGTACTCCTCCTCGTTCTCCAGCGGGTCGAGGCCGCGCTGGCGCAGCTCGTTCGCGGCGAGGAACTCGGCGTTGCCGCCGAGCAGGATGTCCGTGCCACGGCCGGCCATGTTGGTGGCCACGGTGACCGCGCCCTTGCGCCCTGCCTGGGCGACGATCTCGGCCTCCCGCGCGTGGAACTTGGCGTTCAGCACGTTGTGCGGGATGCCCCGTCGGCGCAGCAACTGGGAGAGGATCTCGGAGTTTTCCACCGAGACGGTGCCGACGAGCACCGGCTGGCCCATCTGGTGCCGCTCGGCGATGTCCTCGATGACCGCGTTGAACTTGGCCTTCTCGGTCTTGTAGATGACGTCGGGCCGGTCCTCGCGGACCATCGGGCGGTGGGTCGGGATGCTCACGACGCCGACCTTGTAGACCTTGTTGAACTCGCTCGCCTCGGTCTGCGCCGTACCGGTCATCCCGGACAGCTTGTTGTAGAGGCGGAAGTAGTTCTGGAGGGTGATGGTGGCCAGGGTCTGGTTCTCCTGCTTGATCTCCACCCCCTCCTTGGCCTCGATCGCCTGGTGCATGCCCTCGTTGTAGCGACGGCCGTGCAGGATGCGACCGGTGAACTCGTCGACGATCAGGACCTCACCGTCGCTGACGATGTAGTCCTTGTCGCGCTTGTACAGCTCCTTCGCCTTGATGGCGTTGTTCAGGTAGCCGACCAGCGGAGTGTTCACCGACTCGTACAGGTTGTCGATGCCGAGCCGGTCCTCGACCTTGGCGACGCCGCGCTCGGTGACCGCGATGGTGCGCTTGGAGTGGTCGACCTCGTAGTCGCCCTCGCCGTCGGTGCCGGGCTGGAGCCGGGCCACCACGCCGGCGAACTCGCCGTACCAGCGGGCCGAGTGCTCGGCCGGGCCGGAGATGATCAGCGGGGTACGCGCCTCGTCGATCAGGATCGAGTCGACCTCGTCGACCACTGCGAAGTTGTGACCTCGCTGGACCAGTTCGTCCCTCGACCAGGCCATGTTGTCGCGCAGGTAGTCGAAGCCGAACTCGTTGTTGGTGCCGTAGGTGATGTCGCACTCGTACGCGGCCTTGTGCTCGCTGGCCGGCCGGTTGGGCAGCACCACGCCGACGGTCAGCCCGAGAAACTCGTGCACCCGACCCATCCAGGCCGCGTCGCGCTGGGCGAGGTAGTCGTTGACGGTGACCACGTGCACGCCGTCGCCGGAGAGCGCGTTGAGGTAGACCGCCATGACCGAGGTCAGCGTCTTACCCTCACCGGTCTTCATCTCGGCGATGTTGCCGAAGTGCAGCGCCGCGCCGCCCATCACCTGGACGTCGTACGGCCGCTGGCCGAGCACCCGTGCGGCCGCCTCGCGGGCCACCGCGAACGCCTCCGGCAGCAGGTCGTCGAGGGTCTCGCCGTCGGCGAGCCGCTCGCGGAACTGCTCGGTCATGCCGCGCAGCTCCTCGTCGGTGAGGTTGACGTAGTCGTCCTCGATCGAGCTGACGGCGGCGGCGATGGCCTTGAGCCGGCGCACCATGCGGCCCTCGCCCGCGTTAAGGACCTTTTCCAGAATCGACACGGATCAACGCTCCCCTAGACAGTCTCGAACCATCGTAGGCGCTCCATCGGCGCGATGGTCACTGGTGGCGGTGGTCCACCCCGCCGAACCCGACATAACTCGCGTGCCGGGTGCGGACCGGACGTTATCCGGTTACGCCGTTGGCGAACGTTCCGGCACGATGCACTGGTGGAGCCTGTGGAGATCAACGAGGACGGCCTGCTGTTGCGGCCCTGGCGAAGCAGCGACGCCGACGCGGTGCACCGTGCCTGCCAGGACCCGGACATCCAGCGCTGGACCACCGTACCCCGCCCGTACCGACCGGAACACGCGCACGGATTCGTCAGCGACCTGAGCGGACGGGCCTGGGCGGAGGGCACGGGCGCGCCGTTCGCGGTGTGCGACCCGGCCACCGGCGACCTCCTCGGCTCGTGCGGGCTGGTCTCCATCGACGCCGGCGGCACCGGTGAGATCGGCTACTGGACGGCCCCGTGGGCGCACGGTCGAGGCGTGACCGTGCGGGCCGCCCGGGCGGTGGCCCGCTGGTCCTTCGGCACGCGGGGGTTGCGCCGGCTGATCTGGCAGGCCGAGGTGGGCAATCACGCCTCCCGACTGGTCGCGCTCCGCGCCGGGTTCCGGATCGACGGCCGGCTGCGGTTGGCCGACCCGGCGCCGGAGGGCGGCGCGGACGGCTGGATCGGGTCGCTGTTGCCCGGTGAGGTGCCGGCGCCGGGTTCGACCGGGCCGGCCGGACCCGGCACGCTGGCCGCCCGACGGGCCGCCGTGTTCGGCCGCCCGCAGCCCACCCTGTTCGCCACTGCCCGGCCTGGCGAGCTGCGGCTGCGCCCGATGGAGGAGCAGGACCTGGACGCCGTCGTGGAGACCTGCCGCGACCCGGAGACCGTCCGCTGGACCACCGTGCCGGACCCGTACGAGCACGCCGACGCGCAGTGGTACCGCGGCTTCAGCCAGGAGGCCTGGGCCCGGGGAGACGCCGCCTGCTACGTGCTCGCCGACCCGGACGACCGGTACGCCGGCTCGGTCGACCTGCGGCTCTCCCCCGCGGATCCGCTGCTGGCGGACGTGGGCTTCATGACCGCCCCGGCGGCCCGCGGCCGGGGTTACATGCCGGTCGCGCTGGCCGCGCTGAGCGCGTGGGGCTTCACCACGCTGGGCCTGGCCCGGATCGAGTGGAGAGCGAACGTGGGCAACACCGCCTCCCGCCGGGTGGCCGAGAAGGCGGGCTTCGCCTTCGAGGGGACCGCCCGGGGCGGGGTGCAGCACCGGGGCGAGCGGATCGACGCCTGGGTGGCCGCACTGCTCCCTGAGGACCTGACGTGATGCCGCAGCAGGTCGTCGAGGCGCACGGGGTACGGCTGCGCCCGTTCCGCGCGGATGACGCCGCCGACGTGGTGGCCGGCTGCGCGGACCCGGTGAGCCAGCGGTTCGTGCCGAGCCTGCCGGCGCCGTACACCGAAACCGACGCCCGCTGGTGGATCGGCTCGGGTGCCCCGGCGGCCTGGACCGGGGGCGGCGCGGCGTACGCGGTCGCGGACCCGGCCACCGACCGGCTGCTCGGCGGGATCGGGCTGAGCTACCCGGTGCCCGACCGGGGTCAGGCTGAGATCGGCTACTGGGTGCGGCCGGAGGCGCGCGGGCGAGGGGTGGCCGCAGCCGCCACCCGAGCGCTGAGCGAGCACGCGTTCGCCACCGGGACGGTCCGGCTGGAGTTGCTCACCGATCCGGAGAACGGGCCCAGCCAACGGGTCGCGCTGGCCGCCGGCTTCCGGTACGAGGGGGTACGCCGGTCGGCCGGCCCGAGCCGGGGCGACGGCCGGCACGACCTGCTGGCCTGGGTACGCCTCGCCGGCGACCCGCCCGGGCCGACCGCCCGGCTGCTGCCCGACCTGCCCGGCGGGGTGCTCACCGACCAGGTGGTGGCGCTGCGCCGACTCGCCCCGGACGACGCCGAGCTGATGTACCGGCTGCACAGCCGACCCGAGGTGGTGGCGAACCAGGCGCCACCGGTGCCGCCGGAACGGGCCGCGATCGAGCGGCGCTGTCGGCTCGCGGAGAGCGGGTGGCTGACCGGCGACATCGCCCGACTGCTGATCACCGACCTGGCCACCGGCGAGCCGGCGGGCAGTTGCGGGTTGTCGTACACGGATGTGGCCAGCGGGGAGGCGTCGCTGGGCTACGCGTTGCTGCCCGACTGGCGGGGCCGGGGGTACGCGACCCGGGCCGTCCGGCTGCTCGCCGGCTGGGCGTTCGGGCCGGCCGGTATCGCTCGGCTGACCGCCGGCACCGTGCCGGAGAACACCGCGTCCCACCGTGTGCTGGAGCGGGTCGGCTTCCACCGCGAGGCCTTGCAGCGTGCCCGGCTCCCCGGCCTGGCCGGCACCCGCCTCGACGACCTGACCTTCGCCCTGCTACCCGCCGACCTCCGCTGACAGATCACGGAGTCGTGGTGGGCGGTCCGCACCGTTTCGCGGTCGCCGCGCCCACCACAACTCCATGATCAACCTGGGTCAGGGCCGGTCGATGGCGAGGGAGATGATGCCGTAGTCGTAGGCGTGCCGGCGGTAGACGACGCTGGGGCGGCCGGACACCTTGTCCTGGAACAGGTAGAAGTCGTGGCCGACCAGTTCCATCTCGAAGAGCGCGTCGTCAATGGTCATCGGCTCCGCCGGGTGCACCTTCTCCCGGGCGATGTGCCACGGCTGCCCGTCGTGCTCGTCCTCGACACGCTCCACGAGGGCCGTGCCGGACCGGGCCCCGTCACCCGGCCCGCTCAACGGGGCGGCCACCAGGTCCTCGACCGGCAGGCCGGCGGTGGCGGCGGCGACGGAGATCGGCGCGTGCCGACCCCGATGTACGCGGCGGCGATCGGCCGCGCGGCGCAGCCGGGTGTCGAGCTTCGCGATGGCCGCGTCGAGCGCGCTGTAGAAGTCGTTCGTGCACGCCTCGGCCCGGATCACCGGGCCCCGGGAAACGCAGGTGATCTCCACCCGCTGGCAGTGGTCGGCCTGGCGCGGATTGCGCTCGTGAAACAGCTCGACATCGACACGAATGAGTTTGTGGTCGTAGCGTTCGATCTTTGCGAGTTTCTCGGCTACGTGCACCCGGTAATGGTCCGGCACTTCGACGTTTCGGCCCTTGACCACGATGTCCACGTGACCTCCCTTGTTCGGACGGTCTTCGATCCGGTTTACCCGGCCGCGCGCCCTGGGGAGCCCCGCTGGCGTCGACCGGTCAGTGCGGCTACGCCTCCTCTCACCGTCGAGGGCGGGTGGGAATGACCTCCTACCCCCGACAGCGAAACGCTAACTCGTGTTCGTGCGGCAGTCACCCCATGTTGCCGAGACCGCCGGTGATTTTTCGCAGCTCATACACCAACGGGTGAAACGGAAACACGAACGGTTACGAATGACGTCTCTTCTCGGTTGCCGCGAGCACCGCGGCGACGCCCGGCGCCTGCCCGGTCGCGGCCAGCACGCGGGCCGCCGCGGCCAGGGTGACCCCGGTGGTGACGATGTCGTCCAGCAACACAACACGACGACGGGCGCCACGCCCGAGGTGCCGCCCCCGCGCCGAGCACCGGAACGTGGCCGGAAGGCCGCCTCGGCGGCCGCCGCCCGGCCGGCGCTGTCCAGCGTCACCGAGTCGGGCCGGGGCAGCGCCCGCAGCGGCCGGTGCACCCGGACCGGCCAGCCGGCCCGGGTCAGCCGCGCCGCGCAGTGCCGGGCCAGCCGGTCCAGGTGGTCGCCGTAGCGGGCCCGGGCCGCCGCCGCGGTGTCCGGCACCGCCACCAACGCCAGCGGACGGGCCCCGCCGACCGCCGCCGCGACGACCTCGGCGAGCAACGCGCCGAGCGGGCGGGCCAGCCCGTGCCGGCCGTGCTCCTTGTACGCCAGCAGCGCCTCGCGCAGCGGACCGGCGTACGGGCCGAGAGCGACGCAGGGCGGCAGGCCCGGTGGGGCGGGCGTGGGACGGACGGGACGGGGACGCAGCGCGCCCAGCGCCGTCACGCAGGTCGGGCAGATTCCGTGCCGCAGACCGGGCCGACGCTCCCGACAGCCCGCGCAGTCGGTGGGCAGGACCAGGTCGCCAAGGTCGGCCCAGAGCCCGCGCACGACGTCAGTAGAGGAAGAACGGGGCCGACGGGTTGCTCGGGCGGAGCCCGGCCGGCGGTGGAGCGATGTCCCGTACCCGTGCGGCCTCGATCCGCTCGAACGGGCTGCTGCGGTAGGCCACCCCGTTCGCCTCGTACATGTATCCCCCGCTGGGTGACGGCACCTCGCGGTTGGTCGGGTACGCCGTCAGGTGGTTGACCTTGGCACCCACGTCGGTCTTCAGCGGCGTCTCCAGGGCCCCGTCCACGCTGAGCCCGTAGATCGCCGGTTGACCGGCCGACCCGGCCACCACCAGGCGGTCCTCCCCGCTCCAGTCCAGGGCGCTGAGGCTGGTCAGCGAGGTGACGAGCGCCCGGGGCGGGCCGATGGAGACCCCGCCGCCGTCCAGGTTGACCGCGGCGACGTAGAGCCGGCCGCCGGCGATCAACGCGACCCGCTGGCCGTCCAGCGATGCGGCCACCGCGGTGACCTCGGCGGTGGGCAGGTTGAGTGGCACCTGGTACATCCCGGCGTCCTCGTCGAAGCGGTAGAGCCGGCCGTCGGCCACCACCAGGCCCCGGCCCGGGCGGGAGTCGACCGTGCGCAGCCAGACCGGACGGCTGATCGAGGCGTAGTCGTTCCCGCTCCGTTTGAGCCCGGGGCCGGTGCCCACCGCGAGTCGATGCCGGCCCTTGCCGCTGTTCACCACCATCGCGGCGAGGATCCGGCCCTCGGCCCGCGCGAGGCCCGCGGAAACGATGTTGCGGTTGACCTCGGCCGACAGCGGCACGGCGCCGCTGGGCTCGCCAGCGAAGTCGAGCGGGCGGATGGCGCCCTCGTAGACGCCGAACCGCTGCGGGCCGTCTGTGATCGGGTAGAGCTGGTCGGAGTTTCGGCGCGCGTCCAGATCCTGCACGGGCAGCGAGTTGTTGCGGATCCTCAGCGCCAGCTCGCCCCGCAGGTCGCCCAGCGACCAGGCCAGCTGGGTGATCAACCGGTCGATCTGGGTCTGGTCGTCACCGGACATGTCCAGGTTGACCTCCCACCGGTTGTTCGCGCCGGTGGCGTTGTTGACCAGCTCGGTGCGGTCGGGCAGCCCGACGACGCCGGGGCGCAGCCAGTCGGACGGGCCACCGACCAGCCACTTCACCACCTCGTTGACCCGGCGTTCGTCCGGTACCGCCGCCGGCAGATAGCGCTGATCGGGCACCAGACGGCTGCCGTCGGAACTCCAGAAGTAGATCGACTCGTCCTGGTAGTACCGCTGGAGGGCGTTGTCGCTGAGCAGCAGCACGTTCGGCGGGTCGAGGACGTACAGGCCGGCGCGCTCGTCGTCACCGCCGAACGCCGCGCTGCGCACCCGGAACTCGTACCCCGTCTCGGTCGCCACCGGCGGGGCCAGGGTGCCGTTGGCCCGCAGCAGGCCGAGCTGTTGCACCTTGATCTTCACGGTGGTGGTCGAGTCGCTGTTGCCGGTGAAGACCGCCTCACGCAGCCGGACCACGTTCAGCGCGACCTCGCTGCCCTTCTTCTCCTTCAGTTGGGTCTGGTGCTCCGGAGCGACGAACAGCTTGACCCGCTCGTAGGCCCGGTCCGGCTCGCCAGCGGCGGCGTCCAGGAAGTTGCGCACGAACGCGTCGATGTCGCTGCCGCTGGCCGTACGCGTCGGCGGCTCGCTGCGACGGCCGTTGTCCCTGCCCGCCTCCGTCGCGGTCCCGCCCTTGCCGTCCACCCGCACGTCGGACGACGCCGGGATGCCGCACCCCCCGCCCAGCAGCAGCGCCGCGCCGAGTGCCCCGACCATGACCTGGCGCCTCACGATCGCACCTCCGCACGGTGTCCGTCCTCGGCCGGCGCCGGGTCGATCGCCAGCGTGCCGCCGGCGCCGGGCCCGATGGCCAGGGGGCCGCCGTCCCGGGGACCGCCGAACGGCAGCGCGGCGTCGGCGGGCACCAGCCGCAGCGGCGAGGTGGTCAGCCGGTCACCCGCGCGGGCCGGCAGGGTGAGCCGGAACTGCGCGCCCTGCCCGGGCGCACCCCACGCCTCCAGCCAACCGCCGTGCAGCCGGGCGTCCTCGAGGCTGATGGACAGGCCCAGACCGGTGCCACCGGTCTGCCGCGCCCGGGACGGGTCCGCCCGCCAGAACCGGTTGAACACCAACTTCTCCTCGCCCACCTTGAGCCCCACGCCACGATCCCGAACGGTGATCGCCACGGCGGTCTCGTCGATGCCGAGAGTGATCAGCACCGGACGTGCCTCACCGTGCTCGACGGCGTTGCCGACCAGGTTGCGCAGCACCCGCTCGACCCGGCGCGGGTCGACCTCGGCGATCACCGGCGTGCCCGGCAGGTCCAACTCGATCGGGACGCCCACGCGCTCGGCCAGGCCGGCGAGCCGGTCGACCACCCGGTGCACCACCGGCACCAGGTCGGTCGGCTCGGCGTCCAGCATGGCGAAGCCCGCGTCGAACCGGCTGATCTCCAGCAGGTCGGTGAGCAGCTCCTCGAACCGGTCCAGCTCGGCCTGGAGCAGCTCGGCGCTGCGGGCCACCGCCGGGTCGAACTCGTCGCGCTCGGCGAAGATCAGGTCGGCGGCCATCCGGACCGTGGTCAACGGGGTACGCAGCTCGTGCGAGACGTCGGACGTGAACCGGCGCTGCAACCGGGACATCTCCTCCAGGCGGAGGATCTGCCGTTGCAGGTTGGTCGCCATCTGGTTGAACGACGCGGCGAGCAGAGCGAGGTCGTCCTCGCCGTTGACCACCATCCGCTGGTCGAGCAGGCCGGCGGAGAGCCGCTGGGCCGTCCGCGCGGCGACCCGGACCGGATTGACCACCAGCCGGGTGACCAGGGCCGCGAGCAGCCCGAGCAGGATCACCAGGGCGACCCCGGTGGCCACCACGGTGGCTCGGGCATCGGCGGCGGTGCCGTCCTGCCGGGTCAACGGCACGAGGTAGTAGAGCTCGATCTGGCCGAACCGGGTGGGCACCGGCGAGCCGTAGACCAGATATTTGGTGGGCTCTCCGGTCAGCCGGCCGGTGCGGATCTGACTGGCCACCTTGCCGCTGGCGACCGCGGCCCGTAGCTCCTGGCTGATCAACGGCTGGACGTTCGCCGCAGGCGCGGTGCGGGTCTGGATGACGTTGGGATAGCCGTCGGCGGTGATCGCCACCACCACACCACTGATCTGCTCGGGGTCGCCGCCGGCCAGGTAGTTGACGGTGTCCTCGATGGTCTCCTGGAGCTGCGCCTCCTGCGGCTGGCCGTACAGGGAGACCTGCTTGGCCGCGTAGCCGGCGCCGCTGTTCACGCGCTGCTGGACGTCGGTGCGGGCGCTGTCGAGCAGGATGGTGGTGATCTTGTCAGCGATCAGGTACGCGAAACCCCCGACCAGCAGGCTGGAGGCGACCAGCGTGATGGTCACCACCCGCACCTGGAGCGAGCGGCGCCAGGTCTGGTGCACCCGCGCCACCATCCGGGCGGCCCGCCCGCTCAGCGCACGCCAGAGCTCCCAGGCGGCGGACGGCCGGCGGGCAGCCGTCGTCTGAGGGGGCGGGGGCGGGGAGGTTGACACAGTGTGACCAGGTTATCCGGTCCCCGCCTTATAGCCCACGCCCCGCACGGTGAGGATGATTTCCGGCCGCTCCGGGTCCGGCTCGATCTTGGCGCGCAGCCGCTGCACGTGCACGTTGACCAGCCGGGTGTCGGCTGCGTGCCGGTAGCCCCAGACCTGCTCCAGCAGCACCTCGCGGGTGAAGACCTGACGCGGCTTGCGGGCGAGCGCGACCAGCAGGTCGAACTCCAGCGGAGTCAGCTTCACCTCCTCGCCGTTGCGGCTCACCGTGTGCGCCGGCACGTCGATGGTGATCTGGTTGCCAGGCGGCCCGATGGTCAGCATCTCCGGTGCCACGTCCTCGCCCCGGCGCAGCCGGGCCCGCATCCGGGCGACCAGCTCCTTGGGCTTGAACGGCTTGACCACGTAGTCGTCGGCGCCGGACTCCAGGCCGAGCACCACGTCGACGGTGTCGCTCTTGGCGGTCAGCATGACGATCGGCACGCCGGACTCCGCTCGGATGGACCGTGCCACGTCGATGCCGCTCATCCCAGGCAGCATCAGGTCAAGCAGGACGATATCGGGACGACTGTCGCGGAACGCCGCCAACGCCCGCTCGCCGTCGGCCACGAACGAGGGCAGGAAGCCCTCGCTACGCAGCACGATGCCGAGCATTTCGGCGAGCGCGGGGTCGTCGTCGACCACCAGTACCCGGGCTCTCATGGGATTAATATTGCATCCCCGTTCAGTTCGGTGGGACCGGCGTCAGCCGGTAACGGATAGCGCCGCCGGCAAGCGTGTCACCGCGAACCGCGGCGGCGCCACGTGGTGCGGGGCCCGGCACGGACGGATCCCCGCCGGGTTACCCATGATCCCCCTTCGGTGCCGCCCGGCGCCACCGCCGCTTCGGCCGGTCGCCCTGTCACGATCCGGACGACCGTCAGCCGAAGAGTGCCCGACCCCAGTGGTCGCCGCCGTCGCGCACCCCGGGCGGGCAGGCGAACAGGCCGCTGGAGACGTGCCGGAGGTATTCGTTCATCACGTCGTGCCGCGCCAACTGGGTCTGGATCGGCACGAACTGCCGGCGCGGATCCCGCTGGTAGGCGATGAAGAACAGACCCGCGTCGAGCCGGCCGAGGCCGTCCGAGCCGTCGACGAAGTTGTAGCCGCGGCGCAGCAGATGAGCGCCGTTGTTCCGGCTGGGGTGGGCCAGCGTGACGTGGGCGTGCTCGGCGATCACCGGCTGCCCGTCGGCGCCGCGGGCCGCGAAATCCGGCTCGTCGAACTCGTCGGTGCGGCCGAGCGGGGCGCCGCTGCCCTTCGTCCGGCCGACGATCTCCTCCTGCTCGGCCAGCGAGGTCCGGTCCCACGTCTCGACCAGCATCCGGATCTTGCGGGTGACCAGGTACGAGCCGCCGGTCATCCAGTCCGGCCCGTCGCCCGGCTGCACCCACAGCTGGTCGCGCAGCAGGTCGGTCTCCTCGGCCTTGAGGTTGGCCGTGCCGTCCTTGAAGCCGAACAGGTTGCGCGCGGTGGCCTGGTCCCGCGAGGTCGACGAGGTACGGCCGAAGCCGAGCTGCGACCAGCGGACGCTCACCACCCCCATGCCGAGCCGGGCCAGGTTGCGGATCGCGTGCACCGCCACCTGCGGATCGTTCGCGCAGGCCTGGACGCAGAGGTCGCCCCCGGAGAGCTGCGGCTGCAACGCGTCGCCGGGGAACTTCGGCAGCTCGGCCAGCGCGGCCGGGCGTCGGTCGGCGATGCCGAACCGGTCCCGGCCGTCGGCGTCGCGGAACAGGGTCGGCCCGAAGCCGATGGTCAGGGTGAGCTGCGAGGGGGGCAGGCCGAGCGCTTCGCCGGTGTCGTCCGGCGGGGCCTCCGGCATCCCACCCACCGCACCGAGCACCCCGGCGTCACGCCCGGCGGTCATCCGCGCGGCGGCGGCCGTCCACTCCTGGAGCAGCTCGACCAGCCGGGCGCGATCCTTGGTGATCACGTCGAAGGCGACGAAGTGCAGCCGGTCCTGGGCCGGGGTGACGATGCCGGCCTGGTGCTCGCTGTGGAACGGCACGGCTCCCGCCGGGTGGTCGCTGGCCGCGGCCGGGTCACGGGAGCCGCTGATCAGCGCGCCCGCGCCGGCCGCCACCCCGGCGACTCCGGCCACCCCCGCACCGGCGAGCGTGATCGCTCGCCGCCGGGTCAACCTGCTCCCGCTCATCGACTCGACCCTCCCTGACGCCCGGTCACCGGGCGACGACTGCGGCGACTTTGCTGATCGGCTCGGCGAGGGCGTTGATGCCGTCGGAGAGCTCCTTGAGCTCGGCCTTGCTCAACGCGGTGTGCAGCTTCCACCCGTCGCCGTCGCGGTGCTTGCCGAGCAGCGCCTCGACGTTGGTGAACTCGGTGTCCAGCTGCTTGACCAGTTCCGGCGAGCGCTGCTCCAGCGCCGGGCGGAGGGCGGACACGGCAGCCTTGGAGCCCTCCAGGTTGGCCGCGAAGTCCCACAGGTCGGTGTGCGAGTAGCGGTCCTCCTCGCCGGTGATCTTGCCGCTGGCGACCTCGTCGAGCAGTTCTTTGGCCCCGTTGGCGAGCTGGAGCGGGGAGAGCTTCTCCGCGTTGGCCTTGGCCACGATCTCCTTGACGTCGACCAGCAGCCGGTCGGCGATCGGGCCGTCCTTGCTGATGTCGCCGGACTGCCAGAGGTCCTTCTCGATCCGGTGGAAGCCGGTGAACTCCATCCCCTCCTCGATGACCTCCTCGCGGCCGTCGATCTTGGGGTCGAGGTCGCCGAAGATCTCGGCCACCGGCTCGATCCGCTCCCAGTAGGTGCGGGCCACCGGGAAGAGCGCCTTGGACTTCGCCACGTCGCCGGCCTTGACCGCGGCGACGAACTCCTCGGTCTTGTCCAGCAGCGCGGCGGTCTGGCTCTTGACGTAGCGCTGGTAGTTGTCGGTCGCGCCGGCCAGCGCGGCGTCGGCGGTCAGCGGCTCGGCGGACCCGCTGACCTTAAGCGCACCGCGGATGCCCTTGCCGCTCATCCCGGGCTTGCAGGCCGTCTCGTACGTGCCGGCCGGCAGCTCCACGTGCAGCTCGCGGCTCAGCCCGGGGGCGATGTTCTCGACCTCGCCCATCACCCGGTCGCCGGAGGCGTACACGTAGAACTCGGTCACCTTCGCACCGGAGTTGGTGATCTTGAAAGTGGCGGTTCCGGCGCCGAGGTCGGTGGTGCCGACCTCGCAGGCGGTGTCGGTGGCCTTGACCACGATCGGGCCGCCGGACCCGGCCGCGTCACCCTTCTCGGAGTCGGAGCAGGCGGCGACACCGGTCGTCGCCAGCACGCCGGCAGCGGCCAGCGCGAAGAATCGGGCGGTACGCATCTGAGCTGTCTCTCCTCGTGGGTCAGGCACGCTGCGGCGTGGACGCCGCCTCGGCCTCGGTGCCGGTGTCGGCCCCGCGCTCGGTGACGGTGGTGGTGGTCGTCGCGGTGTCGCTCGCGCCGGTCGTCGGCGCGTTCTCGGCCTCGGGGTCGGCCGGCGCCGCGACCGGTGCCGGCGTACGACGGGCCGGGCGCAGGAAGAGCAGGAGGACCGGTACGGCGTACCCGATCCAGGCGATCGTCTCCAGCACGGTGGGCGCGGGGGTCACGTTGAACATTCCGGCGAGCAGCGCGGCGTACCAGGTGCTGGGGTCGAGCGCGGTGGTGATGTCGAAGGCCAGGTCGTTCAGGCCGGGCAGGACCCCGGCCTCCTGGAAGTCGTGCACGCCGTACTTCAGGATGCCGGCGGCGACCAGGATCAGCAGCGCCCCGGTCCAGGTGAAGAACTTGCTGAGGTTGATGCGCAGGGCGCTGGCGTAGAGCAGCACGCCGAGCGCCACGGCCGTGGCGATGCCACCGATCAGCGCGAGCAGCGGGCCGCTGTCGCCGGCCGCGCCCTGGGCTGCGGAGTAGAAGATCAGTGCCGTCTCCAGCCCCTCCCGGATCACCGCGAGGAAGGCCATCCCTGCGACCGCCAGGGACCCGACGGCCAACGCCTCGGTGAGCTTGCCGCGCAGCTCGCCGGCGATGGTGCGGGCGGCCCGCCGCATCCAGAAGATCATCCAGGTGACGAAGACCACTGCGGCGACGGAGGTGATCGCCTCGAACAGCTCGCGATCCTCGGAGCGGGCCAGCAGCGAACTCGAGGTGTACTCGATCAGCCAGCCGAAGAGCACCGACAGCGCCACGGCCAGGGCGACGCCCGCCCAGACCTGCGGCAACCGGTCCCGGCGCTGCGACTTCACCAGGAAGGCGACCAGGATGCTGACCACCAGGGTCGCTTCCAGGCCTTCCCGCAGGCCGATCAGGTAGGTGGCGAACATCGGGGCTCCGAAATCATTAGGTACGCCTCAGCTAACTTAGGGCAGCCATACCTTCCTCCAGTTCAGAAGCCTCGTCAAGTCGTTCTTGACCTGCTCACCGGCCGCCCGCCGGTCGACGTTCAGCCACCCGCGGTCCCGCTGTGGAAGGATCCCCGCCGTGAAGGGATTACTGCCGTGGTTGACGGTGCTGGCCGTGGTGCTGCTGCTCAGCGCGCTGCGCCTGCGGCCACTGGCCACCGTCGTGTCACTCGGCTGGCTCGCATGGTGCGTCTGGACCTGGTTCCGCCCCGCCCGCCGCGGCCCCCGCTCGCGCTGACACACCCGCCGGGCCGACCCGAGCCGGCACGGAGACGACGAACCGGGCCGGCTGCGAACAGCCGACCCGGTACGGGAGCGTCGATCAGTAGCGGTAGTGGTCCGGCTTGAACGGCCCCTCGGTGGAGATGCCGAGGTAGGAGGCCTGCTCCTTGGTCAGCGTGCTCAACTTGGCGCCGAGCGCGCCCAGGTGCAGCCGGGCGACCTTCTCGTCCAGGTGCTTGGGCAGCACGTAGACGCCGATCGGGTACTCCTCGGTCTTGGTGAAGAGTTCGATCTGGGCGATCGTCTGGTTGGCGAACGAGTTCGACATCACGAAGCTCGGGTGCCCGGTGGCGTTGCCCAGGTTCAGCAGGCGGCCCTCGGAGAGCACGATGATGGCGTGCCCGTCGGCGAAGCGCCACAGGTCGACCTGCGGCTTGATGTTGACCCGCTCGACGTCGGAGCGCTTGGCCAGGCCGGCCATGTCGATCTCGTTGTCGAAGTGGCCGATGTTGCCGACGATGGCCTGGTGCTTCATCCGGGCCATGTGCTCGTTGGTGATGACGTTGAAGCAGCCGGTGGCGGTGATGAAGATGTCCGCCTGCTCGACCACGTCGTCCAGGGTGGCCACCTGGTAGCCGTCCATCGCCGCCTGGAGCGCGCAGATCGGGTCGACCTCGGTCACCACGACCCGGGCGCCCTGGCCGCGCAGCGACTCGGCGCAGCCCTTGCCGACATCGCCGTAGCCCATCACGACGGCCATCTTGCCGCCGATCAGCACGTCGGTGGCCCGGTTGATGCCGTCGATCAGCGAGTGCCGGCATCCGTACTTGTTGTCGAACTTGCTCTTGGTCACCGAGTCGTTGACGTTGATCGCCGGGAAGAGCAGCGTTCCGGCGCGGTGCATCTCGTAGAGCCGGTGCACACCGGTCGTGGTCTCCTCGGTGACGCCCTTGATGCCCGAGGCGATCCGGGTCCAGTGCTGGTTGTCCTCGGCGATCGAGCGGTGCAGCAGCTCGAGGATGACCGCGTACTCCTCCGAGTCCGCGGACTCGACCGGCGGGACCACTCCGGCCTTCTCGAACTCGGCGCCCTTGTGCACCAGCAGGGTGGCGTCGCCGCCGTCGTCGAGGATCATGTTCGGGCCCTGCCCGTCCGGCCAGGCGAGCACCTGCTCGGTGCACCACCAGTATTCCGGCAGCGTCTCGCCCTTCCAGGCGTAGACCGGGACGCCGGCGGGGGCGTCGGGGGTGCCGTTCTGGCCGACGACGATCGCGGCGGCGGCGTGGTCCTGCGTGGAGAAGATGTTGCAGGACGCCCAGCGCACCTGCGCGCCGAGCGCGACCAGCGTCTCGATCAGGACGGCGGTCTGGATGGTCATGTGCAGCGAGCCGGTGATCCGCGCGCCGGCGAGCGGCTGTGCCTCGGCGAACTCCCGGCGGATCGACATCAGGCCGGGCATCTCGTGCTCGGCGAGCTGGATCTCCTTGCGCCCGAACTCGGCGAGCGACAGATCCGCCACCTTGAAGTCGCCCTCGGCGAGCGTGCTCGGCCGGGCCTCGGACGGCGTACCGCTGGCGGACGCCGGGAGGGTGCTGGTCATGAAAGCTCCTGTCGAACGATGTCTGCGCCGACCCTCCACCTTACGCGCGCCGGCGACGGGCGCCCGGGGGACGGTCGACGGACAGCGCACGGGGCGGTCGGTGGTGGACGGAAACACCGTCCACTCCCGCCGCCCCGTGCATCCCCCCGGTTTGGTTCCCCGCACGTTGTCGGACCGTCGTCGCGATAACGCTGCGTACTCATAGAGTCACACTCAGCCAAGGAAGCGTCAAGCCATTCCGGGAAAGTCGGACTTGCGGCGTGGCGCCGCGTCTGTCAGCCCAGTCCGGCAGTTGCCACGTACGCCTCACCATCACCGCTGACCCGCAGCGGCTCGCCGGCCGCGGTACCGATCGCGGCCTGGCCGGACGCGAGCGTCAACGCCCCCGCCCCGTCGTCCACGGTGACCGAGCCGGCGCCGCAGAGCACCACCCGGGGACCGGGGAGCGGCAACGTCACCGAGGGAACGGCCGTCCCGACCCGCACCCGGTGCAGCGCGAAGTCGTCCACCGGCACCGGCCAGCACTCCACCCCCGGCCCGACCGGCTGAGCGGCCCGTACCGGATCCTCGAGCACCTCGAAGCGCAGCACCCGCAGCAGCTCGTCCACGTCGACCCGCTTCGGGGTCAGCCCGCCGCGCAGCACGTTGTCGCTGGCCGCCATGATCTCCACCCCGCAGCCGCTCAGGTAGGCGTGCAGATTGCCCGCGGGCATCCAGATCGCCTCCCCCGGCGTCAGGCGCAAATGGTGCAGCAGCAGCGCGACCAGCACACCCGGGTCCCCCGGGTAGGCCGCCGCCAGCCGGTGGGCCAGCTCCGCGTCCGGGCCGTCGGCCGACGCCGCCAGCACCGAGCCCAGCAACTCGTCGCGCTCCGCGACCGGCCAGGCGAGCAGCGTCTGCACCGCCGCGCGCAGCCCCACCGGCCCCGTCCGCAACGCCGCGACCACCGGAGCCAACGCCGGCACGCCGAACGCGGCGAGCGCCTCGGCCGACACCGTCGGATCCCGGAAACCGCACAGCGCCTCGAACGGGGTGAGCGCCACCAGCAACTCCGGCTTGTGGTGCGGGTCGGAGTAGTTGCGCTCCCCCGGCGGGCGCCCCGCGTCCGCCGCGTAGCCCGCGCGGGCCTGTTCGGCGTCCGGGTGGGCCTGCAGGCTCAGCGGAGCGTCGGCGGCGAGCACCTTGAGCAGGAACGGCAGCCGGGTGCCGAAGCGCTCGGACACCCGCTGGCCGAGCCACTGCCCCGGCTCGTCGCGGACCAGGTCGCAGAGACTGACCCGGAGGCCGGCCCGCTCCACGCTGGCCGGGGCGCCCGGGTGGGCGCCCAGCCACAGCTCCGCCTCCGGGCCGGCACTGGGCACCGGCCGCCCCTGCAGCAGGGCGATCGCTGAGCGGGACCCCCAGGCGTAGTCCCGGATCGGGCCGTACAGCAGCTCCACCCGTCAGCCCCCGGGCCGCCCGGCCGCCTCGCCGGACGCATCCTGGGGCTGCGGTACGGCGGTGTCGGCGGCGGCACCGGTGCCGGCTTCGGCAGCGGCGGCGCTGAAGATGTCCGGCTCCAGGTAGATCACCCGGGCGATCGGCACCGCGGCGCGGATCCGCGCCTCCACGGCGTTGATGCCCCGGGCCAGATCCTGGGCGCTCTCGCAGGCCGGCACCCCGATCTTCGCGGCCACCATCAGCTCCTCCGGGCCCAGGTAGAGCGTCTTCATGTGGATGATCCGCTCCACCTCGGGGCCGTCGGTGACCGCGCGCTCGATGGCGGCCAGGTCGGTGGACTCGGCGCCCTCACCGAGCAGCAGGCTCTTGGTCTCGATGGCCAGCACGATGGCGATGGTGACCAGGAGGATGCCGATCATCGCGGTGCCGGCGGCGTCCCACCGGCCGTTGCCGGTGATCAGCGTCATGCCGACGCCGAACAGCGCGAACACCAGACCGACCAGCGCGCCGAAGTCCTCCAGCAGCACCACCGGCAGCTCAGGCGCCTTGGCCCGGCGGATGAAACGCACCCAGGACTGGTTGCCCCGAATGTGGTTGGACTCCTTGATGGCGGTCCGGAAGGAGAACGACTCCATGATGATCGCGGCCACCAGCACGGCCACCGGCAACCACTGCCACTCGGTGATGCCGTGCGGGTCGTCCCACTTGTGGTACGCCTCGTACAGGGCGAACAAGCCACCGATGCTGAACAGCACGATGGACACGATGAACGCGTAGATGTAGCGCTCCCGGCCGTACCCGAACGGGTGCTGCGGGGTCGCCTCCCGCCTGGCGCGCTTGCCACCGAGCAGCAGCAGGCCCTGGTTGCCGGAGTCGGCGACCGAGTGGACCGCCTCGGCCAACATCGACGACGAGCCGGAGAGCAGGAACGCGATGAACTTGGTGACGGCGATGCCGACGTTGGCCAGCAGGGCGGCGACGATCGCCTTCGTCCCGCCGTTGGCGCTCACGCCGTCGCTCCGCTCTGCCGCACTGCGCTGCCCGCTGCGCGCATGGCGAGCCGTCCCCTACGTCCGTTCACTGGTTCGACAGCTCCTTCATCTCGGTGATGGCCGGTACCGCCATCGGGTCCAGCCCGTGGGCGAGGGCAAGGTAGATCGAGGCGAAATCCGGTACGGCGATCAGCGAGGCCAGCCGCTCCAGCGCGGACCCACCCTCAGCGGTCACCACGTCGCAGCGCACACCGCGGCGTTCGGCGAGGGTCTGCACCGCGTCCGCGCGGCGCTCCTCGACCGCCAGCGGCTCGTCCGTGTCGTCCTCGGCGTTGAGCCCGCCGTCGCGCAGCAGCACCAGCCGCAGCCGGGTGCCCTCGCCGTCGTCCTCCGCCGGATCGGCGAAGATGTCCCGCTCCCCCTCGGCCAGGCCACCGAAGACGCCGTCCAGCAACCCGACCCGGCCCCGGCCGGCCTCGCCGAGCGCCCCGGTGACCACCGGGTAGCGGGCGTTCGCCGACAGGGTGTCACCGAACCGGCGGGCCGCCACGGTGGCCAGCGGCGACGAGCCCCAGACGATCGGGACCGAGCCGGCCAGGCCCAGGGCCAGCGACTTCGCCGGGTTGACGAAGGACTCCGCGGTGGAGCGGCAGCGGTCGGCGTCCGCGTCGAGCCGGGCCGCGGTCTCCGCCAGGTCCGCCTCGTTGACCTTCACCAGCCCCAGGGAACGGGCGGCGAGCAGAACCGGCACGGTGAGCGCCCAGAGGCTGGCCCGGGCCGGAGCACGCCGGGGCACCGGGATGAACGGCGCGCGGGCCCGCTCGGCGACCGACTGCAACTGCGAGTCGGGGGCGCCCACCGCGACCAGCCGGGCGCCACGCCGGTGCGCCGCCTCGGCGGCGCCGAGCGCCTCCGGGCTACGACCGGACGCGCTCACCGCGATGACCACGTCGGCCGCACCGACCCAACCGGGAACACCAGCGCTGCGGTGCGCGATGACCGGCACCGGGCAGCGCGGCCCGGCGACCGTGGCCAGCACGTCTCCGGTACGCCCGGCGGTGCCGATGCCGGCGATGACCACGGCCCGGGGCCGCCCGTCGTCGGCGAGCACCGCCAGGTTCGCCTCGGCGGCCAGCGCGGCCGTCTCGCGGACCTGCGCGCCGGCCGAGGCGGTGTGCCGGAGCATGCCGCCCGGGTCGTGCTCGGCCAACGCCTCCGGGCTGTCGAGCAGGGCCTCGTCGGCGTCGCGGCGTCCGCTGACCCCGGCCCTACCGTCGATCATGACGGCTGTCCGGGGCCGCCGCGCGCCTCGTCGAGCAGCAGCACCGGCACGTCGTCGCGGACCTCGAAGATCCGGCCGCACTCCGTGCAGGTCAGCGTCTGCGCGTCGGCGTCGTAGGTGAGCGGGGCGTGGTGCGTGTCCGGACAGGCGAGAATCTCGAGCAACTGCGGGTCCAGGGCCATGGCACGGCTCCTTCCACGTGTGCGGCTTTACCGGCGGCGGTGCCGACCGGCGCAGGCGATCTTATCGGCGAACCCGGCCCAGCACCTCGTCCCGGAGCGAGACCATCCGCTCGCGGGTGGGCGCCTCGACGTTGAGCCGCAGCAGCGGCTCCGTGTTGGAGGCTCGCAGGTTGAACCAGGCGCCGTCCGGAAAACGCAGCGTGAGCCCGTCCATCTCGTCGGCCACCGCCTCGGGGTACGCGGCGCGCACCTCGGCCACCGCCGCCGCCTGGTCGACGACCGTCGAGTTGATTTCACCGGAGGCGATGTAGCGCTCGTACTCGCCGGCCAGCACGGACAGCGGCAGCGACTGCTCGCCGAGCGCGGCCAACGTGTGCATCGCGGCGAGCATCCCGGTGTCGGCGAACCAGAAGTCCCGGAAGTAGTAGTGCGCCGAGTGCTCGCCGCCGAAGACGGCGTTGGTGCGGGCCATCTCCGCCTTGATGAAGGAGTGCCCGACCCGGGCGACCACCGGCTCCCCACCGTGCTCACGAATGATCTCCGGCACCGCGCTGGAGGTGATCAGCCCGTGGATCACGGTGGAACCCGGGTGCTTGGCCAGCTCCCGAGCGGCGACCATGGCCGTGATCGCCGACGGTGAAACCGGCTCACCACGCTCGTCCACCACGAAGCAGCGGTCGGCGTCGCCGTCGAAGGCGAGCCCGATCTCGGCTCCGTGCTTGACCACGGCGCGCTGGAGGTCGACCAGGTTCGCCGGGTCCAGCGGGTTGGCCTCGTGGTTGGGGAAGGTGCCGTCCAGCTCGAAGTAGAGCGGCACGATCTCCAGCGGCAGGGCCGACAGGGCGGCGTCGCCGAGCACGGTGGGGACGGTGAAGCCGCCCATCCCGTTGCCGGCGTCGACCACCACCTTCAGTGGCCGGATACCGGAGAGGTCGACCAGCTTGCGCAGGTAGGCGGCATAGTCGGGCAGCAGGTCGCGCCGCTCGGCCGGCCGGACCGGGTCGCCGGCCGGGCGGGCCTCGCCCGAGTCCAGCAGGGCCTGGGCCCGCTCACGGATCTCCGTCAGACCGCTGTCCTGGCCGATCGGGCGGGCACCCGAGCGGCACATCTTGATTCCGTTGTACTGCGCGGGATTGTGACTGGCGGTGAACATCGCACCCGGCAGATCGAGTGAGCCGGACGCGAAGTAGAGCAGGTCGGTGGAGGCCAGCCCGATCTCGATCACCGAGCGCCCCTCGGCGCGGACGCCGGCCGCGAAGGCCGCGGCCAGCCCCGGCGAGGTGGCTCGCATGTCGTACCCGATGACGACCGCGTCGCCCGGCTCGTCGGTGCTGTTGAGCAGTTGGGTGAACGCGGCTCCGAGGGCTTCGGCGACCCGCTCGTCCCACTGGTCCGGCACCGTCCCTCGGACGTCGTACGCCTTCACGATCTGGGACAGATCAGACACGGGTTCCGCTCCTTGGCCGCAGGTTCCACCGGACCTGAGCGTATCGGAGGGTCCGGGTCCGGCCCCGCTCAGCCGGGCAGCCGAGGCATGAAGACGGTGTGGTCGCCGCCAGCGGCGGCGGGTGGCTCGTCGGGGCCGGGCCGGGCATCCGGAGCGTCCGGCATGGCCTGCGTCGCGTCGGGCGGCGACGGGGGCCCGGCCGGTGGGGCGCCGTAGACCCCGCCGGTTGCGGGCCGGGGAGCCGGCACCGCGCCGTAGCCGCCGGGCGGCGGCTGCTGGCCGTACACCTGGCCGGGCTGGCCGGGCGCGGCCGGCGACCCACTCCCGGAGCGGTAGGTGGTGCCACCGGGGTTGCCCGGCAGCGGTCCGGACAGCTCGTCGGCCGGCTTCCGGTCCTGACGCGAGCGACGGAACAGCAGCACGATGAGCAGCAGGCCGACCGCCACCATCGCGATACCGAAGAACATCACCGGCGAGCCGCCGGATGATTCGGCCGCGGTCGCCGTGGTGTCGGGTGCGCCGGACACGCCACCCAGCACGGCCTGGTTCACCGCGTCGTCGGTCGGGGCGGCCTCGATGGTCGCGCTCGGGGTGGGCGACGGCTTCTTCGACGGGGTCGGCGACGCCGATGCCCGGCTGGTCAGCTTCGACGAGTCGGAACCCCGACCCAACTCCTGGCCCGCCGCGCTGAGCGCCACGCCAGTCACCGCGAGCCGGCCGGCCGGCGCACCGGCGGCGAACGCCACCCGGTACCGCACGGTGATGCCCTTGCCCTTGCAGAGGGTCGGCTTCGCCGGCGAGGTCTGCGCGGTCGCCACGCTGCCGCCGCCGCCGGAGACAGCCACCGGGAACCAGCGCCCGCCCGCGTTGACCTGCACCGACACCTGATCCGGCTGGAGGCCCGAAAGACGCAGGCCCAAGGCGGTACGCAGCAGGACGCACCCGTCCGAGCGCTTGCGCACCGCGACGTTCACCCCCTGGGGGGAGCCGCCGGCGGCGAAGCTGCCGGGCGCACCCACGCGGACCGAGTCGTCGTCGGCCAGCGCGGGGGACGCACCGAGCATCACCAAGCCGCCCACCAGACCGCAGACCGTCGCGAGACGCGCCGCGCGCCGACGAACCGTCATGATCACCTCACCGTTCCTCCCCGGGTGGGGCCCGCGGGTCAGGCTACTACCGGGCCACCCCCACCACCGGTCATAGAGCGGCCCGCATGTGTGCGGCGTTACGGTTTCCGACCCCAACCCGCCGACCTGCGGCGGGTGCCTCATGCCGTCGGTCTCCGACCGGTCAGACCGCCGCCGCGAGGGCGTCCCGGCAGAGCCGGTCGGCGGTACGGGTGGTCTCCGGCAACCGGTAGCGCGGGGCCAGCGCGAGCACCTGCGCGGTGGCGTTGGCCAGGCTCATCCGGTGCCCGACGCTGACGAAGACGGGCTTCACCCCGGCCTGGGTCCGCAGCACCCGACCGACGACGTCGCCCCCGTCGCGCAGTGGCGACCAGGCACCCCGCTCGGCGGGCGGCGGAACCCACTCGCCGACCAATGGCGTCTTCCCGACCCCGATCGCGGGCAACCCGGTGACCACCCCGAGATGACAGGCGAGCCCGAACCGGCGCGGATGGGCCAGCCCGTGCCCGTCGCAGACCAGCAGGGTCGGGAGGGTGGTCAGCCGGTCCAGCGCGGCGAGCAACGCGGGCAGCTCACGGAAGGCGAACAGCCCCGGGACGTAGCCGAACGCGGGCCGGCCCACGCTGACCGCGGAGTCCACCACGGCCAACGTCCGGGCGTCCAGCACGGTCACGGCCGCCGCGAGCAGGTCACCGCTCTTCGCGTACGCGACGTCCAGGCCAGCCACCGTGGCCGGCGCGGCCGGCCCCGGCCCGACCAGGTCGACCAGCGGCCGCAACTCCTCCTGTACGGCCACCGCCTCCGCCACACTGCGCGGCCCCGCCTCCTGCCCGGCTTCCTGCCCGGCTTCCTGCCCGGCTTCCTGCCCGGCTTCCTGCCATGATCCACTCGGTTTCGGCGACATCGGGTTGTCCCGCTGCCCTCGATGCCGCGATATCCCTGATCCGGAGTCGTTCATCCTTGGCGCGAGCCGCCGGCATCGTCCCCAGTGGCGCTGCCCTCCGGCCCGCCCCGAGTCGGGCCGCTCCCGGTAGTGCCGGCGTCCCCGTCCGAGTCACCGCCGGTGCGACTCTCGGCCGGTTTCCTGGTCGCACCGAAAGCGATCGCGAAGGCGATGCCGATGGCGACACCGAAGGCGACGCCGCCCGTCGAACCGAACAAGGGGATGCCGATGGCCAGACCGAGCAGGATACCCACCGGCCAGGCCCAGGCATTGGACTGACTCTTCTTCTCCGTCCCCGGTTCTGCTGCCATCCCTGGATGTTATTCCGCCGTTCCCGGGCGGCGTGCCGCGCGCACCGGCCGTGCCGCCGCCGCGACACCCACGCCGAGCCGGACTCCGCTGACGCTCACTGACCGACCCGGCCATCGATCCGCTCGCGAAACAGGTCGGCGTGGCCGTTGTGCCGCGCGTACTCCTCGATCATGTGCACCAACAGCTCACGCAGCACGATGGTGTTGCCCTTGCGCTGCCGCCCCTGCACCCCGAGATCGGACGCCTCGACGAACCGCTCGGCGAAGTCCACCTCCGCCCGCCAGGCACGCCACGCCTCCGCGACCACCTCCGAATCGGCCACCGCACCGTCGAAGTCGCCGTCGGGATCGTCGTCCGAGCAGTAGAGCTTGGGCGCGTCCTGACCCGCCATCGTCCGCCGGAACCAACCGCGCTCCACCTCGGCCAGGTGCCGGATCAGACCGAGCAGCGACATCGTCGACGGCGGAACCGACCGCCGGGCCAACTGGTCGGCGTCCAGACCGTCGCACTTCAATTGGAAGGTCAGACGCTGGTTGCGCAGAAACTCGATGAAGACGGTCCGCTCGTCGACGATGTCGCTGCCGGAGCGCGTGTCGTCGTCCGGGTGGACGAACCTGGCCAACCATTCGAAGGTTCTGCCCGGCTCACTGCCGGAGGTATTCGCTTCGGGGCCGGGGTCGGCGAGGGAATCAACCATACGGCGACCCTCGTCGATCCGCGACGGAAGCCGCAATGGGTTCTGCCTAACTCGCCGCCAGCTCGGGGTCCGCGCCCGGGTCACCGGCAGCTCGGAGCTGCTCCTCGAACATCACGAACGTGCGCCGCCGGATGCCGGTCACCAGAGCGATCTCCTCCTGCGTTGGGTACCGCCGCTCGCGTGCCTGCGCGTCGTTGATCGCCCGCACCGTCTCGTACAGTGCGTGGATCGGCCCTTCGCCGCGGAGGCAATAACCGCGCTCGTACTCGGTCTGCTGAATGAACTCATCCCTGGTCAGCTGGTCAATCTCATCACCGCCTACGAACAACAGCTTGTCGACGAGATCGTTGGTCGGCGCCCGGCGTGGCCCGGGCGAGCAGGTGTGGATCTCCCGCTTCGACATCCGCCCGCACACCATCGCGCACACCGCCGACACGCTCGCCGACTTCGGGGCGGTGCTCGGCGTACGGCTCTTTCCGATCGGCACCGAGCAGCAGGACAGCATTCTGGCGGTGGACGAGCGCGGCCGGGTCTTCGCACTGGACCAGGCCGGCGAGTGGTTCTGCGACACCATCGACGCCGCGCTGACCACCCTGCTGCTCGGCCGTGCCCCCGCCCGGGTCCGTGACGACGGCACCTGGCAGGTGGGCTAGAGCGCGAGTCCGGTCAGCACCATGACCCGCGGCTCGGTGTAGTCGTCCATCGCGCTGCGCAGCCCCTCCCGGCCGACGCCGCTGCCCTTGACCCCGCCGTACGGCATCTGGTCCGCCCGGTACGACGGCACGTCTCCGACGATCACCCCGCCCACCTTCAGCGACCGCGCGGCGGAGAAGGCCACGTCCAGGCGCCGGGTGAATACGCCCGCCTGCAACCCGTACGCCGAATCGTTGACCGCGGTGAACGCGGCCTGGTCGTCGGCGACCGGGGCGACCACGAGCACCGGGCCGAACACCTCCTCGGCGACGACCTTGGCGTCCGCCGGGACGCCGGTGAGGACGGTCGGGGGGTACGTCGCGCCGTCGCGCTCGCCGCCCACCTCGACGGTGGCGCCGGCCGCCATCGCCTCGGCCACCCACGTCTCGACCCGGCGGGCCGCGTCCTCGGACACCATCGGGCCCACGTCCGTCAGCTCGGAGGCCGGGTCGCCGGTGCGCAGCGCGCGCACCGCCGCCACCAGGCGCGGCAGGAAGTCGGCGAACAGGTTGTGGTGCACGTACACCCGTTGGACGGCGATGCACGACTGTCCGGCCTGGTAGTTGGCGAAGGTGGCGATCCGCTGCGCGGCGAAGGCCAGGTCCTCGTCGGCCGTCCAGTCCGCGCAGATCACCGCGGCGGCGTTGCCGCCCAGCTCCAGCGTCACGTGCTTGTCCGGCGCCTGCCGACGGATGGCCGCGCCGACCGGCCCGGACCCGGTGAACGACACGACCGGCAGTCGGGGGTCGGTGACCAGCTCGGCGGCGCGGGAGTTCGGCAGTGGCAGGACCGAGAACATGCCGGCCGGCAACTCGGTCTCGGCCAGCAGTTCGCCGAGCAGCAGCGCGGACAGCGGCGTCGCCGGGGCCGGTTTGACGATGATCGGCGCGCCGACCGCGATAGCCGGTGCCACCTTGTGCGCGACCAGGTTGAGCGGGAAGTTGAACGGCGCGATGCCCAGCACCGGCCCTCTCGGCACCCTCCGCACCAGCGCGATCCGCCCGCTGGCGGCCGGGTCGGTGTCGAGTCTTTGCAGCTCCCCGGAGAACCTGCGGGCCTCCTCGGCGGCCCACCGGAAGGTGGAGACGGCCCGTCCGACCTCGGCGCGGGCCCATTTCAGCGGTTTGCCGTTCTCGGCGGTGATCAGGGCGGCGACCGGGTCGGCGCGTTCGGCGAGCCGCCGGGAGACGTGATCCAGGGCCGCCGCGCGGGCGTGCGCGGGCAGAGCCGCGGCCTGCGCGGCCACCCCGGCCGCGGCGGCGACGGCGGCCTCGACCTGGTCGGCCGTGGCGAGGGTGGTACGCCCCACCGGGCGACCGTCGTATGGGTGGTGGACGGTCAGCTCGCCCTCGCCGTGGGCGGGGCGGGAGGCGACGAAGAAGGGTGCGGGCTCCACGCCGAGCAGCGTAGACGAGAGAGCGGCCGACGGAAACAGTCGCCGCAGCCCTTGTCTACCGCGAATTCAGTGGCCAAGATGGCAGACAGATTGCGATAACCGCCGCAGACCTCAGACCGACCGACCTCGGAGAGATCCAGTCTTGACATCCTCCTGGCCCGTAAGGGCCGGAGTTCCTCGCCGTCACCAGCGAGGGTTCCTGTTTCACCGCCGACTGCCCGAAGGGAGAACTCCCGTGAGGCCTTACGTCAGCTCCACAGGCGTTTTAGCTCTCCGCCAGCCCGGCGGCGAGGATGTTTCTGGCGGCGTTGACGCCCCGGTCGTGCGCCGCATGGCAGCCGGGGCACGTCCAGGCGCGGACGCCGAGGGTCATCGCGGTGTTGATTCGCCCGCACGCCGAGCAGGTCTTCGTGCTCGGGTGCCAGCGGTCGATGGCGATCACGGTCCGCCCGTACCAGGCGGCCTTGTACTCCAACATGCCGCGCAGGTCCGACCAGGCTGCGCCCGCGATAGCCCGGGCGAGACTGTGGTTGCGCAGCATGTTGCGCACGTTGAGGTCTTCGATCACGACCGTTTGGTTCTCGCGGACGAGTCGAGTCGACAGCTTGTGCAGGTTGTCGCGCCGCCGGTCGGCGATGCGGGCATGGATCCGGACCACCGCGAGGCGGGCTTTGGCCCGGTTGGCGGAGTCCTTGGCTTTGCGGGACAGGTCGCGTTGCGCTTTGCCCAGCCTGCGCCGGTCGGCGCGCTCATGCCGGGGGTTGGTGATCTTCTCCCCGGTGGAGAGGGTCAGCAGGTTGGTGATGCCGGCGTCCACCCCGACCGTCGTGTCGATAGGCGGCAGAGCGGCGACCGTCGGGTCTTCGACCAGCATGGACACGAACCAACGGCCGGCCGGGTCACGGGACACCGTGACCGTAGACGGCTCGGCACCGTCGGGCAGGGGCCGGGACCACACGATGGTCAGCGGCGTGTCCATCTTGGCGAGGGTGAGTTGGCCGTAGCGCCAGCGGAAGGCCGAGCGGGTGTACTCCGCCGATGCCCGGGACTTGCGCTTGGACTTGAACCGCGGGTACCTGGCGCGCTTGTTCCAGAACGCGGCGAAGCCGGCTTGCAGGTGCCGCAGGGCTTGCTGCAACGGCACCGAGCTGACCTCGTTGAGGTAGGCCAGTTCTTCGGTGCGTTTCCATTCGGTGAGCCAAGCCGACGACTGCACGTAGGTGCTGCGCTGCCGGTCGACGGCCCACGCACGGGTGCGCGCGTCGAGGGCGAGGTTGTACACCTTGCGCACGCATCCGAAGGTGCGGTTGAGCGCCGCAGCCTGTTCGGGCGTCGGATAGAAGCGGAATTTATATGCCCGCTTCACAACCTCACCCATGCTTCACATCTTACCAGCAGTCCATGTGACGCCATTTCCGAGAGGAGGGAGCGGCGTTTCCTCCCGGCCCTGCACGGCCGGGTTTCCACGCCGCACAACTAGATGAGTGACCAGCAGCAGCTGCGCAACTTCGTCAACGGCTCCTACGTCGAACCAGCCGACGGTGGCTACGCCGACCTGATCGACCCCTGCACGGGTGAGGTGTTCGCCCAGGCCCCGGTCTCCGGCGCGGCGGACGTGGACGCGGCGATGACCGCCGCCGCGACCGCCTTCGAGAGCTGGCGGGACGTCACCCCGGCCGAGCGGCAGCGGGCGATGCTCAAGCTCGCCGACGCCGTGGAGGCCAGGGCGGCGGAACTGGTCGACGCCGAGGTCCGCAACACCGGCAAGCCGCGCCAGCTCACCGCCGAGGAGGAGCTACCGCCGGCGGTGGACCAGTTCCGCTTCTTCGCCGGCGCCGCCCGTCTGCTGGAGGGGCGGTCCGCCGGGGAGTACCTGGCTGGGCACACCTCGTACGTGCGGCGTGAGCCGATCGGCGTCTGCGCCCAGGTCACCCCGTGGAACTACCCGCTGATGATGGCGGTCTGGAAGATCGCCCCGGCGCTCGCCGCCGGCAACACGGTGGTGCTCAAGCCGTCGGACACCACGCCGGTGTCGACGCTGCTGCTCGCCGAGATCGCCGCGGAGTTCTTTCCACCGGGGGTGTTCAACGTGGTCTGCGGCGACCGGGACACCGGCCGTACCCTCGTCTCGCACCCGACCCCGCAGCTGGTGTCGATCACCGGCTCGACCCGCGCGGGCATGGAGGTCGCCGCCGCGGCGGCCCCCGACCTGAAGCGGACCCACCTGGAACTGGGCGGCAAGGCGCCGGTGGTGATCTTCGACGACGCGGACGTGGCGGCGGCTGCCGAGGCCATCGCGCTGGGCGGCTACTTTAACGCCGGGCAGGACTGCACGGCGGCCACCCGGGTGCTGGCCGGGCCGGGCATCCACGACGACTTCGTGGCGGCGCTCGCTGAGCAGGCCCGCACCACCAGGACCGGCGCACCGGACGACGCCGACGTGCTCTACGGCCCGCTGAACAACGCCAACCAGCTCGCCCGGGTCAGCGGTTTCGTCGACCGGCTGCCGGACCACGCGGCGATCCAGACCGGCGGTTCCCGGCAGGGCGAGCGCGGCTACTTCTACGCGCCGACCGTGGTCTCCGGGCTGCGCCAGGCCGACGAGATCATCCAGGACGAGGTGTTCGGGCCGGTGATCACCGTGCAGCGGTTCTCCGACGAGGACGAGGCGGTGCGCTGGGCCAACGGCGTCGACTACGGCCTCTCGGCGTCGGTCTGGACGAGGGACCACGGCCGGGCGATGCGGATGACCCGGCGGTTGGACTTCGGCTGCGTCTGGGTGAACACGCACATCCCGTTCGTCTCCGAGATGCCGCACGGCGGCTTCAAGCACTCCGGGCACGGCAAGGACCTGTCGGTCTACAGCCTGGAGGACTACACCCGGATCAAGCACGTCATGCACAACATCGAGAGCTGATCCAGATGGCATCGTCGGAGGATCTGCACAAGCGGCGCGGGGCGGCGGTCGCCCGAGGTGTCGGCAGCGTGATCCCGTCCTATGTCGACCGTGCGTCGGGCGGAACGCTCACCGACGTCGACGGCCGGGAGTGGATCGACTTCGCCGCTGGCATCGCGGTGACCAGCGTCGGTAACTCCGCGCCGAAGGTCGTCGAGGCGGTACGGGCGCAGGTCGAGCGGTTCACCCACACCTGCTTCATGGTCGCACCGTACGAGTCGTACGTGGCGGTGTGCGAGCAGCTCAACGCGCTGACGCCGGGCGGGTTCGAGAAGCGCTCGGCCCTGTTCAACTCGGGCGCCGAGGCGGTGGAGAACGCCGTGAAGATCGCCCGGCACGCCACCGGGCGACCGGCGGTCGTGGTCTTCGACCACGCGTACCACGGCCGGACCAACCTGACGATGGCGTTGACCGCGAAGAACATGCCGTACAAGCACCGGTTCGGGCCGTTCGCCGGTGAGATCTACCGGGTGCCGATGTCGTACCCGCTGCGCGACGGCGGGCTGTCCGGCGCGGACGCGGCGGCGCGGGCGATCGAGATGATCGAGAAGCAGGTCGGCGCGGAGAACGTCGCCGCGCTGCTGATCGAGCCGATCCAGGGCGAGGGCGGCTTCGTGGTGCCCGCGCCGGGTTTCCTGCCGGCACTGAGCGGCTGGGCGAGGGCGGCCGGGGTGGTCTTCGTCGCCGACGAGATCCAGACCGGCTTCTGCCGTACCGGCGACTGGTTCGCCTGCCAGCACGAGGGTGTCGAACCCGACCTGGTCACCCTGGCCAAGGGCATCGCCGGTGGCCTGCCGCTGGCGGCGGTGACCGGCCGGGCCGAGCTGATGGACGCGGTGCACGTCGGCGGGCTCGGCGGCACGTACGGCGGCAACCCGCTCGCCTGCGCCGCCGCGCTGGCGACCATCGAGACCATGCACGAGCTGGATCTGGCCGGCGCGGCCCGTCGGATCGAGGCGGTGCTGGCGCCCCGGCTACGGGCCATCGCCGAGCGGGACCCCCGGATCGCCGAGGTACGCGGTCGGGGCGCGATGCTCGCCGTGGAGCTGGTGCAGCCGGGCACGCTCATCCCCGACCCGTCGGCCACGGCGGCGATCTCGGCCGCCTGCCACGCCGCCGGCCTGCTCACCCTGACCTGCGGCACGTACGGCAACGTGCTGCGCTTCCTGCCCCCGCTGGTGATCTCCGACGCCCACCTGACCCGGGGCGCCGACATCCTCGACGCCACCTTCGCCTGACCCGAAGGAAGGGCCCCTTCTTAACGCCTGGTGCATAAGAAGGGGCCCTTCCTAACGGCAGTGTCAGCTTCTGACGGCCGATCGTCAGCGGAGCACCTCGACGGTGTTGCGGCGGACCACGTTCTTGCCCGGCTCACGGATCTGGTCCATCGCCGCGGTGTTGAGCAGCACACAACTGCCCGACGGGCCAGTCACTGTCACCGTGGTGACCTTGTTGTTGTCCAGGTTGGTCACCCGCAGCCGCGTACCCACCGGGAACTGCCCGCTGGTCGCCGCCGGCGTCCCGCCCTCGGCGAAGAAGGTGACCGAGCCCGAGCAGGCCGAGCGGGGTGCCGGGCCCGGAGCGCCGGGAGACGCGGACCCGGGCCGGACCGTGCCGGCTGCCGGCGGCGCGGCTTCGCCGTCCAGCCGTTCCACCACGTTGCGGCGGATCACGTTCTTCCCCGGCTCACGGACCAGCTCCATCGCGGCGGCGTTGAGCAGCACACAACTGCCCGACGGGCCGGTCACCGTCACCGTGGCCGCCCGGTTGTTGTCCAGGTTGGTCACCCGCAGCCGCGTACCCACCGGGAACCGGTCGCTGGTCGCCGCCGGCGCCCCGCCCTCTGCCGAGAAGGTGACCGAGCCCGTGCAGACGGACTGCCGTGCCGGTGCGGTGCCGGCGAACCCGAAACCGGTCCCCACCGCCACGCCCGCCGCGGCGAGCACCGCCACGGTCGCCGCCAGCACGTGCTTGCGCTGCACCCTCATCGCCGTCACTCCCGTCCTCGGTGGTTTCTTACCGCCTGGTACGGACGGGAGCGCCCTACCGTTCAGCCGACACGGGCACCGATCGCCGCGGCGGCCAGATCCACCGGTCCGTACCGGGTGCGCGGCGCCCCGGTGGTCACGGCCCAGTAGCGGTCCCCGTACGACCAGTGCCACCACTCGGTCGGGTAGTTCACCAGCCCGGCGCCACCGAGCGCGTCCACCATGATCTGCCGGTGCCGCCGGGCGGCCCCGTCGATGGTGGGGGCGTCGGTGAAGCAGGCGTTCGCGCTGTCCTCCGGCGTGGCGTCGACGGCCGTGCCGAGATCCAACTCCACGCCGTCGTCGGTGCACAGGGTCAGATCCACGGCCCCGCCGGTGCTGTGCGGGGCCACCTCGACCGGCGAGACGAACTTGGTGGTCTCCCGGTGCAGCCGCTCCGGGGACCAGTCCGGGTGCCGCCGGCGCAGCTCTTCCCGGTAGCCGGTGAAGATGACCAACTGGGCCTGGTACGGCCGGTACCCCTCGATGACCAGCAGCCGCACCCCGGCGGGCAGCGCACGCTGCGCGGCCAGGAGCCGGTCCGCGACGCCGGCGCGCAGCCGGGCGTACGCGCCGGACGGGTCGGCCGCACGCCGGTCCAGTCGCTGCTCCGGCAGCTCGCGCAGGTCCACCAGCGGGTCGCCGTCGTCGGCGCTGGGCACCGCCGCCACCCGGGGATCGGAGAGCAGGATCATCGGCCGCTCCTGGTGGCGGTCACGGGTCGGCTCGCGTGCCGGGTACGGGCCAGCTCGACCAGCCGGTCCACCACCTCCCGGTAGCCGACGCCGGCCGCCGCCCACACCTTCGGGTACATGGAGTGCGCGGTGAAGCCGGGCATCGTGTTCAGCTCGTTGACGTACAGCTCACCGGTCGTCTCGTCGTACAGGAAGTCGACCCGGGCCAGCCCCCAGCCGCCGATCGCGGCGAACGCGCGCAGCGACAGCTCGCGAACCCGCTCGGTCACCTCCTCGGGCAGCACCGCCGGGACGATCATGGGGTCGGCGTCGCCGAAGTACTTCTGTTGGTAGTCGAACCAGCCGCCGGCGACGCGCACCTCCCCGACGGCCGACGCCTCCGGGCGCCAGCCGCCGAGCACCGCGCACTCCAACTCCCGGCCGGTGACCCCCTGCTCGACGATGACGAGCTGGTCATGCCGGAGCGCCTCCTCGACCGCGGCGGCCAGGTCGTCGCCCTCGTCCACCCGGGATATCCCGATCGAGGAGCCCATGCTGGCGGGCTTGACGAACAGCGGCCGGCGCAGGCCGAGCACCAACTTCTCCGGGTCGTCGGTCGCGCGGTAGGTGTGCGCGTCGAACGCGACGTGCGGGGTGGTCGGGATGCCGTCGGCGCGCAGCGCCCGTTTCATCGCCACCTTGTTCATGCCCACCGCGGAGGCCAGGATGCCGCACCCGACGTACGGCACGTCCAGCGACTCCAGCAGCCCCTGCACCACCCCGTCCTCACCGAACGGGCCGTGCAGCACGGGGAAGACCACGTCCAGCTCCGCGTGCACCGCGCCGGGGGCGTTCACCGCGGACACCTGCACGGTGCCCGCGCGCGGGCCGGAGCGCAGCTCGACCGCCGGCCCGGTCACCGTCAGCCGGTCGTCGATCGCCCGCTCGGCGGCGGGCCGGTCGCGCAGCTCGGCCAGCAGCGCGTCCGGCATCAGCCGGAACGCACCGGTGCGGGTGACGCCGATGGCGACCGTGCGGTACCCGCCGCCGGCCAGCGCCCGGGCCACGCCGAGCGCGGAGGCGCAGGAGACCTCGTGCTCCGCCGACGGGCCGCCGAACAGGATTCCGATCCGAGTTGGCGCGCTCATGCCGCCGCTCCTTCCACAGTCGTCAACTCGGCGAGCCGCTGGACCGTCAGCCGGGCCACCAGCGCCGCCTCCACATTTCCGCCGGTCAGCACCACGCCGACCGTTCGTTGCCACGGCACACCGGCCTCGGCGGCTAGCCGGAGCGCACCGGCCAGACCGGCCGCTCCGGACGGCTCGACCAGCACCTTCAGCTCCATCAGGAGCAGCCGGAACGCCGCCGCGATCTCGTCGTCGTCGACCCGGACGACCCCGCGCAGGGCGGTCCGCAGGATGGCGAACGGCAGTTCACCCACGCAGGACGGCCGCAGCCCGTCGGCGATCGTGGGCGCCGGGGCGACCGGAACCCGCTCGCCGGCCGCGAGGCTGCGGGCCAACGAGTCGCAGCCCACCGGCTCCACGCCGTACACCTCGATGGCGGTGCCGGCGGCGGCCAGGCAGGCGCCCGCCACCCCGCCGCCGCCGCCGACCGGGACCACCAACGCGTCCAGCGGGCTGCCGGCGCGCTCGGCCTCCTCGATCAGCTCGAGGCTGGCGCTGCCCTGCCCCGCGATCACGTCCGGGTGGTCGTACGCGTCGATGACGGGGTGACCGGTCTCCTCGCTGAGCCGCCGGGCCGTCGCCACCCGCTCGTCGACGCTGGTGCCGGCGAACACCACCCGCGCCCCCGCCGCCCGGGCCCGCTCGACCTTGGTCGACGCCGCGTCGACCGGTAGCACCACGGTGGCCGCGAGCCCGTGCTGCCGGGCCGCCAACGCCACGGCCACCGCGTGGTTGCCGGTGCTCTGCGCGATCACCCCGTCGTGCCCGGCCGTGGCGAGGCGGCCGACCGACCGCAGCGCCCCGCGCATCTTGTACGAGCCGCCGTCCTGGAGGTTCACCGCCTTGAGCAGGATCCGGGCCCCGGCCAGCCCGTCGATCACCGGGGACCGCAGCACGGGGGTACGGACCACCCGACCGGAGAGCCAGTGGGCGGCCTCCTCGACGTCGGCACGGCACAGGCCGGCCGGAGCAGCGGTGCGGGACATGGTTCTCCTTCTGTCGCGCTGGGGCCGGGACCGGGTCCACGGCTGGCAGACGGTTGTTTTCGAGCACGCCGAAGGCAGGGATGCCGCGACACGCGGACCCCGGGAGGGCGGGTGGGAGTGCTAGGGCGGAGCGGGTAGCTGGACGTCCACCCGCAGGCCGCCCTGCTCGCCGGGTCGGGCAGCGATGATGCCGTCGTGCGCCTGGGTGATCGAGCGGGCGATGGCCAGGCCGAGGCCGGCGCCGCCGCCGTGCGAGGTGCGATCCCGGGCGAGGCGGCGGAACGGCTCGAAGAGGCCGGCGACCGCCTCGGCCGGCACCGGCTGACCGGTGTTGACCACGGACAGCGCGGGCGAGCCGCCGACCGTGACGGTCAGCGAGCCGCCGCGCCGGTTGTACTTGATCGCGTTCTCCACCAGGTTGGTGACCAGGCGTTCGAGCAGCACCCGCTCGCCGACCACAACCCGGGGCGTGAGGTGGGCGTCGATCGTCACGGCGGCCTCCCGGGCACGGTCCCGGTATCCGGCGAGCACCGCGGCGATGATCTCGTCGAGCCGCTGTGGGGTACGCGAGCGAAGGCCCTGGTCGCTCTCGCTGAGCGCGAGCAGGCCCTCGATCAGCCGCTCGTTGCGCTCGTTCGTCTCCAGCAGCTGGCCGGTCAACAGCTCCAGCTGCTCAGCGGTGAGCGACCGCGCCATCCCGACCTCGATCAGCGTGCGCTGCACCGCCAGCGGGGTACGCAGTTCGTGCGAGGCGTTCGCGGCGAACCGCCGCTGCCCCTCGTACCCGGCGGAGACGCGCTCCATCATCTCGTCGATCGCCCGGGACAGCCGGGCCAGCTCGTCGCGGCCGCGGGGCCGGATCCGGTGGCCGAGGTTCTGCGGGCCGAGGTGCCCGATCGGCTCGGCCAGGTCGCGGACGGGACGCAGGCACCACACCGCGCCGAACCAGAGCGCCACCAGGGTGGCCAGAACCACGACCAGCATGGCCACCACCGGCAGCACGAACCCGCCCTGGTGTGCCGACGCGCAGACCTCCATCAGGCCGGGCAGCGGCAGATCGCAGATCTGCTGCCCACGGGTCCAGATCAGCCCGCTCAGCCACTTGCCGACCCTCGGCAGGAGCGGCCCGGCCAGCAACGCCAGCAGGCCCACGAGCAGCACCCGGCGGCGGGGCGTCCAGCTCACGCCGGGCCGCCGAGCCGGTAGCCGGCCTTGGGCACGGTGTGGATGACGGCCGGGTCGCCGAGCTTCTTGCGCAGGGTCATCACGGTGACCCGTACGGCGTTGGTGAACGGGTCGGCGAACTCGTCCCAGGCCTGCTCCAGCAGCTCCTCGGCGCTGACCACCTGCCCGGCGGCGCGCAGCAGCACGTGCAGCACGGCGAACTCCTTCGGGCTCAGCGCCAGCGGGCGGCCGTCCCGGGTGGCCACGTGCCGGGCCACGTCCAGCACCACACCGTCCTGAGCCAGCACCGGCGGAAGCGCCGGGGTGGACCGCCGGCCGAGGGCCTGCACCCGGGCGACCAGCTCGGCGAAGGCGAACGGCTTGGTCAGGTAGTCGTCCGCGCCGAGGTCCAGACCGGCCACCCGGTCCCGGATGCCGGCCGCCGCGGTGAGCAGCAGCACCCGGGTGCCCACCTGGGAGTCGGCGATGGTGCGGCACACCTCGTCTCCGGTGTGCCCGGGCATGTCCCGGTCCAGGACGGCCACGTCGTACCGGTTAACTCCGATCCGCTCCAGCGCACCGTCGCCGTCGTAGCAGACGTCGACGGCCATCGAGAGGCGTCGGAGCCCCTCGGCCACCGTGTCCGCCAGCAACCGCTCGTCGTCCGCCACCAGCACCCGCACGTTTCCGCTCCCCGTGGTTCCACTCGTCCGGCATACCGTCGCAGGCCGGGGTTAAGGGTTCTGTAAGCACTCTGCGTCATCCGTCCCCGGCGGATCGGACGGTTGGCGATCAGGGGTGAGCTGCGTCACGATGGAAGCCGAGGAGGTCGCCCGATGGCTGACCCGTGGCTCGCCCTGGAATTCGGCGTCGATCCGGCGGAGCGGATCGCGCAGGTCGGCGCCGCCCACGAGGCGTTCCTCGCCGCCGGCGCCGCCCCGCACCGGGTGCGGGAGGTGGTACGCCGCTCGTGGGAACGCTCAGCGCGGCTCGACCCGGAGGCCACCCCGCCGGTCGACCTGGTCGACGACGCGCTGGCGAGCTACCGGGCCGCTCACCCGCTGGCCCGGGTGCTGCCGCTGTTCCGGGACCTGCTGGGCGGCATCGCACAGGACGGCGCGCACCTGATGGCGGTCTGCGACGCGTACGGGCGGCTGCTCTGGGTGGAGGGCCACCCGGGAGTGCGCCGGCACGCCGAACGGATGAACTTCGTGCCCGGCGCCCTGTGGGACGAGAGACACGCCGGCACCAACGCCCCCGGCACCGCGCTGGCCGTCGACCACAGCGTGCAGATCTTCGCCACCGAGCACTTCAGCCGGCCGGTGCAGCGCTGGACCTGCGCCGCGGCGCCGATCCACGACCCGGTCACCGGTCGGCTGCTCGGCGCCGTCGACATCACCGGCGGCGACCACCTGGCCAACCCGCACAGCCTGGCGCTGGTCCGGGCCACCGCCCGGGCCGCCGAGGCGCAGCTCGCCACCGACCGACCGGTGGAGCCCGGCGTCGCCACCGTGACCGCGCTCGGCCGGGACGAGGCGGAGCTGCGCGTCGACGGGCGGCGGATCCGGCTCGGCCGCCGGCACAGCGAGCTGCTGGTGCTGCTGCTGCACCATCCCGAGGGGCGCACCGGCGAACAGCTCGGCCTCGACCTGTACGGGGACGACCGACTGCACCCGGTCACCCTGCGCGCGGAGCTGTCCCGGCTGCGCCGGGTGCTCGGCCCCGAACTGCTCGACTCCCGCCCGTACCGGCTGCGCGGCACCGTCCGCGCCGACTTCACCACCGTCGCGGACCGATTGGACCAGGGCGATCCGGCGGGCGCGCTCGACGCGTACTCCGGGTCGCTGCTGCCCGGCTCGGACGCACCGGGAGTGACGCGACTACGTCGGCTCATCGACGGCCAGCTCCGCGCGGCCGTGCTGGCCACCGCGGACCCGGCGCTGCTCGCGACCTGGACCGCGACGTCCGCCGGGGACGACGACCTGACCGCCTGGCAGGCCCTGGCGCGGGCGTTGCCGGCGGGCGCGCCACGCCGGCCGCTCGCGCTCGCCCGCATCGACCAGCTCGCCGGGGAGTACGACCTACCGCGCGCAACGTGGCTGCAACGTTCCGGAAACTAACGTCGCCGTCGGCACACCCGCACAACGACGGCGGAGGTAACCATGACGCGCTACGACGCGCCCACCCACTGGCAGTCCCGTTACGACCACTTCATCGGCGGCGAGTACGTCAAGCCGCACGGTGGCGGCTACTTCGAGAACCCGACCCCGGTCACCGGGCAGACCTTCACCGAGGTGGCCCGGGGCACCGCACCGGACATCGAGAAGGCCCTGGACGCCGCACACGGCGCCGCCGACGCCTGGGGGCGCACCTCGGTGGCCGAGCGGGCCCTGATCCTCAATCGCATCGCCGACCGGATGCAGGAGAACCTGGAGTCGCTGGCCATCGCCGAAAGCTGGGAGAACGGCAAGCCGGTCCGCGAGACGCTGGCCGCCGACATCCCGCTCGCCATCGACCACTTCCGCTACTTCGCCGGGGCGATCCGGGCGCAGGAGGGCTCGCTCGGCGAACTCGACGACGACACCGTCGCGTACCACTTCCACGAGCCGCTCGGCGTGGTCGGGCAGATCATCCCGTGGAACTTCCCGATCCTGATGGCCACCTGGAAGCTGGCGCCCGCGCTGGCCGCCGGCAACGCCGTGGTGCTCAAGCCGGCCGAGCAGACCCCGGCATCGATCCACTACTGGCTGTCGCTGGTGGCGGACCTGCTGCCACCCGGCGTGCTCAACATCGTCAACGGCTTCGGCGTGGAGGCCGGCAAGCCGCTGGCGTCCTCGGCGCGGGTTGCCAAGGTGGCGTTCACCGGTGAGACCACCACCGGGCGGCTGATCATGCAGTACGCCAGCGAGAACATCAAACCCGTCACCCTGGAGCTGGGCGGCAAGAGCCCGAACATCTTCTTCGACGACGTCAGCGCTGCTTCTGATGCCTTCCTGGACAAGGCGCTCGAAGGCTTCACCATGTTCGCCCTCAACCAGGGCGAGGTCTGCACCTGCCCGTCGCGGGCGCTGATCCAGCAGGGCCACTACAGCGACTTCCTCGCCGCGGCGGTCTCCCGCACCGAGCAGATCGTGCAGGGGCACCCGCTGGACACCGACACGATGATCGGGGCGCAAGCCTCCAACGACCAGCTGGAGAAGATCCTGTCCTACCTGGACATCGGCCGGCAGGAAGGCGCCAAGGTGCTCACCGGCGGGTCCCGCGCGGACCTGGGCGGCGAGCTGTCCGGCGGGTACTACGTCCAGCCGACGATCTTCGAGGGCGACAACTCGATGCGGGTCTTCCAGGAGGAGATCTTCGGACCGGTGGTCTCGGTGACCTCCTTCGCCGACCTCGACGACGCCGTCAAGACCGCCAACGACACCCTGTACGGGCTGGGCGCGGGCGTCTGGACCCGGGACATGAACACCGCGTACCGGGCCGGGCGGGCCATCCAGGCGGGCCGGGTGTGGACCAACTGCTACCACGCGTACCCGGCGCACGCCGCGTTCGGCGGGTACAAGCAGTCCGGCATCGGCCGGGAGAACCACAAGATGATGCTGGAGCACTACCAGCAGACCAAGAACCTGCTGGTCAGCTACTCGACGCAGAAGCTCGGCTTCTTCTGATGTCCGTCGTCTCCGTCACCCCCGCCGCGGCCGAGTTGATCCGGTCGCTGCGGGGGCGGCACGGGCCGCTGATGTTCCACCAGTCCGGCGGCTGCTGCGACGGCAGCGCCCCGATGTGCTACCCGGCGGGCGAGTTCCGCACCGGCTCGTCCGACGTCCTGCTCGCCTCGCTAGCTGTGGACGGGGTGCCGGAGCCGGTCGACTTCTGGATGTCGACCGCACAGTGGGAACTGTGGAAGCACACGAGGCTGACCGTGGACGTGGTCCCGGGGCGCGGCAGCGGCTTCTCCCTGGAGGCCCCGGACGGCGTCCGCTTCCTGATCCGCTCCCGCCTCGCCGCGTGACGTCGGCTCCGGCGCGGTGGGGCGTGGGTGGCGGAGCCGCCCGCACTGGAGAGCGTTATACCTCCGAGGCATAGATATGACTCAGAGGTATAACGCTCGAAACCCAGTCCTCCCCCGCGTGGGACGCTGTGTGACCGTTGGGCCCGCCGCAGGATCAGTCGCAGCCGTAGCCGTCGTTGTCGCGGTCCAGGTCGTAGATGTCGTCGCCGATGACCTTGACGGGGCCTGTGACGTAGGCGGGGCCGTTGCCGCCGCCCGGTAGGCAGTCGACGTCGCTGGCGATCGGGACGCAGCCGCCGTAGTTCGGGTCATGCCGGCATCCGCTCGGCCGGACCGGGCAGGGCCGATCGTGCGGCCTCACTCGGGTATGAACTTCGCGAATCGCCCCTTATCAGCGGGCGTCCAGGAGGGGCTGTCGCGGGTTCCAGGGTGGACCTCCGGCCGCGTCGCGGCGGCGGCGGGCGATCGCCGACAGTGCCTCCAGGACCACGCGATTGCCCAGGTACGCGGTGATGTCGGCGTGGTCGTACGGCGGGGCGACCTCGACCACGTCCACCCCGACGACGGGCAGCTCGTAGCAGACCCGGCGAACCGCGTCGAGCAGTTGCCGGGAGGTCAGGCCGCCCGGCTCCGGGGTGCCGGTGCCCGGCGCCATGCCGGGGTCCACGACGTCCACGTCGACGGAGAGGAACACCCCCTCGCACTCGTCGACCGCGATCGCGAACGCCTCGGTGAGGCACGCGTCGAGCCCGCGCGCGACCAGCTCGGTCATCTCGTACGACCGCATCCGCTGCTCCGCCATCCAGGACAGGACGTCCGGCCCGGGCCAGTAGCCGCGCAGCCCGATCTGGAGGAACCGGTCACCGCGTACCGCGCCGGACTCGATGAGCCGGCGCATCGGCTGGCCGTGCCCGTGCAGCGAGCCGAACTCGATCTCACCGGTGTCGGCGTGCGCGTCGAAGTGCACGAGCGACACCCGGCCGTGCCCGTGCTGCCGGGCCACACCGGTGGCGTCGGGCAGCGCGATGGAGTGGTCCCCGCCGAGCACCACCGGGATGGCGCCGGCGGACGACACGGCGTGGACCGCGGCCTCCAGGGCGGCCAGCGAGCGCTCGATGTCGCCGGAGAACATCTCCACGTCGCCGGCGTCGTACACGCGCAGGTCGCGCAACGCGTCGACGCGCAGCGCGAGGGACGGGCGGGAGCCGTCGTGGGCGAGGTAGCACGCCTGCCGGATCGCCGACGGTCCGAACCGGGTGCCGGGCCGGTGCGAGGTGCCGCCGTCGAAGGGCGCCCCGACGATCACGACGTCGGCGTCGCCGTACGACGCCGGGTCGTCGAGCGTGCACCGGTCCACGCCGAGGAAGGTGATGTCCGGCCCGTACATGGCCCCGTAACGGCTCATCGCTCCTCCATCCCCCACGGCGAGCCGTAGGCGTTCAGCAGGTCGAGGAACGGCACCGGGGGCAGCGCCTCCGGGCCGAGCACCCCGACGCCGGACCAGGCGCCGGTGGCGAGCAGTTCCAACGCCACCACCGGGTTGACCGCGGTCTGCCAGACCACCGCCTGGTGGCCGTACTCCAGCATGGACCACTCGTTGTCGACCACGTGGTAGAGGTAGACCTCCCGGGGCCGCCCGTCCGGACCGAGGCCCCGCACCCAGGTGCCGGCGCACGTCTTGCCACGCATCCGCTCGCCGAGGGTGGCCGGGTCGGGCAGGCAGGCGGCCACCACGTCCCGCGGCGACACCTGGACGCCGCGCACGCCGACCGGCGCGGTCGAGTCGAGGCCGAGCTTGTGCAGCGTCCTGAGCACCTCGATGAACTCGTCGCCGAGGCCGTACTTGAAGGTGACCCGGCGGGCCTTGACCCAGCGCGGGATGAGCAGCACCTCCTCGTGCTCGACGTTGACGCACTCGACCGGCCCGATCCCCTCCGGGAAGTGAAAGACCTCCGGCTCGGAGAACGGTTCGGTGGTGTACCAGCCCCGGTCCCGCTCCCAGACCACCGGCGGGTTGAGGCACTCCTCGATGGTGGTCCAGATGGAGAACGACGGCGCGAAGTCGTAGCCGTCCACGGTGAGGTTCGCCCCGTCCCGGACGCCGATCTCGTCGATCTCGCTGAACAGCTCGTCGGCGGCGTACCGGGCGAAGACGTCGGACAGGCCGGGTTCGACACCGATGCCGCACAGCGCCAGCCGGCCGGCCGCGGACCAGTCGTCGGCCAGCGCGAACTGCGCGTCGCCGAGCAGCACCCCGGTCTCGGCGTACGGGCGGGACGGATGCGGCCGCGACAGCGACATCGCCATGTCCAGGTAGTCCGCGCCAGCCGCGAACGCACCGTCGAAGATCGGCATGACGAAGCGCGGGTCGACGGCGTTGAGCACGTGGGTGATCCGGTGCTCCCGGCAGAGCGCGGCGACCCCGTCGGCCGAGGACGCGTCCACCTGGGCGGCGACGAACCGGTCACCGTGCCCGGCGACGGCACGCTCGGCGCGGCCCGGGTCGTGGTCGGCGACCACCATGGTCTCGAAGAAGGACCGTCGGGCGGCGATGGCTACGGCGGCGGAGCCGACGCCACCGGCGCCGACGAGCAGGACACGCATCAGGAATCAAACCCCAAACCGAGACGATCGAGAGTACGGAGCCAGAGGTCGCGCCGGCCCTCGCGCGCGTCGGCGCGGGCCAGTGACCAGCGGGTGAGATTGATGCCGATGGAGCGGACGGGTTCCGGCGGGAACGGCAGCGGCTTGCTGCGGACCAGGTCGAGCCCGGTCAGCGGGGTGTTCCCGCCGGCCAGCAGGTCGAGCAGCACGCGGGCACCGAAGCGGGTGGCGCCCACGCCGAGACCGGTGTAGCCGGCCGCGTACGCCAGCCGACCGTCGTACGCGGTGCCGAAGAACGGGCAGAACCGGGTGCAGGTGTCGATGACGCCGCCCCAGCGGTGGCTGAAGCGCACGTCGGCGAGCTGCGGGAAGGTGGTGAAGAAGTGCTGGGCGAGGGTGGTGAAGGTGGCGGGACGCTGCTCCAGCTCCGGCGCGACCCGGTTGCCGTAGTGGTAGACGGCGTCGTACCCGCCGAAGAGGATCCGCCCGTCGGAGGTGATCCGGTAGTAGTGGAACTGGTTGCCGGTGTCGGCCAGTCCCTGCCGGTTGCGCCAGCCGATCGCGTCCCGCTGCGCCGGGGTGAGCGGCTCGGTCATCAGCACGTGGTCGTACACCGGCACCAGGTACGCCCGCAGCCGGCGCAACAGCGGCGGGAAGGCGTTGGTGGCCAGCACCACCCGCCGGGCCCGTACCGACCCGGGCGCGGCGTCCGGCCCGCCAGCCGTCCGGGCGTACAGCGCCGCGCCGTCGGCGCGCAGCCCGGTCACCCGCGTGTGCTCGTGCACCCGCACGCCGAGGTCGAGGCAGGCACGGCGCAGCCCCCACGCCAGCTTCGCCGGATCCAGCATGGCCACCCGGTCGGCGTCGACCATCCCGCCGAGGTACGTCGGCGAGTTCACCTCGGCGCGCACCTCGTCGCGGTCCAGCAGCCGCACCTGATGGCCGTACCGGCGGGCCAGCTCCGCGTCGGCGGCGAGCCCGGCGAGCTGGTACGGCTCGACGGCGACGGCCAGCTCGCCCGTGCGTTCGAAGTCGCAGTCGATGCCGAATTCGGCGATGGTGGCGGCGATGGCGTCCAGGTTCTCCCGGCCGAGACGGTCCAACTCGCCGACCTCGTCGGGGAACCGGTCGACGCCGTTGGCCAGGCCGTGGGTGAGCGAGGCGGCGCAGAACCCGCCGTTGCGCCCGGACGCGGCCCAGCCGCAGGTGCCCGCGTCGACGAGCAGCACGTCGCGGTCCGGCTCGGCCTGCTTGGCCAGCAGGGCGGCCCAGAGCCCGCTGTATCCGCCGCCGATCACCAGCAGGTCGGCGTGCTGCGGGCCGGCGAGCGGCGGCAGCGGGTCGGGGCGGTCCGGACGGTCGAGCCAGTAGGGCACCGGGGCCGCGTCGGCGAGCGCCCGGCCGGTGTGCGGGACGGTCATGACGGCCGGTGCGCCGGACGGCCCTGCCCCGTGCTGGCCAGCAGGTTGGCACGGCGGGATCGCCGACCGCGCAGCGAGCTGAGCCCGACCAGCAGCAGCGCGATCGCGAACATCGCGGTGCCGATGACGTTGACCTGCGGCGGGATGCCCCGCTGGGCAGCGCCCCAGACGTACATCGGGAACGTGACGGTCGTGCCGGCGTTGAAGTTCGTGATGATGAAGTCGTCGAAGCTGAGCGAGAAGGCCAGCAGCGCGGCGGCCACGATGCCGGGCAGCACCAGCGGCAGGGTGATCCGCCGGAAGGTCTGCCACTCGCTGGCGTACAGGTCCATGGCGGCCTCCTCCAGCCGCCGGTCCATCCCCGCCAGACGCGCCTTGACGGTGACCACCACGAACGAGACGCAGAACATCACGTGCGCGATGACGATGGTCCAGAAGCCCTGCGGCACCCCGGCGGAGACGAAGAGGGCCAGCAGCGAGGTGCCCATCACCAGCTCCGGGGTGGCCATCGGCAGGAAGATCAGCACGTTGATGCCGGAACGACCGCGGAAGCGGTGCCGGACCAGCGCGAACGCCATCAGGGTGCCGAGCACGGTGGCGACCACGGTGGCGATGAAGCCGATCTGCACGCTGCGGACCACCGCGTCGCACATGTCCGACGTGGCGCACGGCTGACGCCAGTTGTCCAGGGTGAACTCGTTGAAGTCGTACGACAGCCGGCTCGACGGGCGGTTGAACGACAGCCCGGCCACCACCAGGATCGGCAGCGCCAGGTAGCCGAGCACCAGCAACGCCACGATCATCACCCAGCGGTCCGCCAGCCAACGCGAGAGCCTCACAGCACCTCCTCCGTGCCGGCCCTGCGCAGATAGCCGAAGACCACCGCGAGGATCGCCGCCATCAGCAGGAACGACAGCGCGGCGCCCTGCGGGTAGTCCAGCCGGACCAGGAACGCCGAGTCGATGACGTTGCCGATCATGTACTCGTTCGGGGTGCCGAGCAGCTCGGCGTTGATGTAGTCGCCGCTGGCCGGGATGAAGAACAGCAGCGTGCCGGCGACCAGACCCGGCATGGACAGCGGCAGGGTCACCCGGCGGAACGCCTGCAATCCGCTGGCGTACAGGTCACTGGCCGCCTCCAGCAGCCGATGGTCGAGCCGCTCCAGGCTCGCGTACAGCGGCAGCACCAGGAACGGCAGGAAGTTGTACGTCAGGCCGAGCACCACCGCGAACGGGGTGGCCAGCAACCGACCGTCCGGGGCGAGCAGGTGCACGTCGCGCAGCAGGCCGACCAGTGCGCCGTTGTCCGACAGGATGGTCTTCCAGGCCAGCGTGCGGACCAGGAAGCTGGTGAACATCGGCGCGACCACGCAGACCAGCAGCAGGTTCTTCCACCGGCCGGCCTTCTGCGCGATGGCGTACGCGAGCGGGTAACCCAGCACCAGCGCCAGCACCAGGGCCACGCCGGCGTAACCGAACGAGCGCAGGAACTGCGGCCAGTACGCCTGCAACACGTCCGGGTAGTTGCCGAACGCCCAGGTCAACGCGTACCCGGTGGAGAGCGAGCCGCTGGGGTCGTAGAGGCTGGCCGCGGCGAGCTGCACCAGCGGCACGCCGAAGAAGATGAGCAGCCAGGCCGCGCCGGGCAGCAGCAACAGGTACGGCAGCAGACGGTGCCGCCCGGACCGGGCTGCCGGCGGCGTGGGCGGCGGCTGCCCCGATCCGGTGGGCACCTGGGCCAGGACGGTCACGACGACGCACCCACCGGCTCGTCGACCACCGGCGAGGTCCGGTCGCTGTCGTCGGCATCGCGGGGCAGCAGGAACGCGTGCCGTGGATCCCAGTACGCCACGGCCTCGCTGCCGACCCGCACCTGAGCCGCCGCCCCGCTGTTGGCCGTGAACACCGACAGCTCGGTGCCCCAGCCGGTGCGCAGCAGGTACTGGGTGCTGACCCCCACGTAGGAGGCGTCGCTGACCACCCCGGTGACGTGCTGGTGGCCTGCGGGCACCTGGTCGGCGGAGCCGACCAGATGCAGCTTCTCCGGGCGTACGCCCAGGTGGACCGGACCACGGTCGGCCCGGGACCGGCCGGCGGGCACCGAGAAGCGCGCGCCGTGTGCCGTCACCGCCACCTCGCCGCCCGCGGTGCCGGCGGCCTCGCCGGCGAGCAGGTTGGACTGGCCGAGGAAGTTCGCCACGAACGCGGTGGCCGGGAACTCGTAGATGTCGGCCGGGGCGCCGAGCTGCTCGATCCGGCCGGCGTTCATCACCGCGACGGTGTCGGCCATGGTCATGGCCTCCTCCTGGTCGTGCGTGACGTGTACGAAGGTGATACCCACCTCGGTCTGGATCCGCTTCAGCTCGATCTGCATCTGCCGGCGCAGCTTGAGGTCGAGAGCGCCCAGCGGCTCGTCGAGCAGCAGCACCTGCGGCCGGTTGATGAGCGCGCGTGCCAGCGCGACCCGCTGCTGCTGGCCGCCGGAGAGCTGGGCCGGGCGGCGGTTGCCATAGTCGTCGAGCTGCACCAGCGACAGCATCCGCAGGACCTCGTCGTCGACCGAGCGGATGCCGCGCCGACGCAGCCCGAAGGCCACGTTCTCGAAGATGTTCAGGTGCGGGAAGAGCGCGTAGCTCTGGAACACGGTGTTGACCGGTCGCTTGTACGGCCGCAGCCGCGCGATGTCGCGGTCGCCGAGCAGCACCTGACCGCTGGTCGGCTCCTCCAGACCGGCGATCATCCGCAGCGTGGTGGTCTTGCCGCAGCCGGACGCGCCGAGCAGGGCGAAGAACGAGCCCTGCGGGATGGTCAGGCTGAGTTCGTCGACCGCGGTGAAAATCCCGAACCGCTTGGTGAGGTTGGCCAGGCGCAGGTCGCCGGCGGGTGTCTCGCGCGCCATCTCCGTCACGCCCCGATGACCTGCTGGTACTTGCCCTCGTACTCCTTCTCCTGCTTCTCGTCCAGGGCCATGAACACCTTGGACTTCGACAGCAGCGCCTCGTCGGGGAAGATCAGCGGGTTGGCGGCCAGCTCAGGGTCGATCTTCTCCATCTCGGCCTGGGCGCCCTTGACCGGGCAGATGTAGTTGACGTACGCGGCGAGCGTCGCGGCGACGGCCGGCTCGTAGTAGTAGTTGATCAGCGCCTCGGCGTTGCCCTTGTGAGTGGCCTTGTTGGGGACCATCATGTTGTCGCTGAACAGCATCACGCCGGAGTCAGGCGCGACGAACTGCACCTTGGCGTTCTCGCTGGAGAGCTGGATGACGTCCCCGGACCAGCCGATGCACGCGGCGATGTCACCCTTGGCCAGGTCGGGTGCGTAGTCGTTGCCGGTGAACTTGCGGATCTGTCCCGAGTCGACGGCCTTCTTGAGCTTGTTGAGCGCGTCGTCGAACTGGGCGGTGGTGAAGTTGGCCGGGTCGTGCCCGTTGGACCCGAGCAGCAGGCCCATCGTGTCGCGCATCTCGCTGAGCGCGGTCACCTTGCCCTTGAGGTCGGGACGGGTGAGCAGCTCGTCGACGGTGCGCAGCTCCTTGGTGACGTCGCCGTTGTACGCCAGACCGGCGAGGCCCGACTGCCACGGGATGGAGATCCGGTTCTCGGTGTCGAAGGAGCGGTTGAGCAGCGACGGAAGCAGGTTGGCCTGGACGTTGGGAATCTTCGCCGGGTCGAGCTTCTGGATCCAGCCGAGCCGGATCATCCGGGCCGCCATCCAGTCGGTCAGCACGATGAGGTCCCGGTCCGTGCTCTGGCAGGCCGCGAGCTGGTTCTGCACCTTGCCGAAGAACTCGTTGTTGTCGTTGATGTCCTCGGTGTACGTGACCTGGATGCCGGTCTTGGTGATGAACCCGTCGAGGCTGGGTCGCTTGGACTCGTCCTTCTCGTCCACGTCCATGTACTGCGGCCAGTTGGAGAAGGCAAGCTTCTTCTCGGTGCCGGAAAGGTCTTCGCTGACGCAGCCGGCCTCGGTCTGTTGCGCGCCCTTAGTGCCGCAGCCGGCGAGGCTGCCGCCCGCGGCGAGGAGCGCGGCCGAACCGAGAGTGCCGGTGAGCAGTCCACGCCGGGTGAAGGGCCGGAGGGGAGTACGCATGACGACTCCTAAAGGGTCATCGTCGGCGGGCGGGACGGGGGTGGCGCGCCGGCGGAAGGGTCAGGTGCCATGGACGACTGATCCTGACATGAGGTGACCTTCCTTACAAGGGATTCCGTTGCGGGGTTAGCGATGCACGACGAAATACGCCAGACTGCGCGAGGACACACGCGCGACATCACGATTCGGTACATGGGGAGCGCACGATGACGAACCGGCAGCACGAGAACGGCAACGGCGGTCGACGCGTCGCTGTCCGTGAAGGTGCCAATCACGCTCTGCTGGATGACGTGGCCAAGCGGATCATCGAACAGCTCCAGGAGGACGGCCGGCGACCGTACGCCACCATCGGCAAGGCGGTCGGGCTCTCCGAGGCGGCGGTTCGCCAGCGGGTGCAGCGGCTGCTCGACTCCGGCGTGATGCAGATCGTCGCGGTGACCGATCCGCTCCAGCTCGGCTTCCCCCGCCAGGCGATGATCGGCCTGCGTACCGACGGCGACCTGGAGGCAGTGGCCGACCGGCTGGCCGAGTTGGAGGAGGTCGACTACGTGGTCATCACCGCCGGGTCGTTCGACCTGCTCACCGAGGTGGTCTGCCGCAACGACGACCACCTGCTGGAGATCCTGCAGCGACTGCGCGCGGTGCCCGGGGTGCTGTCCACCGAGGCGTTCGTCTACCTCAAGTTGCGCAAGCAGACCTACACCTGGGGCACGGCCTGACGCTCACGGCCTCGTGATCCACTCGACTTCCAGGAAGTCGGGGTGTCCGGGCCGCCCGGACACCGCGATTTCCGTGATCCCGAGTGGATCAGCGGGCCGCCTGGCGAACTGCCCCAGAGACGCCCCGCCCCCGTCCCGGCTGCTCCACTCGCTTGATCCACTCGACATCCTTGATATCGCGGCATCAACCCCGCCCCGACACCCCGACATCGGCGATATGGAGTGGATCGTGGCCGGCGGGCCGGCGGGGCAGCGGGGCGGCGGCCCAGCGGACCGGCGGACCAGCAGGGCGGCGGGGCGGCGGGCCAGCAGGGCGGCGGGCCGGCGCACGACCGGGCCGGCCGGGCCGGGCCGACCGGGGCATTGTGTGGCGCCCTTTGCTCTGCTTCACCCGGCGCAACACCCGGTGTCCGGATACCGGACGTGCGGTGTTGCGTCCGTTGAAGCAGAGCAAAGGACCGCGAACCAGGGTCACCAGGCCGTCGCCGGGCGGCGACGAACAGGGCCCAGCCGCCATGCGGATTCCGTCGCCGCCGAGGCTCATCCTCGCTGAATTCGTCGCCGACAGGCCCGAGTACAACCGATCACACTTGCGTCGCCGACTCCTACTGTGCGATAACCGTGGGCAGAGCGGCCGGCCTCACCCCTTTGACCGGCCCGACGACCGATGGGGCTGACATGGCCAACGCCACCGACCACCTCTGGATGCACTTCACCCGGATGGCGAGCTACTCCGCCGGCGAGGTGCCGACCATCGTGCGCGGCGAGGGCGCGTACGTGTGGGACGCGCAGGGCCGCCGCTACCTGGACGGGCTCGCCGGGCTCTTCGTCGTCAACGCCGGCCATGGCCGCACCGAACTGGCCGAGGCGGCCGCCAAGCAGGCCGGCGAGCTGGCCTACTTCCCGCTCTGGTCGTACGCCCACCCCAAGGCCGTCGAGCTGGCCGAGCGGATCGCCTCGCTCACCCCCGGCGACCTGAACCGGGTCTTCTTCACCACCGGCGGCTCCGAGGCCGTCGAGGCGGCATGGAAGCTGGCCCGGGCCTACTTCAAGCGCACCGGCCAGCCCAACAAGTACAAGGTGATCAGCCGTTACATCGCCTACCACGGCACCTCCATGGGCGCGCTGTCGATCACCGGGTTGCCGGGCATCAAGAGCGACTTCGAGCCGCTGGTGCCCGGAGCGATCAAGGTGCCGAACACCAACTTCTACCGGGCGCCGGAGCACGGCGACGACCCCGAGGCGTTCGGCCGCTGGGCCGCCGACGAGATCGGCCGGGCGATCGAGCGGGAGGGGCCGGACACGGTCGCCGCGCTCTTCCTGGAGCCGGTGCAGAACTCCGGCGGCTGCTTCCCACCCCCTCCCGGCTACTTCGAGCGGGTCCGGGAGATCTGCGACGCGTACGACGTGCTGCTCGTCTCCGACGAGGTGATCTGCTCGTGGGGGCGGCTCGGCGAATACTTCGGCGCCGTGCGCTACGGCTACCAGCCGGACATCATCACCACCGCGAAGGGCATCACCTCCGGGTACGCCCCGCTCGGCGCGATGATCGCCAGCGAACGGCTGATGGAGCCGTTCCTCACCGAGACCGGCATGTTCGCCCACGGGGTGACCTTCGGTGGCCACCCGGTCTCCTGCGCGGTCGCCCTGGCCAACCTGGAGGTCTTCGCCCGCGAGGACCTGATCGGGCACGTACGGGCCAACGAGGACGCGTTCCGGTCCACTCTGGAGAAGCTCAACGACCTGCCGATCGTCGGTGACGTCCGCGGGGACGGCTACTTCTACGGGATCGAGCTGGTCAAGGACAAGACGACCCGGGAGACCTTCGACGAGGCCGAGTCGGAGCGGTTGCTGCGCGGCTTCCTCTCCACGGCCCTGTTCCAGGCCGGGCTCTACTGCCGGGCCGACGACCGTGGCGACCCCGTCGTGCAGCTCGCCCCGCCGCTGATCGCCGAGCAGCAGCACTTCGACGAGATCGAGCAGATCCTGCGTACGGTGCTCACCGAGGCATGGGCACGACTCTGAGCGGCGACCCCGCCGGGCACTACCGGGAGCTGTCGCACTGGCTGTCCACCCTGGACGAGCCGCTGACCCCGCGACCGGCGCTGCCCGGCGACGCGGACGCCGACGTGGTGATCGTGGGCGCCGGCTACACCGGGCTGTGGACGGCGTACCACCTGGCCCGGGCCGAGCCGGCGCTGCGGATCATCGTGCTGGAGAAGGAGATCGCCGGGTACGGCGCGTCCGGCCGCAACGGCGGCTGGTGCTCGGCGCTCTTCCCCACCTCGCTGACCGGCCTGGCCCGCCGGCACGGCCGGGACGCGGCGATCGCCATGCAGCGGGCCCTGCACGAGACGGTGCGCGAGGTGGGCCGGGTGGTCGCGGCGGAGGGCATCGACTGCGACTGGGCGGACGGCGGGACGGTCACCCTGGCCCGCACCGGCCCCCAGCTCGCCCGGGCCCGGGCCGCCGTGGACGAGGCCCGCGCGTTCGGCTTCGGCCCGGAGCACCTGGCGCTGCTCGATGCCGGCGAGGCCGCCGCCCGCTGCGCCGCCGAGGGGGTACGCGGTGGGACGTACACCCCGCACTGTGCCGCCGTGCACCCGGCGAAGCTGGTCCGTGGCCTGGCCCGGGTGGTGGAACGGCTCGGGGTCACCATCCACGAGCGGACGCCGGTCGCCGCGATCCGGGCCGGTGCGGCGGTCACCGCGGCCGGGACGGTACGGGCGCCGGTGGTGGTCCGGGCGACCGAGGGGTACACGCCCACGCTGCCCGGTCAGCGACGGGCCGTGGCACCGGTGTACTCGCTGATGGTGGCCACCGAGCCGCTGCCAGCGGAGACCTGGGCGCGGATCGGGCTCGCCCAGCGCGAGACGTTCTCCGACCACCGGCACGTGATCATCTACGGTCAGCGCACCGCGGACGGCCGGCTGGCCTTCGGCGGGCGTGGCGCTCCGTATCATTTCGGGTCGCGGGTCTCCCCCGGCTACGACCGGGAGCCGCGGGTCTTCGCGGCGCTGCGGCGGACGCTCGGGGAGCTCTTCCCGGTGCTCGGCCCGGACGTGCCGGTGACGCACTCGTGGGGTGGCCCGCTCGGGGTGGCCCGGGACTGGGCGGCCTCGGTCGGCTTCGACCTGGCCAGAGGGCTGGCCTGGGCGGGCGGCTACGTCGGGGACGGGGTGGGCTCCAGCAACCTCGCCGGCCGCACCCTGGCGGACCTGATCCGCGGCGAACGCACCGAGCTGACCACTCTGCCCTGGGTCAACCGTCGCTCCCCCCGCTGGGAGCCCGAGCCCATCCGCTGGCTGGCCGTCAACACCGCCCTACGCGTGATGACCAGGGCGGACGCAACGGAACTCCGCACCAACCGCCCCTCCCGCCAGGCAAAAGCCCTCTCCCGCCTCCTAGGCAACTAACCCCGCCCCGGGCAGGGGTGGGGGTTAGTGATTGGGGGGGATTACGCGGAGGTGGCCTCGGCGGCCGGTGGAGTGGGACTGGTCGGGGTGGGACCGGTCGCGCGGGTCCTCGGGGGGCCTCGGGGCCGGGCGGGCGGCCTCGCGGACCGCCTCGGCGAGCGCGACCAGGTCGTCCGTGGTGGGCGGCGGCGGCTCGAACTCGCCCTCGTGCCGGACCACGTCCCAGCCCCGCGGAGCGGTCAGGCTGCGGGCGTGCGGCTCACACAGGTCGTACGTGTGCGGCTCGGCGAAGGCCGCCAGCGGACCCACCACCGCTGTCGACTCGTTGTAGACATAGGTCAATGTGGCGACCGCTTGCCGGGGGCAGCCGTTACGGGAGCAGCGCCGTGGTGACCTCACGGCGGCAGGGTATCTCCATTACCGGGTCCGGCGCATCGCTTCGCGTTGCGACACGCCCGTCGTGGTGATCACAATCCACCCGCCCGGCTCACGCCGCGCCACGGGAGCGGCGCTGCCGCTGGCCAGCCCGACGCGGGGGCTACCCTTTCCCTCATGACGAGCCCGGAACACCGCCGCCCCGGTTCCGGCCGGCGCGCCCACCGTGACCGGCACGGGCGCGGGCTGCGTGGGCGGTTGGTACCGGCGACCGTGCCGCTGGCGCGGACCAAGGCGGAGGTCTTCGACGACCTGGTCCTGGACACCGTCGAGACGCTGGAGCGCCGGTTCGCCAAGGAGTTGGCCGGTGTCGAGTTCGCGGTCGAGGACGTCCCGCCGGATCTGAACGTCTACGACTCCGATGTGCTGGAGGACGGCGAGGTCCCGCTGGCCCGGCTCCTGCCGGGCCGTCCGGGCCGACAGGAGGTCCCGCCACGGATCGTGCTGTACCGGCGACCTCTGGAGTTCCGGGCGATGGACCGCGAGGACCTCGCCGACCTGGTGCATGACGTGATCATCGAACAGGTGGCGAACCTGCTCGGGGTCGACCCCGACGAGCTGGCCTGAGCCGTCCCCGCGCGGGCGAGCCGGGCGGCCCCCACCGCCCCGACTCCGCACCGCTCAGGCGGCCCGCCGCTTCAACTTGCGCCGTTCCCGCTCTGAGAGCCCACCCCAGATGCCGAACCGCTCGTCGTGACCGAGAGCGTATTCGAGGCATTCGGTCTTGACCTCGCAGCGCGAGCAGATTCGCTTCGCCTCGCGGGTCGAGCCGCCCTTCTCGGGAAAGAACGCCTCGGGGTCGGTCTGCGAGCACAGCGCCCGCTCCTGCCACTCCGGCGCGTTTCCGAGCAGGTCGGCCACCTCAAGCTGGCCGTCCATCAAATGCCTCCTTGTCGCGCACCGGCGTCATCGCCGCTGCAACCCCCCACGCGAAAGGCGTGCTTGTCCGTCCGGTCCTGTTTTGTTGCGTTCCGTGCGAACAACCCCATTCAAATTACACGCGTGTAATGCGTGCGCCGTCAAGCCAAACTTGATAATGGAGTCGCCCTCCCGACACCCCCGGCCGGCCACTCGGGCCGTCCAGCCTCGCAACCTGCCCTATCGATTCAGACCCCGGCCGAGTAACGCCCTCTCCGGCGAGTTGCCCGACTTTTCTGCCGTGGCGCTCCCTCGGCAGGCCGCCCCCGCGACGACGCCTGGAGCACCGGACGCCCCCACCCAACAAAGCTGATCTTGGTGGGAGACAGGTTAACGCGGCGCGGCCCAGACCGCCCGTCGAGCGACAGACACCGCAACCGCCCCGTCCACATTGTGGACGGGGCGCGACGAAAAGGGGGAGCCGATTTGGTCAGCCGGCGACGCCGAATGCGCTGCTCGGCCACACGAACTCGGCGATCGATCCACCATGGACGGTGACCGTCCCCACGGGCGTACTCTCGTCCCACCAGACGGTATAGATGCCGGCCGGGAGATCGGGGTAGACCGCACTGTGGAGCGGGCCGTCCCGCACCCGGCGCTCCCGCACCGCCGAGTGGGTCCGCCGGTCCTCGGCCCGACTGATCTCGATTTCCCGGCCGTGCAGATCCCGGCCGGTGTGAATGATCAGGGCGCCGGTCTCGCCGCCCAGATCGAGAACGACGCTCCCGGTCTCCGACGGCCCGTACGCGTGCTCGTGCATTCGCCGCTCCCCCGCGGTCAGGACGACGCCGGCGGGTTGTTGAACCCGTCGTACGGCGTACCCAGGTAGGGGAAGTTTCCGAGGAACGGTGCGGTCACGTCGGCGGCGCTCAGCCCGGGGGTGAGAGCGGCGGTCGCCGCGTCCGGGCGGAACGTCTTGTCCACCAGCGGGACGGTCAGCCCGGCGATCGCCCGCAGCGCGATGCTGACCACGTCGTCGGCGACCCGCCGGCCGTTCGGGAAGCCGGCCAGGTCACCGCCGAGCACGCCGAAGCGGTCCGGGCGCCGGGTGGGCGGGATCGCGGTGTTCAGCCGCAGCATGTCGGCCTGCACGTCGCCGGTGGCGTTGGTGAAGCCGTCGATCAGCCCGGCCGGCACGCCGGTGAGCAGGATCGCCACCAGATCCGCCCGGGGCTGCTTCGCCTTGCTGAGCTTGTCCAGGTTGGGAAAGACGTCCGGGTAGAGCGCCGGCAGCAGCGCGGCCAACTCCGGCTGCTCGACGAACCGCAGGAACCGCTTGTCCTCCGACGGCGGAAGGGAGTTCCACAGGTCCTTCTTGGACATCGGCACGATGACCTCGTTGAACAACGGGTTGCCCAGCCGGGAGACCTGGGTGAACGGGCCGGCCGCGGTGTCCGCGGCCGCCCGGTCGCCCAGCACCCGGACCTGCCGGCGCGACGCCGACGTCCACACGCCGATCACCGACGCCCGGTCGGCCGCGCCGTACCGGTTGGCGCGACGGCGCACCCGGCTCAGCGGCACCTGCACGGCGATGCTGTGCACGTTCATCCGGTCGGTGGCGTTGACCGGCTCCCCCTCGGCCTTGAAGACCTTCTTGCCGGCCACGTGCAGCTGCTGGAACGGCCGCAGCGTACCGAGGTCGAAGATCGCACCCAGGTCGACGAAGAAGCCGTCCGCGCGCTGCCCGGCGAAGACCCGCTCGCCGGTGGAGAGCGAGTACGTGGCCTGCCGTACCAGCTCCGCGTACTTCGGGGTGGACAGCGGGCCGACGTTGCACGGCGGGCAGGGCAGCTTGTGCGCCAGCCGGTGCTCCCGGCCGTCGGCGATCCGGGTCAGGCTGTAGAACTGCCGCCGGTTCCAGTTCTCGCTGTCCAGCGAATCGATCGGGCCGGTGTTGTAGAGAAAGCTGTTCGGATTGGTGATCTCGGTCGTGAATTCGAACCGGTAGGTGACATCCGGACGGCCGTCGCCGTCGTTGTCGATATGGATCTCGTACCGCACGTCGTCGCCGAACTCGAAGAAGTTCGGGCCCCCGGAGGGGAGCTGCAACGGCACGTAGTTGGCGATCAGCGTGACCGAGTCGGGCTTGTCGGGGCTGACGAACGCGTACAGGTCGGAGCTGTCGGCGACCGGATCCTTGGCTATCTCCGGGGCCTCGCGGTGGGAAGACATGGCGGACCAACCTCACTGGGCGGGGACAGGATGGCGAGCGGAACGTCGGGTCAGCGCCGGGCGGCGCGCCGCAGCCGATCCGCCAGGCCGCGGTCGCGTACCTCGATCCGGGAGTCACCGACGAAGACGTCCATCGTTCCGGAGGCGGCGTCCCGCAGGTGCACGACGATCGGGTCGTCGGCCCGCCCGGCCGCGCCCGGAGCGTCCTGCGCGGCCGACAGGCCCGGCACGGTGAGCGCGGCGGCGCCGAGGGTGGCGCTGGCCGCGGCGGTCAACGTCTGCCGGCGGGTCAGTCGCGGCCAGGGCCGCTTCCGCTGATCACTGGTCATGGGCAACCTTTCCGGCGGTGGCGCGAACGCGCCCGCGGGGACGGACGGGTCCGGTGCCGCCTACCGACGCCGCCGGGCCCTGGGGGACGCCGGCGGCGATCCTCGCCGCGACCGCCACCGGCACCGCTTGGTACGGCCGGCGGCGGGAAAAGGTTCGAACTCAGGGCCGGACGTGACCGTACGCGGTCGTGCGCTTGCGGGCCGGTCGACCGGCCGCCGTGGCGATCGCCCGCAACTGCTCCTCGGTACGCGCCGACCCGTTGTCGGAGCCGGCCATCCGGGAGATCGTCTCCTCCATCAGCGTGCCGCCCAGGTCGTTGCAGCCGCCCTGCAGCATCGCCACCGTGCCCTCGTCGCCCAGCTTCACCCAGGAGCACTGGATGTTGTCGATCCGGCCGTGCAACAGCAGCCGGGACATCGCGTGCACCACCCGGTTCTCGCGCCAGGTCGGCCCGGGCCGGGCGATGCCGGCCAGGTAGATCGGGGCGTTGGTGTGCACGAACGGCAGCGCGACGAACTCGGTGAACCCACCGGTGCGGTCCTGCACGCCCGCCAGCACCCCGAAGTGCGCCAGCCACTGCCCGGGATGGTCGACGTGGCCGTACATCATGGTGGAGCTGGACCGGATCCCCAGCTCGTGGGCGGTGCTGACCACCTCGACCCAGGCGGCCGCCGGGAGTTTGCCCTTGGTCAACACCCAGCGCACGTCGTCGTCGAGGATCTCCGCGGCGGTACCCGGGATGGTGTCCAGCCCGGCCTCGCGCAACTGGGTCAACCACTCGCGCACCGACACGCCCGCCTTCGCCGCGGCGGTGACGATCTCCATCGGGGAGAACGCGTGCACGTGCATCCCCGGAACCCGAGCCTTGACCGCACGCACGATGTCGGCGTACCCGGTGACGGGCATCTTCGGGTCGATGCCGCCCTGAAGGCAGACCTCGCTGGCGCCGGCCGCCCACGCCTGCTCGGCCCGGTCGGCGACCTGATCGACGGAGAGACGGTACGCGTCGGCGTCCCGCTCGCGCTGGGCGAAGGCACAGAACCGGCAGCCGACGTAGCAGACGTTGCTGAAGTTGATGTTGCGATTGACCACGTAGGTGACATCGTCGCCGACCGCGCTGCGACGCACGTCGTCGGCGAGCCGGCACAACTCGTCGAGCGCCGGCCCGTCCGCCCCGAACAGCGCCAGCGCCGCATCGGTGTGCCCCGGCTCCAGCAGCGCGGCCGGGTCGTCGGCGGCGAGCCGCAGCCCGGCCCGCAGGTCGTGGTCACCGGCCAGGGCGGTCGGCCCGGCCGTCACCTTCGTGGCCACCTCCGCCCAGTCGCCGTAGACGCTGTCGAAGTCGCCACGCCGGTCCTCCGTACGACCGGTGGTGTCGATGGTCGTGTGCAGGTCGGTCCGGCCGCCGAACACCTCCTCCGGCTCCTGCCAGGGGCGACCCTGCGGGCGGGCCGACTCGACCGCCAGCCCGGAGCCCGGGTCGGCCAGCGCGCCCACGTGCGGCAGCAGCCGCGGGTCGAGCCACGGGTCACCGGCGCGCACGTACTCGGGGTAGATTGTCAGCCGCTCGCGCAGGGTGAACCCGGCCAGCTCGGTGTGCCGGGCCAACTCCTCGATCTGCGGCCAGGGGCGTTCCGGGTTGACGTGATCCGGGGTGAGCGGGGAGACACCGCCCCAGTCGTCGATGCCGGCCCGCAGCAGCAGGTCGTACTCGCCGGCGATCAGGTTCGGCGGAGCCTGGATGCGGGCCTTCGGCCCGAGCAGCAGCCGGGCCACCGCCACCGTCGTGGCCAGGTCGTGCAGCTCCGCGTCGGGCATCCCGCGCATCGCGGTGTCCGGCTTGGCGCGGAAGTTCTGCACGATCACCTCCTGGAGGTGCCCGTACTCCCGGTGCGCGCGACGGATCGCGAAGAGCGCGTCCACCCGCTCGGCCGGGGTCTCCCCGATGCCGATCAGGATGCCGGTGGTGAACGGAACCCCGACCCGGCCCGCGTCGTCGAGCACCCGCAGCCGGACCGCCGGTTCCTTGTCGGGCGAGCCGAAATGCGGGCCGCCCGGCTCCGACCAGAGCCGGGTCGCCGTGGTCTCCAGCATCATGCCCATGCTCGGGGCGACCGGCTTGAGCCGTTGCAGCTCCGACCAGGACAGCACCCCAGGGTTGAGGTGGGGCAACAGCCCGGTCTCCTCCAGCACCGCCACCGCGCAAGCGCGCAGATAGTCCAGAGTGGAGTCGTAGCCGCGCTCATCCAGCCAGCTCCGCGCCGCCGGCCAGCGCTCCTCCGGCCGGTCACCGAGGGTGAACAGGGCCTCCTTGCAGCCCTGCGCGGCACCCGCCCGGGCGATGGCCAGCACCTCGTCGCGATCCAGGAACGGCGCCGGCAGCCGGTGCGGCACCGTGGCGAACGTGCAGTAGTGGCAGCGGTCCCGGCAGAGCCGGGTCAGCGGGATGAAGACCTTCTTGGAGTACGTGACCACGCCCGGCCGCCCAGCCTCACGCAGCCCGGCGTCGCGGATCCCACCGGCCACCCGAAGCAGCTCGTCGAGCGCGTCCCCGCGGGCGGACAACAGCGCGGTCGCCTCGTCGACGTCCAGCGCCCGCCCGGTCGCGGCCCGACCCAGGGCACGCCGCACGCTCGCCTCGCTCGGGCCGGAGTGGGTGCGATCAACCATCCGCTCAGCCTATGCGCTGCCCCCACCAACCCCACCGGTCCCCACCGACACCCGCGCCCGCTCCCCCCGGACCACCCCCGGACCACCCTCGTTGATCATGGAGTTATTGCCACGACACGCCGTGCCGACGGACAACAACTTCATGGTCAACGGGGGTGGGCGGCCGGGGGCCGTGAGGGGGGTCAGCGGGGTGGCTGTTGGGGGTTGTCGCCTGGGTTGATGTGCTGGGTGCGGTCGGCGTCCGTGTCGCCGGGGCGGGGGATCGCCTGGGTCGGGTCGGCGGACTGGCGCGGAATCGCCTGGGTCGGGTCCGCCGACGGCGGCTGGCCGAACGGCGGCGCGGACGGCGGGGCCGGCGCGAACGGCGGGGCGGACTGCGGGGCCGGGTTGACCGGCGGCGGCGACTGCGGCGCGGACCCGAACGGCGGTGCCGACTGCGGCGCCGACCCGAACGGCGGCGAGGGCTGGCCGTACTGGCCCGGGTGCTGCCCCTGCGGGTACCCGCCCGGCTGGCCCGGGGCGGGCCAACCGCCGCCCGGCTGGGCTCCGGGCTGCCCCGGAGCCGGCCAGCCGCCCTGCTGCTGCGGCCAGCCCGGCTGGGGCTGGCCGTAGACGCCCGGCTGAGGCTTCGGCCGCGGCACGTAGTACAGCTTCCGCCAGACCGCGTAGACCACCCAGGCCGCGGCCGCGAAGATCATCAGCCAGGCGAACCGGGTGAGCACGCCGAGCAGCGCGTCGAGCACCTCGGCCTCGGCCAGCCGGCCCACCGTCCAGATCAGCATGGTCAGCCCGCCGAGCAGCGCGCTGACCGCGTACTCGCCGAGGGCCATCTGGGTGATCAGCTTCGCCTTCGGCAGCACCGGCGAGACGTGGGTGGCCAGCAGCACGGCCAGCAGTGGCAGGCCCACCGCCTCCAACCCGACGAACGTGAAGAAGGTGCTGCCCGCACGGTCGGTGAACGAGCTGTAGTCGTTCGGGCTGAGCAGCCGGAGCAGGCCCACGAAGAGGAACACCGCGTTGGCGCCGAGCAGCGCGAGCGCACCCAGTTCGCGTAGTGGCTTGGTCAGCTGGCGGGCCTGGGTCGCGTCGGTGGACGCGGGCTCGGCGGGGCTGGTCACGAACTCCCCCTCGGGGCATGGACGGACAGGGCGCACGTGAGCCTAGTCTCCCGGACCACCGGCGGACCGGAGGCGTCACGTGCGCGAGGATGGTCGACATGCGCATCGTGGTTCTGGCTGGCGGCATCGGCGGCGCCCGGTTCCTGCTCGGCGTCCGGGCGTACGCCCGAGAGGTCGGCGCCGAGGTGACCGCCGTCGTCAACGTCGGCGACGACCTGTGGCTGCACGGGTTGAAGATCTGTCCCGACCTGGACAGCGTCATGTACACCCTCGGCGGCGGCGCCGATCCCGAGCGGGGCTGGGGCCGGGTCGGGGAGAGCTGGACGGTCAAGGAGGAGCTGGCCGCGTACGGAGCGGAGCCGACCTGGTTCGGCCTCGGCGACAAAGACATCGCCACCCACCTGGTGCGCAGCACCATGCTCAACGCCGGCTACCCGCTGCACGCGGTCACCGAGGCGCTGGCGACCCGCTGGGAGCCGGGCGTACGCCTGCTCCCGGCGACTGACGACCGGCTGGAGACGCACGCCATCGTGAGCGCGAGGAGTGAGCTTGCGAGCCCCGCAGTCGCGAACAGCGCCGGCACGGTTGAGGATGACCAGGGCCAGCGGGCGATCCACTTTCAGGAGTGGTGGGTGCGGTACCGGGCAGACATCCCCACCCACCGTTTCGTCTTCGTCGGCGCCGAGACGGCCAAGCCGGCGCCCGGGGTCCTGGAGGCGATCGGCGCGGCCGACCTGGTGCTGATCGCGCCGAGCAACCCGGTGGTGAGCGTGGCGCCGGTGCTGGCCGTGCCGGGGCTCCGGGAGGCGGTGGCGGGGGGCCCGGCCCCGGTGGTGGGCGTCTCTCCGATCATCGGCGGAGCGCCGGTCCGCGGGATGGCCGACCGCTGCCTCTCCGTGCTCGGTGTCGAGTGCAGCGCGGCCGGGGTGGGCCGGCTCTACGGCGGCCGGGCGGCCGGCGGGCTGCTGGACGGCTGGCTGGTGGCCGAGGAGGACGCGGGCACGCTGGTACCGGAGGTGACGGTCCGCGCGGTGCCGTTGCTGATGACCGACGAGGCGGCGACGGCGGCGATGGTCCGCGCCGCGGTGGAGTTGACGTGAGGCTGGAGATCCTGCCGGTGCTGGGCATCGGCCACGTGACCGAGGGCGACGACCTGGCGGCGCTGATCGCCGGCGCCGCGCCCTGGCTGCGCGACGGCGACGTGCTGGTCGTCACCAGCAAGATTGTCTCCAAGGCGGAGGGGCGGTTGGTCGACGTCCCGGCGGACGGACCCGAGCGGCTCGCCGCGCGCGACGAGGTGCTGGCTTCCGAGACGGCCCGGGTGGTGGCCAGCCGGGGGCCGACCCGGATCGTGCAGACCCACCACGGCTTCGTGATGGCGTCCGCCGGCATCGACGCGTCGAACGTGGACAAGACCCGGCTGGTGCTGCTGCCGGTGGATCCGGACGCCTCGGCCCGGGCGCTGCGCGCCGCGTTGCGGGCGCGCTACGACCTGGACGTCGCAGTGATCATCAGCGACACCATGGGCCGGCCCTGGCGCAACGGGCTGACCGACGTGGCGCTCGGGGTGGCCGGGATGCCGGCCATCCGGGACCACCGTGGCGAGGTTGACCCGTACGGCAACGAGCTGCAGCTGACCCAAATGGCTGTGGTGGACGAGCTGGCGGGCGCCGGCGAGCTGATCAAGGGCAAGTGCGACCAGGTCCCGGTGGCGGTGGTGCGCGGCTACCTCTCCGCCACCGGCCCGGACGACTCCGCCGGGGCGCAGGCACTGGTCCGCGATGCGGCGCAGGACCTCTTCTCGCTCGGGACCGCCGAGGCGCGGGCGGCGGGGCTGGCCGACGCCGCCACTCTGACCGACGCTCCCGGTCCCACGCCGGCCGACCCGGCCGCCGCGCGGCGTGCGATCGACGCGGTCGCCGGGGTGGTCGCCCCCGGCACGGTCTTCACCCTGGTCGACGAGGCGGACGTACGTGCCGGCCTGGTCGCCAAGGTGCCCGGCTGGCCGGACGGCGCAACCGCCCTGGTGCTCGGCTCGCCACCGGCTCCGGTGGACCCGATGGACCTGGTCCGCTTCGGCGCCGACCTGCACCGTCTGCAGGTCGCCCTGGCCGCGGAGGGTGTCGGGTCGACCCTGCTGCCCCCGCCCGCCGGCAGCCCGGCCAGCGCCACACTCGCCCTCTGACGGGCAACCGGCCGGGTCAGGCGTCCAGCATGGCCCGGCCGAGCGGGGTCAACGTGTGCAGCACGGTGTTGCGGTCCCGCTGGCTGACCAGCAGGCCGGCGTTGCGCAACACGGTCGCGTGCTGACTGGCCGCCGCCGGTGAAATGTTGAGCTTGCGGGCCACCTCTCCCGTGGTGCAGCCGTCGTCGCTGGCCTGCAACACCGCCGCCCTGGTCCGGCCGAGCAGCGCGGCGAGCGAGTCGCGGCCGGCCGGACCGGCCCCGTCGGCCGCCACCAGTCCACCCAGCCGGTCCACCGGGTAGACCAGAACCGGCGGCAGCGCCGGGTCGAGCAGGGCGACCGGGGTGGCGGCGCAGAAGAACGACGGCACGAGCAGCAGACCCCGACCGTCCAGGTGCAGCTCCCGGCTGTGCGGGTAGTCGCGGACCTCGAGCACCCGGTTCTCCCAGCGCATTGCCGGCCGGAGGCTGGTGAGCAGCCCCTCCATGCCACCGTCGAGCAGGGCCCGGGCCCGGCGGGACCGGTCCGCCGCCACCGCGGACTGGATCCGGCTCCAGTACGGGTTGATCGCCAACGACCGGTACTGCTCCATCGACTCGGCGAGGTGACGCAACGCCCCCACCTCGCCCCGGGCCAGCGCGCCGGCCGAGGATGGCAGCGGGTTCTCGGTGGCCAGCACGCTCAGGTCGCGGTGCAGCCGCTCCGTCGGGGTGCTGCGGACCGCTTCCAGCCCGGCCTCGAAGCCGTCGACGCTGGCGTACGGGGTGAGGAAGTCGGGGAAGTAGCCGCGCGGCGGGCTCAGGACGAAGAGCAGCCGGAGCTGGTCGGAGGCGGCGTCCTGGCGCAGCCCTCGGGACACCGTGCGCCGCCAGTTCTCCGTCAGCGGGTCACGGCCGCGGCCCTGCAACAGGTGCAGGCTGAGGACCAACTCCCAGACCGGGTCCGCCGCCGGCGCCACCCGGGTCCGGAGGATGTCCTCGCCAGAAAAGTGGATCTTCAGCATGCAGCGCTCCTGAGCCGCCGGGCAGGGGGATGCCGGGTGGCTGTTCGACTCTACCTGGCCGGCACTTATCTCCATCTTTAAGTCTGGACTGAAAAACCTCGACGCTTCCCGGGCCGGTTCGGCATGCTTCCAGTGCCCGAGCACGGCACCCACGCGTCACGTACGCGCGCGGCGCCTGGCACCGGGACCGGGGGAGGACCGGTGATCGGGCGGCACCACGAGGGTCTGCGGCCCTTGCTCCGCAGAGGTGCCGTCCGGTCACCCCGCCGTGCACGCGCAGCGACGCCACGATTTCGAGGACTCGCAGGCTCACCGCGCCAGCGTACGGAGCGTGCCGCTCGTAGAGTGGCGGCGTGCCCGACACCGCGCTCACCGGATCCTCCGCCCACCCGACCGACTCCGAGACGTACGCGGCGCTGCACTCCGACGCCATCGCGCTGCTCGACGGCTGGCGGCCCACCAGCCCGGCCGCTGCCGCCGCTCGGGACCGAACCCGCGAACTGCTCGACGGCGGGCCCGTCACGATGAGTCGGCCGCACCGCCCCGGGCACATCACCGCCAGCGTGCTGGTGCTGGACGCCACCGGCTCGCGGGTGCTGCTCTGCCTGCACGGCAAGTTCGGGCGCTGGGTGCAGCTCGGCGGACACTGCGAGCCGACCGACCGGACCCTGGCCGGCGCCGCGCTGCGCGAGGCCACCGAGGAGTCCGGGATCGCCGGCCTACGCATCGACCCGGTGCCGATCGACGTGGACATCCACCCGGTGGGTTGCCAGGGCGGCTCCCTGCACCACGACGTCCGGTTCGCCGTGCTCGCCCCGCCCGGCGCCGTCGAGCAGGTCAGCGACGAGGCCGAGGCGCTGGGGTGGTTCCCGCCGGACCGCCTCCCCGAGCCACTGGCCGGCGGGACCGTGCAACTGGTCGCGCCGGCCCTCGCGGCTCTCAGACGTAGCCCTCTTCGCCTCGCTCCTTGAGCTCGTCGACCAGGGCCTTGACGTCCTGGGCCCGATCCCGCGGGCAGACCAGCACCGCGTCCGGGGTGTCCACCACGATCAGGTCACGCACCCCGAGGGCAGCCACCAACCGGCCGGACTGCGGCACCACCACCAGGTTGGCGCTGTCCCGCAGCAGCACTCCCGGCTTGGCGTCGGCGCCGAGCACCACGTTGCCCGACGCGTCGGCCGGCAGCACCTCGCCGAGGGTGTGGAAGTCGCCGACGTCGTTCCAGCCGAAGTCGCCCGGCACGGTCGCCACCCGGCCCGCGGTAGCCGCGCCCTCCATCACCGCGTAGTCGACGGAGATCTTCGGCAGGGTCGGCCAGACCGTACCGAGCACATCGTCCTGCTCCGGGGTGCCCCAGGCGGCGGCGATCGCGGTGACCCCGGCGTGCAGGGCCGGCTGCTGGCGGAGCAGTTCGGCGAGGAACACGTCCACCCGCCAGACGAACATGCTCGCGTTCCACAGGTGCCGGCCCGAACGGACGTACGCCTCGGCGACCTCGGCGGCCGGCTTCTCCTTGAACTCGGCCACCGGACGCCACGGGGCGTCCTCAACCGGATCGCCGGTCTCCAGGTAGCCGTAGCCGGTCTCCGGCCGGGTCGGGGTGATCCCGACCGTCATCAGCATGCCCTGCTCCGCTCCGCGGACCGCCTCCCGGACCGTTCGCACCCAGCTCTCCGGGTCGCCGATCAAGTGGTCGGCAGCGAAGCTGCCCATCACCGCGTCCGGATCGCGCAGCGCGATCACCGCGGCGGCCAGCGCGATCGCCGCGCAGGAGTCCCGGGGTGAGGGCTCGACCAGGATGTTCTCCTCGGGCAACCCGGTCAGCTGCCGGGCCACCGCCGCGACGTGCGCGGCTCCGGTGACCACGAGGATGCGGTCCGGTGTGGTCAGCGGCGCCAGCCGCGCCACGGTCGCCTGGAGAAGCGACGCGTTGGAGCCGGTCAGCGGATGGAGGAACTTGGGATGACCAGCTCGGGACAACGGCCACAACCTCGTGCCGCTGCCACCCGCCGGGATGACCGCATAGAGCATCCGCACATCATGCCCGACGGACCCCGGCAGGGTGGGCGGCTCGCCATCCGGCGCCCGGACGGTCACGACCGGGCGCGGCTCCACGCGGCGATGTGCACCTCGGCGCTGGACTCCCAGGTGAACTCCTTGGCCCGGTCGAAACCGGCCTTCGCCAGCGACAATCGGCGCTGCTCGTCGTCCAGCAGGGCGGCCAGGTCGGTGCCGATCTGCTCCGGATCCTCCGAGGTGTACGCGACGGCGTCGCCGCCCACCTCGGGCAGCGAGAGCCGGGGCGTGGTCAGCACGGGGGCGGCGCAGGCCATCGCCTCCAGGATCGGCAGCCCGAACCCCTCGCCGTAGGAGGGGTAGGCCGCGACCAGCGCGCCGCCGAGGAAGCCGGGCAGGTCGCCGTAGCGCAGGTAGCCGGGGCGCAGCAGCCGCAGGTGGGACGGGACCTCGGCCACCGCCCGGTCGATGTCGTCGTCGTGCCCCTGGCCACCGGCGATCACCAGGGCCGGTGGGTCGACCCGGTCGGCCACCGCCCGGGCCCAACCGCGGATCAGGTTGGGTACGTTCTTGCGCGGCTCCTTGGCGCCGAGGAAGGCGATGTAGCTGCTGTTGCCCAACCCCAGGCGGGCGCGCACCCGGGCCTTCTCCTCCTCGCTGGGCGCGTGGAAGGCGGCGTGGTCGACCCCGTGGTAGGCCACGTCGATCCGGGTCGGGTCGGCGTCGAGCAGCCGGATCAGCTCGTCCCGGGTGGCCTTGCTGGGCACGATCACCCGGTCCGCCCGGCGCAACGAGGTCTTGATGGCGCTGCGGAAGAAGGTCCGGCGGGACTTGTCGTAGTGCTCCGGCTCGGTGAAGAACGTCGCGTCGTGCACGGTGACCGTAACCGGGCACCCGGCCCGCAGCGGGCAGGTGTAGAAGGGCGAGTGCAGGACTTGCGCGCCGACCTGCTGAGCGAGCAGCGGCAGGCCGGTCTGCTCCCAGGCGAGCCGCGCTGGGCGGTGCGCGACGGCGGCCGGGGCGGGGATGATCTCCGCGCCGGGCAGCATTCGCGTGTACCGCTCGAGGTCGGTGCGGAGGCTGACCACCGCCAGCTCCACCCCCGACCCACACACCTTGCCGAGGGCACCGAGCAGACCGTCGACGTATCGACCGACACCACCACGGTCGGCGGGGACACTCGTGGCGTCGATGAGCACGCGGGGCGGGCGACCGGCGGTCACGGGGCGACTCCTTGCACTGGCGGGTCCGTGGGGAACAACACTCCGGGGGGCAAGCCTACGCCGGAGCACGGGGCCGACGCTGACTGCGACCCGACGGTACGCCGACTTGTCATCGTCTTCGAGTACGGCCCACAGGGGCGTATCGTTCGCGCCGATGGCCGACAACATTGCCCAGGTGTTCGCCGACGCGATCGCGACCGACCCGACCCGACCGTTGCTGACCTGGTACGACGACGGCAGCGGCGACCGCACCGAACTCTCCGGCGCCACACTGGCGAACTGGGTGGCGAAGACCGCCAACCTCCTCGTCGACGAGGTGGCCCTCGCCCTGGGTGATCCGGCCGGCGTGCTCCTGCCGCCGCACTGGCAGACCGCGGCGGTGCTGCTGGGCTGCTGGTCGGCCAAGCTGAGCGTGGTCGACACGCCGGGCGACGTGGACGTGCTCTTCGCCGCCGCCGACCGCCTCGACGAGGCGCAGTCCTGGTCCGCCGGTGAGCGGTACGCCCTGGGGCTGTCGCCGCTCGCCGCCCCGCTGCGGCAGGTGCCACCCGGGTTCGGCGACTACGTGGTGGAGGTGCGCCGGCACGGCGACCACTTCACCCCGCAGCCCGGACCGGGCCCCGCTGACGCTCCCCTGCTGGCCCGCGCCGAGGCCCGCGCCGCGGAGCTGGGCATCGAGGCCGGCGCTCGCGTCCTCATCGACGCCGCCCGGTACCCCGACCCGGTCGACTGGCTGCTGGCCCCGCTCACTCGGGCCGCCACCGTCGTCCTCTGCGCGAACCTCGACCCGGCCCGCCTGGCCACCCGCCAAACCACGGAAAAGGTCACCCACACCCTCCCGTGACCCGGCTGGGCGTCCGGCGGCGTGCAGGGCCCGCGGGTGTGACCGCAGTTTTCAGGCAGGCGTGTTGTCGGTGGCTCGGCGTTCGGCGAAGGTGGCGAAGGACGTCAGGGACTCGGGGTTGGCCAGGGCACCCTTGGCGGCGGCCTGGTCGACCGGGGTGCCGGTGAGGATCTTCTTGACCGGAACCTCCAGCTTCTTCGCCGAGAGGGTGCGGGGCACCGCGCGCACCTGGTGGATCTCGTCGGGCACGTGCCGGGGGGACAGCGCCGTGCGCAGCTCGCGGCAGATCTTCGCGCGCATCGGGTCGTCCAGCTCCAGACCCTCGGCGAGCACCACGAAGAGCAGCAGCTCGCCGGCACCGCCCTCGTCGTCCTCCAGGTGCACGACGACCGAGTCGACCACCTCGTCCAGCCCCTCGACCACGGAGTAGAACTCGGCGGTGCCCAGCCGCACCCCGCCACGGTTGAGGGTGGCGTCCGAGCGTCCGGTGATCACGCAGCCGCCCCGGTCGTTGATGGTGATCCAGTCGCCGTGCCGCCAGACGCCCGGGTAGACGTCGAAGTAGGCCTCCCGGTAGCGGGTGCCGTCCGGGTCGTTCCAGAAGCCCACCGGCATGCTCGGCATCGGCTCGGTGATCACCAGCTCACCCAGCTCGCCGATCACCGGGGTGCCGTCGGCGGAGCGAGCCTCCACCTTGGCGCCCAACGCCCGGCAGGCGATCTCGCCGGCGTACACCGGCAGCAGCGGCACCCCGCCGACGAAGCCGGTGCACACGTCGGTGCCGCCCGACAGGGACTGGAGTTGGAGGTTGTCGCCGACGGTCTCGTACACCCAGGTGAAGCCCTCGGCGGGCAGCGGCGCACCGGTGGAGCCGACCGCGCGCAGCGCGGACAGGTCCGCGACCTCCCGCGGCACCAGCCCGGCCTTGCGGCAGGCCAGCAGGAACGGCGCCGAGGTGCCGAAGTACGTGGTGCCGGTCTCCGCCGCCAGCCGCCACAGCCCACCCAGGTCGGGGTGGCCCGGGTTGCCGTCGAAGAGCACGATGGTCGCGCCGACCGCCGGGCCGGAGACCAGGAAGTTCCACATCATCCACCCGGTGGTGGTGAACCAGAAGAACCGGTCGGCCGGGCCCAGGTCGTGGTGCAGGGCGAGCATCTTCAGGTGCTCCAGCAGGATGCCGCCGTGGCCGTGCACGATCGGCTTGGGCAGCCCGGTGGTGCCCGAGGAGTAGAGCACGTACAGCGGGTGGTCGAACGGCACCGGCGTGAACGTCAGTGGCTCGTCGGTGGGCGCGGCCAGGTCGGCCCAGCCCAGCGCGTCCTCCGGGGCGGCCTTCGGGTCCAGGTAGCCGATGCTGACGGTGTGCCGCACCGACGGCAGGGCGGCCCGGATGGCGGCGACCTCGGCGCGGCGGTCCACCGGCTTGTCGCCGTACCGGTAGCCGTCCACGGCGACCAGCACGGTCGGCTCGATCTGCTGCCAGCGGTCGGTGACGCTGCGGGTGCCGAACTCGGGTGCGCAGGACGAGAAGGTCGCCCCCAGGCTGGCGGTGGCCAGCAGCAGGACGTACGTCTCAGGAATGTTCGGGGCGTACGCCGCCACCCGGTCACCGGCGGTGACGCCGAGCCGGCGCAGCCCGGCCGCCACCCGGCGGACCTGCTCGCGCAGCTCCCCGGCGGTCAGCGTGACCGGCGCGCGGGTCTGCCCGTGCGCGATCACCACCGGGTCGTCGTCGGCCCGCCCCGGCATCCGCAGCACGTTCTCCGCGTAGTTCAGCGTGGCCCCGGGGAACCAGCGGGCACCGGGCATCCCCCGCTCGGCCAGCGTGGCGGTCGGCGGGGTGTGCGCCACCACCTCGAAGTGGTCCCAGATGGATCGCCAGAACCCGTCCAGGTCGGTGACCGACCAGCGCCACAGCGCGTCGTAGTCAGCGAAGTCCAGCCCGCGGTGCTCTCGCAGCCAGCGCAGGTAGCCGCCGATCCGGGACCGCTCGCGTACGTCCGCCGGCGGCGTCCACAGCACATCACCCACTGCTCCACCCTCCCCTGGCCCGGCACGACACTGTGAATGGGCCGTGGCGCCATCTTGCCCTACCTCGAAGCGCCATTCTGCGCACCGGGTACGAGCACCGACGCGTGCCCACCCCACACTCCACCCCACCCACGCATGTGGGAAGCAGCGAGGACAGCTCAGCCGGCGCGGTGGGCCTGGATGGCGCGGCGGCGGGCGAGGCGGTGCGCACGGCGGATCTCGGCCTCCCGGTACCGGCGCTCGTCCTCCGGCGTCTCGGGGAGCACCGGGCGGACCCACCGCGGGGCTCCGCCCACGTCCACTCCGACGAAGACCAGGTACGCGGTGGCCACCCGGACCGGCGCGTCCTCGGCGGAGTCCCACCGTTCGGCGACCACCCGCACGCCCACCTCCATCGAGGTCTGCCCGGTCCAGTTCACCTGGGCGTGCGCGTGCACCAGGTCGCCGACCCGGACCGCCTCGGAGAAGACGATCTCGTCGATCGCCGCCGTCACCGCGGTCCCGCCGCTGTGCCGGGCGGCCGCGGCCCCCGCCACGTCGTCGACGAACTTCATCAGGACCCCGCCGTGCACGGTGCCGTACAGGTTCACGTCGACGGCGGTCATGATCTTGCTCAGGGTGACGCGGGAGTACGACGTCGGCTTGCCGGTCGGAGCGGCGGAGAGGTGCTCGGTCATGCCGGAAACGGTACGGTGCGCGGATGCGACATCTCTGGAGCTTCCTCGCCGGGCTGGTGGTGGTGCCCATCACCTGGGTACTGGTCACACTCGGGCAGGACGGGTCGAGCCGGACGGTCGACCGCTGGGTGGAGATCGGCACGTTCAACACCGCCAACCTGATCGAGCCGGCCGTGTACCTCGGTGTCGGCGGTGTCCTGCTGGGCCTTCTCGGCACACTGCGCGTCTCGCCGCTGGGCACGCTGGTGGCCGGGCTGCTGCTGGTCACCCCGTACGTCGGGATGTTCGTGGCGCCGTTCGAGGTGCGGGACGCGATCCCGCACGGGTGGAAGGTTCTCGGCGATCCCCTGCCGCTGCGTCTTCCGGTGGAGAACGGCACCCTCTTCCTGATCGGCCTGCTGCTGCTGATGGCGGCGTTCAGCAGGCAACGTTGGCAGCAGTGGCCGCGTCCGGTGACCGAGCCGGCCACGGCACCGGCGTCGACGGGTGGCCCCCGGAGCGACGACTTCACCCTGACCGACTGGCCACCGCCCGAGCCCGCCGAGCGCGACGCCACCCCGCCCAGCCTGGGTTACCCGGCCGATCCGACGCCGACCGACCCACTGCCCCGTCGGGTGGGTGGCGAGTCGCCGTGGTCCGCGCCGCCGCGCGGCCAGCCGCGGCCTGAGGACACCACCGAGATCCGTTGACCGTGGGGCGGGCCGGGCGACCGGCCCGCCCCCAACCTCTCTGGACAGAACACCTAGTGCAGTGCGACGGCCAGGTCCGGGTCGACGGCGCCGAGCTCGGCGCGGGGAACGACGAGGAGCATGACCAGCGTCGCCGCGGCCATGCCGCCCGCGATCACGATCGCCATCGGCACGCTCCCGGTGCCGAACAGGCCGACCAGGGGCGCCGACAGCGCACCGATGCCGAACTGCACGGCGCCGAGCAGCGCGGCGGCGGTTCCGGCGGCCTCGCTGTGCCGGGTCATCGCCAGCGCCGGCGCGTTCGGCAGGGCCAGGCCCGCCGCGGCGAGGACCAGCCACAGCGACGCGAGCAGCGTGCCCAGACCACCGAGGCCGGTCGCGGCGAACATCACCAGCAGCAGCCCGGCCGCGGTCCCGGCGATCAGGGCGCTGATCAGGATCTGCTGCGGGGTGTAGCGGCGCAGCAGCCGGACGTTGAACTGGGTGGCCCCGATCAGACCGACCGCGCCCGCCCCGAAGGCCAGCCCGAACTGCTGCTCGTTGAGGCCGTACTGCTCCTGGAGCACGAAGGACGACCCGGAGACGTACGCGAACAGCGCGGCCATAGCCAGCCCGGCGACCAGCACCAGACCGACGAACGCCCGGTCGTTGAGCAGCCCCCGGTAGTCCCGCAGGGTCGCCCCCACACCGCCGCGCCGACGGCGCGCCACGGGAAGGGTCTCCGGCAGCCGCAACGCGGCGACGACGATCAGCAGCGCGCCGAGCACGGCCAGCGCCGCGAAGACGCCCCGCCATTCGGTCCAGCGCAGCAGGCCGCTGCCCAGGGTCGGCGCGAGGATCGGGGCCAGTCCCATGACCAGCATCAGCCGGGAGAAGATCCGGGCGAACGAGGCGCCACTGAACAGGTCGCGCACGACCGCGGTGGCGACCACGGTGGCGGCCGCCACCCCGAGCCCCTGCAGGACGCGCAGCACGCCGAGCACGGCGATGGTGGGTGCGAACACGCACAGCACGGATGCCGCGACGTGCAGGGCCAGCCCGGCCAGCAGGGGCGCCCGCCGCCCGACCACGTCGGAGAGCGGCCCGACGAGCAACTGGCCCAGCGCGAGGCCGAGCAGCGTGCCCGTCAGCGTCAACTGCACCGCGGTCTCGGTGGTCTGCAGGCCGGCCGTGATGGCGGGCAGCGCCGGCAGGTACATGTCGATGGTCAGCGGCCCGATCGCGATCATCGCGCCCAGCACGAGCACGAGTTGCGCCCGCTGTCGGTTGCTCATCCGGTCGCCGGGCAGCACCTCCCGCTCGAAGGCGGTGTCGGGGCCGGTCTTCTCCACCAGCTGCTTCATCATCTCGATCTCTCTGCGTGGCGTAGGACGTCGTTGGGCGTGCCCGACGTTGGGCAGCGAGTGGATGGCGAGGCAGGGTGGCGGCGGACGCGCCGGCCAGGGTGAACGGGATGATCGGTCGATCAGGCTCGGTGATTCTCCCTTCTCCCCAACATCGTTGACCCGTTCAACGATGTCGGTGTGTGGGGACTCACGTACGAACGCCGACCGCCTCACCGCCGGGCGGCGGTGAGGCGGTCGGTCTCGACGGTCGGGTGGCGGGCGTCTAGACAGCGCCGCTGAGCAGTTGCCGCGCCATGACGATCCGCTGCACCTGGTTGGTGCCCTCGTAGATCTGGGTGATCTTGGCGTCCCGCATCATCCGCTCGACGGGATAGTCCCGCGTGTAGCCGTAGCCCCCGAGCAGCTGCACCGCGTCGGTGGTGATCTCCATGGCGGCGTCCGAGGCGAAGCACTTGGCCGCCGCGCCGAAGTAGGTCAGGTCCGCGTCGCCGCGCTCGGACTTGCCGGCCGCGGCGTAGGTGAGCTGCCGGGCCGCCTCAAGCTTCATGCCCATGTCGGCGAGCATGAACTGGACGCCCTGGAACTCGGCGACCGCCTTGCCGAACTGCCGGCGCTCGGCGACGTACCCCTTGGCGTAGTCGAGCGCGCCCTGCGCGATCCCGATGGCCTGAGCGGCGATGGTGACCCGCGTGTGGTCGAGGGTCCGCATCGCGGTGGCGAAGCCGGTGCCCTCTGCGCCGATGATGCGATCCGCCGGAATGCGTACGTTGTCCAGGTAGACCTCGCGGGTGGGCGAGCCTTTGATGCCGAGCTTCTTCTCCGGCGCGCCGAAGCTCACACCGGCATCGGACTTCTCGACCACGAAGGCCGAGATTCCCCGGGACCGGGCGGTCGGATCGGTGACCGCGAAGACGGTGTAGAACTCGGAGACGCCGGCGTTGGTGATCCAGCGCTTCACCCCGTTGAGCACCCAGTGATCCCCGTCACGCACCGCGCGGGTGGTCATCGAGGCCGCGTCGCTGCCCGCCTCCGGCTCGGAGAGGCAGTACGAGAACATCGCGTCCCCAGCCGCCACCGGCGTCAGGTAACGCCGCTTGAGCTCCTCGGAGCCGGACAGCAGCAGCGGCATCGTGCCGAGCTTGTTGACCGCCGGGATCAGGGAGGAGGACGCGCAGGCCCGCGCCACCTCCTCGATCACGATGGCGGTGGCCAGCGCGTCCGCGCCCGCGCCGCCGTACTCCTCGGGGATGTGCGGGGCGTGGAAGTCGGCCGCCCGCAGAGCGTCGTAGGACGCCTTCGGGAACTCACCGGTGTCGTCGGCCTCGGCGGCGTGCGGAGCCACCTTCGCCGTGCAGACCTCCCGGACCGCCTCCCGGATCGCCTCGTGCTCCTCCGGCAACCGGTAGACGTCGAACGACTCGCCTGCGGCCACGTTGGCCCTCCTCTTCACCGCTATCATGCGCAGTCTGTAGCCTCGCCTGACCTCGACCGCGCAGACTGAAGGATAGCGACTGCAGTTCGGGTGGATGTTACCGGCGCGTAGGTACAGGTTCGACGGAGCATCCCGGCCGCCGAGCGATGATGGAAGACAGACAATGAGCCACCCCTCCGGTGCCCGGCCAGGCGCCGCAGCAGAATGCGACGCGACGAAGCGCCGCCAGTGCGAGCGGAGAAGACAGGCGTGACGATCCCCTATCCCACCATCCAGCCGACCCCCGCCATCGCCACGGTGACGCCGCCCTCGGGCGCGCCCCGTCCGCGGGTGACGTTCCTGGGGACCGGTTACCTGGGTGCGACGTACGCCATCTGCTATGCCGAGCTGGGGTACGAGGTGCTCGGCTTCGACGTGGACGCCGACAAGATCGCGATGCTGAACGCCGGTCAGGTGCCGATCCACGAGCCGGGCCTGGACGAGCTGCTCAAGCGCAACCTGGCCGCCGGCCGGCTGCGGTTCAGCACCGACATCGCGGAGACCGCCGAGTTCGGCGACGTGCACTTCATCTGCGTCGGCACCCCCCAGCGGGCCGACGGAATGGGCGCCGACCTGTCGTACGTCGAGGCGTCGGTGACCAGCCTGGCGCAGCACCTGACCCGCAAGTCCCTGATCGTCGGCAAGTCCACCGTGCCGGTGGGCACCGCCGACTGGGTGGAGCAGCTGGTCGGCAAGCACACCCCCAACGACCTGGGTGTCGAGGTGGCGTGGAGCCCCGAGTTCCTCCAGGAGGGCTTCGCCGTCGACGACGTGCTGCGCCCGAACCGGATCGTGGTCGGCGTGAAGAGCGAGTGGGCCAACGGCATGCTCTACGCCGCGCACAAGGGCGTGTTCGACCTGGCCGCCACCGAGGACCGCGAGGTGCCCCTCGTGGTCACCGACTTCGCGACCGCCGAGCTGGTCAAGGTCGCCGCGAACGCGTTCCTGGCCACCAAGATCTCCTTCATCAACGCGATGGCCGAGGTCTGCGAGGCCTCCGGCGGCGACGTCACCCAGCTGGCCCGGGCGATCGGCTACGACCCGCGGATCGGCAACCGGTTCCTCCAGGCCGGCCTCGGCTTCGGCGGCGCCTGCCTGCCCAAGGACATTCGGGCCTTCCAGGCGCGGGCTCAGGAGCTGGGCGCCGGGGAGGCGCTGCGCTTCCTGCACGAGGTCGACCTGATCAACCTGCGCCGCCGTACCCGGGTGCTCCAGCTCGCCGCGGACCTGCTCGGCCGCCGATCCGGGCCGGCCGGCCCGGACTTCTCCGGCACCCGGATCGCCGTGCTGGGCGCCACCTTCAAGCCCAACACCGACGACGTCCGCGACGCCCCAGCGCTCGCCGTCGCCGCGCTGTTGCAGAAGGCCGGCGCCGACGTGCACGTGTACGACCCGCAGGGCACCGAGAACGCGCGCCGCGCGGTACCCGAGCTCACCTACGAGACCGGCATCAACGAGGCGGTCACCGGCGCCGACCTGGTCTGCGTCCTCACCGAGTGGGCCGACTTCCGCAACGCCGACCCGGTCGCCCTCGGCGAGCTGGTCGCCGGTCGCAAGGTGGTCGACGGCCGCAACTGCCTCGACTCCGCACTGTGGACCCAGGCCGGCTGGGAGTACCGGGGCATGGGCCGCCCCTGACGGATCGCACCCACCGGCCGGTCGCGGAGTGCCTCTCCGTGGCCGGCCGGTGTCGTTGTTTGCCCCGGACCCGCCGACAAGTGTCGAAATCCGCGCCAGCTTTGGGCATGCTGCGACAGTGGGAGTCCACAGTGCGGGTGGAGGGGTGTCGTGGCGACCTTTCAGTGCTCCTCGTGCGGCCGGGAGATCAAGCCGGCCGTCCGCTGCCCGCACTGCGGGGCCGATCAGGCCCAGTGGGTCGAACACCTGGCTGACATCGAGCGCTCGATCGCGGAGATGAAGGCGCGCGACGCCGCCATCGCCCGCGAGCAGCGGCAGATCGCCGCCAAGATGCAGGCCGCGCTCTTCCAGCGGGACATCCTCGCGCACGCCGGTGAGGAACGAGTCAAGCAGGCCACCAGGCCGCGGCGGGTGCTGCGCCGCCGTCCCAGCCGCCGGCCGCCGACCGCCGCCACCGGCGCCCCGCCCCGGGTGCCCCGTCAGGGCACCCCACCCACCGGGGAGTACCCGCCACCGCTTCCGCCCCAGGCGTCCTGGCTCGACGCGGACGACCCCGAGCACCCCCCGGAGGCGTCCTCCCGCGAGGTGCAGAACATCCCGCTCGGGCTGGGCGCGCTGCTGCTCGGGGTGGCCGCGGTGGTCTTCGCCGCGGTGGCGACCAGCTCGATGGACGCGCTGGCCCGGCTCGGCATCCTGCTCCTCGCCACGGTGCTGATGCTGCTCGCCCCGCCGGCGCTGGCCCGACGCGGTCTCACCTCGACCGCCGAGACGATCTCCGCGGTCGGCCTGCTGCTGGTGCCGCTTGCCGGAAACGCCCTGTGGGCGGTGGACCGGATCGGCAACGGCGGCGCCTCCGGTGCGATCTTCGCCGGAGTGATCTTCGCGGTCACCGCCGCCGTCGCGTTCGGGTACGCCGGCTGGACGGGCCTGCGCACACCCCGGTTCGCCACCGTGCTCGCCGCGCAGCCGGTGCTGCCGCTGCTGGCGTACGACCGGATCACCGGGCCGGGCGGCTGGGCCGTGGTGCTCACCCTGGTCGCCCTCCTCGACCTCTGGCTGACCCGCTCCGGGCTGACGGTGGAGCGACCCGTCCGGCAGGACCTCCCGGACCCGGGCACGCCGCCAGCGCCCCGGCAACGCGACGCCGAGAGCCGGCCCGAGGGCGACCCGGAGGAGGCCGCCGAGCTGATCGATGCCGACCCGGGGGCCGCCGTCACCCGGCCGGTGCGCCCGGTGCCCGGTCTGCGCGAGCTGATCTGGCTGCTCCACGGGGTGGCGGTCGCCGTCGCCCTGGCGTACGCCGTCACCGCCCTGCTCCAGGCGGAAACCGTGCCGGCGGCGGCGGGCGCCGGGATGGCGCTGCTGCTGGCCGCCACGGTCGGGTTGGGCGGCGCGCTGGTGCTGCGCCGCCCACCGCTGCCCGACGTCGCGGCCGGCATCCTCACCCTGGCCGTGATCGGGACGCTCGGCCGGATCGCCTCGGTGGCGCTGCCCGGCCGGGCTCTGCTGCTGATCGCGGCGGTCATCACGGTGACCGGGCTGGCCGTGCGCGCGGTCCCCGAGGCCGCCCGGCGCGGCCCGCAGGTCGCCTCAGCGGTGGCGCTCACCGTCAGCGGGCTGGTGGTCGCCGGGGGCGCGCTGCGCGCCGGCGTGGCCCCGGTCCGGGCGTCGCTGCCCGCCTGGGGCGCCGACCTCGACCGGTACCCGGCCGAGCTGGCCGCCGCGGTCGGCCCGACCACCTGGCAGCTCGCAGCCGCCGCGTTCCTGCTCACCATCGCCGCGGTGCTGGCCCTGCCGCCGGACATCCGCCGCGAGTTCGCCGTCGCCGGTGCGGCACTGACCGCGCTGGCCGTGCCGGCCTCGTTCGGTCTCGGCTGGGCGTCGGCACCCTGGCCGATGGTGCTCACCGCCGTCGGCATCGGGGTGATCGGCCTCTCCGCGCGGACCAGCCGGGCCGCGCTGGCGCACGCCGTCGGGGCCGCCGTGGTGGGCCTGTTCGGAGCGGGCGCCAGCCTGGCCGGGCCGACGCTCACCGCCGCGGTCCTGCTCACCCTCTTCGCGGCCGGCGCTCTGGTCGCGCTGGCGCCCCGGGTCCGGATCGCCTCGGCCGCCGCCGACACGGTGTCCGCCTGGGCCGCCGGGGGCGCCGCGTTCGCGCTGCCCGGGGCCGTCGCCGCGTTCGTGGCGGCCACCGTGCCCACCGACCCGACCCCCACCCCGGCAAGCCTGCGCGAGGTGACCGTCCCGGTGCTGGCCGCGAGTTTCCTCGCGGTCTGCGTGACCCTCGGCTACGCCGCCGTGGTGCAGGTGTCCCAGCGGCGCATCCCGGCGCCGCTGTCCGTCGGCACCGGGCTGGGCGCTCTGGTGGTCACCGCCGCCGCCTTCGGCGCGCCCGGGGCGACCGTCGCCGACGCGTGGGTCGGCGCCCTGCTGCTGGTCGCCGCTGTGCTGCTCTTCCTGGCACCGTCGATCGACGCCGGCCGGCGCTCCGACCTCACCCTGGACGGCTCGGACCTGGCCGCCGCAGCGGTCACCACCGCCCTGATCGCCACACTGGTCCGGATCGCCGCTGTGCTGACCCCGGGCGGGCAGTTGGCGGTCGCCGCCGGCCTGGTGCTGGTGGTCGCCGTCGGCGCCCGCGCCATGCCCGAGGAGTGGCGGCGCGGGCCCATCCTCGGCATCACCGTCGGCGGCCTGCTGATCGGAGTATTCGCCGGTTGGACGGCGCTGCGCGGTGGGCTCGGTGTGCTGGCGACCCCCGGCCCGATCTGGGACGGCGACCTGAGCGGCTGGCCGGCCGCGCCGACCGGTGGCGCCACCTGGCAGGCCCCGGTCGCGCTGGCCCTGCTGGCCGTCGCCGCCGGCATTCTGCTCCCGCCTCCATGGCGGTGGGACGTGTCCGGCGCCGCGGTGGTACTGGCCACGATCGGCGCGCCCGCCGCGTTCGACCTGCCCTGGTGGACACCGGTCCTGGTCGGCGGAATGGTCGCCACGGTCTACGGGATGGCCGCGGTGGCGACGGAGGAGGCCCGGGCCGGCCTGTCCCGGGCCACCGTGGCCGGCGTGGTCGCGCTGCACGCCGCCGGCGCCGGCCTGGTCCGGCCGTGGACCACCGTGCTGGCGCTGGGCAGCATCGCGCTGATCGGCGTCGTGGTGGCCGCGCTGGCCCGCGTGCTGGCCGGCCCGCAGGTGACCGACATCGCGACCGAGGGGATGCCGCCGCACCTGGTGCAGATCGGCGGTGCGGCGGTCGGCGCGGCGCTGCTGGCCCTGCCCGGCGCGTTGGCGGCACTGGCCGCCGAGTTCGAACACTCGGCACAGGTGGTGCTGACCGCCGCGCTGGCCGCGTCCAGCCTCGGCCTGGCCGCCGTGGCCGCAGTCCGCCGACACGTCCCGCAATACCTCCCCTGGGTCAGTGTGGCCGTCGTCGGCGGGGCCACCATCAGCGCGCTGGCGGCCATCCCCACCGGCCTCGCCTCGGGCGTCTACGCGGCCGCCGCGGCGCTGCTCGGCGTACTGGCCGAGCTGATCCGCGCGGCCACCGTGCCGCCGACCGGCTCGGCCCAGCCGGTCCGGCGCTGGGCGGTGCTGCTCGACGGCGCGCTACGGCGGTTGCCGGACGACTCGGAGCGGCGGCGGTGGCGGGTCAGCCCGTCCGCCGGCGCGCTGGCCGCGGCGGCCCTGCCGACCGCCCTCGCGCTCGCCTCGATCACACCCGCCCTGGTCACCGCCCTGGTCGATCCGCACCGCACGCTGACCCGCATCTGGCGGGGTCCGCCACCGGAACTGCTCACCCCGCCGCCGGACGTCGTCGACCCGACCCACGTGCTGACCGCGCTGCTGCTCACCGCGACCGCGGCGCTGGCCGCCACCGGGTTCAGCGGCGGACGGCGGTCCCGGGCCGTGCCGGTGGTGCTGCCCGGCGCCGCCGTCACGCTGCTGATCGCCCCCATCGCGCTGGGCAACGGTTGGCCGGCGAGCGCCCTCGCCGCGCTCTCGGTCTTCACCATCGCGATGCTCGGCCTCGCACTGACCCCGCCTCCGCCGCTGGTCGAGCCGGCCCGCTCGCTGCGGCTGACCCGGGTGCTGGTCTTCGTCATCGGCCTGGCCGCCGGGGGCGCGGGGCTGGCCGGCAGCCTGGCCACCCGGGAGCTGACCCTGTTCACCCTCGGCGGCGCGGTCGGCGTGGGCGTGGTGGCGGCGCTGTACGGCACCACCCAACGGGCCCGCATTCTCGGCTGGCTCTTCGCCTCGCTGATGGCGCAGCTCTTCGTGCTCACCGCTGGCCTGGTCGCCGGGCTGGCCGCGGTCTGGTCCGCGTTCGGGGTCCTCGCGGTCGGAGCGGTCCTGCAGGTGTTCGCGGCGACCCTGCCCCGGCTTCGCCGCCCGGAGGCCCAACGCGAGGCCGCGACCGTGGAATGGAGCGGATACGCGGCCGCGCTGATCGCGCTGGCCCTCGCCTTCGACTCGCCCCGGCACATCGCCGCCCTGCTGGCCGCCTGGGGCGCGGTCCTCGGGGTCGCGGCGACACGACCCGGTCGCCGGCCGGTGGAACGGCGGATCCTGTTCTGGGCGGTGGTGGCCTGCGAGATCACCGCCTGGTGGATCCTGATGCGTGTCGCCGACGTGGCGCTGCCCGAGGCGTACACGCTGCCCTTCGCCGCGCTGGCCCTGCTGGTCGGGGTGCTGGAGCTGCGCCAGCGGTCCGACATGAGCAGTTGGGTGGCGTACGGGCCGGCCCTGGTCGCCGCGTTCGTGCCCACCCTGGCGATCGTGCTGGCCACCGAGTCCAGCACGCTGCGACAGATGCTGCTGCTGCTCGGCGCGGTCGCGGTGCTGGTCTTCGGCTCGTCCAGCCGGCAGCAGGCCCCGGTGATCGTCGGCGCGTCGGTCACCGCGATCACCGCGATCCACGCGCTGTTCAGCCTCGGCCCGTGGCTGGCGCTGATCCCGGTGGGCATCCTGTTGCTGATCCTCGGCGCCAGCAACGAACGCCGCCGCCGCGCCCAGGAACGCCTACAAACCGCCCTACGCGGCATGAGATGAATCTGAGGGTCCCTGCGGCGTGAATGAGTGGGCACGCTGAGCGTGCCGGGTACATGCGTCGGTTGCGGGGCGGCGTGCCGGGTACGTACGTCGGCTGCGGTGAGCGGGGCGGGTGCGTGCGCGGGCGCCGCCCCCGCTGCGGGTCCGCCCGCTGCGGCCCTGGTTCGCCGAGCCGGCCGCCGGCCCGCGGAGGGATCAAGCCTGACCGCCCGGAGCGGGTGGGCTCCCCCCGAAACCCCCACGGCCCGAACCACCGGCCATGACCCCCGATGGCCGGGACGCGCCCCGGGTTAGCTCAGGGTGGCCTGGAGGGCGGCTTCCTTGGCGGCTACCAGGTTTTCCAGGTCCTGCTGGTAGGTCGTCATCTTGGCGCGCAGGTGCTCGTCGGCCGCGCCGAGGATCCGCACGGCCAGCAGGCCGGCGTTGCGGGCGTTGCCGATCGAGACGGTGGCCACCGGGATCCCGGCGGGCATCTGCACGATGGACAGCAGCGAGTCCATGCCGTCGAGGTGCTTCAACGGCACCGGAACGCCGATCACCGCCAGCGGGGTCACCGAAGCCACCATGCCGGGCAGCGCCGCGGCCCCACCGGCACCGGCGATGATCACCTTGAGGCCCCGGTCAGCGGCGTCGCGGCCGTACTCGATCATGGCAACCGGAGTCCGGTGCGCCGAGATCACGCGGACCTCGTACGGCACCCCGAAGTCGTCCAGCACCTCGGCGGCGGCCCGCATGGTCGGCCAGTCCGAGTCACTGCCCATGATCAGCCCAACCGTGCTCACTCCGGTACCCCCTCCGTTCGCGACCGCGGGCTCGCCGGCGCACGCTTCGCGGTCACTCGTGCCCCTCGCGCAGCCAGCGCGCGGCCCGGGCGGCCCGCGCCCGTACGTCGTCCAGGTCGTCACCGAGCACCGTGACGTGCCCGATCTTGCGGCCGGGCCGCACCTGCTTGCCGTAGAGGTGCACCTTGGCCCCCGGCTCGGCCGCGAAGAGGTGGTGCAGCCGCTCGTCGATCGACATCCCGCCCGGCTCGCCGCCGAGCACGTTCGCCATCACCACGACCGGCGCGGCCAGCGCCGTGTCACCCATCGGGTAGTCGAGCACCGCCCGCAGGTGCTGCTCGAACTGGGAGGTCCGGGCCCCCTCGATGGTCCAGTGCCCGGAGTTGTGCGGACGCATCGCCAGCTCGTTGACCACGATCGCCGGCCGGCCGGCCGCGTCGCGCGCCTCGAAGAGTTCCACCGCGAGCAGGCCGACCACGCCGAGCGCGGTGGCCAGGTCGATGGCGAGCTGCTGGGCGGTGACCGCCAGCTCCTCGTCCAGAGCGGGCGCCGGGGCCAGCACCTCCACGCAGATGCCGTCCCGCTGCACCGTCTCGACGACGGGGTACGCGGCCACCTGGCCGAACGGCGAGCGGGCCACCTGCACGGCCAGCTCCCGGCGCAGCGGCACCCGCTCCTCGACGATCAGCCGGGTGCCGCCGGCGAGCAGCGTCCGGGCCAGCTCGGTGGCCTGGGTGGCGTCGTCGACCAGCCAGACCCCCCGGCCGTCGTAGCCACCCTGGGCCGCCTTGAGCACCACCGGCCAGCCGACCTGCTCGCCGAAGCCGACCAGGTCGGCGGGGTCACCCACCGGCTGCCACGCCGGGTTGGGCGCGCCCAGCTCGGCCAGGCGTTCCCGCATGACCCGCTTGTCCTGGGCGTGCAACAGCGCGTCCGCCGGGGGGTGCAGGGTCACGCCCTCCGCCGCCAACGTGCGGATGTGCTCGGTGGGCACGTGCTCGTGGTCGAAGGTGACCACGTCGCAGCCCTTGGCGAAGGTGCGCAGTGCGGCCAGGTCGGTGTGGTCGCCGTACTGGACGTCGGCGGCGACCAGCGCCGCGCCGTCGTCGGGGGCGACCGCGAGTACGCGCAGTGACTGGCCGAGGGCGATCGCGGCCTGGTGGGTCATCCGGGCCAGCTGGCCGCCACCCACCATGCCGACAACAGGCAGACCGGTACGGGAATCCATAGCGCGGCCAGCCTATCCGGGCCGCCGGCGCGGCCACCCACAGGGCCGGCGCTCGCGCGGCTGGGTCCGTCCGGGAAGCGCCGACCACCACCGGGCCCTGGTCGCGGGCAACTACCGGGCGCTACGTCGGTCGCGGTGTGCTCAGCGGAGCTCGGCGACCAGCTCCTCGACCGACGTGACCGGGCGCTGGCAGACGAAGCCCCGGCAGACGTACGCGGCGGACCGCCCGTCGACCAGCGGGCGGTCGGCCAGCAGCGGCACCCCGGGCTGGTCCGGGCGTCCCGCGACCACCACCGCGCCGGGCGGCGCGTGCCGGTGGGCCGCCGCCACCAGCGGGTCGCCGGTGGGGTCGTCGGTCGCCACGGCGATCTCGTACGGCCCGGAGAGCAGCGCCTCGCCGACCGTGGCCGCGTACCCGGTGAACCGGGCGTGCTGCCCGACGATCGGCGCGACCGTGCCGAGCGCCACCTCGGCGGCCTCCCGGTAGCGGGGCTCACCGGTCAGCGCCGTGTACGCGACCAGCCCGGCGATCAGCGCCGACCGACCGGACGGGGTGGCATTGTCGGTCGGGTCCGCCGGGCGGGTGACGAGCCGCTCCGCGTCGTCGGCGGTGTCGTAGAAGGCGCCGCCGGGCGCGGCGAAGTGCTCCAGCGCGGTGTCCAGCAGCCCGCCGGCCAGGGTTAGCCAGCGCCCCTCGCCGGTGAGCTGGTGCAGCGCGCAGAACGCCTCGGCCACGCAGCCGTAGTCCTCCAGTACGCCGGCCGGTTCACCGACCGCACCGCCCCGGGAGACCCGGCGCAATCGGCCATCGACCAGGTGCACGGTGGCCAGGTGCTCGGCGGCGTCGCGCATCGCGCCGTCGGCGACGATGACGACGCCCTCCATCAGGTTGACGTCCTCGTCCTTCGGCGACGCGTACAGCGCGACGACCTGCTGGAACTCGACGAGGGCGGTGATCGCCAGGCCGTTCCAGGCCGCCACCACCTTGTCGTCACGGGCCGGTTGTGGCCGGTTGTCGCGGGCCGTGAGCAGCCGCCCCACCACCTGCTGCCAGCGAGCCCGGATCTCCGGCGCGACGTCGTCGACGTCCCGGGCGAGCCGGAGCACGCTGGTGCCGTGTTCGAACGTGCCCTCGACCGTGACGGCGAAGAGATCGGCGGCCCAGTGGCCGTCCTCCTCGCCCAGTACCTCGACGAGTTGGGCCGGCGTCCAGGCGTAGGTGAGCCCCTCGACGCCCTCGGTGTCGGCGTCCAGCGCGGACGCGAAGCCCTCCCCCGGCCGGTGCAGTTCGTCGGCGAGGAAGCGGGCGGTGTCCCGGGCGACCCGGCGGGCCAGCGGGTCGCCGGTCAGCCGCCAGAGCTGGGTGTAGACCCGCAGCAGCAGCGCGTTGTCGTAGAGCATCTTCTCGAAGTGCGGCACCGTCCAGTGCGCGTCCACCGAGTACCGGGCGAAGCCTCCGGCGAGCTGGTCGTAGATGCCGCCCCGGGCCATCGCCTCGGCGGTGTGCCGGACGATCTCCAGGCTGCGCGGGTCGCCCGTCCGCTGGTGGTGACGCAACAGGAAGAGCAGGTTCATGTGCGGCGGGAACTTCGGGGCGCGCCCGAAGCCGCCGTTGGTCGCGTCGTACTCGCCGGCCAGGTTGGCGGCAGCGGCGTCGAGCAGCGGGGCGTCCAGCGGCGTGCTGGGCCCGCCCACGGCTTGGGCGCCGCCGATCGCCTCGACCACCGCGGCGCCCTGGCGCAGCACCTCCTCGCGTTGGTCCCGCCACGCGGTGGCGACGGACTGGAGCAACCGGACGAAGTTCTCGCGGGGGAAGTAGGTGCCGCAGAAGAACGGGGTGCCGTCCGGGGTGGCGAAGACGGTCATCGGCCAGCCGCCCTGACCGGTCATCGCCTGGGTGGCGGTCATGTAGACGGCGTCCACGTCCGGACGTTCCTCACGGTCCACCTTGATCGACACGAAGTCGTCGTTCATCAGGGCGCCGACGTGCTCGTTCTCGAACGACTCGTGCGCCATCACGTGGCACCAGTGGCAGGCGGCGTAGCCCACCGAGATCAGCACCGGCACGTCCCGCCGCTTCGCCTCGGCGAACGCCTCGTCGCACCAGGGCCACCAGTCGACCGGGTTGTCGGCGTGCTGGAGCAGGTACGGACTGGTGGCGCCGGCGAGTCGGTTCACCCGACGACCATAACCAGCCCCGGTCGGTCACGCCGGGCGGTCACCCGCCGAGCACCCCGGCCCGAGCCGGGCTGACGGTCAGGAGGCGCCGTCGGCGCGGAGCCGGAAGACGTTCGACTCCGCGGAGTCGCGCAGCGACCCGAGCACCGCACTGATCTTGTCCGCCGGCATCGGCTTGAAGAAGTGGTAGCCCTGCGCGGAGGTGCAGCCCAGCTCGGCCAGGGCCAGCCGCTGCTCGGCGGTCTCCACCCCCTCAGCCACCACCCGCAGCCCCAGCTCGTGGGCGAGACCCACGGTGGTCCGTACGATCGCCGCCGCCTCCGGCGAGTCCGCCATCCGGATCACGAAGGAGCGGTCCACCTTCAACTCGTCCACCGCGATCCGGGTGAGGAAGGTCAGCGAGGAGAAGCCGGTGCCGAAATCGTCCACCGCGAGCTGCACACCCATCGACCGGAGCGTGGCCAGCACCTCGTCGATGACCTCCAACTCGCTCATCACCACCGTCTCGGTGATCTCCAGGACCAGCCGGTGCGGCGGCACCTGGTGCCGGCGCAGCGCGTCGGCGATCTCCGCCGGCAGCCGGGGGTCGAGCAGACTACGCGCCGACAGGTTCACCGAGATCGGGACGTCGAGCCCCTCCTGGGCCCAGTCGGCGGCCACGCTGAGGGCCTTGTCCAGCACGTACCGGGTGAAGGTGCCGAGCTGCTCGCTGTTCTCCACGGGACGGATGAAGTCGGCCGGGCCCAGCCAGCCGCGCCGGGGATGCCGCCACCGGATCAGCGCCTCCACGCCGGTCGGCGCGCCGGTGGCCAGGTCGACCGCCGGCTGCAGTGCCAGCACCAGTTGGTCGTCGACCTTCAGCGCCTCGCGCAGCTCGGCCAGCAGGGCCAGTTGGTCGGTGCTGGCCGCGTCCCGGGCACCGTCGTACGCGGCGACACTGCCGCCGCCCTCCTTCGCCTGGTACATCGCGATGTCGGCCCGGCGCAGCAGCTCCGTCAGGTCGGCGGTGCCGGCGTCGGCCACGACCACCCCGACGGAGACCTCGATCGACATCCGTACCCCGGCCACCTCGGTGGGCGCGGCCAGCCGTTCGGCGATCTCCCGGGCCTGGCGTAGCGCGTGCGCCATCGGTGCGGCCCGGTCGCCGAGCACCGGCACCGAGGTGAGCAGCAGAGCGAACTCGTCGCCGCCGAGCCGGCCGAGCAGGTCACCGGGGCGGGCCAACGCGCTGAGCCGGTTCGCCGTCAGCCGCAGCAGTTGGTCGCCCGCGGCGTGCCCCAGCGTGTCGTTGACCTCTTTGAACTGGTTGATGTCCAGTAGCAGCAGCGCCACCGGGTGGTCGTGTGCGAGCTGCCGCAGCGCCTGATCACCCTTGCCGAGCATGGCGGCCCGGTTGGCCAGCCCGGTGAGCGGGTCATGCACCGCCTCGTACGACGACCGGGCGGTGACCAGCCGCAGTTCGCGGTGGGTCGCGGCGTCGTGCAGCGCGGCGGCGAGCGCGTCGCCGAACGCGGCCACCGCGTCGTGTTCCCGGGCGGTGGGCGGAGCGGACCGGGGGAACCGGACCCGCAGCCGACCGACCGGCGCGGCACCCACCGACAGCGGACGGATCAGCTCGTCCTCGCCGGGTTCCGACCGGTCCGGCGGGCCCACCTCACGGTCGACCAACTGGCCGCCGGCGTCGCCCCGGTAGCGGCGCCACCGGCCGTCGGCCCGGGCCACGTCCACGTCCACCAGCTCAGCGCTGAACAGCGCCAGCGCGCCGGTCACCGCGGCGCTGGCCACGCCCCGCTCGTCGAGTTGGTTGAGGGCCGCGGTGGCCTCGGCGAAGGCCCGCCACGTCCGGCGTTCCTGGTCGGCGCGCAGCCGGTAACGGTAGGTCTGCTGGAGCAGCCAGAGCAGCGGTGGGAGCAGCAGCAACCAGCGCGGGTCGAGCTCCAGCAGCGCGATCACCACCAGGCCGACCGCCACGTTGCCGACGAACATCAGCAGCTTGCCGCGCAGCGCGGCGAGCAGCGGTGGCCCGATCGGCAGCCCGTGCCGCAGGCCCAGCGTCACCCCACCGAGCCAGGCGGTCACCAGAAGGTACGTCACCGAGCCCGCGATCACGGCCAGCGCCAGCATCGGGGTGGGCGCGGCGAGCAGCGGGTGGCCCAGCGCGGTGGCCACGGACACGGCCAGTGCCGACGCGGCGGCCAGCGACGCGGCGATCCGGACGATCTCCAGTGCCGGACGGCGGTCGTTGTGCAGTGAGTGCGCCGTCCAGGCCAGCCCGGCGCCGAGCAGGGTGGCCGCCGGCAGCCAGCCGGCCGGCGCCAGGTAGAGGCAGACGATCAGGGCCGCCTCGCCCCAGGTGATGCTGACCATGCCGGCGGCCGAGCGGAACCGCAGCCGCGCGAACTGGGCGACGGCGAAGACGGCGACGGCGATGCCGAAGCGGGCCGGACCGCCGAGCGGATCGTCGGCCGGCAGCCGGTGCGGAAGGGTCAACCCGACGGCGGCGGCGACCAGGGCGGTCAGCGTCACGGCTGCGGTGAGCACGAGCAGCCGGGCAGGCGTGCCGCGCACCCCGAGCCGGTCGAACGGGTCGCCGGCCGGGCCGGAGGTCATCGACCTCCCCCGTCAGCCGACGGACCGACGGGGGTACGGCGGGCGGCCGGTGCTGTGACTGTCATCGGCGCCCCCTCCCGCACACAGCTCAAGGACTTTTGGTCCCCCCGGCGGAAGGCTAAGCCAAACCGGGTGGTCGCAACAGGGGGCGACCACCCGGTTCGGCGTGAATCATGCGCGGACTACCCGTTCCGGTGCTGCTGGTGCCCGTTGGGAGCGGGCGTGGAGGAATCGCGCGCTCCGGTCCCGTCTGTCGGATCGGCGACTGCCGCTTCGGCCCTGGTCGGGTCGGTCGGCGGCGTCTGCTGCGGAAACCGGTCGGGCAGCCGGCGCAGCCGGGCGTTCATGTTGCGGATCAGCAGGATGGTCGCGGTGGCCAGCAGCAGGATGAGGAACAGGCCCATCGGGCCGGCCAGGCCACCCGTGCGGGTGTCCCCGAAGTTGTTCTCCGCGAGCACCTGGGCAGCGGTCAGCATGGCGTTCCTCCGATGTGCGGTTGCTTACCAGGGTAGCCCCGCGCGGAATCAGCTCGCGTGTGCCGTCTCCCGCACACCCGCGAAGAGGTCGGACTCGGGCATCGGGCTGTCCACCACCGACCGGGCCAGCTCGTAGTCCTCCGTCGGCCAGGCGCGCTGCTGGAGCTCCATCGGCACGTGGAACCAGAAGCCGTCCGGGTCTACCTGGGTGGCGTGGGCGCGTAGCGCGTCGTCGCGGACCGAGAAGTATTCGGCGCACTCCACCCGGGTCGTGATCCGGGGGCCCTTGTCCGGCCGCTCCTCCCAGCGCTTGAGCCACTCCTCGTACGGCGACTCCTTGCCGGCGGCGAGCATGCCCTCGTGCAACGCCATGATCTTGGCCTTGGAGAACCCGATGTCGTAGTAGAGCTTCAGGGGCTGCCACGGGGCGCCCAGCTCCGGGTAGCGCTCCGGGTCGCCGGCCGCCTCGAAGGCGGCCACGCTCACCTTGTGGCACATGATGTGGTCGGGGTGCGGGTAGCCGCCCTCCTCGTCGTACGTGGTGACCACGTGCGGGCGGAACTCGCGCATCAGCCGCACCAGCGGGCCGGCGGCCACCTCGACGTCCTGGAGGGCGAAGCAGCCCTCGGGCAGCGGTGGCAGTGGATCGCCCTCGGGCAGCCCCGAGTCGACGAAGCCGAGCCACGCCTGGTCGATGCCGAGGATCGCCCGGGCGGCGTCCATCTCGGCGCGGCGGATCTCGCCGATGTTGGCCCAGACGTCGGGGCGGTCGAGCTTGGGGTTGAGCACGCTGCCGCGCTCCCCGCCGGTGCACGTCACGACCAGGACATCCACGCCCTCGGCGACGTACTTCGCCATGGTCGCCGCACCCTTGCTCGACTCGTCGTCCGGGTGCGCGTGGACGGCCATGAGACGCAGCTGTTCTGCCAACTTCGGCACTCCTCGTCTGTGCCGGCCGGTGGACCCGACCGGGCTCGACCGGCTGACCTGCCGGAATCCTCCACACCCGGTCGGCGGTCGACGCCATGGCTGCCGACCTGCCATTCCTGCCGCTGAGCCGGGCTGGGAGGATGGACTCTGTCATTCTTGCTGATGCCGCCGACAACAACGCCAGGAGATACCCGCCGGTGACCGAGACGCACGCCACAATTTCATCGGGCGCGCCGGTTTTCCCGGCCGGCCGCTACGGCCGTCGTCGGGCGACCGGCGGCGGGCGCCGCCGCACGCTGCTGGCCGCGCTGGCGCTGCTGGTGCTGGTGGGAGCCCTGAGCCTGATCTCGGCCCGGCTCTACCGGCAGTACGGCGATCCCGTCTACGACGCCCAGGTGATCACCTACACCGACATCACGGACAACCAGGTGCTGGTCGACTTCCGGGTGACCGTGCCATCGGGCGGATCGGCGGTCTGCGCGCTGCGCGCCCGGGACCGCGCCGGCGCCGAGGTGGCCCGCGAGGAGGTCACGGTGACCGCCGAGCCCGGTGACCGGCACGTGACCGCCCGGCACCGACTGACCACCACCGCGCGGCCGTTCATCGGCGAGGTGCTGCGCTGCCGGGCTCCGGCCTGAGCTGCCAGGACGGCACCGCGGCCGGCCGCCGTGACGGGCCTGAGCGGGCACCTACCCCCGGCGTCGGATACGGACACCAGCGGTGATCGTCGACACCCTGTGTCGTACCGCACTGGTAACTTGGTAGTTCACCTGTCAGCCAGCCACGCACGACTGAGGAGAACGCCTGTGTCCACTGGCAACGAGGCGCCCGCCACCTGGCTGTCCCAGGACGCGTACGACCGCCTCCAGGCCGAGCTCGACGAGCACATCGCCAACCGCCCGGCGATCGCCGCGGAGATCAACGCCCGGCGCGAGGAGGGCGACCTGCGGGAGAACGGCGGCTACCACGCCGCCCGCGAGGAGCAGGGCAAGGCCGAGGGCCGGATCCGCTACCTGCAGGAGCTGCTGCGCACCGCCAAGGTCGGCGAGGCGCCGACGACGGACGCGGTGTCCCCCGGCATGGTGGTGACGATCTACTTCGACGACGACACCGAGGACACCGAGACCTTCCTGCTCGGCTCCCGGGAGATCGCGGCCACCACCGACCTGACCGTCTACAGCCCCGAGTCGGCGCTCGGCAAGGCGATCCTGGGCGGTCGGCCCGGGCAGACCTGCACCTACACGGCGCCGAGCGGCGCCGACATCAAGGTGACCGTGGTCAGTTTCGAGCCGTTCTCCGGCTGATCGCCACCGGCCCCACCACGCGCTGCGGCGTTCCGCCGCCGGGGCGTGGCACCCGCGGGTGTCACGCCTCGCCGGCGAAGACCACCTGGTAACCGCTGGCTCGCAGCGCGCTGATCAGGGTGTCCGAGTGCTCCACGCCCCGCGTCTCCACCGACAGCGCCACCTCCACCTCGCCGAGGCCGAGGTGCGGGTTGGCCCGCTGGTGCTCCACGTCCACCACGTTGGCCCGGTGCTCGGCGATCTGGCTGAGCAGCGAGGCCAACTGCCCGGGCCGGTCCGAGCAGCGCACCGTCACCCGCAGGTAGCGACCCGCGGCGGCCAGACCGTGCTCGATCACCCGCAGCATCAGCAGCGGGTCGATGTTGCCGCCGGAGAGCACCGCCACCACCGGGGCCTCCACCTGCACCACACCGGCCAGCAGCGCGGCCACGCCGACCGCGCCGGCCGGCTCGACCACCTGCTTGCCCCGCTCCAGCAGCATCAGCAGAGCCCGGGAGATGTCCTCCTCGGTGACCGTGACGATCTCGTCGACCAGCTTGCGGACGTGGCTGAAGGTGAGATCCCCCGGCCGGCCGACCGCGATGCCGTCGGCGATGGTGGAGAAGGCCGGCAACCGGACCGGTTCCCCGGCCACCAGTGAGGGCGGGAAGGCCGCAGCGCCGGCCGCCTGCACACCGATGATGCGGACGTCGGGTCGCAGGGCCTTGGCGGCCACCGCCATGCCCGAGATCAGGCCGCCGCCGCCCACCCCGGTGATGATGGTCCGCACATCCGGGCACTGTTCGAGGATCTCCAGCGCCACCGTGCCCTGGCCGGCGATCACGTCCGGGTGGTCGAACGGGTGGATCAGCACCGCGCCGGTGCGCTCGGCGTACGTGTGCGCGGCGACCAGCGCCTCGTCGACCGTGTTGCCGGCCAACTCGACCTGCGCGCCGTACCCCTTGGTGGCCGCCACCTTCGGCAGCGGCGCGTTGACCGGCATGAAGACCGTCGCGTGAGTGCCGACCAGCCCGGCGGCCAGCGCCACGCCCTGCGCGTGGTTGCCCGCGCTCGCCGCGACCACACCGCGTTCCCGCTCCGCCGCCGACAGCCGGGAGATCCGCACGTACGCGCCGCGCACCTTGTACGAGCCGGCGCGCTGCACGTTCTCGCACTTCAGCCACGTCGGCCCGCCCAGCGCCGCGCTCAGCGGCCGGGAGGGCTCCAGCGGGGTGGTCCGGGTGACGCCGGCGAGCAGTTCCCGCGCGGCCCGCACGTCGTCGAGGCCGACCAGTTCCGTCATGCCCCGATCGTGCCACCCGCCCCCGGCGCCTCCTGCGGCGACACCGGGGTCGCCGGGGGCACAACGGCCGGCCCGGGTCCGCCCGGCACCGGCGCCCAGAGAGTCGGGGACATCGGCCAGCCCTGGGCGGCCGTCGGCCAGGCCGGCATTCCCCGGTCGATCCGCGCCTCCTGCATGGCGGAGATCCGCCGGATCAGCACGATCAGCGCCACGGCGGCGACCACGCAGGCCACCGCGGGCACGGCGTGGCGGAGCAGAGAGTCCGGGTAGTAGTCGAGGTACGCCTGGTAGTCGGCGTCGGTGGAAGGGGTCTGCGGCAGCCGGTCGTACGCCTGGCTGTCGCGGCGACTGACAAACCGCTCGCCGACGCTGAACACCAACCAGGCGGCCCACCAGACGTACACGAGGTCCGGCGTGAACCGCCGCCAGAGGCTGTCCCGGGCCACGTTGGCCACCACCCGGGCCGGCATCACGAAGTTCGCGAACGGCACCAGCCAGCCGGCGATCGCCCAGCCGGCCCCGAGCGTCGGCAGCGCACCCGGGAACGCCTCGATGTTCTTCCGCGCCCGCCACGTCCAGATGATCACCAGCACGGCGGCGGTGAGGTACGCGGCCACCATGGGCAGCGCCAACAGCGCCTCGACGACCACCGCGGCGAGCAGCAGATCCGGGTCACCGTCGGCCCGGGCCTGCCGGGCCATCGCCAGCCCCACCAGCGAAGCGAGTGCCGCCACTAGGTACAGCACAGCGGTAGCGCCGACCGCGACGCCGGCAGCCAGGCCGATGCCGCGTACGGAGTAGGTCGGCAGCCCCGGAGTGACGGCGGGCTGGCCGAGCGGAGTGTGGCAACGCTGGCATTCGTTGTGTTCGGGGGGCGTGGCGTCCCCGCAGGTCTGGCAGCGCATTGATGTCCCCCGGTCCGCGCGACGATGCGCGCACACCGTAGACGATCATGCGGTGGCCGGCGACCCCGTTCCGGCCCGGGGATAGCCGGGGGCGTGCCGGGACCACGGCGCGGCCATCTCGAACTGACCGGCCACGCCGAGCAGCAGCAGCTCCGAGCCGGGCGGACCGACCAGTTGCACGGCGACGGGCAGCCCGTCCGGGCGGCGACCCACCGGCACCACGATCGCCGGCAGACCGGCGATGTTCCACGGTGCCGCGTAGGGGGCGTACCTGATGTTGGCCGTCATGTTCGCCCGCCAGGACCGGTCGGACCAGCGTGCGGCCTCCGGCGGCGCGCTGGCCAGCGCCGGGGTGAGCAGCAGGTCGACGGAGTGGTCGGTGAAGAAGTCGATCGACCGCTGCCGCCAGGCGGCCCGGTCGGCCTCCCGGACGTAGCCGCGACGCTGCGCCCACTCACCCAGCCCGACGTGGCGCCGGGTACGCCGTTGCAGGTCGCGCCGGTCCAGCCCGGCGGCCCGGACATCGGCGGCCGCGGCGGCGAACCAGGTGGCGATGCCCTGCAGGCCGAGCGCCGTGGGATAGACCGGATCGGCCGGCACGGTGTCGTGCCCGGCGGCCGCCAGCAGCCGGCCGGCGGCGGCGACCGCGTCGCGGTTGGGTGCGTCCGGCGAGACACCGCGCACCGGGGAGCGCAGCGAGACGCCCACCCGCAGCCGCTGCGGCGGGACGAGCTTCTCCGGCCGCCGACCGGCGAGCACCGAGAAGCCGACCGCCGCGTCGGCCACCGTGCTGGTCAACATGCCGTGCTCGGTGAGGCCGAACCAGTCGTCCGCGCCAAGCTGGCACGGGACCACGCCCCGGCCGGGCTTGAGCCCGACCAGGCCACAGCACGCCGCCGGGATCCGGATCGAACCGAGGCCGTCATTGCCGTGCGCGATCGGCACCAGCCCGGCGGCCACCGCGGCGGCGGCGCCGCCGGACGAGCCGCCGGGGGTACGCCCGCTGTCCCACGGATTGCGCGTCACCGCGCTGTTGTCGTCGGTGAGCGCCCACAGCCCCAGCTCGGGCATCCGGGTCACACCGAGGATCACCGCGCCGGCGCCGCGCAGGCGGCGCACCACCTCGTGGTCGGCCTCCGCCACGTCGGTACGAACCGCGGCAGAGCCGTTCCAGGTGGGCAGGCCGGCGACCGGAGTGTTCTCCTTGACCGCCACCGGCACCCCGGCCAGCGGCAGGTTGGCCAGGTCCTCCTGCTCGTCGACCTTCTCCGCCTCGGTGATCGCCTCACCGCCGCGCACGGCGCGGAACGCGGCCAGCTCGCCGTCGGCCCGCGCGATGTACTCGAGGTGGTCGGCGACGACCTGGGTGGCCGAGACGTCTCCCCTGCGTACGCCCCGGGCGATCTGCTTGGCGGTCGCCCCGACCCAGGTCGCCATGATGTCCTGCACGGCCATCCTTCCCCAGCGGTCAGCCCAGTGCCTGCTCCAGATCGGCGAGCAGGTCGTCGACCGTCTCGATGCCGACAGACAGTCGCACGAGATCGCCGGGAACTTCAAGCGGCGAGCCGGCAGCACTTGCGTGTGTCATCCGGCCCGGGTGCTCGATCAGGGATTCCACCCCGCCCAGCGACTCGGCGAGCACGAAGAGCTTGGCCCGGTTGCAGATCTCCACCGCGTGGTCCTCGCCGCCGGCAGCCCGGAAGGAGATCATGCCGCCGAACCGGCGCATCTGCTTGGCGGCCACCTCGTGACCGGGGTGCGAGGGCAGCCCGGGGTAGATCACCTGGGCCACCTTGGCGTGCCCGTCGAGGTACCCGGCGAGCCGCTCGGCGTTGTCGCAGTGCCGGTCCATCCGTACCCCGAGGGTCTTGATGCCGCGCAGGGTGAGCCAGGCGTCGAACGGCCCGTTGATCGCGCCCATCGCGTTCTGGTGGTAGCGCAGCTCCTCTCCGAGCGCGGCGTCGGCGACGACGAGCGCGCCACCGACCACGTCGGAGTGGCCACCGATGTACTTGGTGGTGGAGTGCACCACGACGTCCGCGCCGTGCGCGATCGGCTGCTGCAGGTACGGCGAGGCGAAGGTGTTGTCGACCACCAGCAGCGCGCCCGCGTCGTGCGCCACGCCGGCCAGGGCGGCGATGTCGGCGATGCCGAGCAGTGGGTTGGTCGGCGTCTCCACCCAGACGATCTTCGTACGGCCCGGCTGCACGGCGGCCCGGACCGCGGCCGCGTCGGACACCTTGGCCGGGGTGAACTCCAGGCCCCACCGCTGGGAGACACGGGCGAAGAGCCGGTACGTGCCGCCGTACGCGTCGTCCGGGATGACCACGTGGTCGCCCGGCTGGCAGAGGGCCCGCAGCAGGGTGTCCTCGGCGGCCAGGCCGCTGGCGAAGGCGAGCCCCACCGGCCCGCCCTCGAGCGCGGCCAGGCACTCCTGGAGGGCGTCGCGGGTCGGGTTGCCGGAGCGGCTGTACTCGTAGCCGAGCCGGGGCGCGCCGACGGCGTCCTGCGCGTACGTGCTGGTCTGGTAGATCGGTGGAATCACCGCGCCGGTGCGGGCCTCAGGGTCCTGACCGGCGTGAATGGCGAGCGTCTCGAAGCCGTGGTTCATGCTGGTGAGGCTAGTGCCCCGCCCGGCGCTTCGGGGCGGGGCCGGGCAGTCGGCATTAGCCTGGGCCGATGAGCGGGTGCGTGTTCTGCGGAATCGTGGCCGGCGAGGTGCCCGCGTTCCGGGTGGCCGACGAGTCGGACGGGGTGGCGTTCCTGGACACCCGCCCGGTCTTCGCGGGGCACGTGCTGGTGGTGCCCCGGGTCCACCTGGTGACCCTGGCCGAGCTGCCGGCCGAGCTGCTGCCGGGCTACTTCGCCCTGGTCCAGCGGCTGGCGGTGGCGGTGGAGACCGGCCTGGGGGCCGGTGGGACGTTCGTGGCGATCAACAACAAGGTGTCCCAATCGGTGCCGCACCTGCACACCCACGTGGTTCCTCGGACCAAGGGGGACGGGCTGCGCGGCTTCTTCTGGCCGCGTACCCGCTACCCCGCCGATCAGGACGCCCGAGACATCGCGGCCCGGGTGGCCGACGCCCTGCCACGCCCGTCCCGGCCGCCGGCCTGACTCCAGCCTGGGCGGGTAAGGAACCTGGGCCCACCGGGTTGCATGCGGCAGAGGTACGAGAGGAGTTCCACCGTGTTCCTTCGCCAGTCCAAGGCTGAGCTGCCCACCCCCGACCAGGCCCTGCCGGGCCGCCCGATCGCCATGCCGGTCGCCGACCGGCACGAGGTGCTGGGGACCCCGCTGAAGGGCCCGTACCCGGAGGGACTCCAGGTCGCCGTCTTCGGTATGGGCTGCTTCTGGGGCGCCGAGCGGCTGTTCTGGACGCTGCCCGGGGTGTTCACCACCTCCGCCGGCTACGCGGGTGGCATCACCAGGAACCCGACCTACGAGGAGGCGTGTTCCGGCCGGACCGGGCACGCCGAGGTCGTCCAGGTGGTCTACGACCCGAGCAAGATCGCGTATGAGGACCTGCTGAAGGTCTTCTGGGAGAACCACGACCCGACCCAGGGCATGCGCCAGGGCAACGACGTGGGCACCCAGTACCGGTCGGCGATCTACACGACCACCGACGAGCAGCGGGCCGTCGCGGAGTCGTCCCGGGACGCGTTCCAGCCGATCGTGAAGCGGGCCGGCAAGGGTGACATCACCACGGAGATCGCCCCGCTCGGCAGCTACTACTTCGCCGAGGACTACCACCAGCAGTACCTGGCGCCGACGAAGAACCCGAACGGGTACTGCAACCACGGCCCGAACGGGCTGAGCTGCCCGGTCGGTGTGGCCCGTACCGCCGGCTGACCGTCAGCAACCCGCACGACCACGATGCCCGGCCGCCGAGAGGCGGCCGGGCATTCCCGTCCGGCGTGTGATCGAAATCCGTTGCCGAGCCCGCCGGGGACTCGATAGCGTGGCGGTACACGTGAAAGGAGGTGGTCCAGACTTGTATAGCAATCGGACTCGTGAGGTGGCTGTCCGCTAGCCGCTGTCCTCGACAGTGATCGGTCCGCCGCGAGGCGGGCACCAGTACCAACGTCGAGACCGTGTGGCAGCGGTGCGGCGAATCCATGACAGCCACCCGACCCCCGGGGTGCCGGCCCAGTCCAGCCGGCCCGCGCGAAAGCGCGGAACACCCCGGGGGTCGCTTCATCTGCCGGCAGCGGTCGGGCCGGTCAGCTCAGCCGGAGGACCCGCGATGTCCATGCGCGAGCTGGTGGTCCTGGGGACGGCCAGTCAGGCGCCGACCCGCCAGCGCAACCACAACGGGTACGTGCTGCGCTGGGACGACGAGGTGATCCTCTTCGACCCGGGCGAGGGCAGCCAGCGGCAACTGCTGCACACCACGGTCACCGCCACCGACCTGACCCGGATCTGCGTCACCCACTTCCACGGCGACCACTGCCTCGGCCTGCCCGGCACCATCCAGCGGCTCTCACTGGACCGGGTGGCGCACCCGGTCGCCGTGCACTTCCCGGCCGGCGGCGCCGAATACTTCGCCCGGCTGCGGCACGCCACCTCCTTCTACGAGACCGCCGAGCTGCGGGTCGAGCCGATCGAGGCCGACGGGCAGCGGATCACCCTGGGATGCGGCACGCTGGAGGCCCGCCGGCTGCGGCACCCCATCGAGACGTACGGCTACCGGCTGGTCGAGCCGGACGGCTACCGGATGCTGCCGGAGAAGCTGGCCGCGTACGGCATCGCCGGGCCGGCCATCGGCGAGCTGATCCGCGTCGGCCACCTCGACCTGGACGGGCGTCGCGTCAGCCGGGACGAGGTGAGCGTGCCCCGACCGGGGCAGCGGTTCGCCTTCGTGATGGACACCGGCCTCTGCGACGGGGTCTACGCCCTCGCCGAACACGCCGACCTGCTGGTCATCGAGTCGACCTTTCTGGAGTCGGAGGCCGCGCTCGCCGCCGAGGTCGGCCATCTGACCGCGGCGCAGGCCGCCCGGGTGGCGACCGAGTCGGGGGTACGGCGGCTGCTGCTCACCCACTTCTCCCAGCGTTACCCGGACCCGCGCCGGTTCCACGACGAGGCGCGCGAGCACTTCGACGGCGACCTGATCATCGCCGAGGATCTGACCACGGTGCAGCTCCCACCACGCCGGGTAGCCTCGGCCGGGTGACCGTCACGCTCCGCCCCGCCACCGGTGACGACCTCATGGGGGTGGGTGCCCTGCACCAGCGCTCGCGGGTCGCCGCGTACTCCTCCTTCCTGCCCGCCGAGGCGCTGGCCGACCCGACGCCGGAGGCGATGGGCCGGTACTGGACCGAGCGGTGGAGCTGGGAGCGGGACACCCACCAGCTGACCGTGGCGGAACGCGCCGGGACGCTGGTCGGGTTCAGCTACCTGGGCCCGGACGACGAGGACGACCCGGCGACCGGGCTGCTCAACGCGATCCACCTGGACCCGGCCGAGCAGGGGCGGGGCACCGGCCGCGCGCTGATGGTGGACGCGCTGGACGCCATGCGGGCCGGGGGCTGGCGGCGAGCGGTGCTCTGGGTGCTCCGGGACAACGCCCACGCCCGCGCCTTCTACGAACGCGGCGGCTGGACCCCCACCGGCGCCGAACGCGAGGAGTACATCGGCTCCGCCCCCACCCCGCAACTCCGCTACACCCGCCCGCTGACGGTGTAAGGAAGGGCACCTTATTAACGCCTCCGGTTGTACAGGGGCCCCTTATTAACACGGCGCAGGTCGATGTTCGCTGTCGGCGGATCAGGGCATGCCGGCGCCACGGGCGGCGTTGCCGGGTACATGGACACCGATCACACCAGGTCCGGCCCGGCCGAGGAGGCCGCGCTGGACGCGTACTCCCAGGTGGTCACGACCGTGGCGGCCCGGGTGCTGCCCAGTGTGGCCGCGCTGTCGGTGCGGACCGCACGCGGCGCCGGCGCCGGCTCCGCGGTCACCGTGGGCACCGACGGTCTACTGCTGACCAGCGCACACGTCGTGCAGGGTGCCGCGGACGGCTCGGCGGCGTTCGGCGACGGCACCGAGACGACGTTCCGGGTGGTCGGCGCCGACCCGCTCTCCGACCTCGCCGTGCTGCGAGTCGACGAGACCACCGTGCCAACGGTGGAGCTGGGCGACGCCGACGCACTGCGGATCGGCCAGCTGGTGGTGGCCGTTGGCAACCCGATGGGGCTGGCTGGTTCGGTGACCGCCGGGGTGGTCTCCGGGCTCGGCCGCTCGCTGCCCGCCCGGGACGGGCGGGTCACCCGGCTGATCGAGGACGTGATCCAGACCGACGCGGCGCTCAACCCCGGCAACTCCGGCGGCGCGCTGGCCGACTCCGCCGGGCGGGTGATCGGCGTGAACACCGCCGTCGCCGGCTACGGACTGGGACTGGCGGTGCCGATCAACGCCACCACCCGGCAGATCATCGCCGAGTTGACCACCGCCGGCCGGGTCCGACGGGCCTGGCTCGGCGTGGCGGGCGTACCCGTTCCGCTGCCGCCAGAGGTGACCGCACGTACCGGCCGGCGACGCGGGCTGCGCGTGGTGGAGGTGGTGCCAGGCAGCCCGGCCGGCGTGGCCGGTCTCTACCTGGGCGACGTCATCCTCAGCGCGGGCGGGCGACCCGTGGCCGACGGCCAGGGGTTGCAGCGGTTGATGCTCGGCCCGGCCATCGGCGTCCGGCTGCCGGTGACCGTGTTGCGCAAGGGCGCGTTCGTCGACGTCGTCGCGGTCCCTACCGAGCTGCGTGCCTAACGCTCCGGCCGCCGGGCACCCGGCGGCCGGAGCGTTAACAAGGGGCCCCTGCTCTACACGAGGCGTTAATAAGGTGCCCTTCCTTACCGCTCAGTGGGCGCCCAGGTGGGCCAGGAGGTCCTGGCGGGTGAGGACGCCCTTGGGCTTGCCGTCGACGAGGACCAGGGCGGCGTCGGACTTCTCCAGCAGGCCGACGGCCTCGCTGACCGGCTGGCCACCACCGATCATCGGCAGCGGGTCGCCCATGTGCCGCTCGATGGTGTCGTGCAGGTGCGCCTGACCGGTGAAGAGCGCGTCGAGCAGGTCCCGCTCGGCGATGGAGCCGGCGACCTCGCCGGTCACCACCGGCGGCTCGGCCTTGAGCACCGGCAGCTGCGAGACGCCGTACTCGCGCATGTAGTCGATCGCGTCGCGGACCGTCTCGGTCGGGTGCACGTGCACCAGCTCGGGCAGCCCGCCCGGCTTGCTGGCCAGCGCGTCGGCCACCGTCGGCTCGGTGCCGGAGTTGTCGAGGAAGCCGTACCGGGCCATCCACGAGTCGTTGAAGATCTTGGACAGGTAGCCCCGGCCGCCGTCCGGCAGCAGCACGACCACCACGTCGTCCGGGCCGGCCCGACGAGCCACCTCCAGCGCGGCGACCACAGCCATCCCGCAGGAGCCGCCGACCAGCAGCCCCTCCTCGCGTGCCAGCCGCCTGGTCATCTCGAAGGACGCCTTGTCGGAGACCTCGACGATCTCGTCGGCGACACCCCGGTCGTACGTCTCCGGCCAGAAGTCCTCGCCGACGCCCTCCACGAGGTACGGCCGGCCGGTGCCGCCGGAGTAGACCGAGCCCTCCGGGTCGGCTCCGATGATCCGCACCCGGCCCTCGGAGGCCTCCTTGAGGTAGCGGCCGATGCCGGAGATGGTGCCGCCGGTGCCGACGCCCGCCACGAAGTGGGTGAGCCCGCCCTCGGTCTGCTTCCACAGCTCCGGGCCGGTCGTCTCGTAGTGCGAGCGCGGGTTGGCCGGGTTGCTGTACTGGTTCGGCTTCCAGGCGCCGGGGATCTCCCGGGTCAGCCGGTCGGAGACGTTGTAGTACGAGCGCGGGTCCTCCGGGGCGACGGCGGTCGGGCAGACGACCACCTCGGCGCCGTACGCCCGCAGCACGTCCTGCTTGTCCTGGCTGACCTTGTCGGGGCAGACGAAGACGCAGCGGTAGCCCTTGAGCTGGGCCACCAGGGCCAGCCCGACACCGGTGTTGCCGCTGGTCGGCTCGACGATGGTGCCGCCGGGCTTGAGAAGGCCGGCCGCCTCGGCGTCCTCCACCATCCGCAGCGCGATCCGGTCCTTCACCGAACCGCCCGGGTTGACGTACTCGACCTTGGCGAGCACGGTGGCCTGGATGCCCTCGGTGACGTTACGCAGACGTACCAGCGGGGTGTTGCCGATCATGTCGACGACGTTGTCGTAGTACTGCACGGTGTGCCCTCCGTTGCGGCGCCGGCGATGGCGGCCGGGCAGACGTTTCCTCGCCGCCCAGGGTACGTGCCGTCAGGGCACCAGCCCCCCGGGGATGACCGAGCTGCGCCGGGCCTCCCACTCCAGGAAACGGTCCGTCTCGGCGAGCACGCTCCCGGCCAGCCAGGTGATCATGACCGCGTCGTCGGCCAGCCCGAAGATCGCCAGTGGGATCTCGGGGAGCAGGTCGATCGGCGAGACGATGTACGCCGTCGCCGCGGTCATCAGGGCCAGCCGGAGGCCGCCGTCGTACTGCCCACGGGCGGTGGCCCGGATCATCCGGGGCAACGCCGCCAACCGGGCGCCCAGCGACGGCCCGCCGCGTGCCCCGGCCGCCAACGCCCGGGCCAGGGCCGCGAACGCCGCGCTGCGCTTGAGTGTCTTCCCCATCGTCGCGCTCCTCTCCGCCGGATCAGCGTGACGGGTCGGCGCAAGTCGGCCGGCCTCCCCCGGACAGGTACCCCGTCGCGTCGGTTTCCAGGCACCCGCGAGCCGTCACGACGACAGCGGCGTGTCGGCCCGGCGAGATAATGTCGTGGAATGGGGGTGGCTGGTTCCGTCGTACCCGTTGATCCGCGCTGGCGGCAGGCCCGGCGGGTCGCCTGGCTGGCGGCCATCGGGACGGGCGCCACCGCGGCGGCCGCGATCGCGACCGGCGGGGTGCTGCTCGGCCAGGCCCGCCAGGCCCGGCGCACCATCCCGATGGCCGAGGCCCCGCCGCCGCGCTGCGACGGGCTCTACGGCGCCAAGTTCCCTGGCGCGGCGCTCACCATGGTCGTGCTCGGCGACTCGTCGGCGGCCGGCTACGGGGTCCACCGCCGCCGGGAGACGCCGGGCGCGCTGCTCGCCACCGGCCTGTCCCGACGGCTGGCCCGGCCGGTGCGGGTGCACCGCTTCGCGGTGGTCGGGGCCATCTCGGCAGTGCTCCGGCACCAGGTGGAGGCGGCGCTGGAGCGCGAGCCCGACATCGCGGTGATCCTGATCGGCGGCAACGACATCACCAACCGCACCCCGCGCGGGCTGGCCGTGCGCTACCTGGTCGAGGCGGTCCGCACGCTGCGCGACGCCGGTTGCGAGGTGGTCGTCGGCACCTGCCCCGACCTGGGCGCGATCCGTCCGATCCAGCCACCGCTGCGCTGGCTGGCGCACCGGTGGAGCCGACAGCTCGCCGCCGCCCAGACGGTGGCCGTGGTCGAGGCTGGCGGCTGGACGGTCTCCCTCGGTGACCTGCTCGGCCCCCGCTTCGCCGCCGAGCCGCACCGGATGTTCGCCTGGGACCGGTTCCATCCCTCCGCCGAGGGGTACGCGGTGGCTGCCGCCGCGCTGCTGCCGACGATGCTCTCCGCGCTCGGCACGGGGCAGGAACGACGGGTCACACCGACACCGGGCGAGGGCGTACGGTCGCTGCCGGAGGCCGCGCAGGAGGCGGCCCGGCACGCCGGCACGGAGGTCAGCGGCACCCAGGTCCGGGGCCACGACCACGGGCCGGCCGGCCGGTGGGCGCAGCTGCGCCGCCGGGCGTTCTTCGGTGTCGGTGCGGTGCCGCAACGCGGGTCCGCCCCGGACACCTCGACAGTGGAGGGACTGGCATGAACGAGCGCAGCGAGCGGGACGTGACCGCCGGTTTCCCGGTCCGACTGGGTCGGGCGGCGGCGCTCTCGCTGCTCGCCGGCACCGTGGGCGGCGCTGCCGTCCTGGCCGGCGAGGCGTTCGTCGCCCGGCACCGGCGCTACGCCCAGCCGGAGCTGGGGCTGGCGCTGCGGGCCACGATCGGTCGGCTTGACGCGCCACCGCTGCGGCTGGTGCTGCTCGGCGACTCGTCGGCGTTGGGCGTGGGCGTCGACCGGCTCGAGGACACCATCGGCGGGCAGTTGGCCAACCTGCTCGCCGAGGGCCCCGCCGGGCGGCGGGTGCACCTGTCCAGCGTCGGCGTCTCCGGGTCCCGCTCGACGGACCTGACCACCCAGGTGGCGCGGGCCCTGCTCGGCGAGCGGCCCGACGTGGCGCTGGTCCTGATCGGGGCGAACGACGCCACCGGGCTGCGTCGGCCCGCCGACGCGTCGGCGTATCTCGGTGCGGCGGTACACCGATTGCGCGAGGCGCGGGTCGAGGTGGTGGTGGGCACCTGCCCCGACCTCGGCGCCGTACGGGCCATCGCGCCCCCGTTGCGCCAGCTGGTCGGCTGGTCCGGGCGCCGCGTGGCCCGCGCCCAGACGACGGCCGTGCTCGATGCCGGCGGCGCGGTGGTCGATCTGGCCACCGAGACCGGGCCGGTGTTCCGGGCCGACGCGGGGACGCTCTGCCACGACGGCTTCCATCCCTCCGCCGACGGCTACCGGGTGTGGGCGCACGCCCTGCTCCCCGCCGTCGCGGCCGCCGCGGCGGTCGCCTCCCGACGCTAGATCGACGCGGCTCGGGGTGACATTTCCCGCCGGGCCGGCTCCTTCCGCGCCAAGTTACCGGCGGGTTAACGTGGGTCCATGCCGATTGAGTCGTCCCGCGACGCCGTCATCGTCGCCACCGCCCGCTCCCCCATCGGCCGGGCGCACAAGGGGTCCCTGCGCGACGTCCGCTCCGACGCCCTCGCCGCGACCATCGTCCAGGCGGCCCTGGACAAGATCCCCCAGCTCGACCCGACCACGATCGACGATCTCTACCTCGGGTGCGGCCTGCCCGGCGGCGAGCAGGGCTTCAACATGGCCCGCGTGGTGGCCACCCTGCTCGGGCTGGACACCGTGCCCGGCGCCACGCTGACCCGATACTGCGCCTCCTCCTTGCAGACCACCCGGATGGCCATGCACGCGATCCGGGCCGGCGAGGGCGACGTGTTCGTCTCCGCCGGCGTGGAGATGGTCTCCCGGTACGCCCGGGGCAGCTCCGACGGGCTGCCCCCCGAGGCGCAGGCGCTGGTCGGCGGCGGCTGGGAGAACCCGCGCTTCGCGGCGGCTGGCGAACGCTCGAAGCGTCGCGCGCAGGGCGGCGCCGAGGTGTGGGCCGACCCGCGCGAGTCCGGGGAGCTGCCGGACATCTACCTGACCATGGGTCAGACCGCGGAGAACCTGGCCCAGGTGTACGACGTCAGCCGCGCCGACATGGACGCGTTCGGCGTCCGCAGTCAGAACCTCGCCGAGAAGGCCATCGCCGACGGTTTCTGGGCCCGGGAGATCACGCCGGTCACCACGCCGGACGGCACGGTGGTGAGCACCGACGACGGCCCCCGGGCGGGGGTCAACCTGGAGGGCGTGGCCGGCCTGAAGCCGGTGTTCCGTCCGGACGGCCGGATCACCGCCGGCAACTGCTGCCCGCTCAACGACGGCGCCGCCGCCGTGGTGGTGATGAGCGCGCAGCGGGCCGAGGAGCTCGGGCTGACCCCGCTGGCCCGGATCGTCTCCACCGGCGTGACCGCGTTGTCGCCGGAGATCATGGGCCTCGGTCCGGTCGAGGCGTCCCGGCAGGCGTTGCGCCGGGCCGGCATGACCATCGACGACGTCGACCTGGTCGAGATCAACGAGGCGTTCGCCGCGCAGGTCATCCCCTCCTACCGGGAGCTGGGCATCCCGGAGGAGAAGCTGAACGTGATGGGCGGCGCGATCGCCGTCGGCCACCCGTTCGGCATGACCGGCGCCCGGATCACCGGCACCCTGCTCAACGCACTCGAGTGGCACGACAAGACCATCGGCCTGGAGACGATGTGCGTCGGCGGCGGTCAGGGCATGGCCATGGTGCTGGAACGGCTCAGCTGAGCCGACCGTCGCTCAGAGCGCGCTGCGGGTCGCCGTCACCTCGGCGGCGGCCCGCGCCAGCACCTCCGCACCCGGCCCGGCGGCGATCAGGTCCGCCACCACCACCCGCACCTGGTCGGGCAGGGCCAGGTCGTTGTCCAGCCGGGGCACCACCCGGCGGGGTTCGCCCTCGGCGTCGGCGGCCAGGTTGGCGATCTCCTGCACGAGCCGGTGCACCAGGTCGGCGCGGGACATGTTGCCGGTGGTCGCGACCGCCGCCCAGCGGGGCTGCTCCCAGTGCGCGACCTGACGGACCAGCAGCCGCACGGCCTGGTCCAACTCCGCTGTGCTCATCGCCGCCGAGTCTACGGCCGACGCCGGGCGAGTCACGTCGGCCGGTCAGCGGCGCAGGTAGCTGAGCAGCCGCAGCAGTTGCCAGTAGAGAAAGACCAGCCCGGTGAGCAGGCCGAACGCGCTCAACCACGCGTACCGGCGGGGTCGGCCGTCGCGCACCGAACGCTCGACGAGGTCGAAGTCGAGGATGAAGCTGAGCGCGCCGGCGATGATCGCCACGACCGAGAAGGCGTACGGCAGCCAGCCCACCTCTCCGCTGACGCTGTAAACCGCCAGCCCCGGCCGCCCAGAGATCAGGTACGACACCAGGTTGACCACGCTGAGCACGGCGATGCCGAGCAGCGTGCCGATCACCACGCGGGCCAGCCGGGGCGTCGCCCGGATGATCCGGGCCCGGTAGAGCGCCGCCATGCCGAAGAAGACGCCGAAGGTGCCGGCCACCGCCTGCACCACGATGCCCGGATAGACCAGCTCGAAGGCACGGCTGGCCACCCCCAGCAGCAGCCCCTGGAGCAGGGCGTAGCCGACGATCGGCACCGGGTTGGTGATCCCGCGCAGCGAGATGACCAGGACCAGCGCGATCGACGCGAGAGCGCTGCCGGCCAGCGCGGCGGGCACCCAGACCGCCTCCGGCACCACCGCCCAGGAGACCGCCGCCGCCACGCCGGTGAGCAGCAGCAACCCGACGGTGCGGACCACCACGTCGTCGACGGTCATCGGCTCGACGTCACGGGCACCGAGCACCCGGGCTTCCAACCGGCCGGTCTCGTCCAGCCGGTTGAGCACCGGGTTGTTGCTGCGCACCGCCACCTCCTTCGCCCGCGTACCCCTCGCAGTCACTCTGCCCCGGGCGGACCGGCGGCGGCGGGCAAACGGCACGGCCGGCGCAGACGACGGCGCCCGCCCCCAGGAGCGGGGGCGGGCGCCGGTCGGCAGCGCGGACGACGTCAGTCGTCGCCCTGGAAGTAGCTCAGCAGTCGCAGGATCTCGATGTAGAGCCAGACCAGGCTGACCAGGATGCCGAAGGCGGCCGTCCAGGAGTAGCGCTGCGGCAGGCCCATCCGGACGCCGTCCTCGATCTCCTTGAAGCTGAGCACGAAGCTCAGCGAGGCGACCACGATGCACACCAGGCTGAAGCCGATCGCCAGCGGGCTGCCGTCGCGCAGGCCGGTGTTGACGCCGAACAGCGCCAGCACCAGGTTGATCAGCATGACCGCGAAGAGGCCGGTCATCACCGCGATCATGCCCTTGACGAAGGCCGGGGTGGCCCGGATGACCTTCGCCCGGTAGAGCATCGCCATCAGGAAGAAGATGCCGAAGCTGGCCGCGGCGGCCTGGAGCACGATGCCGTCGTACGCCGTCTCGAACGCCTTGCTGACCATGCCGACGAAGACGCCTTCGACGACCGCGTACGTGATGACCAGCGCCGGGTTGGCCATCCGGGAGAACGAGATGATCAGGCCGAGCACCAGGCCGACGACCGCCGCGCCGATCCAGGCGGCACCGACCAGCGCGTCGGGCACGAGCACCCAGGCGGCCGCGGCGGTGATGCCGAGGATGCCGAGCAGGGCGACGGTCTTGACCACCACGTCGTCGACGGTCATGGGCGCCACGGTTGGCGGCGCGACCGGGTAACCGGCCTGGGATGGGTACTGCTGCGGAATGCCGGGCTGTCCGTACGGCCCGGTCGGGGCGTACCCGGCGGAGCGCTCCCGCTCGGCCGCCTGGCCGAGCCGGGCGAGCACCGGGTTCGAGGTCTTCACTGTCTGGCCTCCCTCAGGGGGTCGTTTGCACGTGAACGTGCCCTCCAAGAGTAAACGGCCCGACCAACTCATGGTGATCACGACTGAGAATGCGTTCAGCCCGCTGGTGCCCGGGGCGGGGGTCGAACCCGCACGCCTTGCGGCAGCCGCTTTTAAGGCGGCCGTGTCTGCCGTTCCACCACCCGGGCGGGTGGCACCGGCGCGCCGACACGCACGGTGCAGTGTCACCGTAGCTGGTTCGCGGCGACCCGGCGTACCCCGCCAGCCTGGCCGCATTAGGGTCGATGCCGTGAGCAGCGCAGCCCCCACGGCCCCCGACGCCGCCCCTGAGCAGGCCTTCCGCCTCGCCGATCAGGTCAACCGCCAAGCCTGGGCCGTCCGGCTGCTGGCCGCCGTCCGCCGGCACCGGGGGGACCTGCTCGTCGCGCTGATCTGCACGGTGGTGGCCGGCTGGCTCACCCACGGACTGTGGCCCGACCCGGCCGGCCGGACGCTGGCGCTGAACCCCGAGGACCAGACCCTCTACGAGTGGTTCCTCGCGGTCGACGCGCGCGCGCTGCTCGGTGACTTCAGTCTGCTCACCGACCGGCTCAACGCCCCCGACGGGGTCAACCTGATGGCCAACACCACGGTCATCGCGCTCGGCATCGTCTGCGCGCCGATCACCCTGCTGCTCGGCGCGCCGGTCACCTTCGCGCTGCTCGCCGCGGCCAACCTGGCCGGCACCGCCGTCGCCTGGTACCTGCTGTTCCACCGGGCGATGCGCGCCCGGCGGCTCGCCGCCGCCCTCGGCGGAGGGCTGTGCGGGTTCGGCCCCGGCATGATCTCGCAGACCAACAGCCACCTGCACATGACCGCCCAGTGGCTGGTGCCGGTGATCATCTGGCTGGTGGTCCGGCTGCTGCGGGCGTCCGATCCGGGGCCCACGCCGCCCACCGGGTCCCGCCGCCTGGTCGCCGGGCCGGACCGGCGGCGCATGCTCAGCTCCGCGGCCGGGCTGGCCGCGGCGATCACCGCGCAGGTCTTCATCGGCGAGGAGGTGCTCTTCCTCGCCGCCGTCACACTGCTGGTGATGGCGGTCAGCTACGCCGTGGCGGACCGGGACCTGGCCCGTCGGGCGCTGCCCAACTTCGCCGGCGGGCTGGCCGTCGCCGCCGGGCTGGCCCTGCTGGTGCTCGGATATCCGCTGTGGTTCCAGTTCGCCGGGCCGCAGGGGGTCGCCGACGGGATGTTCAGTCCGGCCTACTTCTCCGCCGACCTGAGCAGTTGGTGGACCGTCTCCCCACTGTCGGTGGCCGGCAGCGCCGAGTCCGCCCGGCTGACCACCGGCCCGGCCGAGTACAACACCTTCCTCGGCTGGCCGCTGCTGCTGGTCACCGCGGCCAGCGCGATCTGGATCTGGGCGGGGCGGCGGCGACTGGTGCTCGCCTGCGTGGTCGCGGCGCTGGTGATGGGTGCGCTCTCGCTCGGCCCGGAAGTGGTGCTCGGCGGCACCAGGACGGCACTGCCCGGCCCGTACGCCCTGCTGGCCGGGCTGCCGGTGGTGGACGGCGCGCTGCCGATGCGGTTCGGCCTGGCAATGCTCCCGATCATCGCGACGCTGCTGGTGCTGGCGCTCGACAAGGCCCTCCGGAGCACCGGTCGGGCGCGGCGGCTGGTGCCGCTGGCCGTCGTCGCGGCGCTACTGCCGATCTTCCCGACCCCGCTGCCGACGGCCGAGCGGCCCGCCGTGCCGGAATTCGTCACCGGCGGGCACTGGCGGCAGTGCGTCCAGCCCGGCGGGGTGCTGGTCCCGGTGCCGCTGCCCACGCCCAAGGAACCGTGGCCGATGCGCTGGGCAGCCGCCGCCGACGCGGGCTTCGGTCTGCCGGAGGGATTCTTCATCGGCCCGTACGGACGGGGCGGCACCGCGGCGATGGGCACCTTCAAGCAGCCCACCTCGGCCCTGCTGGCCGACGTCGCGCGGCGCGGCGACCAGCCGGCCATCGGCGACGAGCAGCGCCGGCAGGCCGCCCGGGACGCCGACTTCTGGGGCGCCTCGTGTGTGGCGCTGGCGGACGACGCCCCACACGTGGAGAGCCTGCGCGCGACCCTGGAGCAGCTCTACGGCCCGGCCACCCGGATCGCCGACGCCTGGACCTGGCGGGTCTGACCGCGTACGACAAGGGGCCCCGCCAACACGGCAGGGCCCCTTGTCGTCGATCGGGTCAGACGCGGGGGGCGCCGACGGGCTGGGACGCCTCGACGAACTCCTCGCGCGGGTCGTGCAGCTGGCCCAGGGCGACCACCTCACGCTTGAGGAAGAACGCCAGCGACCAGTCCACCACCACCCGGACCTTGCGGTTGAACGACGGGATCCGGCTCATGTGGTACGTCCGGTGCATGAACCAGGCCGGCCAGCCGGTCATCTTCACGCCGTACACCTGGGCGACGCCCTTGTGCAGCCCGAGGCTGGCCACGCTGCCGACGTGCTTGTGCTTGTAGTTGACCGGCTCGCGGCCCCGGATCACCGCCACGATGTTGTCGGCCATCCGGGCGGCCTCACGCACCGCATGCTGGGCGCTCGGCGAGCAGAAGTTGCCCGGCTCCTTGGTCAGGTCGGGCACCGCGGCGCAGTCGCCGGCGCTCCACGCGCCCTCGACAACCCGGTCACCGTCGACCACCTGAAGGGTGGGCAGGCAGGTGACCCGCCGCCGGCCGTCGCGCGGGAAGTCGGTGGCGTCCAGCATCGGCGACGGCTTCACGCCGGCCGTCCAGACAATCGTGTCGGAGCGGAAGCTGTCGCCGTCGGAGAGCTTGACCACCCCGTCGACGCAGGACTCCAGCCGGGTGTCCAGCCGGATGTCCATGTTCCGCTTGAGCAGCTGCTGCACCGTGTAGGCGCCCATGTCCCGGTCCACCTCGGGCAGCACCCGCTGGGTGGCCTCGACGAGCACCCAGCGCATCTCCTCGGGCTTCAGCTCCGGGTAGTAGCGCAGGGCGTCCCGGGCCATGTCCTCCATCTCGGCGAGCGCCTCGATGCCGGCGTAGCCACCACCGACGAAGGTGAAGGTCAGCGCCGACCGGCGGACGTCCGGGTCGGGGGTGACGGCCGCCACGTCCAGCCGGTCCAGCACGTGGTTGCGAAGGTAGATCGCCTCGCCGATGGTCTTGAACCCGATGCCATGCTCGTGCAGGCCGGGGATCGGCAGCGTCCGGGACACCGAGCCCGGGGCCACGACCACGTGGTCGTACGGGATCTCCCGGGCCGGGCCGACGATCGGCTGCACGGTCGCCACCTTGCGATCATGTTCGACACGGGTGACCGTGCCCGCCACCACCGTGCACCGCTGCAACTCCCGCCGCAGCGGCACCACGGAGTGCCGGGGGGAGATGTTGCCGGCCGCGGCCTCGGGCAGGAACGGCTGGTACGTCATGTGCGGCTGGGGGTCCACCACGATGACCTCAGCCTCACGGGAGCTGAGCTTCTTCGACAGGCGCAGGGCGGCATAGAGACCGACGTGCCCGGCACCCACCACAAGGATCCGCTTCGGATTCACGTCATCTATCTTTCCCCGGTCGGCTCAGGTAATCCCGCTCGCGCCCCCCATCTGTGACGGAGCACAACCCCTGTGACCTGGATAACCCTGGTCGACACACAATCTACCTGCGTCGCAGGAGCCAGCCCAGCAACGCTGCTATCCCCACCGCCACGAGTAACCCGAGCACGGTGACCCACTGGTGGCCGCTCTCCCCACCCAGGCCCGCGACCTGCAACAGCAGCACCCCCAGCACGGCGGTACCCAGCAGCACCGCGGCCGCCCGCAGCAGCCAGCGCGTGATCAGCTCCGGGTCCACCACCGCGTCGTAGGGCAGCAGCGCGGCCAACGCGCAGAGGGTGTGCCCCAGGTAGAGCAGCGCGGCGAGAGCGAGCAGCCGCCAGAGCGCCACCGGCCGGCCGTAACCGTCGGTGGCGAGTAGCCAGCCGCCGACCATCACCAGCGCCGCGAAGGTCGGCCAGACCCGACGCGGACCCACCGCGGGCAGCAGCGCGGCCACCGCCAGGAAGCCGAGCGGCCGGCCGGACAGCACCTCGGCGGGGAACGCCAGCGCAAACCCGGCCAGCAAGGTGACGAAGATCCCGGCCCGAACCATGAGCGGGGCGGCGCTGATCCGGGCGAAGGCGTCCTGGGCCGCCCTGACCCGCCCGGTGACGGCGTCGATCATCTGTGCCCACCCCCGCTCACCGGGCACCGACCCTCGGGGCCATCGCCAGCCGCGCCACGTCCCGCAGCACCTGGTCGAGGCTGCCGGCGCCCGCCCAGCGCACCACGGGCACGCCGTGCTCCCGGAGCTGCCCGATCATGATTTCCCGGTCCAGCCGCCACAGCCGGTACGCCACCTCGGCCCAGCCCCGGTCCTTCGGCGGCGTCAGGTCGGTCGGCAGCGTGTCGACCGCCACCACGAACCGCCCGGCGCGGGCCAGCCGGGCCAGCATCTGCGCCGACCGCTCGTCCAGCAGCGGGGTGAGCACCACCACCAGCGCGTCCGAGGAGAGCAGCTGCGGGCCGAACACCTGGTCGTACGGCTCGTGCTGGGAGGCCTGGGCGCGTACGTCGAGCAGCCACTCCAGCACGGTCAGGTACTGCCGGCGACCGGCGGCCGGGCGCAGCCGCCGCGCGGCCGGCCCGTACTCCAGCAGCGAGACCCGGTCGCCCCGGTGCAGGTAGTGCTCGGCGATCGCGGCGGTGGCCCGCACCGTGGTGTCCAGCACCGAGGCGGCGCCGCCCACCCCGCCCGAGCGGCCTGCCTCGGCGAGCACGTCGAGCAGCACCACCACCTCGGCGTCCCGGTCGGAGAGGGTGGACGCCACGTGCAGTTGCCGGGCGCGCAGCGAAACCCGCCAGTCGATGCGGCGCAGCCGGTCGCCGGGCGCGAAGATCCGTACGCCGGCCAGCTCGCCGCCCTCGCCGGGCCGGCGGGAGTGGTGCGCCCCGACCAGGCCGGCGGCTCGGGGCATCGCCTCCACCGCCTCGAACGGTTCGGTTCGCGGATAGACCCGGACCCGGACCGGCTCGGTGATCACCGCCCGGGAGACCAGCAGGCCACCCGCCGTGGCGACCCGCGCGCCGGCCGGACCGACCGGGTGCCGACCCCAGCGCAGGGCCCTGCCGGCCAGGCCGAGGTCCACCGCCGTCGCCCTGGGCACCGACGTCACGAACGGCCGATCGGCGACCGAGCGCCCCGCGCCACCGGCCGGTGCGGCACCACCGTTGTGCGTCGCATCGTCGTGCGACCCGTCGAAGGCGAAGCCGGCCCGCTCGATCCGCAGCCACGGCGAGACCCGGGACCGCACCACCACGAGGTCGTAGTCGACCGTGTCCGGGTTGCCGACGCTCACCGCCGCCGTCACCGCGCCGCCCTCGACCATCGGCCCGTCGTCACCCGGGGTGATCCACACCTGCGGTAGCGCGGAGGGTCGGCGGCGCAGCGCGTACGCGGTGCCGAGCGCGAACGGGGCGGCCAGCACGATCAGGTCGACCCGCCCCAGCAGCACCCCCGCCACCAGCAACAGACCGGCGAGCAGCACCGCCCGGCCGAGTGCCCAGGTGGGCGCCCAGCCGGTGGCCGGTTCCGGCTCGGCGGATCTCGGCGCGGGCACGGTCGGTCCGGTCATCAGCGCCGGGGCCCGCCGGCGGCGTAGCTGGGCAGCGCGCCGCTGGCCGGGGCCGGAGTGCCCTCCAGCACCTCGCCGACCACGAACGCCGGGTCGACCCGCCGCAGCCACATCTCCGGGCGCAGGGTGATCCGGTGGGCCAGCGCGGGCGCCGCCACCTCCTTGACGTCCTCCGGCACCACGTAGTCCCGGCCGCCGAACACCGCACGGACCCGGGCCAGCAGCAGCAGCGCCAGCGAGCCCCGCGGCGACGCGCCGACCAGCACCGACGGGTGCTCCCGGGTGGCCGCGGTGAGCGCCACGATGTAGCGGCCCACGGAGTCCTCCACCACCACGTCCTCCAGGGCCGCCTGCATCGACCGCAGGGTGGCCGCGTCGACCACCGGCTTGATCTCCGCCTCCTCGCGGCGGCGGCTCATCCGGCGGCGCAGCACCTCCCACTCCTCGTCGTGCTCCGGGTAGCCGAAGGAGACCCGGAGCAGGAACCGGTCCAGCTGCGCCTCGGGCAGCGGATAGGTGCCCTCGTACTCGATCGGGTTGGCGGTGGCCAGCACGTGGAACGGCTCGTCCAGCTTGTAGGTCACGCCCTCCACCGAGACCTGCTTCTCCTGCATCGCCTCCAGCAGCGCGGACTGGGTCTTCGGGGGCGTCCGGTTGATCTCGTCGGCGAGGAGGAGGTTGGTGAAGACCGGGCCGGCCCGGAAGGTGAAGTCGCCGTTGCGCTGGTCGTAGAGGAACGAGCCGGTGACGTCGGCGGGGAGCAGGTCCGGGGTGAACTGGAGCCGGCGGAAGTCCAGCCCGAGCGCCTGGGCGAACGAGCGCGCGGTGAGCGTCTTGCCGAGACCCGGCAGATCCTCCAGCAGGACGTGCCCACCGGCCAGGATGCCGGCGAGGACCAGCTCCAACGCGTCCCGCTTGCCGACCACGACGGTGCCGACCGCGTCCAGCACCGCCTGGGCCAGACGGCCGACCTCGGCGGCGGGCATGCTCGGGTCCACGTCGTTCATCAGATCTGCTCCAGTTCGGCGACGATCACCGCGAGGTCGCGCGGCGACGGGGGGCGGCGGGGCGGGTTTTCCAGGAACGTCCACAGCCGGTCGCCCAGCAGGACACGGGCGCGGCCCGGGTCCGACTCACGGGTCACGCCGTGCTTCAGGCGCATCCGCTCGTCGGCGAGTTCACCGATCCGGGGCAGGACCACGCTGGTGAAGCGTTCGGGTCGCGTCGTGGACCAGTCGAGTGGCCATTCCCAGCGGTTGATCGCGGTGCGCAGCGCGTCCCGGGAGCCCCAGTTGTAGCTGCCGTCCTCCTCGCCCGTCGTCATCCGACCGCTCGGCGGCGGCGGGGGTGGCGGCGCGAGCAGGCCGGTGACCCGGCGGACCGCCAGCACGGCGAGCACCCCGGCGATCAGCACGGGCAGGGAGACCTGGAGGCCGATGGCGCGCAGCCCGGCGACGAGCACCGCGACCAGGGCGGCCGCGATCGCGAGCGAGCGCAGCACCAGGCGGGCCGGCCCGCCCCGCGACTGCGGGTCGGCCGGTGCCGGTTCCTCCTCGAAGGCGAGCAGGTCGTCGATGCTGGTGGTGCTCAAGCAGGCACCTCCTGGCTGGGGGCCACCGCGGCCAGTTCGTGGCGCAACCGGCGCAGCGCGGCTCGGGCCTGGTCGCGGGTGCGTTCGTCGACCGGGCGGGTGGCGTACCGGGCCTCCCGGTAGACGTGCGCGAACTCGGCCAGCACGTCGGCGCTGACGATCGCCGGCACCCCGGCCGACGGGTCGCCGCGCAGCAGCCGGGTGACCAGGTCGGTGGGAGTGTCACCGGGCCGCCGGGGAACACCGGCGGTGGCGGCGGCCTCCTCCAGGCGTACCCAGCAGGCGATCACCGCGACCCGGGGATCGGTGTCCCGGTCGTCCAGCTCCACAAGGCCGGCGTCGAGCGCGGCGACCACCTCGCGGGCGGTGCCTTCGGCGGTACGCCGGCCCCGCTGCGCCGGCAGTGCCCGGGTGGTACGGCGCACCGCGCCGCGCACGAGGATCCAGGTGAGGTAACCCAACACGGCGGCGATGGCCAGCCCGAGCAGCACCATCGCCACGGTGGCGATCCACTGCGGGATGTGCGCCTGGGTGGCCTCGCCGGCGTCGCGCGGCTCCACCGGAATCGACGACGATGGCTCCGCCGTCGGGTACTCGGGGACCCAGGGGACGTTCTCCGCGGCCGGGGGGATCCGGCTGGCCCCGATCGACGAGTGCGCGGAGGCCAGCGCGGCCCCGGCGAGCAGAACGGCGACCGCACCCACCGGCCACCACCGGCGGAGCAGGCCGAACACCTGGCGCAGCACCCCGGGCTCGCCGGCGGGGTACGGCGTGGGCGGGCGCGTTCCGTCCGTCATGGCCACCGCCCCACGCACTCTCAGTCCACTCCGGCCAGCTGCCTGGCCCGGCCGAAGACGTCGTCCAGCATCCCTGGTGTCAGCCGCCCGGTGAAGGTGTTCTGCTGGCTGACGTGGTAACAGCCAAGCAATTCCGGTGCGGCCGTGCCGGACCAGTGTGCCCCATGGCCGAACCTCGGTCGCGGGCTGGGCGGGCGCTGCCCGTACACCTGGTGCAGCACCGGCCACCACGCCGCCCAGGCGAACGCACCCAGCGCGACCACGACGCGCAGGGTGGGCCGGATGAGCGCGACCTCGCGGTGCAGCCAGGGCGCGCAGGTGTCCCGCTCATCCGGGGTGGGCTTGTTGTCCGGCGGCGCGCACCGGACGGCCGAGAAGATGCGGGTGTCGCGCAGAGCCAGCCCGTCGTCGGCGGCGACGCTGGTCGGCTGGTTGGCCAGCCCGGCCCGGTGCAGGGCGGCGAACAGCACGTCGCCCGACCGGTCGCCGGTGAAGATCCGGCCGGTGCGGTTGCCACCGTGCGCGGCGGGCGCCAGCCCGAGGATGGCGATCCGCGCGTCGGCGGCGCCGAAGCCCGGGACCGGCCGTCCCCAGTACTCCTGGTCGCGGAAGGCGGCCCGGCGTGTGCGGGCCACCTCCTCCCGCCAGCGGACGAGCCGCGGGCAGGCGAAACAGTCGCTGACCGCCGCGTCCAGATCGGCCAGGTCGGTCGCCCGCGCGGCGCGGGCGACCACCTGATCGGGGGTACGCGACTCAGCCAAGCTTGGCCCGGAAGAGTTCCAGGGTGCGGGCCCAGGCGCTGGCGGCGGCGCGCTGGTCGAACGCCTCCGGCCGGTCGTCGTTGAAGAAGGCGTGCGAGGTGCCCGGGTAGTCGTAGAGGTGGCAGGTGCCGCCGGCCTCCTCGATGGCCCGGCGGGCGGTCTGCACGCCCTCGGCGGCCGACGTGCCGTCCTCTTCGGAGCAGTGGATGACGGCGGACTTACCGGCGTAGTCGACCCAGTCGGGGCGCATCGACTCCCAGGGCAGCACGGGGTAGAAACCCACGCTGGCGACGATGCGCTCGGAGAGCGTCGCCGACCAGAGAGCCAGGCTGCCGCCGGCGCAGAAGCCCACCGCCCCTACCTTGCCGGTGACCTCCGGTCGGCCGGCGAGGTAGTCGGCCGCGCCGGCGATGTCCTTCGCCGCCTCGTCCATCCGCATGGCCATCAGCAGCCGCTGCGCCTCGTCCGGCTCACTGGTGGTCTCACCGTGGTAGAAGTCCGGGGCGAGGGCCACGAAGCCGGCCTCGGCGAACCGGTCCGCCACCGACCGGATGTGCGGGACCAGGCCCCACCACTCCTGGATGACGATAACGGCGGGGCTGGCGACGCCGCTGGCAGGTATCGCGAGATACCCCTCGCTCATGCCCCCGTTGCTGCGGTAGCTCACCATCTCGCCCATCGGCCCGTCCTCCTAGCGGTCAGTCATCGTTGGCTGGTCGCCCAGTGGTCCTACGTGCCGGTAGCCTGCCATGCCGCGCCGTCGCCGGGGAAGACACGGGAACAGTGGCATTCACCTCCCGTTCGCCGGGTCGTGACTCCGCGTACGCCGACGGCGGCGGGGACCGTTCCCCCACCGCCGTCGGTGCCGTTGCCCTGCTGCTGACGCTCCGGTCAGGCCTTCTTGGTCAGGCAGAGCAGGTAGCCCGTCTTGCCCGGCTCGATGCTGTAGAAGACGTACCCCTCCTCGCCCTCCTTGAGGTACTCGTCACACGCGGTGCCGGCCTTGGCCTGCGCCTCGGTCTGCCCATCAACGCGACCGACCACGTTGTACGCCGCGTCGGTGGAGGTGCACTCGACGACCTTGGCGCCGTCGACCTCCTCCTCCTCGGTGCCGGTGACCTCGGGCAGCTCGGCGATGCAGTCGCCGGCCTTGGCGTCGGCGGTCTCGTCCTTGTTCAGGAAGTTGCCGATGGCGCTGGCGACGCCGAACTTCAGGCCGGCGATGACGACGAACACGAGGATCGCGCCGATGATGCCGAGGGCCTTCTTTGCACCGGGCTTCTTCGCCTCCGGCTCGACCGGCGACGGCGTCTCGACGGCCGGCTGGGGCGGCGCGACGTCGGACGCGGGGGGCGGTGCAACCTGCTCTGACACGGGGGTTCCTTCCGAGGGGTTGATGAGCAGACGACACCGTAACGATCATTGATTTCCGGCGTCGTCCCGCTCGCCTCGTCCGTTCAGCTATTTCCCAGCTTCGTATGCATGATCCAATTCACATCGTCGTTCATCCCGTCGCGGTGGGGATCGGTGTGCCGGTCGGCGTCGCGGTCGGACCCACCGTCGGCCCACCGGTGGCCGTCCCGGTCGGCTCGGGCGTCACGGTCGGGGCCGTCGTCGGCGGCGCGGGCGGGACCGTCGGCGCCGGCGCGCCCGGAGCCCGGGGGCCGAAGGGTGCCTGGTCCGGGCAGTACGGGTACGCCCGCAGCAGCGGCTTGCCATAGACGTCGGCGGGGTCCGCGCAGTCCGGGTAGCCGAGCCGGATCGGGTCACCGTTCTGGTCGAAGAGCCGGGCGTTCTCCACCAGCCGGCCCTCGCGGTCGTAGACGAAGACATCCCGGACCTGGCTGTACTGGCTGTCGACCGAGGTCTGGTCGTAGTAGTAGTCGCTGTAGCCGAGCCGATCCTCGGCGTTCGCCAGCGTGGCGAGGGCGAAGAACACGAGCACCAGGCTGCCGGCGTGCAGTGCCCAACGCGGCCAGCGGGTCAACCGCTCGGAGCGGCGGCCGAGCCAGATCGAGGCGAGCACGAGACCGACCAGCATGATCAGGCCGCCGAGCAGCTCTCCACCGAACCGGGGCAGCAGCCCGAAGCCACCACCAGTGGTGATCATGGTGATCAGCATCGCCGCCAGGTAGCCGCGCAGCACCCACCAGCCGGGACGCAGCAACCGGAGGAAGTCGCTGGCCGTCTCGTACCCCAGCGGTGGGCCGAGCCGGGAGTCGATCGAGCGCAGTCGCCTGCGGGCCCGGACCACCGCGGTGGCGACCCGCTGGTCGAGGTTGCGCCCGCCGCCCGGTGCGCCGGCCGCGGCGCGCAGCTCGGCGGCGTACGTCTCGGGCTCCCCAAGCCGCTCGACGAGGGTGCCGCCGGCCTCGGCGGCCACCTCGGCGAGGTGATCGGCCAGATCCTCGGTCAGCTCGTCGCGCTGGGTGGGCGGCAGGTCGGCCAGCGCCGCTCGGACCCGCGCGACATAGTCCGTGATTTCCTGCCCCGTGACGGTCATGCCGCCATCCCCCGATCGTCGAGCAGACTGTCCATGGTGGTGGCGAACGAGCGCCAGAGCTTGCCGGAGCGGGTCAACTGGTCGCGCCCGGCCGCGTTGAGTGCGTAGTACTTGCGGTGCGGCCCGGATTCGCTCGGCACGACGTAGGTGGTGAGCAGGCCGGCGCCGAAGAGGCGGCGCAGCGTGCCGTAGACCGAGGCGTCGCCGACCTCCTCCAGCCCGGCCTCGCGGAGCCGGCGCAGGATGTCGTAGCCGTAGCCGTCCTCCTCCCGGAGCACGGCCAGGACGGCCAGATCGAGCACGCCCTTCAGTAACTGTGTGGTGTCCACGCACTGCACACTACTGTGCAATGCGAAATAGCGTCAACGATTCAGCCTCGTTCGCCCCATCAGCATTCGTTCTCTCCCCGATGCGCGAACTCCTCGAGGGAGAGAACTTCCTGCACCTCCTCGCCGCGGACGATGGCGGTGACCAGGACCGATCCGGACGCCAGTTCGGTCAGTTCGCCGAGGCGAAAGCTCACCCGGTGCGTAGTGAAGCTGCTGTCGTCAGCGACTCCGTACATGTCGAAGGCACCGTCCGGGTCAGCAATCGACTCCGGTGGGAAGCCATCCAGGGGCACGGTGGTGGGCGAAGTCGCGGCACGTGGCACGGTGAAGTTCCGCCCCGGCCACTTCGGCCACGGCGTCGCCCGACCCGACGGGGTCGCCCGACCCGACGGTTTTGGCGACGTCGACTCCCTGACGGAGAAGAGCACCACGACGTCGGGCGGCCGGTCCGAACACCAGGCCAGCGCCGCGAGCGGGCGGCCAGCGGCGTCAACGGTCAGGCCGGTGATGCCCTTCCTCTCCGGCGAGCAGGAGGTCAAACCGCCGAGTACGAATGCCGCCACGGCCAGCACAGCAGCCGCCCGGCGCGTCGTCCGCGCTTGAAGGCCCATCCTCCGACGGTCACAGCTCAGCGTCGACTCAGGGCCTCAGCGTCGTCACAGTTCGACGACGATCAGTGTGATGTCTTCACTGAAGACTCCAGGCGATGCCGTCGAGGATGTCGTGCTCCGAGGCGACCACCGACGGCATGCCGGCCCGCTCCATGATCACGCGGAGCACCAGCGCACCCGCGCCGATCACGTCGGCCCGGCCCGGATGCATCACCGGGATCGCCAGCCGCTGCTCGCGGGTTCGACCCAGCAGGTCGGCCGTCACCTCGGCCACCGCTTCGTAGGAGACCCGGGCGTGGTGGATCAGCTCCGGGTCGTACTCCCGCAGGCCCTGGGCCACGGCGACCACGGTCGTGACCGACCCGGCGAGACCGACCAGCGTGGCCGCCTCCCGGCCGGGCACCGCCGCGAGCGCCCGGTCCACCGCCGCCACGATGTCGGCCTGCGCGGCGGCGACCTGCTCCGGCGTCGGCGGATCGCCCGGCAGATGCCGCTCGGTCATCCGGACACACCCGATGTCCACCGAGATCGCGGCCCGCACCCCGCCGGCCCGGTCACCGACCACGAACTCGGTGGAGCCGCCGCCGATGTCCACGACCAGGAACGGCTCCTTCGCGTCCGCGGGAAGCCCCCGCACCGCGCCGGTGAAGGACAGCCGCGCCTCCTCGTCACCGCTGACCACCTCGGGCGCGACCCCGAGGGTGCGCCGCACCATCTCGGTGAAGTCGTCGGCGTTGGCCGCGTCCCGGGAGGCCGAGGTGGCGCACATCCGCACCCGCTCCGCACCCAGCTTCTCGATGTCGGCGGCGTACGACGCCAGTGCCACCCTGGTCCGCTCGATCGCCTCCGGCGCCAACCGGCCGGTCCGGTCCACGCCCTGCCCCAGCCGGACGATCTCCATCCGTCGGGTCAGGTCGGTCAGCGGCGCCTGCGGCCCGGCCGATGGGTCGGGCAATCCGGCGACCAGCAGTCGGATCGAGTTGGTCCCGCAGTCGATGGCCGCCACACGCGTCGTCACGGCAGCAACCCTACGGCAGGCCAGGCGGTCGCCCGGCGGGTTGTCCAGCCGAAGGCCACACCGCGGAGAGGTCCGACACCGACGACTCCGAGCCGGCGACCAGCAGGTGCGCGCCGAGCGGGGTCAGGTGGTGCCGGACGGCCCCGCCGTCCCGCTCGCTGGCGATCAACCCGGCCGACCTCAGCGCGCTGGCGTGCTCCGACGTCGAGGAGAGGCTGATCCCGACGGCCCGGGCCAGCACCGTCGTGGTCAGCCCGCCGTCGTCCGCGAGCCGGCGGAGCACCAGCGCCCGAGTGGTGCCGAGCAGCCGCCCGAGGGAGTCGACCCCCGCGGAAGCGGCCCGGCGCGGCATCGGCACCGGGTAGACGAGCAGGATCGGCCGACCCGGCTCGACCAGCACCCGGGGGCGGGGACCAGCCAACGGGGAGGGCAACAGGATGAGCCCGTGCCCGGTGCCGGTCAGCTCCCCGTGCCACCAGGTCCGCACCTCCAGCACCGGCTCCCGCCACCGGATCGCCGGGTGCAGACCGTCGAAGAGGCTGGCCAGGCCGTGCCGCGCCAACCGCTGGCTGGCGCAGATCACCTGCTGGCGATGCGCCGCCACCAGATCGGGCCAGTGCGGTGCCAGGACGGCCTCGAACCAGGTGCGCACGGCCCCGCCGAACAGGTCCAGCGTCTCCGGGTCGGCCGTCGCGAACCGTCGCCGCAGCGGGCTGGCGGCCACATCGGCGTACGCGGCGGTAACCTCGGCCCGGACCCGGCGCGCCGGAGTGGCCCGGATCGCCTCGAGACCGGCCGTCACCGACTCCAGGCCGTCCAAGGGGGTGACGAAATCCGGCAGGCTCCCCCGACCGGGCAGGAGGTGCCGCAGGATCGCGGTGGCGGCCTGGGCGACGCCGGCGGCCTCGACAACCCCTGCCTGCTCGGCCAGGGACGGCGCCATCACCGCGACCGTGGGATCACGCAGCCACTGACCGGCCAGCAGCGCGGTCCCGACCGGGTGCAGCCGGTCGGCGAGCCGCACCCGGCACAGATCCGCCGGCCCGAGCTGGAGGCGAAGCATGGGGACAGCCTGCCTGCCTTCGGCCAGGACCGAAAGGGTTGATCCGCACGCCGGCCGCCTCCAGTGTGGACGTCGGGATCGACGGGGGGTGGGCCGGCGTGCGTCGGACGATGGCAGTGTTGACGGGGCTCTGCCTCATCGTGGCCGTCGCGGCCTGCGAGCGGGGGCAGCCCTCGTCGACCCCGCCAGCCGCACCCTCCGCGTCACGCCCAGCGCCGGGCGATCACCGGCTCACCCTGAAGCACAACGGGCTGGACCGCGCCTACCTGCTGCACGCACCAGACGGGTACGACCCGAGCCGGTCGCCCGCACTGGTCATCGCGCTGCACTTCTATCCCGGAACCGGCCCCTCCCTGCGGGAGCTGACCGGCCTGGACGCCAAGGCCGACAAGGACAACGTCCTGGTCGCCTACCCCGACGGGCAGGGTGGCGGCTTCAACGCGCTGGTCTGCTGCGGCAAGGCCGACGACGTCGGCTTCCTCAACGCCCTCACCGACCACCTCGTGCAGACCTGGCGGGTGGACCCGACCCGGGTCTTCCTCACCGGCATCTCGAACGGCGCCGACATGAGTTTCCGGACGGCGGTGGAGGGTGCGGGCCGGTTCGCCGCGATCGGGGTGGTCAGCGGCGGGTACAGCGGTCCCCTGACCACGGACGACGACTACGTACCGAAGAGACCGGTTTCGGTGATCACCTTCATCGGCGCGCAGGACCGGTACGAATCGGTCTTCCAGGCGGGCATGCGGACCTGGCAGCAGCGACTCCGGTGCAAGCCCAGCCCGAAGGCGTCCGGAGTGCCGGGGGTGACCCGGACCGTGGCCGGCTGCGCGGACGGCAGCGAGGTCAGCGTCTACACGATCGCCAGCATGGGCCACAGCTGGCCGGGAGCGACAACCGGTCAGCTCGCCGCACCCACCGCGGGTCTGTCGGCCACCGACCTGATGTGGGAGTTCTTCGCCGCGCACCCCCGCAAGGCCTGACTACAGCCGCAGCAGCATCCGGGTGTTGCCCAGCGTGTTCGGCTTCACCCGCTCCAGGTCCAGGAACTCCGCGACACCCTCGTCGTACGAGCGCAGCAGCTGCTCGTAGACCGGCTGCGGCACCGGCGCGCCGTCGATCGCCTGGAACCCGAACGAGGCGAAGAACCGGGTCTCGAAGGTGAGCACGAAGATCCGGGCCACGCCCAGCTCCCGAGCCGCGTCGATCAGCTCACCGACCAGCCGGTGCCCGATCCGCTGGCCCCGGCAGGACGGATCCACCGCGACGGTGCGGATCTCGGCCAGGTCCTCCCACATCACGTGCAGCGCGCCGCAGCCCACCACGGCGCCGTCCTCGGCGCGGACCGCCACCCGGAACTCCTGCACGTCCTCGTAGAGGGTGACGGTGGCCTTGCTCAGCAACCGCCGGTCGTCGGTGTACGTGTCGACCAGCCGCCGGATGCCACGCACATCCCCGGTACGGGCCCGCCGCACCAGTATCTGGCTCTCGGCAACCGGTGCCGACGACCCGGCGTCCGCGCTCATTCGCCCGCCGGCACGTCCACGCACGGGCCGGCCGTCCACCAGGGTTCGACCAGCGCCAGCGTCTCGTCACCGAACGGGTTCACCCCGGGGCCGGCACCCAACGCGTGTCCCAGGTGCACGTGCAGGCACTTCACCCGGCCCGGCATGCCGCCGGCAGAGATGCCGGCGATCTCGGGCACCTCGCCGATCGCCTCGCGACGGGCGAGGTAGTCCTCGTGCGCCGCCCGGTAGTGGGCGGCCAGCTCGGGATCCGTCGTCAGCCGGTCGGCCATCTCCTTCATCAGCCCGCCCGACTCCAGCCGGCTGCACGCCGCCGTGGCCCGCGGGCACGTCAGGTAGTACAGCGTCGGGAACGGCGTGCCGTCGGCGAGGCGGGGCGTCGTCTCCACCACGTCCGGCAGACCGCACGGGCAGCGGTGCGCCACCGCCCGGGTCCCACGGGGCGGGCGGCCGAGCTGCGCGCCCACCGCGGCCAGGTCGGCCTCGGTGGCCGGCTCGCGGTGCGGCAGGGGTACGGAATCCGCCGCCGACTCCGGCGGTGGTGCGACAGTCACGGTGCCCATCTCTCCTGATGCGCTGGTCGGTGGTTCACTTGCCCGGCTGCTGGCTGTCCGCCGCCTGAACGCTCGACCAGAGCGTGTCGTACCAGGTCACCGGACCGGCCGGGGCCGCCGGTCCGGCCGACTTTCCGGCGTCCCGGGCAGCGCCCTCCGGGTCGTGGAGCACCACCATCATCTTCTCGCCCGGCCGGCCCATGAAGAACCGTTCCCGGGCCTGGGTCTTGATGTACTCGTCGTCCTGCCATTTGGCGGCCTCGGCGGCGAGCTTGCCGATCTCTTCTTCCTGCGCCGCCTGGGCGGCCTCCATCCGCTCGATGTCAGCCTGCTGGTCCAGGTAGACCCGGACCGGGTAGGTGTAGGCCAGAGCGAGCGCGATCAGGACCGCGAACAGCACGGTGGCCCGGCCGGTGAAGCGACGGGGGTGGGGTGCGGCGAGGCGTTTGACGGCACCACCGGCGGCGGTACGCCGAGCGGCGGCCGGACGGTTCGCGGAGCGGACCCCCTCGGCGCCCCGGGCCGCGCCCGGCGCCCGACCAGCGGTGCCGCGCGGCTCGGCGCGTACGCCTGCCTCGCGGACCGATCCCCGTGTGGCGCGGCCGCCACCCGGCCGACCGGACTGACCCGGCCGGCGGGCGGGGCGCTGACCACCCGGTGTGCGGCGCTGCTGCATCGTCACACCCCTCCCCCGAGGCTTCCGCGTCTCAGGCCGAACGGTAGCGCGGGAACGCGCCGACGCCGGCGTAGCGCGCCGCGTCGGCCAGCTCCTCCTCGATCCGGAGCAGCTGGTTGTACTTGGCGACCCGGTCCGAGCGGGCCGGCGCGCCGGTCTTGATCTGGCCGCAGCCGGTGGCCACCGCCAGGTCGGCGATGGTGGTGTCCTCGGTCTCGCCGGAGCGGTGGCTCATCATGCACTTGAAGCCGGCCCGGTGGGCCAGGTCCACCGCGTCCAGGGTCTCGGTCAGCGAACCGATCTGGTTGACCTTGACCAGGACCGCGTTCGCCGACTTCTCCGCGATGCCACGGGCGATGCGCTGCGGGTTGGTGACGAACAGGTCGTCACCGACGATCTGCACCCGGTCGCCGATCGAGGCGGTCAGCGTCTGCCAGCCGCTCCAGTCGTCCTCCGCCAGCGGGTCCTCGATCGACACGATCGGGTACTCGTCGGCCAGCTTCGTGTAGTAGGTGCTCATGTCCTCGGCGGACTTCGCGGCACCCTCGAAGGTGTAGGTGCCGTTGTCGAAGAACTCCGTGGCCGCCACGTCGAGCGCGAACACGATGTCGCTGCCCAGCCGGTAGCCGGCCTTCTCGACCGCCTCGGCGATCAGGTCCAGCGCCGCGGCGTTGGTCGGCAGGTTCGGCGCGAAGCCACCCTCGTCGCCGAGCCCGGTCGACAGGCCCTTCTTCTTCAGCACCGACTTGAGCGCGTGGTAGACCTCCGCGCCGGAGCGCAGCGCCTCACGGAAGGTGGGCGCGCCGATCGGCGCGATCATGAATTCCTGGATGTCGACGTTGGAGTCGGCGTGCGCGCCACCGTTGAGGATGTTCATCATCGGCACCGGCAGGAGGTGCGCGTTCGGGCCGCCCAGGTAGCGGAAGAGGCTCAGCTCGGCGCTGCCGGCGGCGGCCTTCGCGACCGCGAGGGACACGCCGAGGATGGCGTTCGCGCCCAGCTCCGACTTGCTGTCGGTGCCGTCGATGTCGAGCATCTTCTGGTCGATCAGCCGCTGCTCGCTGGCCTCGTACCCGATGATCTGGTCGACGATCTTGTCTTCGACGTTGGAGACCGCCTTCTCCACGCCCTTGCCCTGGTAGCGGTCGGCGTCACCGTCGCGCAGCTCGATCGCCTCGAAGGCGCCGGTGGAGGCGCCGGAGGGCACGGCGGCGCGGGCCACCGTGCCGTCGTCCAGGCCGACCTCGACCTCGACCGTCGGGTTGCCCCGCGAGTCGAGAATCTCCCGGGCGACGATTCCCTCGATGGTTGCCACTGAGTCGCTCCTCGTTGTTGTGATCCGGTCCGTGGGTGGGCCGCGACGGTGCGGCTGAGGCAGGTGTTGAACGCAGCGTATCGGGCCACGGGAACGGGCACGGCGTCGCCCGCGTACCCGAGCCGCCCCACGGTGACGGACATTCCCGGATTTCCGGGCCTCAACCGGCAACGGGTTTGCGCTGCGCGGACCCCATCCACCAGGCTGGTCGCCATGCCCGCCGCCTCGACCACCCTCCGCATGCTCGCCGTGTCGGTCATCGCGTCGCTCACGGTCACCGGCTGTCAGACATTCGAGGACGCCGGACGCGCCATGGGCCGCTCCGATCTGGTCAACGACCTCGCCGTCCGGCTCGACCGGGCGCTGGAGCTGACCTACTCGGCCGAATACCAGCTCCCCGGCGGAGAGACCGCCGCGATCGTGCAGGCGCAGGATCCGGCCCGCTCCGCGTACAGCTACCCGGGCGGACGACTCACCGTCACCCCGGACGGCGTCACCCGGTGCACGACGACCGACGGCCGTACGGCGTGCACGCTGGTCACGCCACCCACCCCGGGCAGCAGACCCACCGTCGCGCTCTTCGCCGAGGCGAACCAGCAGGGTCTGGTCACCCCGCCGGTGGTGGTCGGGCTGCTGACCGCCGCCGCGCTCGACCCGCAGGCGGTCATCGAGCAGAGCGACACCACCGTCGCCGGGCACCACGCCACCTGCGTCGAGGTGCAGCGGTCGGACGGCGACCTCACGGCCTGCGTGACCACCGACGGCGTGCTCGGCAGCTTCACCGGGGCTGTCGACGGCAAGCCGATGGAGCTGGCGCTGAGCAGCTACTCCGAGACGGTGGCGAAGGACGCGTTCGACCCGCCCGCCAATGCCAGCGTGGTGGACCAGCGGCCGGGCGGGTCGTGACCGATCCGGCCGTCGGGTCCGTGCCAATCGCGCGGCGCACCGGGTTCCAGCCGGGCGCCGACCTCGGCCGCCCGCCCGAGCCCACCGACCTGGCCCTGCCGGTGCTCGGGGCGAAGCTGCTGACCACCGCCGACGGGACGGTGGCCCGGGTCGCCGATCTGCCCGCCGAGACCCCGTGGGTGCCGTTGGGCACCCTCGACGGGGTGCCCGCGTGGGCGACCGACCTGGCCACGGCCGACGGGATCCCCGGCCGGGCGCGTGGCTGGGCGTCGCTCGCCGCCGAGGTGCCCGAGCCGCTCGCCACGCTGGCCGGGCGGGCGTTGGCCGTGGTCACCTGGCGGCGTACCCACCGGTGGTGCGGCGCCTGCCGTGCCGAGCTGACGGACCAGCCCGGCGAGACCGCCCGGCGCTGCCCCGGCTGCGGCCTGTACGTGCCGATGCAGCTCTCCGCCGCGGTGCTGGTCGCGATCACCCGGGCCGGTCCGGCCGGCGGCGCCGACGAGCTGCTGCTGGTCCGGCACGCCACCGGGCCGACCGGGTTGTGGGCACTGGTGGCCGGCTTCGTCGAGGCCGGTGAGACCCTGGAGGCGGCGGTGCACCGGGAGGTCGCCGAGGAGGTCGGGCTCAGCGTCGACCGGCTGGCCTACTTCGGCAGCCAGCCGTGGGCGGTCTCCGGCCCCGGGGTGCTGCTCGCCGGCTTCACCGCCCGTGCCGCCGACCCGCACGCCGCGCCGGTCGTCGACGGGCGCGAGCTGACCCAGGCCCGCTGGTTCGGCCTGGACGCGCTGCCGGCGGAGCTGCCGCCCGCGTACTCCATCTCGCGCTGGCTGATCGACGCGACGGTGACCGCCGGACGGCGGTGACCGGCGCGACCGCGACCGACCGGCGAGCCCCGACCGGGGCGGGTCAGACGCCGAGCAGGGAGCGCAGGTGGCGCGGGGGCGGGCAGTCGTGGGCGAGCATCGCGTCGTGCCAGTCACGCACCGACACCCCGTGCGGGCGGGCCCTGGCGATCTCGGCCACCTCGCTGTACCCGACAAAGTAGGTGGAGAGCTGGGTGGACGTGAGCAGCGACCGACGCCACTTGCCGGCCGCCTCGCCCTCCTCCTGGAAGCCGCGCCCGGTCATCAGCGCCATCGCCTCGGCCTCGGGCAGGTCCTCGGCGTGCACCAACTGGTCGAGCAGCGCGTTGATGGTCATCCGCAGCTGCATCTTGAGCTGCTGCAACCGCACCGGCAGGCCGCCGAAGCCGAGCCCGGCCATCAGCTCCTCGGCGTACACGGCCCAGCCCTCGATGAACGGACCCGACTCGGCCAGCGCCCGGACCCGGGTGCCACCGACGTAGCGGCGGGCGTGGGCGAGCTGGAGGAAGTGCCCGGGCATCGCCTCGTGCACCGTCAGGTTGCGGATCATGTGATCGTTGTATTCGCGGTAGAACGACTCGACCCGGTGCGCCGGCCAGTCCGCCGGCGTGGGCGCGATGCAGTAGAACGTCGGCAGCGCCGCGGTCTCCAACGGGCCGGGCGAGTCGCAGTACGCCACCGCGACACCCCGGGCGAACTCCGGCATCTCCTGGATCACGCATCGGTCGTCGACCAGCGTGACCAGATCGTGCGCGCGGACGAAGTCGGTCGCCTCGTCCAGGGTCACCCCGGCCAGCTCGACGATGGTCCGGTCGTCCGGGTGCTCGGCCGCGAGCAGGTCCAGCGCCCGGCGTACCGTCGCGTCGTCGGCCCGGCCGCCGACCAGCTCGACGGACGCCTCGCGGATCTCCGCGGTGACCCGGTCCAGGTTGGCCCAGGCGCGGCGCTGGATCTCGGCGGCGCCCAGCTCGGTGTCGAGGGTGTGCCAGAGCCGGGCCTCCCAACGGCGGCGGCCCAGGCGAGGGTCACGGCCGGGGCCGCCGTCGGCGGCGAGGCCCATGCGCAGCCAGGCGACGAACTCCTCCAGCGCGGCGATCGCCGCGGTGGCCGCCGGCTCCACCCGGTCGAGGCTGCCGGGCGCCTGGGCGAGCAGGGGCGGCAGCTCGTCGCGGATCAGCGCGGCCGTGCCGGTGAACTGCCCGACCGCCGTCTCGGCGTGGATCCGCGGCATGTCCCGCAGCGTCGCGCGGGCGGTGGCGAGGGCGTCCGGTACGGCGGCGAGCCGACCGGCCAGGTGGTTCAGCCGCACCTCGGCCGAGGCGTACGGGCGGGCCAGCAGCGGATGCAGCAGCGGGCCGGGGTTGTGGTGCAGCGGGTCCCACTCGTGCGCGCGGATCTCGGTCAGCTCGAACAGCTCCCGGTCCACGAACGAGGTGAGCAGCGCGTGGTCCACCTGCTCCTCGACGTCGAGCGAGTCGGGGTCCAGTTCGGACAGTGCGTTCGCCGCGTCGGAGAGCATCGCCTGATCGCCGGCTATCGCCCCGGCGGACCGATCCGGCAGCCGGTCGTCGAACCGGTGGTCCCCCGCCGCGGTCGCGACCCCCGGCCGCGTCTCCAGCAACGCCTCGACGACCCGCTCCGCCAAAACCCCAAACGCTTCCACCCCCCGACCCTATCGACCGCCCCTCGGCCAGCCGTGTTGATCAAGAGGTTTGCGTCAGGATCCGGCCCGGAGCTGACGCAAACCTCTTGATCAACGTCAGTCCGCGGGTGGAGTGGGTGCAGTGGGTGGGGTGGTGGTGCGCTCAGCGGCGCGGACCGCCTCGGCGTAGGCGAGGGTGGTACGGCGGAGGGCGGCCTCCGGGTTCAGGTCGGCCTGGCGGGCCGCCGCGACGGTGGCCAGGAGGCTCGCGCCCAGTCGGGCCTCCGCGTCCACCTGGGAGTCGGCCAGCGGCGGCGGGACGGCCAGCCCGACCCGGGCGGCTCGGTCCAGGATCGTCGCGGCCAGGGCGAGGGCGGGCTGGCTCAGCGCCACGCCGTCCAGCACCGAGTCGCGCGCCTTCTCGGCCCGCTTGATGCGCTCCCAGTTGGCGGTGATCTCCTCCAGCGTGCCCGCCTCCGCACCGGCGAAGACGTGCGGATTGCGCCGGATCATCTTGTCGACCAGGCCACCCGCCACGTCGTCGACGTTCCACCGCTCGCCCTCGGGCAACTCCTCGGCGAGCCGGGCGTGCAACACCACCTGAAGCAGCACGTCGCCCAACTCCTCGCGCAGCGCGTCCGTGTCGCCGGCGCTGATCGCGTCGTACGCCTCGTAGCTCTCCTCCAGCAGATAACCGGCGAGGCTGCGGTGCGTCTGCGCCCGCTTCCACGGGTCGCCGCCCGGCGAGGCCAGGCGGTCCAGCACGGCCACCGCGTCCAGCAGCCGGGCACCCGGCGGATCCCACGAGCCGTACATCAGCTCCAACTCGGCCAACCCCGGCTCCCGCGCCAGCCGCAGGCCCAACTCCCGGGCCAGCGACTCGTCGCCGGCCGGCCCGGCCAGCCACACCGCGGCGCCGTGCGCCGCCACCGTGTCCAGCAGCGGCTGCGTCGCCGGGCCGTCCACGACGGTGACCGCCGCGCCCGCCTGGCGCACGGCCGTGGCCAGCTCGCTCTCCGCGCCGGTCAACACCGGATGCTGGCGTACGACATCCCAGGCGGCGGAGGTCAGCAGACCGGCCGGCAGCCGGGGCGAGGTGACCAGCAGGACGATCCGTGCCGTCATGCTCAGCTGGCCGTGCCCTCGGCCTCCGGAGTCTCGGTCGACGGGACCGACTCCGGAGTGGAGATGTCCGTGACCGCGTCGGAGCCCGGCTCACCCAGCGGCACACTCACCGCGGGGGCGTTGTTAGGGAAGGTGAGCAGCGGAAACTCCAGCGGACGGTACCGCGGGCTGACCGTGACGTCGTAACGATCGACCGCCTCGCCCAGGGCCTTCCGGGTGGCCAACGCGCCCCGCAGTTGGTCGCCGTCAAGCTGACTGGCGGCCTCCTGGTCGGTCACCTGGGCCGGGATCGTGCCCGCCTTGCGGCCCGCCGCCACCACCGCGGCCAGCTCCTGCTCGGTCGGCGCGACCGACTCGCCGACCGGCACCCCGGACAGGCAGGTGTAGAGCTCGGTCATCCGCCGCACGTAACCGGTGTCCGGCGAGAGGCCGAGCTGCTGGGCGACCTGGTCGACCGCGATCTGGCCGCGCGGCTGGTAGTTCTCCTCGGCGGAGACCTGCTCGCACACCTTGGCCAGCACCAGCACGCTTGCCACCTGCGCCGAATCGGGCAGCGGCGGCTTCTCCACCGGAGGCTGGTCGCCGGTGGTCGGCGTCGCCGACGCGCTCGGCGTCGGGTTCTTCGTCCGCAGGTCGCTCATCGCGGCGGTGAGCGCGTCCTCCGTGATGCGGAAGTCACCGACGTAGGCGGCGACACCCGGCTCGGCACGGCAACCGGAGAGGACGACGAGGCCGACCGCCACGCTGGCGACGGCGAGAAGACGGCGAGCACGCATGACGGTCACTCTCTCACGGCAGGACACGTCGCTGTGACGCCCCCCACCTCCGCGCACCCGCGACCGGGTGCGCCTGCTCGACACGCCCCCGCGCCACGGGCCGCCGCTCGACGCACGCGGCACCGGCTCAGGCGGTCGCCCCCGCCGTGACGGCCGGGGCGCCGAGTACGTCGGAGAGGAGCTGGGCGCACCACTCCAGCAGAGCCTGGTCGCGCAGCGGCTCGCCACCGACCCGACGCGTGCTCGGCCGGGGCACACTCACCTGGTCGGTGGCCTGCTTGTAGACCGCGTCCGGGTGGTAGCGCTTGAGCCGCAGCTGCTTCGAGTCGGGCAGCGGCAGCGGCCCGAACCGGACGTGCTTGCCCTGCATCGACACGTCGGCCAAGCCGTACCGGCGGGCCAGCAGGCGGAACCGGGCCACCGCGACCAGGTTCTGCACCGGGGCCGGTGGCTCGCCGTACCGGTCGGTCATCTCGGCGACCACCTCGCGCAGCCGCTCCTCGTCGCGCGCCTCGGCGAGCTTGCGGTACATCTCCAACCGCAGGCGCTCCACCCCCACGTAGTCGTGCGGCAGGTGCGCGTCGACCGGCAGGTCGATCTTGACGTCGGCCTCCTCCTCCGGCCGCTCGCCCTTGAACGCCGAGACCGCCTCGCCGACCATCCGCACGTACAGATCGAAGCCGACACCCTCGATGTGCCCGGACTGCTCGCCGCCGAGCAGGTTGCCGGCGCCCCGGATCTCCAGGTCCTTCATCGCCACGTACATGCCGGCGCCCAGCTCGGTGTGCTGGGCGATGGTCGCCAACCGCTCGTGGGCGTGCTCGGTGAGCGGCTTCTCCGGCGGGTAGAGGAAGTACGCGTACGCCCGCTCCCGGCCCCGGCCGACCCGGCCACGGATCTGGTGCAGCTGGGCCAGGCCGAGCAGGTCGGCCCGCTCCACGATCAGGGTGTTGGCGTTCGGGATGTCGATGCCGGACTCCACGATCGTGGTGCAGACCAGCACGTCGAACTCCTTCTCCCAGAAGCCGACCATGACCTTCTCCAGGGCCTCCTCGCCCATCTGGCCGTGCGCCACCGCGACCCGCGCCTCGGGCACGAGCTCACGCAGCCGCCGCGCCGCCCGGTCGATCGACTCGACCCGGTTGTGCAGGTAGAAGACCTGCCCGTCGCGGAGCAGCTCCCGGTGGATGGACGCGGCCACCTGCCGGTCGTCCTGCGCGCCCACGAAGGTGAGCACCGGGTGCCGCTCCTCCGGCGGGGTGGCGATGGTCGACATCTCCCGGATGCCGGTGATAGCCATCTCCAGGGTGCGCGGGATCGGGGTGGCCGACATGCTCAGCACGTCGACCGAGGCCCGCAGCGTCTTCAGGTGCTCCTTGTGCTCGACACCGAAGCGCTGCTCCTCATCGACGACCACCAGACCCAGCTGCTTGAACCGGGTGGCGGTCTGGAGCAGCCGGTGGGTGCCGATGACGATGTCGACCGTGCCGTCAGCGACCATCTCCAGCGTCCGCTCGGTCTCCTTCGGAGTCTGGAACCGGGACAGCTGCCGGATCTCCACCGGGAACTGGCTCATCCGCTCGGCGAACGTGTTGTAGTGCTGCTGCACCAGCAGCGTGGTCGGCACCAGCACCGCCACCTGCTTGCCGTCCTGTACCGCCTTGAACGCCGCCCGGACCGCGATCTCGGTCTTGCCGTAGCCGACATCACCGCAGATCAACCGGTCCATCGGGACGGTCTGCTCCATGTCCCGCTTGACCTCGTCGATCGCGGCGAGCTGATCCGGCGTCTCCTGCCAGGGGAAGGCGTCCTCCAGCTCCCGCTGCCACGGCGTGTCCGGGCCGAACGAGTGACCCTTGGACGCCTTGCGGGCGGCGTAGAGCTGGATCAGCTGCGCGGCGATCTCCCGGACCGCCTTGCGCGCCCGGGCCTTGGACTTCTGCCAGTCCGAGCCGCCCATCTTGTGCAGGGTCGGCTGCTCGCCGCCCACGTAACGGGAGAGCTGGTCCAGCTGGTCGGTCGGCACGAAGAGCCGGTCGCCGGGCTGGCCGCGCTTGCTGGCCGCGTACTCGATGACCAGGTATTCCCGGCTGGCGCCGTTGACGGTGCGCTGCACCAGCTCGACGTACCGGCCGATGCCGTGCTGCTCGTGCACCACGTGGTCGCCGGCCTTGAGCTCCAGCGGGTCAATCGTGTTGCGCCGCCGGCTCGGCATCTTGCGCATGTCCCGCGTGGAGGTGCCCCGACCCCCGGTGACGTCGTTGCCGGTGAGCAGCACGAAACGGGACGCCTCATCGACGAACCCGCTGCTCAGCGCACCGCAGGTGACCACCAGCTCGCCGGCGGCGGGGGCTGTCGGCATCTCCTCGGTGAGCCGGGCGCCCAGCCCGGCGTCGCGCAGCACCTCCACCGCCCGCTGGGCGGGACCGTGCCCCTCGAAGACCAGCGCGATCGACCAGCCCTCGCCGGCCCAGCGCTTGAGGTCGTCGACCACACGCGCGGTCTCACCGTGATAGAGCGGGGCCGGCTGAGCGGAGAGCGTCACCGCGATGGCGTCGTCCGGAGTGACCGCGGCCTGCTCCGGCGCGTCCTCCCAGGGCTGCCGGGTCTCGGCGGTCTCCGCCTCCAGGCCGAACGGGGACAGCGTCCACCACGGCTGGCCGAGCTTGCCGGCGGCGGCCCGCACCTCGGCCAGGGTGCGGAAGGCGGCGGCGCCGACATCCACCGGGGCCTGCCCGCCGACCGCCGCGGCGGCCCAGCTGGCCTGGAGGAACTCCTCCGAGGTACGCACCAGGTCGTGCGCCCGGGTGCGGATCCGCTCCGGGTCGCAGAGCAGCACGTGGGTGCCGGACGGCATGGCGTCCAGCAGCAGCTCCAGCGAGTCCGGGCCGACCAGCACCGGCGCCAGCGACTCCATCCCCTCCACCGGGATGCCCTCGGCCAGCTTGTCCAGGATCTCGGCCAGCTCCGGATGCTGCTCGGCGAGCGCGGCGGCCCGCTCACGGACCTGCGGAGTGAGCAACAGCTCCCGGCAGGGCGGCGCCCAGAGCAGCGGAACCTGCTCGATGGTCCGCTGGTCGGCGACGGCGAAGGTGCGGATCTCCTCCACCTCGTCGCCCCAGAACTCGACCCGGGAAGGATGCTCGTCGGTCGGCGGGAAGACGTCCAGGATGCCGCCACGCACCGCGAACTCGCCGCGCTTGGTGACCAGGTCGACCCGGGCGTACGCCATGTCGATCAGCCGGCGGGCGACCTCCTCCAGATCCGCCTCCTCGCCTGCGGCGAGCTGCACCGGCTCCAGGTCACCGAGCCCTTTGAGCTGCGGTTGGAGCAGCGAACGAACCGGGGCCACCACCACCCGCAGCGGCCCGGTGCTGCCGTGCGCGTCAGCCGACTCCGGGTGCGCCAGCCGGCGCAGCACGGCCAGCCGCCGGCCGACCGTGTCCGAACGCGGGGAGAGCCGCTCGTGCGGCAGCGTCTCCCACGACGGGAAGACCACCACCTGCTCCGCCGGCAGCAGCCCGCCCAGCGCGGCGGCCAGGTCATCGGCCTCACGGGTGGTGGCGGTCACCGCCAGCACCGGCCGCCCAGCCCCGCCACCGGGCCCGTCAGGGTCGGCCGCGACGGCGGCCACCGCGAACGGGCGCAGCGCCGGTGGAGCGGTGATGTCGAGGCCGTCGACCTGAGCGGCACCGGAGCGCGCCAGGTCACGCGCCCGGGCCAGCCCGGGGTCGGCCAGGGCGGCAGAGAACAGACCGGTGAGCATGTGATCACTTCCAGGGGAGTCGACGCACACGACGGCTGCCCCTCGTCCGGTCGGACGGGGGGTGCACGACAACCAGCCTATCCCCGTCCACCGACAGCCACCCCCTTCCGCCCAGGTCCATGCCCAAGCCCCGCGCCCCGCCCCCGCGGCCCGTGCCCCGCGCCCGCGCCCCGCGCCCCGCTCCCGCGGCCCGCGCCCCGCGCCCCGCTCCCGCGGCCCGCGCCCCGTGCCCCGCTCCCGCGGCCCGTGCCCTGCGCCCTGCGCCCTGCCCTGCGCCCTGCGCCCTGCGCCCAAGATCCGCACAACTTCAGGGATGTAGTGGCGTCCGCGCGCCGGGAGACAACTATTTCCCTGAAGTTGTGTGGATCATCCCCCGTTGCCCGCGCTGCCCCCGCCACCTGCGCTGCCCCCGCCACCCCGCGCTGCCAGCTGCCCCCACTGCCCCGCTGCCCGCTGCCCGCGCTGCCGCGTCTGCCCCGGGCGGGCCATGTGCACGACCTGGCCTTGGCGCTGACCCGGCTCGGCGCCGCCACGGTCAGGCCGGCCGCCTGCCGACGGATCGCCGGTACCGACCGAACTGCACACCGTCCTAACGGACGGGGCGTTCGATCTTGACGGCGACCGGAGGCCGTGATCAGGTCTTGGTATGGGCGGGCAGTGGCGGGCACAGTTCGATGCTGAGGTGAGCTTCGCCAACGGCGGTGGGCTGCGCACCGAGGGGTTCCGGCTGGACATCCCGGGTCGAGAGATCACCGATCAGGACCTGGCGGCGTTGTTCGTCCGGCATCTCGGGCTGCTGATGGTCGCCGAGGTCCGGATCAGCGCGAAGACGATCATCGAGGAGCCGCACAAGGGTGGCCGTGGCGTCGCCGTCGGCGAAACCGGCCCCGGCCGCCGGCTGGTCGAGTTGAGCCACGTGATCAGCGACGGGATGACCACCCTGCCCGGCTGGCCCGGGCCGCGGATCGCCGACTGGCTCACGTTCGCGGCGTCGCGTGCGAACTATGCGCCGGGCACCGAGTTCCGGGTGGCTCGGATCGACATGATCGCCAACACCGGCACGTACCTGGACACCCCCGCACACCGCTGGAACGACGGCGAGGACCTGGCCGGGGTGCCGCTGGACCGGCTCGCCGACCTGCCCGGCGTGGTGGTCCGGGTGCCGGCCGGCACGCGGGCGGTGGACCGGTTGATGCTGGCCCCGTACGAGGTGGCCGGGCGCGCGGTGTTGCTGCACACGGGCTGGGATGCGCACTTCGGCACCGAGCGGTACGGCGCGCCGGAGGCGCCGCACCTGACCGGGGACGCCGCCCGGGCGCTGGTGGACGCTGGCGTGGCACTGGTCGGCATCGACTCGATCAACATCGACGACATGAGCCCGGCGGCCGGCGGTGAACGCCCCGCGCACAGCGCGCTGCTCGCCGCGGGCATCCCGATCGTGGAGCACCTGACCGGCCTGGACGCCCTGCCGCCGAACGGCTTCCGGTTCACCGCGGCGCCACCGAGGGTCGCCGGCATGGGCACCTTTCCAGTCCGCGCCTTCGCCATCATCGACGGCTGAGCGCGCGTCACACCGCACCGGACGCGGCGTCCGAGCCTCGGCCGCCCCGCCGAAAAGGCCGAGCCCCGCGCCCCGCGCCCCGAGCCCAAGATCTACGCAACTTCAAGGAAGTAGTGGCCTCCGGTGCGCCGGGACACCACTACTTCCTGAGAGTTGCGAAAGCCAGCGGGCCAGCCGGGCAGCCGGGCAGCCGGACCGGGTCAGTAGCGGACCGCGATGCGTCGGGCCTCAGCGTCGACCAGGATCTCTCCGCCGTACGGGATGATCAGCTGCGGGTCGGTGTGCCCGAGGTCGACGTCGAAGACCAGCACCGCGTCGGGCGCGTACTCGGCGCAGGCCCGGGCCACCGCGGCCCGCTGGGCCGCCGCGTACGCCCGGCGTTCGTCGAGGGTGTGCGGCCGGTCGAAGTCCCATGCCTTGGCCCGTCCAACCAGCACCGCCGGGAAGCTGGCGAGCAGGCCGCGCTCCCCCAGGTTGCGCAGGATCCGGTACACCTCGGTGTCCGAGGGCAGTTCCTCGGAGGTCTCGATCAGCAGCACCGAGCCGGACAGCGACGCCGCCGGTGCCACCCGGTCGGCGGCGAGCAACCAGTTGAGCACCTCCAGGTTGCCGCCCCAGGTGCGTCCCCGGACCACGCGCGCCGGGCCCTGCCAGTGCCAGCCCTCGCCGGGCAGCATCACCGGCTCCTCGGCGAGCGTCGCCGGGTCCCGCCAGTCGCGCGGCTCGTCACCCCACTCGGCGGCCGGGGCGAGGTCGTACCAGTCGGTGGTGAAGAGCGCGGCGCGCAGCGAGTCGAAGGTCAGCGGGTGCGGTGCGCCCGGCCGGCCGAGGTGCACCAGCACCGAGCCGCCGTGGTAGGCCACGATCCCGAGCCGGTACAGGTGGTTGAGCACGTTGGTGTTGTCGGAGTACCCGAAGTAGGGCTTGGGGTTGGACCGCAGCACGTCGTCGTGTAGGTGCGGGGTGACGGTGATCAGGTCCTCGCCGCCGACGGTAGCGAGCACGGCGGTGATCGTCGGGTCGGCGAACGCGGCGGTCAGGTCACGAGCCCGGTCGCGCGGGTCGGCCCCCATCACCCGGGTGGTCGGGTACTCCACCGGCTCCAGACTGAACTCCTCGCGCAGCCGGCGCAGCCCCAACTCGTACACGTGGGGGAAGAGACCCGGCAGACCGGCGGAGGGTGAGACGATCGCGACCCGGTCGCCGGGCTTCGGTTTGGTGGGATATCGCGGCGCAGCCATGATCGAACGGTAGCGGTGGGGGCCAGCGGATTACCGCCCGGCGAAACGCCACGAGCAGGGCGAATCCGGCCCTGACCGACAAGACCAAGATCGCGGGCCGTTTAGGTGATCTCCGAGGTGTTCCGCGTCACGGCGCACCATTCGGAGAGCCCCTCCTGCCATCCGGCCCGGCGCGGATACCATCCAGGGAGTCGGACAGCGCTGTCCTTCGTACTCACGTAAGGAGCGCATCGTGACCGACCAGCACGACCACGACGGCCCGGACGCCGCGCTGCGCGCCGACATCCGCCGGCTCGGCACCCTCCTCGGGCAGACGCTCGCCCGCCAGGAGGGCCGACCACTGCTCGACCTCGTCGAGGAGATCCGCGCCCAGGTCCGCACCGACGCCCCGGCGGCCGCCCAGCGGCTCGGCGGGCTGGACGTGACCACCGGCACCAAGCTGGCCCGCGCCTTCTCCACCTACTTCCACCTGGCCAACATCACCGAGCAGGTGCACCGCGGCCGGGACCTGCGCCGCCGCCGCGCCGTGCAGGGCGGCTGGCTGGACCAGGCGGCCAAGATGATCGCCGAGCGCGGGGTGCCGGCGGAAGAGATCGCCGCCGCGGCCCGCCGGCTGGCGGTACGGCCGGTCTTCACCGCGCACCCCACCGAGGCGGCCCGCCGCTCGATTCTGTCCAAGCTGCGGGCCATCGCCGACGAACTGGACACCGAGACCGCCAACGCGATCCTCTACGGCGCCAGCGACGAGGGCCCGGCGAACCGGCGGCTGGCCGAGCTGCTGGACCTGATGTGGCAGACCGACGAGCTGCGGCTGGACCGGCCGGACCCGACCGACGAGGCCCGCAACGCGATCTACTACCTGCGTGACCTGTACGCCGAGGCCGCCCCCCAGGTGCTCGACGACCTGGCCGACACGCTGCGCACGCTCGGCGTGGAGACCTCGCCGACGGCCCGCCCGTTGAGCTTCGGCACCTGGATCGGCGGTGACCGGGACGGCAACCCCTTCGTCACCCCGGCGGTCACCCGCGAGGTGCTGACCATTCAGCACGAGCACGGCATCGCGGCCACCGAGAAGGCGATGGACCACCTGATCAACGAGGTGTCGGTCTCGCGCCGGTTGCGCGGGGTGTCACTGGACCTCTCCGCCAGCCTCGCCGCCGACCTGGACGCGCTGCCCGAGGTGGCACCCCGGTTCCGCCGGGTCAACGCCGAGGAGCCGTACCGGCTCAAGGCGCGCTGCGTGAAGGCGAAGCTGGCCAACACCCGGCAGCGGTTGCGCCAGGGCACCGCGCACGTGCCGGGCCGGGACTACCTGGGCTCCGCCGAGCTGATCGCCGACCTGGAGCTGCTGCGCGCCTCGCTGGCCCGTAACTCCGGGCAGCTCACCGCAGTCGGCCGGCTGGCCTCCACCATCCGGACGGTCTCCGCGTTCGGCCTGCACCTGGCCACCATGGACGTCCGGGAGCACGCCGAGGCACACCACGCGGTGCTCGCCCAGCTGTACGGTGCGGTCGGCGAGGTCTCCGACTATCCGGCGCTGAGCCGCCTGGAGCGCACCAAGCTGCTCGCCGACGAGCTGACCGGCCGCCGACCGCTGTCCACGCTGGACACTCCGCTGTCCGAGCCGGCCCGCAAGACGTTCGACGTGTTCGGCACCATCCGGGAGGCGCAGGACCGGTTCGGCACCGAGGTGATCGAGTCGTACATCATCTCGATGACCCTCGGCGTGGACGACGTGCTGGCCGCGGTGGTGCTGGCCCGCGAGGCCGGGCTGGTCGACGTGCACAGCGGGCGGGCCCGGATCGGGTTCGTGCCGCTGCTGGAGACCCCGGCCGAGCTGAACGCCGGCGGTGAACTTCTCGACGAACTGCTGTCGCTGCCCGCGTACCGGGCGCTGGTGGCCGCCCGGGGTGACGTGCAGGAGGTCATGCTCGGCTACTCGGACTCCAACAAGGAGGCTGGGATCACCACCAGCCAGTGGTCGATCCACCGGGCCCAGCGCGCGCTGCGCGACGTGGCCGCCCGGCACGGCGTGCACCTGCGGCTGTTCCACGGCCGGGGCGGCACGGTGGGTCGCGGTGGCGGGCCGACGCACGAGGCGATCCTGGCCCAGCCGTACGGCACGCTGGACGGCGCGATCAAGGTGACCGAGCAGGGCGAGGTGATCTCCGACAAGTACAGCCTGCCCTCGCTGGCCCGGGAGAACCTGGAGCTCACCCTCGCCGCGGTGCTCCAGGCGACGCTGCTGCACACCGGCCCCCGGCAGCCGGCGGAGATGCTCGAACGCTGGGACGCCGCCATGGACGTGGTTTCCGAGTCTGCGTACCGGTCGTACCGGTCGCTGGTCGAGGACCCGGACCTGCCGGCGTACTTCTGGGCGTCCACCCCCACCGAGCTGCTGGGCGCGCTGAACATCGGCTCCCGGCCGGCGAAGCGCCCGAACACCGGTGCCGGGCTGTCCGGGCTGCGGGCCATCCCGTGGGTGTTCGGGTGGACGCAGACGCGGCAGATCGTGCCGGGCTGGTTCGGCGTCGGCGCGGGGCTGGCCGCCGCCCGCGAGGCCGGCCTGGCGGACGTGCTGGCCGAGATGCACCGCAACTGGCACTTCTTCCGCACGTTCCTGTCGAATGTCGAGATGATGTTGACCAAGACCGACCTGAGCATCGCCCGCCGGTACGTCGAGACGCTGGTGCCGAAGAAGCTGCACCCGATCTTCGAGCAGATCGAGCAGGAGTACGAGCTGACCAAGCGGGAGGTGCTGGCGGTGACCGCCTCGCCCGCCCTGCTGGAGAACTCGCCGGTGCTCCAGCGCACCCTGGCCGTCCGCGACACCTACCTGGAGCCGCTGCACCACCTCCAGGTGGCGCTGCTGCGGCAGTACCGGGAGTCCGGTGCCGCCGGACGGGCGGTGGCCACCGCGCCGGGCGGCCGACGCGCACCGAGCGACGGCACGGCCCTGGAACGGGCACTGCTCACCACGGTGAACGGCATCGCCGCCGGAATGCGCAACACGGGCTGAGCGACGGCACAACGAAACAGGCCCCGGTCCTTCGACCGGGGCCTGTTCGCGTGTCACTCAGCGGCGGTCACCAGTCGCCGCCGCCGAAGTCACCGCCGCCGAAATCGCCGCCGCCGAAGTCACCGCCGCCGCCGAAGTCACCGCCGCCGCCGAAATCGCCGCCCGCGTAGTCGCCGCCGGCGTAGTCGCCACCACCCTGGTCGCCGCCGTCGAAGCCCTGGTCGCCGCCCTGGTCGCCGCCGTCACCGCCCTGGTCGCCGCCGTCAGCGCCCTGGTCGACGCCGTCGCCGAAGCCCTCCTGGTAGCCCTCGTCGTAGCCGTAACCCGGGTCCGCGAAGGCGGGCGAGAACAGCGCGTCGGCGATCAGGATGCCGCCGAGCACACCGGCGCCGGCGCCCAGCGCGGTCTTCCACCACGGCGTCGAGTACCAGCCCGCCGGCACCGGCCGGCCCTTGTAACGGCCACCGGGGTAGTAGTAGGGCGTGTCCCGGCCGGGTTGCGGGCCGGCCCGGAAGGTCTGCCCCTGCACGTCGACCTCCCGCTCCTTGGTGAGCTGTCCGACCCCGCGCGCCGCGGCCAACTGCGGCACCTCCGGGCCGGGATCGATGCCCAGTGCCGTCCGTGCCGCCCGGATGTACGCCAACCCCTCCAGCGCGGTCTCCCGGGCCAGCGCGAACTGGTTGGGCGTACGCGCCTGCTCCAGCTGTGAGCCCGCCGCGTTGTACCGCTCACCGGCGTCGGACAGCGCCTGGCGGACCGCCGGCTCGTCGCCGTGCAGGTTCATCAACTGGCCGCCGAGGCGCTCGTACCAGCGTTGCGCCTCCGCGCGGGCGTCACCGAGTTCGGTGCGCTGCCGGGCGGTGGCCTGGGCACGGATGATCGCCGCGGCGCCCAGCACGCCGACCACCACGATGGCGAGGCACAGCAGAAGTTCCATGTCTCCGAACGTACCCCCGGGCGTCACGTCGTATCCGTCTGGCAAGCTCCGGTGATGGACGTCTCGACGCTGCTCCTGGTGATCGTGTGCCTCGGCGCCGGCGGGGCGGTGGGCTGGCTCGCGGCCCGGTCCCGGTCGGCGGCCGACATCGCCCGGCTGGACGCCACGCTGACCGCGACCCGGGAGGGCGAGGGGCGCCTAGAGCAGTCCATGCGGGCGCTGAGCTACGAGGCCACCGCCCAGTCCCAGGAGGCGGTGGCCCGCGCGGTGGCGCCGCTGCACGAGACCCTGCGCCGCTACGAGCAGCGGGTCGCCGACCTGGAGCACGACCGGGTCGACGCGTACGCCGAGCTGCGTGAGCAGGTCCGCTCGATGAATGCCGTCTCCGGCGAGCTGCGCACCGAGACCAAGCAGCTGGTGGCGGCGCTGCGCGCGCCGCAGGTGCGGGGCCGCTGGGGCGAGCACCAGTTACGCCGGATCGTCGAGGCGGCCGGCATGCTGGAGCACTGCGACTTCTCCGAGCAGGTCACCGCCGCCACCGACGAGCAGGTCGTCCGCCCGGATCTGGTGGTCCGGCTGCACGGCGGCCGGTCGGTGGTGGTGGACGCCAAGGCGCCGTTCGACGCGTACCTCACCGCGATGGAGGCCCGCGACGAGCGCGGCCGGGACACGCACCTCGACGCGCACGCCCGGCACCTGCGGGGGCACGTCGACGCGCTGGCCGCCAAGTCCTACTGGGCCGCGTTCGACAGCTCGCCGGAGTTCGTGGTGCTGTTCGTGCCCGCCGACCCGTTCCTCGACGTCGCGCTCCAGCGTGACCCGACGCTGCTGGAGCACGCCTTCGCCCGCAACGTGGTGCTGGCCACGCCAGCCACCCTGGTCGCCCTGCTCCGCACGGTGGCCTACTCCTGGCGGCAGGAGGCGCTGGCCCGCAACGCGCTCGCGGTGCACACGCTGGCCCGGGAGCTGTACGGGCGGCTCGCCACGCTCGGCGACCACGTGGGCAAGCTCGGCTCGTCGCTGGCCGGCGCGGTGACGGCGTACAACCGGGCGGTCGGATCGCTGGAGGCCCGAGTGCTGGTCAGCGCGCGCAAGCTCGCCGAGCTGGGCGTCTCGGACGAGGAACTGGCCAGTCCGGCCCAGGTCGAGCTGACTCCCCGTCAGCCGCAGGCTCCCGAGCTGCTGGACGACGTCGTCCCCGTCGACCGCGACCGCTGACCGGTTTCGCCGGCGGCTGACCGGTCGGCCGGGCGGGTTACCCGCTGGCCCACCGTGTCAGCTACGGTGCGCGCTCTCGACGACGAACGGCGTGCCCTGCTGGCAGGTGGTCATCATGCCGGGCTCGACCCGGCCGGTGACGGTCACCTTGGCACCGGCGGTGAGCACGTCCCGCGGGCCGCCGATCAGCAGGTAGCCGTCGAGCAGCACGCAGTTCGGCTCCACGCCAGGGGTGATCGTGCCGGTGAGTTCGGTGGCTCCGACGGGCGGCGGGACGGTGGGTCCACCGGGTGGTTTGAGCGTCGGGGCGGGGGTGGGTGTCACCGGGCCAGGGGTCGGCGGGACGGCCGCCGACGGGCTGGGCTGCCCGGTGGCCGGTGACGATCCGCTCGGGGTGGGGGTGGCAGGACCGTCCGTGCCGCCGCAGGCGCTCAGCGCCGCGCAGACCACCAGGGCGGAGACGACGAGCCGAAAGGTCCTCATGCCGATTTGGACGCGCCGGAGTGGCCGGGCGTTCCCGCCGGAAACCCGCCGAGACCACTCAACCGCGGGCCGCCGCGGCCTTCATGTCCCGCTTCAGCTCCTGCGGCAGCGAGAAGGTGAGCCGCTCGTTGGCGGTGGTGATCTCCTCGACGTCGGCGAAACCGCGTGCCGCCAGGTGCGCCAGCACGTCCCGGACCAGGTCCTCGGGGACGCTCGCGCCGGAGGTCACGCCGACGGTACGGGCGTCGGCCAGCCAGGCGTCTTCGATCTCGTGGGCGAAGTCGACCAGATGACCGGCGCGGGCGCCGGCGTCCAGGGCCACCTCGACCAGCCGGACGGAGTTGGACGAGTTTCGCGAGCCGACGACCATCACCACGTCGCACTCCGGGGCGATCTCCTTGACCACGTGCTGCCGGTTGGAGGTCGCGTAGCAGATGTCGTCGCTGGGCGGCGACTGGAGCAGCGGCAGCCGCTGCTTGAGCCGGGCGACCGTCTCCAACGTCTCGTCCACCGAGAGCGTGGTCTGGGAGAGCCAGACCACCTTCTCCGGGTCGCGAACGGTGATCTTGTCGACGCCGTCCGGCCCGTCCACCAGCTGGATGTGGGCGGGAGCCTCGCCGGCGGTGCCGACGACCTCCTCGTGCCCCTCGTGACCGATCAGCAGGATGTCGTAGTCCTCGGCGGCGAACCGCTTCGCCTCCTGGTGCACCTTCGTGACCAGCGGGCAGGTCGCGTCGATGGCCTTCAGTGAGCGCGCCTTCGCCTGCTCGTAGACCTCGGGGGCCACCCCGTGCGCGGAGAAGATGACGGTGGCGCCCTCCGGCACCTCCTCGTTCTCCTCCACGAAGATCGCGCCCTGCGCCTCCAGGGTCTGCACGACGTGCTTGTTGTGCACGATCTGCTTGCGGACGTAGATCGGGGCGCCGTAGAGCTTCAGCGCCTCCTCGACGGTCTGCACCGCGCGGTCGACGCCCGCGCAGTAGCCGCGGGGCTTGGCCAGGAGCACGCGCTTACCGGTCTGGGGGGTCGCCTGAGCCTCGGTCACCCGTCCATCGTACGTGTCCGATTTCCCGGCGGCAGCGGCCGCGACCCCGCCCCTCCTGCCGCGCCGAGGCCCGAGGCCGATCCGGTGGGGTGGGTGGGTCGTAGGGTGGGCGGGTGAGTGACGGGGCGCGGAGCAGCGCGGAGGAGCCGTGGCCGGTCCGGGTGGTCAGCCAGAAGGTGGGCGCCTGGATCGCGAAGCTCGGCTGGGTGTGGGTGGACGGGCAGGTGGCGCAGATCAGCCGCCGGCCCGGGGCCAGCACCGTCTTCCTCACCCTGCGTGATCCGTCGGCCGACCTGAGCCTGACCGTCACCACCAACCGGGACGTACTGGACGCCGGCGCGCCCGAGCTGCGCGAGGGCGCCCGGGTGGTGCTGCACGCCAAACCGGAGTTCTACGCCGCCCGCGGCACGCTGAGCCTGCGTGCCGACGAGATCCGCCAGGTGGGGCTGGGTGAGCTGCTGGCCCGGCTGGAGAAGCTCAAGAAGCTGCTCGCCGCCGAGGGACTTTTCGACCGGGCACGCAAACGCCGGCTGCCGTTCCTGCCCGGCCGCATCGGGCTGATCACCGGCAGGGCGTCGGCCGCCGAGCGGGACGTGCTGACCAACGCACGGCGACGGTGGCCGGCGGTGGAGTTCCGTACGGTGAACGTGGCCGTGCAGGGCCCGTCCGCGGTGCCGCAGATCATCGACGCGCTCAAGGTGCTGGACGCCGACCCGAGCATCGACGTGATCATCATCGCCAGGGGTGGCGGCGGCATCGAGGACCTGCTGCCCTTCTCCGACGAGGCGCTCTGCCGCGCGGTGTTCGGCTGCCGCACCCCGGTGGTCAGCGCGATCGGTCACGAAACGGACGCGCCGTTGATCGACTACGTCGCCGACGTCCGCGCGTCCACCCCGACCGACGCGGCCAAGCGGGTGGTCCCCGACCTCACCGAGGAGGTACGCCTCATCGGTCAGGCCCGGCACCGCCTCGAACGGGCGGTGCGCAACCTGGTCGACCGGGAGTCCCACCGGCTCGACGGGCTACGTTCCCGTCCGGTGCTGGCCCGGCCGCAGGTGATGGTGGAGCAGCGGGCGACCGACCTGAGTGCGCTGCGTCAGCGGGCCGGACGATGCCTGGCCCACCGCCTGGGTGCGGCCGACGACGAGCTGCGGCACACCCTGGCCCGGCTACGCGCCCTCTCACCCGCGGCCACCCTCGACCGGGGGTACGCGATCGTGCAGCGCGCGGACGGCCACGTGGTCCGCGCGGCGGCCGAGGTCGGCAAGGGCGACCCGCTGCGCGTCCGCCTGGCCGACGGTGAGCTGGCCGCCACGGTGGACGGCTGAGTGGCGGGGCGCGGCGACCGGAGCGTGGTGTGCTGAGATGGACGCGATGACTGACGACACGAAAGCCGGGCCGGACGAGCGGCTCAGCTACGAGCAGGCCCGTGCCGAGCTGGCCTCGGTGGTGGAGCGGCTGGAGGCCGGCGGCACGTCCCTGGAGGAGTCGCTGGCGCTCTGGGAGCGCGGCGAGGCGCTGGCGGTGATCTGCCAGCGGTGGTTGGACGGCGCCCGGGCGCGGATCGAAGCGGCCCGGCAGGAGTCCGCCTCCTGACCGCCGGTGGGGCGACCGGAGCCGCCCCACCCGCGTACGACCGTCAGTTGAACAGGCTGTACAGCTCGGCCGGCGCCTCGACGACCTGGTTCGCCGGCGGCTTCTGCGCGGCGGTGGCGGCACCGTAGTCGGAGTACGTCATCCGGATCTCCTGCGCCGCGGTCTGCCCGGCGGCCGGGAGTTGCAGCACCAGCTCACTGAGCCGGCCCTGCGGATCCACCTTCGCGGTGAACGGAACCGTCTTCGCCTGCGTGCCCAACGCGGCGATCGTGGCGGCGTTCAGCGAGCCGGCCTCGGCCGCCCTGCTGACGTCGATGGTGCCGGCGTACGTGCCGGTGCCGGTGCTGCGGACCTCGGTGATGCCCTGGGTCAGCACGGCGCTGCCGGCCGGGTCGACCTTCTCGAAGTCGAAGCCGAGGCTCCGGTTGCCCTTGATGCGGGTCTGGTCCAGGTGCTGGTACTTGCCGAGGTTGAGCCGCTTGATGGCGGGCAGGCTGTCGGCGGTGGCGCCGGTCAGCTCCAGCTTCACCCAGCTGTCCGGCTTGAAGTGGATCACGTCGAGCTTCATGGCCAGGTCGGACGAGGGACCGCCAAGCGCGATCTTCATGGACGCGCTCTGGCTCGGCTGGTGCACCTGGCCCTCGGCGGTGGAGCCGACGCCGGCGAGGGTGAAGCGGAAGTTTCCGTTGCTGATCTCCCGGGTGGAGTCGAGCAGGGCCTGCTTGGCGTCGCCCGCCACGGGCGAGCCGGGCGGGCTCGGCACGCCGGACGCGCTCACCGTCGGGGACGCGGTCGATCCGGCGCTAGAGGTCCCACTGCTGTTGCAGGCGGCCAGGCCGGGCGTGAACAGGGCGGCGGCCACCAGGCCGGCACTGAGTCGTCGAACAGTCATATGTGTCTCCCAAGGGGGTCACCCGACGACCAGGACGGCGCCGGAAACCGGGCGACGCAGCAGCACCCTCGGCTGCGCCGCGCGACCCGGGCCGTGCGCGCGCCCGGATCACTCCCTCTCTGTTCCCTGTCGACCCGTCGGACAATCACCCTTTCTGTCCGGTTGCCCGGTGGAGGACGGCGCCGGTGGGACCGGGGCGGCACGAGGCCACCCCGCCCGTCAACGCAACGAGCCGGCGAGTTGGCGGAGTTCGTTGTCCCGGGCGTCTCCGATGACCAGCACCGTCCGGGCCGGCTCCAGCAGCACCAGCGCCTGCTGGTTGCCCCGTGCGGTGTAGCGCTGCCAGGTGCGTCCGGCCAGCTCCGTCGGGCCCTGCGGCTGGCCCTGGTCGGTCAGCTCGGCGGGGAGCAGCCGCTCCGCCGGCACGCTGCTCTGCACCAGCTGGACGCCCCGCCCCTCCGGGGTGAGGTACCCGATGCGCAGATTCGCGCCGTCCTCGACGGTCTGGAAGCGGGCGCTGACCGTGCGCCAGCCGGAGCTGAGCCCCTGCGGCTGGTTCACCGGGAAGGCGTTCGCCGACTGGGCCTGTTCGATCGCCGGCGCCGGGTCGACCGTGGTGGGCTCGTCGCCGCCGAGGAATCCCCGGTAGAAGGCCAACAGCAGCGCGATCGGGATCAGCAGCACCAGCAGCGAGATCGCCATGTCCTTCGGCGACCGCTCGGATTTCACGGATCCCGTCGGCGGCGGCGGCGCGGGCCGCTCGCCGGCGGCCGGGCCCGACGCGACCAGGGCCGGCTCGTCGGCCGGCGGCGTCGTCCGGTCGGTCTCGGCCTGCTCAGCACCGGAACCGGCGGGGACGTCCGCCGGCGGCTGGCCGCCGGGCGGCGTGGGGTCGTCGGGTACGCGGTCGGCTGGCTGTGCGGGTTCCACCCTCCTATCTTCGCAGCCGCCCGACCGGCGGTATCCGGCCCATCACCGCCCCGCGCCGACGCCGGGTCAGCCATCGTGTGAGGATCAGCGACAAAGCCGGCAGCGGGAGGCGTCCCGCCGTCGGTCCACCCCGCACCGTCGCGAGGAGGAGCAGCCGTCATGACGAACACCAGGACGCGGATCCCACAGGATCTCGACCGTAACCTTGCCCTCGACCTGGTCCGGGTCACCGAGGCCGCGGCGATGGCCGCTGGCCGTTGGGTCGGCCGGGGCGACAAGGAGGGCGGCGACGGGGCCGCCGTCGACGCCATGCGCAAGCTGATCAACTCGATCCAGATGCGCGGCGTCGTGGTGATCGGCGAGGGCGAGAAGGACAACGCCCCGATGCTCTTCAACGGCGAACAGGTCGGCGACGGCACCGGACCGGAGGTGGACGTCGCGGTCGACCCCGTGGACGGCACCACGCTGATGAGCAAGGGCATGCCGAACGCGCTGGCGGTGCTCGCCGTCTCCGAGCGCGGCGCGATGTTCGACCCGAGCGCCGTCTTCTACATGGAGAAGCTCGCCGTCGGGCCGGCGTACGCCGACGTGATCGACATCAACGCCGGGGTGGCCGACAACCTGCGCCGGATCGCCAAGGTCAAGGGCACCGACGTCTCGGAGGTGACGGTCTGTGTGCTGGACCGCAGCCGCCACGACGACCTGGTCGCGCAGATCCGCCGCGCCGGAGCGGGTATCCGGTTCATCTCCGACGGGGACATCGCCGGTTCCATCGCGGCGGCCCGGGGCGAGTCGGACGTCGACGTGCTGATGGGCATCGGTGGCACCCCCGAGGGCATCATCTCCGCCTGCGCGCTGAAGTGCATGGGCGGGGCGATGCAGGCCAAGCTCTGGCCGCGCGACGACGAGGAGCGGGAGAAGGCGCTCGCCGCGGGGCACGACCTGGACCGGGTGCTGGGCACCGACGACCTGGTCACCGGGGACAACTGCTTCTTCGTGGCGACCGGTGTCACCTCCGGGGATCTGCTGCGCGGGGTGCGCTACCGGGCCGGCGGCGCGTACACCCAGTCGATCGTGATGCGGTCGAAGAGCGGCACCATCCGCGTGATCGACTCGTACCACCGGCTGGAGAAGCTGGCGCTCTACTCCGCGGTCGACTTCGACGGTCGTCCACTGGCCGAGCAGGAGTGAGTGTCACCGGCACGGCGACGCCACAGACCCTGTCAGCCACCCGCCGGATCACCGGTGTCGCGCTGGCGTCGGTCTCCGGGCTCGCGGTGGCGGTGCAGTCTCGGATCAACGGCGAGATGGGGGTACGCCTGGCCGACGGCTTCGCCGCCGCGGTGGTCTCGTTCGGCGTCGGCCTGCTGGTGCTGCTGGTGCTGGTGCCCGCCACCCCGGGCGGTCGGCGGGGGCTGGTCGCGGTGCGGTCGGCCCTCGCGGCGGGCACGCTCCGGCCCTGGCAGTGCCTCGGCGGGGTGTGCGGGGCGTTCCTGGTGGCCACCCAGGGGCTGACCATCGGCTCGTTGGGCGTGGCGGTCTTCACCGTGGCGGTGGTCGCCGGGCAGACCGGCAGCAGTCTCGCGGTGGACCGGGCGGGAATCGGGCCGACCGGCCGGCAGCCGGTCACCCGGCAGCGGCTGGCCGGTGCGGTGCTCACCGTGCTGGCGGTCGGCCTGGCGGTCGGCGACCGGTTCGGTGACCCGGGCGCGCTGGCGCTGGCCCTGCTGCCGCTGCTCGCCGGGGTGGGCATCGCGTGGCAGCAGGCGGTCAACGGCCGGGTCCGGGCCGCGGCCGACAGCGCCCTGACCGCAACCCTGGTCAACTTCACCGTGGGCACGATCGCCCTGCTCGTCGCGTTCGCGGTCGACATCGCCGTACGCGGCTGGCCGATCGGCCACCTGCCGACCGAACCGTGGCTCTACCTGGGTGGCCCGATCGGCATCGTGTTCATCGCGATCGCCGCGGCGATCGTGCGCTTCACCGGTGTGCTGCTGCTCGGCCTGGCCACCATCGCCGGCCAGATCGTGGGGGCCGTCCTGTTGGACCTGCTGCTGCCCACCGCGGCGTCGCACCCGGGCCCGAACACCCTGCTCGGGGCCGCGCTGACCATGGTGGCCGTGCTGATCGCCGCGCTCGCACGGCCCGGCCCGCCCGCCGCTGAGCGGGACCGGTCTCGCGGCAGGTGACGTGCGGGTTCAGCCGTGCAGGGCCTCGACGATCTCCTTCAGGGCGCGGTCCAGGGGGGTCGGCTCGACGCCGAGGGTGGCGGTGGTGGCGGTCGAGTCCATCAGGAACGGGCGGTCGAACTGGTAGGCGGTCTCCCGCAGCTCACGGATGAACGGGTTGGTCAGGCCGCCCAGCCACAGCACCGGGTAGGGCATCCGGATCAGCTTCGGCGTGGGCGTGCCGGCCAGCGCCGCCGCCCGGGTGGCCAGCTCGCGCATCGGCGCGGCCGGCGCGCTGGGCACGTGCCAGGCCCGCCCCCAGGCCCGCTCCTCGGCGGCTGCCGCGACGAGGGTACGGGCGACGTCGGCGATGTACGTCCAGGTGTGCGGGGCGTCCCAGTTGACGGGCAGGAAGACCCGCTGCTCGGCGAGCACCCGGGGTAGCACCATCATCGCCAGCGAGGTGCCGCCGACGCCGATGTAGTCCGATCCGCGCACCTCGGTGGCCCGGACCCGGCCGGCCCGGTGGGCGGCGAGCGCGTCGGCCCACATCTGGTTGCGTACCCGACCCTTGGTGCCGGTCGCGTTCGGCGGGGTCTGCTCGGTCATCGGGCCGTCGACGGGTCCGTACCCGTAGAGGTTGCCGACCGTCGCGAGCACCGCGCCGGTCCGCTCGGCGGCGGCGAGCAGCGCGCCGGCCAGCGGCGGCCAGTCGATGGGCCAGCGGTGGTAGGCCGGGTTCGCGCAGTTGTACAGCGCCTGCGCGCCGTCGGTCAGCACGCTGAGCCGGTCGGCGTCGGCGGCGTCGGCGGCGATCCGTTCGATGGCGGGGTGCTCCGGCCCGGCGCCTCGGCGGCTGATCACCCGGACCCGTTCACCTCGTTCGGCGAGAAGAAGGGCGGTCGCGGTGCCGACCGGGCCGGTGCCGACGATCACGTGCAGTGCCATGGGAACTCCTCCGAGCGGGGATATGAAGCGAGAGCGGTGCTCTCGGTTGCTCGTCCAGCATGGCCTGCCACCGTGGCAATAGTCAAGAGCAGTGCTCTCTTTTTTGATTGGTGCTCCAAACCGTGGCAGACTGGCCCCATGCCCGCTTCCTCGATCCGCGCCCGGGTCCGCGCCGAGATGCTCGGCGAGATCAAGGCGGTCGCCCGCCGGCACCTCGCCACCGACGGCGCGAACCTCTCATTGCGCGCCGTGGCCCGGGACATGGGCATGGTCTCGTCCGCCATCTACCGCTACTTCCCGAGCCGGGACGACCTGCTCACCGCGCTGATCATCGAGGCGTACGACGCACTCGGCGACGCGGTGGAGGCGGCCGAGGCCGTGCCCGACCGACTCGACCTCCGCGCCCGCTGGCAGGCGGCCTGCCGGGCGGCCCGGGACTGGGCGCTGGCTCACCCCGCCGAATACGCGCTGCTCTACGGCAGCCCGGTCCCCGGGTACGCCGCCCCGGACGACACTGTCGGCCCGGCCCAGCGCCCCCCACTGACCCTGGTCGGCCTGCTCCGGGAAGGGCTGGACGCGGGGCTGCTCAGCCCGCCGCCCGCCGGTGAGCTGCCGGCGCCGCTGCACGACGACCTGACCGAACTGGCCGACACGTTCTTCCCCGGAATGCCCCCCGCCCTGCTGGCCCGGGGCATGGCCGGCTGGACCCAGCTCTTCGGGCTGATCAGCTTCGAGCTGTTCGGCCGGCTCAACCGGACCGTCGCGCACCGGGACGCGTACTTCGACCACCAGGTCGGGCTGCTGGCCGACCTGATCGGTCTGCCCCGCCCGCAGTGACCGCCACCGACGCGAACCGGTCCGCGGCCGGCACCGCGGTCAGCCGGCGTCGGACGAGTGCCCAGGGAACAGGTGGGCGCTCGGGTCGATGGCCACCGCGGCGTTGTTGACCGCCGTCGCGGCCTCGCCGAAGCCGGTCGCGATCAGCCGGACCTTGCCCGCGTACTCGGTGATGTCACCGGCCGCGTAGACCCGGGGCAGGTTCGTCGCCATGGCGCTGTCCACCAGGATGTGCCGGCGGTCCAGCCGCAGCCCCCACTCGGCGAGCGGGCCCAGGTCGGCGGTGAAGCCGAGCGCGGCCACCACCGTGTCCACCGGCAGCGTCTCGGTCGCGCCACCGCGCACGGTCACCTCGGCGCCGGTCACCGTGGCCTCCCCGAACAGCCGAGTCACCTCGGCGTTGACCACCACCCGCACCGGCAGCGACAGCACCCGGGCGACCGTGGAGGCGTGCGCCCGGAACTTCTCCCGCCGGTGCACCAGGGTCACCGAGCGGGCCAGCGGTTGCAGCGTCAACGCCCAGTCGAACGCGGAGTCTCCGCCACCGACGATCAGCACGTCCCGGTCGGCCAACTCGGCCGGCTCCGGTACGAAGTAGACGATGCCGGCGCCTGGCGCGCTGTCGGCGCAGGGCAGCGGCCGAGGGCTGAAGCTGCCCAGGCCGCCGGTGATCACGACCGCGCCGCAGCCGAGCTGCTCGCCACCGGCCAGCCCGAGCACCGGCCGCTCCTCGGCGTACGACAGCTTCTCGGCCCGGGTGCCGAGCAGGTAGTGCGGGCCGAACGGGGCGGCCTGAGCCACCAGGTTGGCGACCAGGTCGCGGCCCTTGACGGCGGGGAAACCGGCCACGTCGAGGATCAGCTTCTCCGGGTACATCGCGGTGACCTGACCGCCCGGCTCCGGCAGCGCGTCGATCACCGCCACCGACAGCCCTCGGAACCCGGCGTAGTACGCGGCGAAGAGGCCGGCCGGACCGGCCCCGATCACGGCGACATCGACCTCGCGCATGGCGTACCGTCGCTTTCCGCTCACGGATCAACGCTTGCTGATCACGACGGTAGGCGGGTGGCGGCGGTCCGGCAAGCACGTCCCAGAGGCGCGCCGAGGGAACCGGTCAGGGCAGGCTGAGCGTGGACCCCGTGTAGTCCGAGCCGCCGACGACCGGCCGGCGACGACGGAACAGGATCGCGGCCACCACCCCGCCCAGCAGCCCGAACAGGTGGCCCTGCCAGGAGATCCGCTCGTCGGTGGGGAGGATGCCGACCAGCTGCCAGCCGTAGAGCAGACCAACCAGCAGGAAGACGGCGAAGTTCCACCAACTGCGCTCGAAGATGCCCCGGGTGAGCAGGATGCCCAGGTATCCGAAGATCACGCCGCTGGCACCGACCACCACCGAGTTGGGCGAGCCGGTGAACCAGACGCCGAGCCCACTGACCAGGATGATGATCAGGGTCGACCAGAGGAACCGCCGGGCGCCGGCGGCCAGCACGAAGGTGCCCAGCAGGATCAGCGGGATGCTGTTGCTGTAGAGGTGGTCGAAGCCATGGTGCAGGAACGGCGAGAAGAAGACCCCGTCCAGCCCGTCGATACGCTTCGGAATGATGCCGGCGGTGGCGTCCAGGCCGAACTCCAGCCCCTGGTCGACGGCCTCGATGAGGAAGAGGAACGGGACCACCGCGCACATCGCGACGAAGGCCCGGCCGAGCGCGGCGTAGAACGCCTCGGTGCCGAACCGGTGGGGGTCGCCGCTTCCAGGGTGCAGGGTCACCCCCAACTGCTATCAGCAAATGGGGCCGGCCGCCACTCGCGTCCCGTCCGCGCCGGCCCGGTACGGACGACGGCGGGGCGGATGGTCGCCCACCCGCCCCGCCATCGACACCGTCAGTAGTGGCCGTTGCTCTGGAAGAAACCCCAGGCCCCGCAGGGCGTGTCGTACCTGCCCTTGATGTAGCCCAGGCCCCACTTGATCTGGGTGGCCGGGTTCGTCCGCCAGTCGTCGGCGACCGTACCCATCTTGCTGCCCGGCAGGGCCTGCGGAATTCCGTAAGCACCGGACCCGGAGTTGCTGGCCTTGTGGTTCCAGCCGCTCTCCTTGGTCCAGAGCTTCTCCAGGCACGGGAACTCGGCGATGCCGAAACCCGCCTCGATCATCATGGCGCAGCCGACCTTGCGGTTGCCGCTGTACTCGGCGCAGGACGCCGGGATCGGCCCGTCGTACGGCTTGGGCTGCTCCGCCGCCCTCCGCTCGGCCGCCTTGCGCGACGCCGCGGCGGCCTTGGCCTTGCGGGCCCGCTCGGCGGCCTCCTTGGCGGCCTGGGCCGCCCGCAGCTTGGCCTCGTACTCGGCGGCCCGCTGCTTGGCGAACTTCACCCGGTGGGCGGCCTGGCGCTCGCGCTGGTAGGCGAAATCGGCGCGGTCGACCTCAAGGCCGACCTGCGCGGTCAGGCCCTGTTGCTGGGTTTCGCGGTCTTCGCCCAGGTAGAAGCCACCGGCAACGCCCACGGAGAGCAGTGCGACAGCAGCCGTACGGGCGCCCAACCGGCTCCACAGCCGACTCACGAAGTGGTCCCTTCGTCGGGGGCAAGGACGGGGCGCGGCGCCGGCCACACGAGGGCCGTCAGCCGTGCCGCGAGCGCCCCGACCGGTTGCCGGTCGCGCCGCCGCACCGGCCTTCGCCGATGTCGTCCATCTCGGGACGAACGATCATCAACGATTCCTGTGGTGCGTGGGCGCTCGTTGTACACCATCGCGCACAGTGAGACCGATGGGAAACCAACCGACTCGTTCGTGATCTGCGTCACACTGAGAATGCAGACGAATCCCTACATAAGCACCATCAGAGCGGGATGTCCTCCAGCAGATCCGTCACCATGGCGGCAATCGGCGACCGCTCCGAACGGCTGAGCGTGACATGGGCGAAGAGCGGATGGCCCTTGAGCGCCTCGATGACCGCGGTCACGCCGTCGTGCCGCCCGACCCGCAGATTGTCCCGCTGGGCCACGTCGTGGGTGAGCACCACCCGGGAGCCCTGCCCGATCCGGGACAGCACCGTCAGCAGCACGCCGCGCTCCAGCGACTGGGCCTCGTCCACGATCACGAAGGCGTCGTGCAGGCTGCGCCCACGGATGTGGGTCAACGGCAGCACCTCGAGGATGCCCCGCGAGGTCACCTCCTCCAGCACGTTCTCGTGCACCACCGCGCCGAGCGTGTCGAAGACCGCCTGGGCCCAGGGCGACATCTTCTCCGACTCCGACCCGGGCAGATAACCCAGTTCCTGGCCGCCGACCGCGTACAACGGGCGGAACACGATCACCTTCTTGTGCCGGCGGCGCTCCATCACCGCCTCCAGGCCCGCGCAGAGCGCCAACGCCGACTTGCCGGTGCCGGCCCGTCCACCCAGCGAGACGATCCCGATCGACTCGTCCAGCAGCAGGTCGAGGGCGATCCGCTGCTCCGCCGAGCGGCCGTGCAGCCCGAACGCCTCCCGATCACCCCGGACCAACCGGACCGACTTGTCCGGCAGCACCCGGCCGAGCGCGGAGCCGCGCCCCGAGTGCAGCACCAGGCCGGTGTGGCAGGGCAGCCCACCCGCCTCGTCCACGTCGAGCGTCTCGCCGGCGTACAGGCGACCGATCTGCTCCTCGCCCAGCTCCAGCTCGGACATGCCGGTCCAGGTCGGGTCGCTGGCCTGGCCGTGCCGGTACTCGTCGGCCCGCAGGCCCACCGAGGCGGCCTTGACCCGCAGCGGCATGTCCTTGCTGACCAGGGTGACCTCCCGCCCCTCGGCGGCGAGGTTGAGCGCCACGGAGAGGATCCGGGCGTCATTGCTCTCGGTGCGGAACCCGGGCGGCAGCACCCCGTCGTCGGTGTGGTTCAGCTCCACCCGCAACGTGCCGCCGTTGTCGTTGGCGGGCACCGGGTGGTCGAGTCGCCCGTGCCTAATCCGCAGTTCGTCGAGCATCCGCAGCGACTGCCGGGCGAACCAACCCAGCTCCGGATGGTGCCGCTTGCCCTCCAGTTCGGTGATGACCACCAGGGGCAGGACCACCTCGTGCTCCTCGAAGCGGTGGAAGGCCGCCGGGTCGGACAGCAGCACGGAGGTGTCCAGGACGAAGGCCTGGCCGGTTGGTCGCGGCTCCTTGGGGTCGGCCGGCGCGGCGCCCGCCGCACGGCGGCCCCTGCTGGCGCGGCGGGTCGTGGCAGTCGCGGCCGGGGTCTGATCGGCACCGGCGGTCGAACGGCGAGTCGTCACAGGCCTGCTCCGACGGATGGGCACCCGCCACCCGTGTTCCGCCTCCTCCGGTGCCCGGGGACACGGGGTCGGATGCGGAACCCCATGCGCGAGGTCGCAGATCCGGGCGGACCGGCTGGCCCGGGAGAACCCCGTGCCATGCCTAGACGCTAGCGGCGGCGGACCGTCCCGGCTAGAGGGCGATCGTGGATCTCCGGTGACCGCCGTGTGAACGCGCACAGCCCGACGCGGCGGCGGCCGGGCCGGCGCCGACGGGGCGCGGCGGAACCGGCCGGGATGCATGCCCCCTGCGTGCATCCCGGCCGGTGGGGCCACCGTCACCGGTCTGACGTGGCCCCGACGGTGCGTGTCCGCCGCGGACGACGCACCGCGCTCGTGGCGCCGGTCGGCGGAACCGCCCCCGGCGGCTCGCCGACCGGCCTCAGCCGGTCCGTCGGACGAGCGTGCCGGTCGGGTGCCGCCCGGTGATCGGGGCGGCCGGCGCCGTGAACGACGAGCCGGTGTAGGTGGTACCGGGGCGAGCGACCGTGCCCGCTGAGCGCACGACGCCCGCGGGGGAGACCGACAGGGCGGAGGCGATGGCCGCCTGGGCGTCGCGCCGCCGTCGGTTCCACGCGCCCCGGTCACCGTCGAAGTAGCCCTGCCGGTAGCCGAAGCGGTAGCCGATGCGGTAGCTGAGCTGGCCGTGCAGCCGGCCGGCCGCGTAGCTGGTGGCGCCGAGCACCAGGACGAGGAAGACCGCCAGGAACGGGCTCATCGGGCGGCCCCGGCCCGGCCCGGACGCCCGGTCATCGCTCCTCCGGCTCGACCGCGGTGGGATCCGCGACGAGCAGCCGGTCCAGGTCGTCGGTGCTGACCTCCTCGACCAGCTCGACGCTGATCCGGCAGCCGTCCAGCACGACCTCGGCCACGGAGGAGCGGCGGATCTCTCCGCCCGCGTCGTAGACCCGCACGCTCAGCTCCGGGCAACCGAGATGGGTACGCCAGGCGTTCCACTCGGTGCGGTCGCCGACGCTCAGCGACAGGTAGCGGCAGCCTCGGGCGACGTAGAGGCGCCACGGAGCGGTCAGCCCTGCGGCCACCCCTTCGGCAATCAGCCCGAAGGCCTGGGCTCGGGTGGCGAGCTCGGTCACCGCACCCCCCTCGCGCCGGGGGCGTGACGCATGTGAGCACCAGTCGTCTCATGCACGTGACACACCGTAGATTGTCCCATGGGCGTGACAGTATCAGCTTTTCGTCCGTTTACCGCCGCCCCTAAAGGCATCTATTCTGCCCGGGTGACACCCCTCAACAGTGGCACTGGATCGTTTACCGGAAATCCGAAGAACCCGTCACGTTCGCGTGACGACGGCGCGCCCGGGCGCGCGCCGACGACCGACTGGCCGTACCGTCACGGGGTGACCGAGACGGCCAATGCGCGGAAGATCGCCTTCGCCACCTTCGTCCGGCGCGCGCTCGACGAGGCCCGGGCGACCCGGGCCTGGAGCGGCACCGAGGTGTCCCGGCGCACCGGCGTCTCCCGGCAGACCATCAACCGGTGGGTCCGCGGCGACTGGGCCAGCGACCCGGAGGCCGAACGTGTGGTCGCCTTCTGCGAGGGTCTGGGGCTGAACCCCGCCGCGGCCTTCGCCGCCCTCGGCTGGGACCGCACCGCCGCGGGCCCGCGCGCCGGCCAACCGGCACCGCCGATGGACCCGGACGTGGAGGCACTGCTGCGGCGGCTGGTCGATCCGAACGTGTCGGACGCGGAGAAGTTCCACATCCGCGAAACCATTCGATACCTCGCATATCGCCCGACGCTGCCGGTCGACGTCCGAAAAAGAGGGAATCAGGCCGGCTAGTTCCTCAGATGGCGAAAGAACGCCTGGTCAGGTTCATTCGTTTGGCTCCGGGGCCGGAACGGGCACGCTAGCGTCCCTATTCGTACTGCTTGGGCTCGTCGTCGGCGGGGGACGGGACAAGGCCGAACCCAGCCCTGCGGGACAGAAGGAGGCGTCTGTCCATGACCCTGAAGTGGTTGGCAGTCGTGGTCGCCACGGTGTCGATGACACTGTGGGCGACCGGCAACGCGGTGACCCTCGTGGTCAACGGCGGGCAGCTTCCGCTGCTCGTCAACCTCCTCGTGCTCATCAGCGCCGGCACCGCGGTCATCCTGGCCGTCATGGCGGAGCTGCACGAGCGGCTGAACGACCGGATCAGCGCACTCACCGAGTTCCTGGTGGCACGGCTCAACGAGATCGAGAACCACACCGGCGATCGCAACACCGGGTTCGTGGAGGGTTATCTGCTGAGTCACGGCCAGGAGGCGGCGGTGGTGCCGTTCGGCCGTCGCGGACGAGGAGCCGCCGAACGCTGACCACGCGCCGCCGAGTGGGCCCGCTCGGCCAGGAATGAGCCTCCTTCGCCGGGGTACGCTGACGCGCGTGCCGCCGTTGAATCTGGGCAATCAGCAGCCGAGGACCCCGTTGAACGCCGACCAGGCCTGGCGGATCACCGCCGGCCGGGCCGCCGGGACCGTCCTCTTCTTCGACTTCGACGGCACGCTCGCGCCCGTCGACGACGATCCGACCGCGGTACGCCCCGCTCCCAAGGCGCTGGCCGCGATCGAGGCACTGGCCCCGGTGGTGCAGCGGGTCGCGATCGTCTCCGCCCGACCGGTGGAGTTCCTCCGGGACCATCTCGGCGGGCTCGCAGGCGTGGACCTGTACGGCCTCTACGGGCTGGAGCACAGCCACTCCGGCGGAGAGACGGTCACCGAGCCGACTGCGCTGCCCTGGGTGCCGACCATGGCGGAGCTGGCCGACCTGGCCCGTGCGGAGCTGCCGCCCGGCACGCTGGTCGAGTACAAGCGGCTCTCCGTCGCGCTGCACTGGCGTACCGCGCCGCAGCTCGGCCCGACCATGCAGCAGTGGGGGCAGGCCCAGGCCGACCGTCTGGGGCTGCGTGTGCAGGCCGGGCGGATGGTGCTGGAGCTCAAGCCGCCGGTCGACGGGGACAAGGGCATGGTGATCGGCGAGGTGATCCGGGATGCCACCGGCGCCTGGTACTTCGGCGACGACGTCTCGGACATCAAGGCCTTCGCCGCCCTGCGCGCCCGAGCCGCGGCCGACCCGGACTTCTTCGGCGTCTGCGTGGCGGTGGCCAACCCGGAGACCGGCCAGGAGGTGGCGAACGCCGCCGATCTGACCATCGAGTCCCCGGCCGCCCTGGGCGACTTCCTCACCCGGGCGCTGACCCACCTGCCCTGACGTCAGGCGCCGTAGCGACGTTGCCGAGTGGCGTACGAGCGCAGCGCACGCAGGAAGTCGATGTGCCGGAAATCCGGCCAGTTGAGCTCGCAGAAGTAGAACTCCGAGTGCGCGGACTGCCACAGCATGAAGCCGGACAGCCGCTGCTCGCCGCTGGTGCGGATGACCAGGTCGGGGTCGGGTTGGCCGCGGGTGTAGAGGTGCTCGGCGATGTGCTCGACGTCCAGCACCTCGGCCAACTCCTCGATGGTGCCGCCGGAGGCGGCGTGCTCCAGCAACAGCGAGCGCACCGCGTCGGTGATCTCCCGCCGGCCGCCGTAGCCCACCGCGATGTTGACCTCGGCGCCGCCGCTGCGCTCGCGGGTGCGCTCCTCGGCGCCCTTGAGCGCCGCCGCGGTCTGTGCCGGCAGCAGGTCGAGCGCCCCGACGATGCGCAGCCGCCAGGGGTTGCCCTCCTCGGCCAGCTCCACCACCAGATCCTCAATGATCTTGAGCAGCGGGTCCAGCTCGCTGGCCGGCCGGCGCAGGTTGTCGGTGGCCAGCAGGTAGAGCGTGACGTGCCCGATACCGGCCTGGTCACACCAGCCGAGGACGTGCTTGATCTTCGCGGCGCCGACCCGGTGCCCGTCGTTCGGGTCGACGAAGCCCATCTCCCTCGCCCACCGACGGTTGCCGTCGCACATCACCCCGACGTGCCGGGGCACCGGCTTACCCGCGAGCTTCGCCGTGAGCCGGCGCTCGTACACGGAGTAGATAAGGTTCCGCAGCGTCATCACCTAGCAGCGTAGCGACCCGCCGGGCGGATCACCGCCTCGGAGGCCGATCCCCGCCGGAGAGCCCGAATCCGATCATGGCCAGGGTACGGGCGGTGAGCCGCCCGTCGCCCAGCCCCAGCTCGACCACGTCGTCGAACACCCGATCGTCCCGACGGGCCGCCCGGACCGCCGCGTCGACCACCCACCGGCGCCGCGCCAACCAGGCCGCCACCGAGCTGTGCCGCAGGTGGGTGCCGAGGCGGCGACGGAGTCCGTCGGCGTAGCGGCGGGCGGCGGCCTCGGGTGCGCGGGCCGCTGCCGCCCCGGCCAGCGCACCGGAGAGCAGCGCGTAGAAGATGCCCTCCCCGGTGAACGGATTGATCAGCGACAGCGCGTCCCCGGCGAGCAGGGTGCGGCCCTGCGCCGGTGCCGGCCGGTGGGTGGACAACGGCAGGTGGTGGGCACGCAGCGCGGTCACCGTCGCGAGGTCGGTGCCGGGCAGCAGCGCGGCCAGCCGGTCCAGCAGGTACGCCCGACTCAGCGGCTCCCCGCGCAGCACTTCCCCGTACCCGACGTTCGCCCGTCCGTCGCCGATCGGGAACGACCAGGCGTACGCCGGCCAGTGAGCCTGCGAGGTGACGATGAGCTGCTCGGACGGGCCGGGCAGCGCCGGCGCGTACCCCCGGATGGCCAGCGCCAGGTGCCGGTCGGGGTTCACCGGGTGGCCGAGCGCCCGGCGCACCACCGACCCGGCGCCGTCCGCGCCCACCACCACACGGCCGGACAACTCCCCGTCGAGCACCACCCGGTTGGCGCGCGGCTCCACCCGCCGGACGGTGTGCCGGCGCAACTGCGCGCCGGCGGCCACCGCGGCCGCCACCAACCGCGCGTCGAAGACCTGCCGGGGCACCGTGTACGCCGGGCGGGGCAACGCCCGCGCCACCGCGCCCCCGCCCGGGGCGATCATGCGCAGCGCGGGCAGCGGCACGTAGCCCGCCACCGCCTCGGCCACCCCCAGTTCGGCGAGAACGTCCACCGAGTGCGCGGCGATCCCGTCGCCACACGCCTTGTCCCGGGGAAAGTCGGCCCGGTCCAGCAGCAGCACGCTGGCACCGGCCCGGCGGGCCGTCAGCGCGGCGGCCGCTCCGGCCGGCCCCGCTCCCACCACCACCACGTCGAACTCGTCGCCCACCGCGAGCCTCCCTCCGGCCGGTGCGACGCGGCCCGTCCCGCCCCGCCGGCGATCCGCCCGTGCCGCCGACGCCGGTCTGTGACCGACGCCACCCGCCATCCTGCCTCCTGCCGGCTCGGGTCGACCGACACCGAAGCGCCCGATCTGGCCAGAACGCCCCAACCGGCCGGCACCCCCTCGTGCCGCACGCTGCCGCGGCAGCCCGGGGTATGTGCATGTCCCAGGCCCTGTAGAGCTGCCCCACCTGTGGGGCATGCAAGGCCGAAGTGCCCGGCGGCCCATTTCTGGGGCAGCTCGACAGGTGCCCGGAGAAGCTGCCCGCGAGCGGGCCACGCAAACGGCCGAAGTGCCCGGCGGCCCATTTCCGGGGCAGCTCGACAGGGCACCAGAGAGGCGTGGCAGGCCCGAACGGAGCCGCGCCACGCGGGGTCAGGCCGGGGCCGCGGCATCCTTCGCGCGAGCCGCGCGCCGTAGCCCGTACAGCGTCAGGGCCGCGGCAGCGAGCAGCGGGCCACCGTCCCGGATCAGTCCGTCCAGCCCCAACAGCCACCAGCACAGCGGCAGGTCCACGGCGAGTACGGCCATCGTGACGACGACCAGCAGGCCGCGCGCCCAGTGCTTGCCGCGCATCAGAAACGCGGTGCAGAACAGCACCGCGTAGCTGGCCGTGATCCCGGCGCCGAACCAGAACAGCACGGCCGGCACCGCGGTCAGGCGATCGTCCAGGATGGATCCTCCGGCCACCAGCGCCGGCACCAGCATCAGCGGGCTGTAGGTGAACGCCGCCACCCGACTGGTCAGCAGCCAGCCACTGGCCTCCGGCCGGCGCCGTGGCGTCTCCCGCCAGGAGATGCCGGCCCGGTCGATCACCAGTCGCGGCCGGTGCCGGACCAGGTGCCCGGTCAGCGCCGGCGAGTGGTAGAGCAGCCAGACCACCGCCGCGCAGAGCGCGGTGAGCGCGGCGAAGCCGAGCAACCCGGGCAGTGGCGGCACTCCCTGCCGGGGCACGATCAGCCGGCCGACGGCGAAGATCGTGGTGACCGCGAGGATCAGCCCGAACGGGCGGGCGGCCGTACGCCCCCGCCGGACGTGCCCGATCAGCAGCAGGAAACCGAACGAGCGCAGCATCGCCCAGCCGGTGCGCACCGCCAGCCCGAAGCCCGGCTCCGGGGCGTACCACCAGTTGAGCAGCTCGACCACGACGGTGGCCGCCGCGGTCGTCGCGAGCAGGATGGTCAGCACCCGGACGGCGGACGGCCGCCGGACCTCGGTCTCGGCGGCCGTCCTCATGGGATCCGATGATGCCCGGCAGGGGCGATGTTCACACCTACCGTTGCGGCTGCGCGGCGTCCAGTCGGGCCCGCAACGCGTCCAGCTCGGCCCAGAGCACGCCGGGCAGCTTGTCACCGAACTTCTCGAACCACTCGGTGACCAGCGGCAGCTCGTTGCGCCACTCGTCCGGGTCGACCTTCAGCGCGATCCGGACGTCCTCCGGGGTCATGTCCAGGCCCTCGACGTCCAGCGCGTCCGGGGCCGGAACCATGCCGATCGGGGTCTCCACCGCCGCGGCCCGGCCCTCGATCCGCTCGACGACCCACTTCAGCACCCGGGAGTTCTCGCCGAAGCCCGGCCAGAGGAACGAGCCGTCCGGGTCCTTACGGAACCAGTTGACGTAGTAGATCTTGGGCAGCTTGGCCTCGTCGCCGTCGGTGCCCTTGCCCATCTCGATCCAGTGCCGGAAGTAGTCACCGGCGTGGTAGCCGATGAACGGCAGCATCGCCATCGGGTCCCGACGCACCACGCCGACCGCGCCGGACGCGGCGGCGGTGGTCTCCGAGGAGAGGGTCGCACCCATGTAGACGCCGTGCACCCAGTCCCGAGCTTCGGTCACCAGCGGGATGGTGTCCCGGCGGCGGCCGCCGAAGAGGATGGCGTCGATCGGCACGCCGTTGGGGTTGTAGTAGTCCTCGGCCAGGATCGGGCACTGGGTGATCGGGGTGCAGAACCGGCTGTTCGCGTGCGAGGAGAGGCGGTCGCTGTCCGGCGTCCAGTCGTTGCCCTTCCAGTCGATCAGGTGCGCCGGAGGCTCGCCCATGCCCTCCCACCAGATGTCCCCATCGTCGGTGAGGCCCACGTTGGTGAAGATGGAGTTGCCCCGGTCCAGCGTCCGCATCGCGTTGGCGTTGGTCTTCCAGTCGGTGCCCGGCGCGACGCCGAAGAGGCCGTACTCCGGGTTGACCGCGTAGAGGCGACCGTCCTCGCCGAACCGCATCCAGGCGATGTCATCGCCGATGGTCTCGACCTTCCAACCCGGGATGGTCGGCTCCACCATGGCCAGGTTGGTCTTGCCGCAGGCGGAGGGGAACGCCCCCGCGATGTGGTAGACCTTCCCCTCGGGCGAGGTGATCTTGAGGATCAGCATGTGCTCGGCGAGCCAGCCGTCGTCGCGCCCCATCACGCTGGCGATCCGCAGCGAGTAGCACTTCTTGCCGAGCAGCGAGTTGCCGCCGTACCCGGAGCCGTACGACCAGATCTCGCGGGTCTCCGGGAAGTGCGAGATGTACTTCGTCTCGTTGCACGGCCACGCGACGTCCTCCTGGCCCGGCGCGAGCGGGGCGCCGATCGAGTGCAACGCGTGCACGAAGTCCGCGTCGTCACCCATCGCCTCGAGGATCCTGGCACCCATCCGGGTCATGATCCGCATCGAGGCGACCACGTACGGGCTGTCGGTGACCTCGACGCCGAACATCGGGCTCTCGGCCTCGACCGGGCCCATGACGAACGGGATGACGTACATGGTGCGACCGCGCATCGAACCGCGGTACAGGTCGTTCATCGTCCGCTTCATCTCGGCCGGCGCCATCCAGTTGTTGGTGGGGCCGGCGTCCGCCTCGTCGACGGAGCAGATGAAGGTGCGCTCCTCGACCCGGGCGACGTCCGTGGGATCGGTGCGCGCGTAGAACGAGTTGGGCTTCTTCTCCGGGTTCAGCCGGATCAGGGTGCCGGCCTCGACCAGCTCATCCGTGAGGCGGCGCCACTCCTCGTCGGACCCGTCCACCCAGACGACCCGGTCGGGGGTGGTCAGTTCCGCGACCTCACGGACCCAGGCGAGCAGTTTCGGATGGGACGTCGGGGCCTGATCGATACCCCGCACAACAGCCGGAGCAACCATGACACATCTCCTTGTGGTCGACGCTGACCGATCTATGGGATGCACGAGTCTCAGCGGCGCGATGCGTCGCTTCGTGGAAACCTGGGATTGGGCTCAGCGTAAACCGGGCAGCCTTCCGAGTCAGTGGGACTGGTTGTGAAGAACTGCACAAGCTACGGCTACGCTGCGGCATTGGGAGCTGATACCCGCTTTCCCGCGCAGTTTCACGCAAATCTTGTTGTGCACCCCGTCGACGTGAGTTGCGGTCGAGCGGCGAACCGGTCCCGCCGACCGTTGCGTGGATTCCCGTTCCGGGACGCGTCACTCCTCCCGTTGGTTACGCTGCGTTCAGCAGCGACGCACCCGGCGCGAGCCCGGCACGAGCGACCACGCATGCTCGCCGTTGCTACCCCGCTGACTGGTCATCAGCCGGTACGCTCGGCCCGTGGCCGCCACGATGACCGGGGAGCAACCGGGTCCCCGGCAGACCCGGCCGGGTCTGGTCCGGGCACTCCTCGACCGTTTCGGTCACCTCGTCCGCGAGTTGAGCAAGTTCGCCACGGTCGGCGGCATCGCCTTCCTCATCGACTTCGCGCTGTTCAACTACCTGACGACCGCGCGTGGCGTCGAACAGGTGACGGCGAAGACCATCTCCACCGTTCTCGCGGCCAGCTTCGCGTTCGTCGGCAACCGGTTCTGGACCTGGCGGCACCGCCAACGCAACAATCCGGCCCGGGAGTACGCGCTCTTCTTCTTCTTCAACGCTGTCGGCCTCGGCATCGCGGTGGCCTGCCTCGCAATCAGCCGGTACGGGCTCGGCAGCATCTGGCCGGCGGTGTTCCAGACGCCGCTGGCCGACAACATCGCCAGCTTCGTCGTCGGCACGGGCCTCGGCACGCTCTTCCGATTCTGGTCCTACCGGCGGTTCGTCTTCGTCGAAGCGGGAACCCGGACCGTTCCGCAGGTGAAGCACGACCGAGACCACGGGGCGTGACCTGCCGCCCACCTCGTCCGGCCGGTGATCGCCGGCCTCACCGACTGCCCTAAGGTGTTTCGCATGCGTCTTGTCCGTCTGCTGCCTGAGCGCTGGCAGAAGTTCATCCGCGAGGCGCTCAAATTCGGCATCGTCGGCGGCATCAACACCGTCATCAATTACGCGGTGTTCAATGTCCTTGCACTCACCGTCTTTGCCGATGGTCAGTTGAAGGCCACCGTGATCGCGACCATCGTCGCCACGATCACGTCGTATCTTATGAATCGTCACTGGACGTACCGGGACCGCCCGAAATCGGCGCTCCGGCGGGAGTACGTCCTGTTTTTTCTCTTCAACGCGACCGGCCTGCTCATTGAGTTGGGCGTACTGGCCGCAGCCAAGTACGGCCTCGGCGTCCACGGCCTGCTGGCACTGAACGTCGCGAAGACCGGTGGCGTGCTGCTGGCCACCCTGTTCCGGTTCTGGTCGTACCGGACCTTCGTCTTCCAGCCCGTCGTACCGGCCGAGACCGAGGCGAAGGCCGAGCCCACCTGGCACAGCATCCCGCGTGACGAGTGGGACACCATGGCCGGGATGGACCCGGTCGCCGAGCTGGCCGAATCCGTCTCCGAGCTGGAGGAGTCCGACGGCCGTCCGGCGACCGCACCCGGCCCGATCGGCGCTCCCACCCAGGGGAGGCCCACGCCGTTGAGCGCTGGTTTCTCCGCCGACCTGGACGCGGAACTCGCCGCGGAGCTGCACGCCGGCACCCGCCGCGCGCCCCGCCGGTGACCCCACCCGCAGCCCGCTCCGGCACCGGGGCACGCGCCGAGTTGTTCTTCGAGGACCTCGTCCCGGGGCTCACCGTCGACCTCGGCGTGGTCACGGTGGATGGCGACGAGATGGTCGCCTTCGCCCGCCGCTTCGACCCGCAGTGGTACCACGTCGACCCGGAGCTGGCCGGAGCGAGCCGGCACGGGGGGCTCATCGCCAGCGGTTTCTACACGGTCAGCCTGTTCATGCGGGCGTACGTCGACCACCTGCTGTCCCGCGCGGCGGCGGACGCCTCCCCCGGCCTGGAGGAGCTGCGCTGGCTCGCCCCGGTGCGCGCCGGGGACCGGCTCGCCGTCCGGGTCGACGTGATGGGCGCCCGGCCGTCCACCGCCCGCCCGGGCCTCGGCACCGCCAGCCTCACCGGCACCATGCTCCGCCTCGGCCCGGACGACCGGCCCGAGCAGGAGGTGTTGCGGACCCGTTTCCGCGGCTGGTTCGCCCTGCGCCCCGCCGACCCGTCGCCTGAGACCGAACCGACCGAGACCGAACCGCCCGCCTGACCCGCCCCGGCGCGGTGGCCGGGGCGGTCACGCAGTCGGAATCAGCTCGTGGTGTCGCGCAGCGGCTTGCCCTCGCGCATGTCGGCGAGGATGTCACGCATCTCCCCGTCGCCCAGCGAGTGCTTGTCGTGCTGCGCCTCGACCAGCTCGTACAGGGTGGTCTGCACCTGGCCGACGCCCGGGACGTCGGCGAGCACCGACTGGCCGCGCTCGCCGGCGGACTCGATCGTGAGCGTGCCGCAGCCGAGCAGCCGCTCGATGAAACGCTGGTTCATCGAGTGGTCGTTGATCCGGGTGAGCGGGAGGTCCCGCCGGTCCCGGGAGAAGACACCCTGCTGGAGCAGCACCCGCTCATTGGTGAACAGGTAGTGCGTGGTGCGCCAGACCAGGAACGGCCACAGCCCCAGCCAGAACACGGCGACCAGGGCGAGCACCCCGATCACGGCCAGCGCGATCGAGCCACCGCCGCCGGCCGGCAGCAGGAGCACGCCAACGACTACCGCCGCAACGGCCAGCACCAGCACCGCGATCGGCCGGATCAACGCCTTCCAGTGCGGGTGCAGGTGCAGCACGACGTGCTCGTCCTCGGTGAGCACGTCTTCGGGGAACGCCACGGGAACCTCCATCGCCATTTTTCCGACGCGCAGACCGTAACCGGTCCAACCGCCCCGGCGGATCAGCCGCACGGGGCGGGTTGCGTTCACCGGAGGTGCAGGACATCGCCGGCGGCCAGGACGCGGTCGCCGGTGGGGGTGGTGACCAGGAGCTGCCCGTCGGGATCCACGCCGGTGGCGGTGCCGGTCAGGTCGTCGCCGCCAGGAAGCAGGACCCGCACCTCGCGACCGACCGTGGCACAGGCCGCCAGGTAGGCGTCGCGCAGGCCGCTGGCCACGGCGTCCCCGCCGGCGGCGCGCCAGCGCTCGTACCAGTCGGCGACCGCGCGCAGCAACGCCCGCAGCAGCGGGTCCCGGTCGGTGGCCGCCCCGCCGGCCAACTTCAGCGAGGTGGCCGGCAGCCCGGTCGGGTTCACCGGCAGCTCGTCGGCGCGCAGCGTCACGTTCAGCCCGATACCGAGCACGATCGCCGGCGGCTGGTCCGGCGAACCCCCAGGCACCGCCTCGGCGAGCACGCCGGCGCACTTCGCGTCGCCGATGAGCAGGTCGTTGGGCCACTTCAGGGTGGCCTCCAGCTCGGCCAGCCGGGCCACCGCCTCGACCAGCGCCACGCCGGCCAGCAGCGGCAGCCAGCCGTACCCGGTGGGCGGCGCGGCCTGCCAACCACGGTCCGGCACGGCCTCGCCGGGCCGCAGCAGCACGCTGGTGGTGATCCCGGCCCGCGCCGGCGACTGCCAGACGCGGCCGCGCCGGCCGCGACCGGCGGTCTGCCGCTCGGCGACCACGACCAGGCCCTCCGGCTCGCCGGCCCGGGCAGCCTCGGCCACGTCGGCGTTGGTGGAGCCGGTCTCGGTGCGCAGCTCCAGCCGGGCCCACGGGCCGTGCGGCGCGACCAACGCGCGCCGCAGCCGGGCCGCCGACAACGGCGGGCGGTCCAGATCGGTGTACGGGGAGCCCGGCATCCCGCCAGCCTACGGCGGTGGCCGCACCGGCACTGAGGCGTACTGCACAGCGGCGTCGTCCTGAACCATCGTTATATTCCCTGGGTGACTACCGAGACCGGGACCAACATCCACAGCACCGCGGGCAAGCTGGCGGACCTGGAGCGCCGGGTCGACGAGGCGGTGCACGCCGGATCGGCGCGCGCGGTCGAGAAGCAGCACGCCCGGGGCAAGAAGACCGCCCGCGAGCGGATCGAGATGCTGCTCGACGAGGGCTCCTTCGTCGAGCTCGACGAACTGGCCCGGCACCGGTCCACGGCCTTCGGGCTGGAGAAGAACCGGCCGTACGGCGACGGTGTGGTCACCGGCTACGGCACGGTGGACGGCCGGCAGGTCTGCGTCTTCGCCCAGGACTTCACGGTCTTCGGTGGCTCCCTCGGCGAGGTCTTCGGCGAGAAGATCGTCAAGGTGATGGACCTGGCCATGAAGATCGGCTGCCCGGTGGTGGGCATCAACGACTCCGGCGGGGCGCGCATCCAGGAAGGCGTGGTCTCCCTCGGCCTCTACGGCGAGATCTTCTTCCGCAACGTCCGCGCCTCCGGCGTCATCCCGCAGATCTCGCTGGTGATGGGCCCCTGCGCCGGCGGCGCGGTCTACTCCCCGGCGGTCACCGACTTCACCGTGATGGTCGACCAGACCTCGCACATGTTCATCACCGGCCCAGACGTGATCAAGACGGTGACCGGCGAGGACGTCGGCATGGAGGAGCTGGGCGGGGCCCGTACGCACAACTCGCGCAGCGGCAACGCGCACTACCTCGCCACGGACGAGGAGGACGCGGTCGACTACGTCAAGGCACTGCTGTCGTACCTGCCGTCGAACAACCTCGACGAGCCGGTGGTCCACCCTGCCGAGGCGGATCTCGCCATCAGCGACGAGGACCGGGAGCTCGACACGCTGATCCCCGACTCGGCCAACCAGCCGTACGACATCCACCGGGTGATCGAGCACGTCCTCGACGACGGGGAGTTCCTGGAGGTCCAGCCGCTCTACGCGCAGAACATCGTGGTCGGCTACGGCCGCGTCGAGGGGCGCCCGGTCGGCGTGGTGGCCAACCAGCCGATGCACTTCGCCGGCACGCTGGACATCGCCGCCTCGGAGAAGGCCGCCCGGTTCGTCCGCACCTGCGACGCGTTCAACATCCCGGTGCTGACCTTCGTGGACGTCCCCGGCTTCCTGCCCGGCACCGGTCAGGAGTGGGACGGCATCATCCGCCGCGGCGCCAAGCTCATCTACGCGTACGCCGAGGCGACCGTCCCCAAGGTCACCGTGATCACCCGCAAGGCGTACGGCGGGGCGTACGACGTGATGGGTTCCAAGCATCTCGGCGCGGACCTGAACTTCGCCTGGCCGACCGCGCAGATCGCGGTGATGGGCGCGCAGGGCGCGGTGAACATCCTCTACCGTTCCGAGCTGGCCGGCGCCGAGGACCCGGCGGCGGTTCGGGCCGAGAAGATCGCCGAGTACGAGGACACTCTGGCCAACCCGTACGTGGCCGCCGAGCGTGGGTACATCGACTCGGTGATCCCGCCGCATGAGACCCGGACCCAGATCGTCCGGGCGCTACGAGTCCTGCGCACCAAGCGCGAAACCCTCCCGGCGAAGAAGCACGGCAACATCCCGCTCTGACCGCGCTCCCTGGTCCGCGCAACTTCACAGAAGTTGTGCAGACCAAGGGCGGCCGCGGTCAGCAGGAGGGGTTGGCGGCGAGGCACATCCGACGCGCTGCCACCACGGCCAGCCGGCGCAGCTCCGGCTCGGAGCTGTTCCGTCCCAGACTGAGCACCGTGATCAGGTCACCCACTCGTACCACCGCCGTGCTGGTCGGCGAGTGCTCGTCACCAATGGCCTTGCCGGTCTTCTGGTCGCGGGGCTGCGACACGGTGTGGCGCAGCAGGGCGGCACCGTCGCCGGCGAAGTCCCGCTGCACCACCGCCCACTGATGTACGGCCGTCCCGGTCCCCTTTCGTCCCGCGACCTCGTACGGCCCGACGCTGCGCCACTCGGCGCAGGGAGCCACCAGCCGGTCGAGGTCGGCGAAGAACGACCCGGCAGCCTCCGGCGTCACCCGGTACAGATCCTGACTGAGCAGGAAGTCATCGGGACCGGTGTCGGCGGCCTCTGCGGGTTCCCGGAGCATGGTCAGCGCCCGTGACCAGCGGGACGTCTGCCAGGCAGGGGCCATCCCCTGCTCTTCCCGGCAGTAACCCAGCATGTTCTCGACGACGACCATCTCCCCCAACCCCGACTGGCTGAGCTGCACCTGCGCCGGCTGCGCCAGGTCGGCCGGTTGCAACAGTGCGTCGGCGTCGATCTCGCCCCGGGCTGGTGCGGTCGGGCTCGCCGAGGCAGCCACCGGGGGTGCTGTCGGCCCACGACCGTTGCCGACCACGTCGACGGCGAACGCCCCCGTGATCACCAGCACCACCGTGGCGGTCACGGCGGTACGCCGATTGCGCCGCCGGGCCCGGGCCCGGATCTCCTGCGGCTCGGGCCACCGCACGTCCCGCAGGTCCCGATGGACCCGCTCGACGAATGCCAGGTCGTCACGCATCGGTAGCCTCCTCGAGTTCAGAGACGGCGAGCAGCCCGGCGAGCGCGGTGCGCCCCCGGGAGAGCCGGGCCTTGACGGTGCCGACCGGGGCCGAGGTCTCCCGCGCCACCTCGGCGACCGGCATGCCCATCAGGTAGTACAGGGCGATGGCGGTGCGCTGCTCCTCGGGCAGCCGGCGCAGCGCGGCGACCACCTCGACGGTGTCGGTGCCCGGGCCGGGAACGGTCTCGGTGGCGCCGTGCCGCAGGTACGCGCGGGCGCGACTGCGCAGGCTGCGCCACCGGCTGACCGCGATCCGGCTGGCCACCACCCGCACCCACGCCTCCGGGTCGTCGTATCGGCTGACCGTCGACCAGCGCTGCCACGCCCGGATGTACGCCTCCTGCACGGCGTCCTGCGCCTCGACCCGGTCGCCGGTGAGCGCGTAGACGAAGCCGAGCAGCCGTTGCCGGCTCCCGCGGTAGAACTCGTCGAACCCGTCGACGTCCGGCACCCGCTACCTCCCCGTGTCGGTCGCAGGGAACACGCGCCGGGTGGGGTCCTCGGTTGCCCCGGTCAGGCGATCATCTTCTCCAGGTCGGCGAGCGAAAACGCGCCGGGTCCGATCCGCTCCCGCACCGCCCGGCGCACCGCGCGTTGCACGGCCACGTTGGCCGGCGTCGGTACGCCGTGCAGCCGGCCGAGCAGCGCGATCTCACCGTTGAGGTGGTCGACCTCGGTTGAGCCCGTACCCCGGGCCAGGCTCTGCCAGGTGGAACCGCCGGAGCGGCCCGCGCCGTCGACCGGGCGCTGCTGAACCCGATCGCCGCGTTCGGCTCGCTCCTCGTCCTGCGAGGTGTGCGCGATGTGTGCGGCGGCGAGCGCGGCGACGCCCTCGGCGCGTACCCGCTCGGCCAGCGCGTCCGGGATGTCCCGGCCGAGCAGCGCCTGGAGGCCGTTGCCGAGGTTGGCGAGCAGCTTGCCGTACTTCCAGCGCAGCACGTCCTGCCGGACCGGGGCGACGAACCCGGCGGCGGTCAGGTCAGCGGCGATCGCCTGATCGGTGTCGTCGACGCCGGCCGGGTAGCGCCCGATGTGCAGCATTCCCGGGTGCGGGTAGCCGTTGGACACCACCGCGCCCGGGTCCAGATGGGTGGCCGGCAGCCAGACGCAGACCGGGTGCACGTCGGCGAAGAGCCGCAGGGCGGCCCTCTCGTTAGCCACCCCGTTCTGCGCGGTGACCAGCGGCAGCCGCTCACCCGCCGTGCCACCCCCGTCCACCGGCGCGTCCACCCAGGCGGCCAGCGCGCCCGCGGTGTCCTGCGACTTCACGGTGAGAATCAGCACCGTGTCGGCCGGCAGCGGGAGGTCACCGGGGCCGTCCGCGGCGGCGAGCCGGGCGGTCAGGTCGCCGTCAGGCTGGCGCAGGGTCAGGCCCCGCTCGCGGATCGCGTCCAGGTGCGCGCCCCGCGCCACCAGGGTCACGTCCCGACCGGCCTCGGCCAGCCGTACCCCGATGGTCCCGCCGACCGCGCCCGCCCCGATGATCACGTATCGCATGCGCCTCATTCTGCCCGCCCGAACCCTCGTGGTCAGAGAGTCAGGCCGGCGTCGGTGAGGATCGGGCCGGCGAGCAGCAGCGCGCCGGCGACGAGCGCGACCAGGTTGACCAGGGCGAAGAAGAGCACCCAGAAGAACGCCGGGAACGGGGTGAGGCCGGCGAGCTGGTCGGCGTCGGACGCGGGCATCCGGCCGCGCGAGCGCAGCCGTTGCAGCTCCACCACCGGCCGCACCCCACCGAGCAGCAGGAACCACACCCCGGTGTACGCGAACGCGGCCTGCACCTGCGGGGTGGCGTACCACGAGACGGCGAGCACCAGGGCGCCGGTGACCAGCAGCGACACCACGCCGAAAGCGTTGCGGATCATCACGAGCATGGCGAGCAGCAGCACCACCGCGACCCAGAGCAGCAGGGTGATCCGGTTGCCGCCGAGCAGCCAGGCGCCGGCCAACCCGACCAGCGGCGGGGCGACGTAACCGGCGAGCAGGGTGAGGATCATGCCCGGCCCCGAGGGCCGACCGGCGGAGAGCGTCAGCCCGGAGGTATCCGAGTGCAACCGGATGCCGCGCAGCTTGCGGCCGGTGAGCAGGGCGATCAGCGCGTGCCCGCCCTCGTGGGCGATGGTGATGGCGTTACGGGCGATCCGCCACGGCAGTCGGGTGCTGACCACCACCAGCGCGACGGCCGCGGTGATCAGCACCAACAGCGCGGGCGGGTCCGGCTGCGCGCCGAACAGCGTGTCCCACAGGTCGCTCAGCCCGTCGATCGACATCATGGGGCGCGAGCCTACCGGCGTCGTTCCGGTGTCGGTCCCGGGCCACCGGCTCGTATCGGGTGAGACTGATCGGGTGGGATTCCCTGAGGCTGTTCCGGCTCGACGGCGAGCACTACGTCGAGGTGCCACCGACACCCGTCGATGAAGCTTTTTTCTACAACTCTTGCGATCTAGGGCACTTACCTCCAAAGATGGGCGTCAATAGACCGACGTCCTTGGAGGCAGCCATGGCCTGTACCAGATCACCGCTGCGCCGCGTGCTCGCGGCCGGCCTCACCCTGCTCGCCACCGCGGCGGCGACCCTGGTCGCGACCGCCGGCCCGGCGGCCGCCGCCACCACGCCCGGCGTCGACGTGTCCCGCTACCAGGGCACCATCAACTGGACCAGCGTGCGCAACGCCGGCATCCAGTTCGCCTTCATCAAGGCCACCGAGGGCACCAGCTACAAGGACCCGAACTTCAACGCGAACTACGTCAACTCGTACAACGCCGGGGTGATCCGCGGGGCGTACCACTTCGCCCGGCCGAACATCTCCGCCGGCTCGACCCAGGCCAACTACCTGGCCTCCAACGGCGGCGCCTGGTCGGCCGACAGCCGGACCCTCCCCGCCGCCCTGGACCTGGAAGCCAACCCGTACGCCGGCGGCTACTGCTACGGCCTGAGCACCACCGGGATGCGCAACTGGGTCCAGGACTTCCTGAACACCTACCGCTCCCGCACCGGCCGTTACGCGGTCATCTACACCACGACCAGCTTCTGGAACCAGTGCACCGGCAGCTGGACCGGTCCGTGGGCGAACCACCCGCTCTGGCTGGCCCGCTGGGCGAGCACGCCGGGCGCCCTGCCGGCCGGCGCGCCGGTGTGGAGCTTCTGGCAGTACACCAGCACCGGCGCCGTCTCCGGGATCAGCGGCAACGTGGACCGCAACTACTGGAACGGCGACCGGTCGCGGCTGATCGCGCTGGCCAACAACACGCCCTGACCGGACCGGTCCGCCTGATCCGCCTGGGGAGGCGGTTGGCGGCAGCGGGATCGGCTGTCACCGCACGGTCGACAATCGGTCCGGCTGCCGCCACACCACCGGTACTGGTCAGGCCCGCCGTCGGCTCATCGCCGGCACCACCACCGGAGCGTCCTCACTGGCCAGAGCGCTCCGCCGGGTCAGCCGCCAGGCAGCCACCCCGCAGACGGCAACGGTCACGACGCTGAGCAGCGCGATGAGCGCCCAGATTCCCGCGCTGACCAGCAGCAGGACGGCGTCGCCGAGCGCGACGAGCATCCACAGTGCCAGCCGGGGCCGAGCGTCCCTCCGTCGGTAACCCATGTCGTACCTCCTTCCGTCGTCGAAGGTCACATACCCCGGACGACGGAAGGTCATGCTCAGTCCTTGCGGTCAGGCACGAAACCCTTGGCGATCCGGTCGAAGTTCGGCAGGTTGGCCTGCCAGTCCTTCTCCGCGATCTCCCACCGCAGGGCGTAGCCGCGGTTGCTGGCGGTGACGAAGCCGCGGTTGCGGACGTGAATCCGGGTCCCGTCCCGGGTCTCCAGCCACTCCCAGTCGCCGCAGGTCTTCCAGAAGTCGCAGGCATTGATGCTGAGGTACTGGTAGTTGTTGACGAGCCTCTTCCGGTTCGGCTCCTGCGCCTGCCAGTCCTTGACGGCGTCCTTCGCCGGAGTGCTGGTCCACTGCACGAGCAGTTCACCCGGCCCGTTGTTCTGGCTGAAGACGACCGTGCTGCCGTCGACCTGCCGGCGCGACCAGCCGTCCGGCAGTGGCAGGGCGAAGCCGGCCGGGTCCCTGTGCAGCTTCCAGCCCGCCGGCAGCGCGTTCGGGTCGACCGACGGGGTGGCCGAGGCCGTCGGGCTGGGCGCGCCGCTGGTGGGCGGGGGCACCGCCGGAGCCGTGGTCTGCGGCGCCGGAGCCGAGGTAGCGGCACCCCCGGTCGGGCCGGCCTGCGGGCTCTTGTCGCCGTCGCCGTCGCCCTTGGTGAGCAGCGGCACGATCACCACGAGGCCGATCAGCAGCAGGGCCACCACGGCCCCGATCAGCAGGTTGCGTTGCGTGTTGTTCGGCTTCGTACCGCCATAGAGCGGCACGGACGCCCGCCCGGCGGGGCTCACCGGGGTCGACATGACCGACGTCGGGGTCGGCGGCCTGCGCTGTTCCGGCGCCACCGGCGGACCGTCGACCTCGGTCGGCTCGTCGTCGGCCTTCGTCGTGCCGTCGGCGGATGTGCCGACCGCGGCCGTCACCTTCGCCGTCGGGTCGGCCTCGGCGGTATCCGGGCGGTCGATCGTGGCGGTCGGCTCGGCCGGAACCGGCGCGGCGTCCGCAGCGGGAGGCACGACGGCCGTCGGGCTCGCATCGCTGGGCGTCGAGCTGGTGTCGACGACGGGAGTCACGGCCGCGGCGGCCGGCTGGGTCCGCGGGGCCGGCGGCGAAACCGGCCGGTCGGCGCCCTTGTCGGCGGGTCGCGGCGCCGGCACGAGCGGCGGGCGCGGCTCGCGCGGGCCGTTCGGCCCGGGCCGGCGTACGCCATCCAGCAGCGAGATGCTTCGCGCCCGCTTGCCCCCGGCGCGGCGCAGCAGCCGCTCCGCCACCTCGGCGTTGATCCGCTCGTTCGGGTCCTTGCGCAACAGCCCGTTGAGCACCGGCTTGAGTGGACCGGCGTTCTTCGGCGGCGGCATCGGCTCGGTGGCCAGCGCGGCCAGCGTGGCGATCGCCGACGGCCGCGCGTACGGCGACTTGCCCTCGACCGCCGCGTAGAGCGTCGCGCCCAGCGACCACAGGTCGGCCTCCGGCCCGGCGGTGCCCTCCCGGGCACGCTCCGGAGAGATGTACGCGGGCGAACCGAGCACCATGCCGGTGCGGGTGACGTTCGGGTCGCCCGGGATGGTCGCGAGACCAAAATCGGTCAGCACCACCCGGCCGTCGTCGCCGAGCAGCACGTTGCCGGGCTTCACGTCGCGGTGCATGACGCCCGCCTTGTGCGCGGCGTTGAGGGCGCCCAGCACGCCGAGGCCGATCTCGACCGCGCGGGCCGGCGGCACCGGCCCGCTCTCGGCGAGGGTGTCCTGCAACGACTTCGACGCCACGTACTCCATGACGATCCACGGATCGCCGTCGGTGCGGAGAACGTCGAAGATGCGCACCACATTGACGTGGTTGAGCCGGGCGATGGCCCGGGCCTCGCGCAGCGAGCGCTCCCGCATCTCGCGGCGTTCCTCGTCGGTGAGGCCAGGCGGCGGCACCAACTCCTTGATGGCCACGTCCCGGTGCAGCACCTCGTCGCGCGCCTTCCACACCCGACCCATGCCGCCCTGGCCGAGCGGCGACAGGAGCCGGTATCGGTCAGCGACGAGTTGGGGAAGCGCGTTCGACATCGGTGAGACGGTACCCGGACCCCCTGATCGTCACACCGCCGGCACGCCACTCCGCATTGTCGGTAACTTCGCGGCGCGTACCCTGGCGTCATGTCTGCCGAAGAGCCGTTGTTCCGGGTCGTCCGCGGCGTGCCCACCACCGAGGAACTGGCCGCCCTCGTGGGGGCGATCGTCGTCCGGTCCCGTCCGGCCGCCGCCTCCGCGCCGGTGGCCACGTCGGCCTGGGCTCGCAGCGGTCGACCGGCCGGCGCGGTGCTCACGGCCCGCCCGGGCGGATGGCGCTCCGCCGGTCTGCCCCGCTGACCCGACCCGCCGTGCGGGGGCTGCCAGCGTCGCTCCCAGCCGTTAACCTCACTCAGGGAAACGGTGCCGTGACGGGTAGGGAGGATCGATGATCCCCGAAGAGGACCGGCCAACCCCCTGGCTGCGCAACTATGGCGGCATCGAGGCCGACATCCGCCAACTCCGAGAGTTCGCCGACCGGCTCGCCGCGGAGGTCGAGAGCAACTACGCGCCACACCTGTCGTACATCGCCGACGACATGTCCGCCCAACTGCCCAACCCGTGCGACGCCTTCATCGAGCTGGTCACCTTCCTGCAGGCACACCACGAGACACAGCAGGCCACCGCCGACATGGTGTATGCCGTCCAAGGCGCCACCGGCCACCTGGCCGCCGTCGCCGACCGGGTCGCCACCCAATACTCCGACGCCGACGCCTTCTCGGCCGCCCGCGTCGTGGACGTGCAGCGGGCACTCGCCGACCCGGGGACCGTCCTGCCCGGAGGCCCGACCCCGATGCTGCCCGACCCGACCGGCGCCGACGGGGACAGGCCGGTGGTGCTGCCGTGATCGAACGGGGCAGCGGCCGCACCTCCGGCGTCACCGACTGGCAACTGATGGACGTCAACAGCATGTGGGCCTGCCTGCAGGACCACGACACCGCCAACCACTGGAAGCAGGTCGCCGGCTGGCGCAAGGTCTGCGACCTGGCCCAGATCCACCTCGGCCGGCTCCAGGAATACCGGCGCGGTCTCGCCGAGGCGTGGCCGCCCGAAACCAGCGCCGCCTCCCGCACGTACCTCGCCCAACTCGATGAGCTGATCGACAAGGTGCGGCACACCCACGACGCCGCCGCCGCCAACTACACCGCGCTCTCCGCCGCCACCCAGGCCATCGGCACCACCCGCGCCGAGCTTCGCAAGATCCATGAGGAGTACGCGACCAAGCTCCAGCGGAAACAGGCGTACGAGGCCACGGCCGCCGACGCGAAAGCGGTCATGGGCAGCCGAGTCACCGAATCACCGGTGACCGACGCCGAACTGGAACGGCTGAACGCGCAGGCGCGGGGCATGATGTTCAACCTCAGCGGGGAACTCCAACAAGCCCAAGCCACCCTCCAAAAACCACCGGTGGTGCGACCGCCAATTCAGTCTGGGGATCCTGACGCATTAGGCCCCAACCCCACAGCACCAGTTATCCCGCCGATCGTCCCGGTACCGATGCCAACTGTCGGCAGGTCCGTGGCAGCCCGACCTGCGACAGCCGACATCGCAGTGCCCATGCCGCAGTCGCAAGGCGTTGGACCAGTTCTAGGCAGTGCAGGGACAGGGCTGGTGAATAGTCCTGCCACTGTGAACACAGGAAGTCCACCTTCAACGACGTCGACGGGCCCACATCTAGGACCTGGGCTGCCACCCGGCCCGTCTATCTCATCCCGTGGCGCAGGCCCGCCAATCTCCACTAATCGACCACCCGGCAGCAGCATGAATCGACCGCAAGCGTCGCCTCCGATGTCGCAGCCACGCCTGACGCCCCCTAGCGGACTGATTGGCGGACCGCCTGGCCTGGGGCTCGGCCCACCGGCCCCGGGGACAACTCCGCCCCGGAAGGTCAATCCGATTGGAGGTGTGATCGGCGGCGGTGGGGCTGGCACAGGACCGACAGGGGGAGCTGGGTCTCGTCCGGGCGGCAGCCGCGCAGCTGGCAGCGTTCACGGCGGTCTTACTCCAATCGGCGGCGCACCTTCGATGGGGACTAATACGGGCGCAGGCCTACCTCCCGGACGTCCAAGCCGCCAGCAGCGAGACAACGATCAGACCGGCCGATGGGATCCGGATAATCCGTGGGAGACCGACCAAGGGGTGAACCCAGTTGTCCGCCCAGGAGATGAGCAAGGCCCGATTGACCCTGGCCCCGCCATTGGTTTCAATCGGTGACCATTCGCGCCATATTGCTGCTGACTTCGATGTCGGCGATCGTCGCGTTAGCCGCGTCAACAAGTTCCTCGACCCAGCCTAGCCAAGCGACTGATGCCGCAGCCCGGATTCGCGCAGAGCAATGGCAAATGGCACCTCAGCTATCTTAAGACGACCAAGGCCCAGGTTATTAGTCGCGGCAACGGGGTAGTTGTCGCTGTACCGGATACTGGGGTTGACTCACATCCCGATCTACGTACCAACTTACTTACGGGAACAGACATCATCGCTGGCCGAAGTGGTGACGTTCGACAAGACAGGGATAGCCATGGGACGTCCATGGCGGGCCTAATTGCTGCTCATGGCCGGGGTGGAGAGCTGGGCGCGCTAGGCATTGCACCCGAAGCGAAAATACTGCCTATTTACGCTTCCCCGCCGCACGGCGATGGCAATCCGGACGGCCTCGCGCAGGGGATAGAGTACGCAATAGCGAACGGCGCGGACGTGATAAGCATTGCCTCCGTCGGCGGGAGCAGTTCGAGGCTGCGCCAAGCGATCAAAGGCGCCCTGAACGCAAACATAGTTGTCGTCGCTGGTGTTGGCAATCTGCCTCGTGACCAGACCATCGGATACCCGGCCAGCGAGACTGGGGTAATCGCCGTCGGTGGTGTCGACCGCACGGGGAAACATGCGGCTATTTCGGTGACTGGACCGGAAGTCGACGTAGTAGCACCGGCGGTCGACATCTACAGCACCAGCTACGACGGAAAATACTCGAAGGGCACCGGGACCTCGAGTGCGACGGCGATCGTGGCGGGGGCGGCGGCGTTGATCAGATCGAAATACCCCTACCTTCCCGCGCAGGAGGTGGCGCACCGCCTCACGGCCACCGCGGTAGACAAGGGTCCGCCCGGGCGCGACGACGAGTACGGCTACGGCGTGATCGACCTCGTGGCGGCGCTGACGGCAGACGTACCCCCGTTGGGGTTCGAGTCGGCGAGCGCGCCGGCCGGCGGTGGCCCGACCACGACGGCCGGCGCTCAGCCGGACGACGACGGCGGCTCGTCGGTGCGCGGTCTGGCCACCCTCGGGGTGATCGTGGCCGCTGGTGCTGGGTGGGTGCTGGTGGTGCGGCGTCGGCGGCGCGGGACGATCCGCCTCCCCGGGTCAGTCGCTGACCGGAAGACGGCACAGTGATCGACTCGGGATCATTGATGTCGCGGTGTCGGGGGTGGTGGGACCGCCAGGTATCAATGAAATCGAGTCGATCAAGAGCGGGTGAACTGGTGGGCACGGGCCGGCGCGGGGCGGATGGTCGTGGCGAGGGTGGTGAGCCGGTAACGTCGGTCGGGTGTCTGCATCCCTGCCGCTCCGTCTCGTGCTCGCCTCGGCGAGCCCAGCCCGTCGCAAGTCACTCCAGGCCGCCGGCATCGAGCCGGACGTGCTGGTCAGCGGGGTGGACGAATCCCTGGTCGTGACCGATCGGGCCGAGGAGCTGTGCCTGGAGTTGGCGCGGCTCAAAGCACAGGCTGTGCTGACCCGGCTGAGCCCGGCGACCGACCAGCGGACGTTGGTGATCGGCTGCGACTCGGTGCTCGCGTTCGACGGGGAGATCCTCGGCAAGCCGGCGGATCCGGCAGACGCCACCCGGCGCTGGCAGCGCATGCGGGGGCGCAGCGGCGTCCTGCACAGCGGGCACTGTTTGATCGACGTTGTCGCCGGGCGGCGCGCTGAGGCGGTGGCCTCGACCACCGTCCACTTCGCCGACATCAGTGACGACGAGATCGCCGCCTACGTGGCCAGTGGCGAGCCGCTGGCGGTGGCCGGCGCGTTCACCATCGACGGGCTGGGCGGGCCGTTCGTGGAGCGGATCGAGGGTGACCCGGGGACGGTGATCGGGCTGTCGATGCCGCTGCTGCGCCGCCTCCTCGCCGAGCTGGACCTGCGGATCACGGATCTGTGGACGAAGGTCGCGCCCGGCGGCCAGTCGGTCGAGCCGCTCGGTAACGTCCGGTCATGACCGCCAAATCGATCCCGCTCACCGACGAGCTGCACGCCTACCTGGTGGCGCACGGAGCCCCGCCGGACGAGATCATCCGGGACCTGGCCGAGGAGACCCGGTCGGTGCTGCCGGAGCACGCCACGATGCAGGTGGCTCCGGAACAGGCTGCGTTCCTGACCTTCCTCACCCGGCTGCTCGGCACGCGGCAGGCCGTCGAGGTCGGCACGTTCACCGGGCTCTCGTCGCTGGCGATCGCCCGCGGGTTGCCCGAGGGCGGGCAGCTGACCTGCTTTGACATCTCCGAGGAGTTCACCGGCATCGCCCGGCGCTACTGGGCTCGCGCGGGCGTGCAGGACCGGATCGACCTGCGTATCGGCCCGGCCGGGGACCGGCTACGGGAGCTGCCGCACGAGCGGTACCTGGACTTCGCGTTCATTGACGCGGACAAGACCGGCTACCCGGTCTACTGGGCGGAGCTGGTGCCCCGGATGCGCCCCGGCGGGGTGATCGCCGTCGACAACGTGCTGCGCGGCGGGCGGGTGATCGCACCGCAGAACGCCGACGACCGGGCCATCGCCGCCTTCAACGACGAGGTGCTGGCCGACGTACGGGTGGACCCGGTGATGCTGCCGGTCGCGGACGGCCTGACCCTCGCCCGGGTGCGCTGAACGCAGGCAACCGTGAACGCGGATGTCGAGGTGTCCTCGCGCGAAGGACACCCCGACATCCGGAGCGCGAACGTCAGCGGACGCTGCGGGCGAACTGGCGTGCGGCCCAGACGACCCCCGCCGCGGCGAGCACCGCGGTGATGGTCAGGCCCTGCCAGACCTTGTCGCTGCCGAGGTCCCCGGCGAACAGCGCCCGGGTGCCGTCGACCGCCCAGGAGAACGGGTTCCAGTCGGCGATGGCCTGCAACCAGCCGGGCGCGAACGTGAGCGGCAGCAGGATTCCGGAGAGCAGCAGCACCGGCTGCGCCACCGTGTTCATCAGCGGGGCCAGCGCGTCCTCGCTCTTGACCTTGAGCGCGACGCCGTACGAGACGGCCGAGGTCATCAGCGCGATCAGGGCGAGCATCAGGTACGCGAGCAGCAGGTCCCCGATGAACACCCGCAGGTCGAACAGGAGCGCCAGCAGGGTGATGATGACCGCCTGCACGAGCAGCGAGACCACGTCGCGCAGCGAGCGGCCGAGCAGCAGAGCGAGCCGGCTGATCGGGGTGACCCGGGAGCGTTCGATGACCCCGGCGCGCAGCTCGGCGATCAGGCCGAAGCCCTGGAACAGGCCACCGAAGATGGCCAGCAGCACCAGCAGACCGGGTACGAAGATCTTGTAGGCGGCGGCCTGGGTGGGCGCGTTCAGCGCCGGCTTGAGCAGTGGGGCGAAGAGCAGCAGGTACATCACCGGCTGGAAGACGCCGACGAAGACCCAGACCGGGTTACGCAGCAGGAGTTGGATCTGCCGCTGGAAGATCAGCCACGTGTCACGGGCGAATTTCATGAGTCGTCTCCGGGTGGTCAGGACTCGCGCAGCGAGCGGCCGGTCTTGGTCAGGAAGACGTCGTCCAGGCTGGGCCGGTGCAGCTCGATCGAGCGCAGCTCCAGCCCGGCGTTGTCGAGTCGGCGCAGCACCTGCGGGATGGCGGTGGCGCCCTCGTCGACGTAGAGGCGCAGGCCGCCCTCGTCGGCGGTTTCCAGCTTGTTGACGTACGGCTCGCCGTCGAGCGCCTGGGCGGCCTGCGGGGTGGCGGCCAGGTCGAGGCCGACCAGCACCACGTCGCCGGAGATCTCCCGCTTGAGCTCGGCCGGGGTGCCCTCGGCCACCACCTCGCCGTTGTCCATGATCGCGATCCGGTCGCAGAGCGCGTCGGCCTCGTCGAGGTAGTGGGTGGTGATGAAGACGGTCATCCCGTCCCGGCGCAGCCGCCGGATCTCGTCCCACATGTGCGCGCGGCTCTGCGGGTCGAGGCCGGTGGTCGGCTCGTCTAGGAAGACGATCTTCGGCTCGTGGATGATGCCGAGCGCGATCTCCACCCGCCGGCGCTGGCCGCCGGAGTAGGTCTTGCACTTGCGGTCGGCGTACTCGGTGAGCTGAAAGGCGTCCAGCGCGCGGGCTGCGCGGCGCTGCGCGTCGGCCTTGCCGATGCCGTACATCCGGGCGTGCAGCACCAGCTCCTCGCGGGCGGTGGACTCGTCCCAGGTGCTACCGCCCTGCGGGACGTAGCCGATCCGGCGGCGTACCTCGGCCGGGTCCTTGCGCAGGTCCGCGCCAGCGATGGTGGCCTCGCCGCCGTCCGGCTCGATCAGCGTGGCGAGCATCCGCAGCGTGGTGGTCTTGCCGGCGCCGTTCGGGCCGAGGAAGCCGAAGATCTCGCCCTCGGCGACCTCGAGGTTGACGCCCCGCACGGCGTCCACCGTCTTCGTCTCTCGACCCGCGCGGGAGCGGAACGACTTCCGCAGCCCCCTGGTCTCGATCATTTCTGCTCCTGGTCGTCCGGGCCGGTCGAGCCGGCCGTCGAAGGGGACGACGCCGGACGGCGCACTCCCCCGCTGTGCCGACAGCAGGCTAACGCGATATAGCTCTTATGGTCAACGTTGATTATTCCGCGTTGGGAGCGGCCGGCTCGGTCCCGTCCGTCCACTGCGGCCAACCCTCGGCGCTCTCCAGCTCAGCAGGTAGGTACGACACTCCGGAATCGATTTTCTCGGCGATCCGCTCGCACCAGGCCATCTCGGCCTCGGCCCGCGCCGACCACAGCTCGAACATCCAACCGACGTGGACCGGCTTGGTGTTGCGCACCCAGTCCGACTCAAGCGAGGCGCGCATCGACTCGATGCCGGCGCGCAGCAGGTTGGCCCGGTTGCGCAGAGCCGCCGCCGCCTCGGGCCGCGGCATCGCGGGCAGGAAGGAGAAGGCCGCCGTGAACGGGTCCACCGGCTCGGAGAAGTTCCACCAGAGGCCGCGCAGCAACGTCTCGAACTCGTCCTCACCCTTGGGGGTCACCTCGTACGTGGTCCGCGCGGGACGGGCACCGACCTGCTCGGTCGCGACGGCGCGGAGCAGCCCTTCCTCGGTGAGCTTTCGCAGAGCGTGGTAGATCGAGCCGGGCTGCACGTTGGCCCACTTGTCGGCGCTCCAGCTCAGCAGCTCGCGGCGCACGTCATAGCCGTGTACGGGCTGCATCCACCGCACCAGACCGAGAATCATCATCCGAGTCGCAGACACCGGACAAGCGTAATAGGCAAGTTTGACTAGAGCGCGGCACGCACAGTGCGGCATCCCACACTGAGCGATCGTTAGGGCCACCAGGGCGGCCGATACACTCCCCGTCAGTAACCTGCCGGGAGGAGCCACGAAGGTGCGCAAGGTACTCATCGCCAATCGCGGCGAGATCGCCGTCCGGGTGATCCGCGCCTGCCGCGACGCTGGCCTCGGCAGCGTCGCCGTGTACGCGGACTCCGACCGCGACGCCCTGCACGCCACGCTCGCGGACGAGGCGTACGCGCTCGGCGGGGACAGCGCGACCGACACGTACCTGCGCATCGACAAGCTGCTCGACGTGGCCGCCCGGGCCGGCGCCGACGCCGTGCACCCCGGCTACGGCTTCCTGTCCGAGAACGCCGACTTCGCCCAGGCGGTCATCGACGCCGGGCTGACCTGGATCGGCCCCACCCCGCAGGCGATCCGCGATCTGGGTGACAAGGTCACCGCCCGGCACATCGCCCAGCGCGCCGGCGCGCCGCTGGTCCCCGGCACCCCGGACCCGGTCGCCAGCCCGGACGAGGTGATGGCGTTCGCCGTCGACCACGGCCTGCCGGTCGCCATCAAGGCCGCCTTCGGTGGTGGCGGGCGCGGGCTCAAGGTGGCCCGGACCATGGAGGAGATCCCCCAGCTGTTCGAGTCGGCCACCCGGGAGGCGGTCGCGGCGTTCGGCCGGGGCGAGTGCTTCGTCGAGCGCTACCTGGACCAGCCGCGGCACGTCGAGGCGCAGGTCCTCGCCGACCAGCACGGCAACGTGATCGTGGTCGGCACCCGGGACTGCTCGTTGCAGCGGCGACACCAGAAGCTGGTTGAGGAGGCCCCCGCGCCGTTCCTCAGCGACGCCCAGCGGGCCCAGATTCACGAGAGCGCCAAGGCAATCTGCCGCGAGGCCGGCTACCACGGCGCCGGCACGGTGGAATACCTGGTCGGCGTGGACGGCACCATCTCCTTCCTGGAGGTCAATACCCGGCTCCAGGTCGAACACCCGGTGACCGAGGAGACCGCCGGTATCGACCTGGTCCGCGAGCAGTTCCGGATCGCCGACGGCGAGAAGCTGCGCATCACCGAGGACCCGACGCCGCGCGGGCACTCGATCGAGTTCCGGATCAACGGCGAGGACCCGGGCCGCAACTTCCTGCCCGCCCCCGGCACCGTCACCGCCCTGCGGCTGCCCACCGGCCCCGGTGTCCGGGTGGACACCGGCATCTCGGCCGGCGACGTGATCGGCGGCAACTTCGACTCCCTGCTGGCCAAGGTGATCATCACCGGCGAGACGCGCACCGAGGCGCTGGAGCGGGCCCGCCGCGCGCTGGACGAGATGGTGCTCGAGGGGATGGCCACCGCGCTGCCGTTCCACCGGCTGGTGGTGCGGGACGAGGCGTTCACCGCCGAGCCGTTCACCGTGCACACCCGGTGGATCGAGACGGAGTTCCACAACACCGTGCCGCCGTTCGCCGCCGCCAGCGCCGCCGAGGCGCCGGTCGAGCGCGAGACCGTGGTGGTCGAGGTGGGCGGCAAGCGGCTGGAGGTCAGCCTCCCCGCCGGCTTCGGCGGGGGTACGACCACCGCCGCACCGGCCGCGCGCAAGTCGACCCGGCGCGGCGGGGCCAAGGCCGGTGCCCCGATCGGCGGCGACACCCTCGCCTCGCCGATGCAGGGCACCATCGTCAAGATCGCAGTGGCGGACGGCGACACCGTCGCCGAGGGCGACCTGGTGGTGGTGCTGGAGGCGATGAAGATGGAGCAGCCGCTGCACGCCCACAAGGCCGGCACGGTCAGCGGACTCTCCGCCGAGGTCGGCGCCGTGATCACCGCCGGCGCCGCGATCTGCACCATCGCCTGAAGGAAGGGCACCTTATTAACGCCTGGTGCATAAGAAGGGGCCCTTCCTAACACTTTGTCCGTGGTGGGGCTCGGCGCGGGGGTGGTTTGCGGCACCGACGTGGGCGCGGACGGTCGGAGGCAGGAATGATGGCCAGGTGCAGTTCCTTCACGGCGCGGCCCCCGCGCACGACCTGACCTACACCGACGTCTTCATGGCGCCGGCCCGCTCCGACCTGGGCTCCCGGCTCGATGTCGACCTGTCCACGGGCGACGGCACGGGCACCACCATTCCGCTGGTGGTGTCGAACATGACCGCCGTCGCCGGTCGGCGGATGGCCGAGACGGTGGCCCGGCGGGGCGCGATCGCCGTGATTCCGCAGGACATCCCGATCGAGGTGGTGGCGAACGTCGTCGCCTGGGTGAAGCAACGGCACCTGGTCTACGACACGCCGATCACGCTCGGTCCGACCGAGACCGTGGGTGACGCCATCCACCTGCTGCCGAAGCGCTCGCACGGCGCGGTGATCGTGGTCGACGAGGCCGGCCGGCCAATGGGCGTGGTCACCGAGGCGGACACCATGGGCGTGGACCGGTTCGCCCAGTTGCGGCACGTGATGTCCACCGAGCTGCACACCGTCCCGGCGGACGCGGACCCGCGTGCCGGCTTCGACCTGCTCTCCGCGGGGCGGCGCCGGCTCGCTCCGGTGGTGGACGCCGACGGCCGACTGGTCGGGGTGTTGACCCGCCAGGGCGCGTTGCGGGCCACGCTCTACACGCCGGCGGTGGACGACCGGGGTCGGCTGCGCATCGCGGCCGCGGTCGGGATCAACGGGGACGTCACCGGCAAGGCCGCCGCGCTGCTGGAGGCGGGGGTGGACACGCTGGTCGTGGACACCGCTCACGGCCACCAGGCGCGGATGATGTCGGCGCTGCGGGCGGTCCGCAAGCTGAACCCGGGGGTGCCGGTGGCGGCCGGCAACGTGGTGACCGCCGAGGGGGTACGTGACTTGGTCGAGGCGGGCGCCGACATCATCAAGGTCGGCGTCGGCCCGGGGGCGATGTGCACCACCCGGATGATGACCGGCGTGGGCCGACCCCAGTTCTCCGCCGTGCTCGACTGCTCGGTGGCGGCCCGCGAGCTCGGCCGGCACGTCTGGGCCGACGGCGGCGTGCGGCACCCCCGTGACGTGGCGCTCGCGCTCGCCGCCGGCGCCTCGAACGTGATGATCGGTTCGTGGTTCGCCGGCACCTACGAGTCTCCCGGCGATCTGTACACCGACGCCGACGGTCGGCGGTACAAGGAGAGCTTCGGGATGGCTTCGGCGCGGGCGGTCAGCGCCCGTACGGCCGACGACAGCCCGTACGACCGCGCCCGTAAGGCGGTGTTCGAGGAGGGCATCTCCTCGGCCCGGATGCACCTGGACCCGGCCCGGCCCGGCGTCGAGGACCTGATCGACGAGATCATCGCCGGGGTCCGCAGCGCCTTCACCTATGCCGGCGCGCGGGACCTGGCGCAGTTCCACGAGCGGGCGGTCGTCGGTGTGCAGAGCGCCGCCGGCTTCACCGAGGGGATGCCGCTGCCCACGAGCTGGTGATCCCGCATCCCACGGACGTGTCGATCATGAAGTTGTGGTGCCTCACACAAGGGGCACCAATGGGCGAGCCCCCACCACAACTCCATGATCGACGCCGTGGAGGGGTGGGTGGTTACCGGGTCAGGCGCTTGAGGACTTCGCGGGCTGCGTCGCTGGGGTTGTCGCCGACCCGGTCCGGCAGTGCGCCGGCCAGCCAGAGGGTCGCGAAGCCGTGCGCGATCGACCAGGCGGCGAGCGCGTCGCTGTCGGCGTCGACGGGCGCGCCACGGGCGGGCAGTGCGGCCACCCCCGACCGGAGCGCGGCACCGGCGCGCTCCTGTGCGGCGACCAGTTCGGCGTCGTCGGCCCGGTAGAGCTCGGTCCGGAACATCACCTCGAAGTGCGCGCGGTGCCGGACGGCGAAGTCGACGTACGCGACACCGGCGTCCAACAGGTCGTCGGCCGTCGCGGTCAGCGCCTGCGCCAACAGGTCGAAGCCCTGGGCGGCCAGCGCGGTGAGCAGCCCGGCCTTGTCGCCGAAGTGGTGGGCGGGCGCGGCGTGCGAGACGCCGGCCCGGCGGGCCAGGTCGCGCAGGCTCAGCGCGACGGGCCCCACCTCCTCGATCGCTTCGACCGCGGCGGCGAGCAGGGCACGGCGCAGATCGCCGTGGTGGTAGGCGCGCGTTCCGGTCATACCCGAATCCTATCTTGTCAGTGACAAGATGCCACTCGCCCAGGCAATCTTGTCACTGACAAGTTCACGAGGAGGATTCCAATGGCACCCCTGATCGCCCTGCTGGTCGGCACCGCACTGGCCCGGTTGACCGGCTTCGCCGGCGTCGACGCGGTGGACGGCTGGCACCCCGCACTACGGGTCGGACTGGCCCTGATGTTCACGCTGACCGCCGTGGCGCACTTCGCCGGCCAGCGCCGCACCGACCTGATTGCAATGGTCCCGCCCGGCATGCCCCGCCCTGGGCTGCTGGTCACCGTCACCGGCGTGTTGGAGCTGGTCGGCGCGGTCGGCCTGCTGATTCCGGCAACCGCCCGCCTGGCCGCCGCCGGGCTCGGCCTCTTGATGCTCGCGATGTTCCCGGCCAACGTCTCGGCCGCCCGCCGGGGGCTGACCCTGGCCGGGCAACCGGTCACCCCGCTCGGCCAGCGCACCGTTCTGCAGATCATGTTCGTAGCCACCGCGGCGGCTATTTCGTTTGGCCCCTGACTATCAGGGGACTAACCTGCTTGCCGTGGACATCGTCACTCTCCAGGACGTGCCGCTCGGCCGGCTGCTGGTCGTGGCCGGGCACCTCGTCGGGCAGCGGTGGAACCGCTACCTCGCCGAGGAGCACGGTCTCACCCAGGCCGGCATGGTGACCCTGATGACGCTCGCCCGGCACGGCGAGCTGCCCCACCGCCAGGTCGCCGAGAAGGGCTTCGTGCGCCCGGCGACCCTGACCGGCATCGTGGACACGCTGGCCCGCGAGGGGCTGGTCGAGCGGCAGCGCGACGACAGCGACCGACGCAGCGTCCGGCTCGCCATCACCCCCGCCGGCCGGGAGCGGGTGGCGGCCCTCACCACCCTGATGCACTCCGGAAGTCCGCTCACCTCGGTCGACGCTGACCCGGCGAAGGCGCAGGTGATCCGGGACTTCCTGCTCGAGGTCATCGGCAGCGGGGACGACCCGCGGATGACCGGACGCCCCACCGACGCGAAGGACCCGGCGTGCTGATCCGACTGTTGCGCAACCAGTTGCGCACCTACCAGCGACCGTTGACGGCAGTGGTGCTGCTCCAGTTCGTGGGCACCATGGCGTCGCTCTACCTGCCCAGCCTCAACGCCGACATCATCGACCGGGGCGTGGCCCGGGGCGACACCGACTACATCGTGCGCATCGGCGGCTGGATGCTGCTGGTCAGCCTGATCCAGATCATCTGTTCGATCGCCGCGGTCTACCTGGGCGCACGGATCGCGATGGGCTTCGGCCGGGACGTCCGGGCGACCCTGTTCGGGCACGTCAACCGCTTCTCCGCCCGCGAGGTGGCCCGGTTCGGCGCACCGTCGCTGATCACCCGCAACACGAACGACGTGCAGCAGGTGCAGATGCTCGTGCTGATGAGCTGCACCATGCTGGTCGCCGCACCGATCATGAGCGTTGGCGGTGTGGTGATGGCGCTCCGGGAGGATCTCGGGCTCTCCTGGCTGATGCTGGTCAGCGTGCCGGTCCTGGCCGTCGCGCTCAGCATGATCATCCGTCGGATGGTGCCAGGCTTCCGGCTGATGCAGACCCGGATCGACACGGTCAACCGGGTGCTGCGCGAGCAGATCACCGGCATCCGGGTGGTCCGCGCCTTCGTCCGCGAGCCGTACGAGACGGACCGCTTCGCCGTCGCCAACGCCGACCTGACCGCCACCGCGCTGCGTACCGGCCGACTGCTGGCACTGATCTTCCCGGTGGTCATGCTGGTGCTGAACGTCTCCAGCGTGGCGGTGCTCTGGTTCGGCGCCCAGCGGGTCGACTCCGGCGCGATCCAGGTCGGCGCGCTCACCGCCTTCCTCCAGTACCTGATGCAGATCCTGATGGCCGTCATGATGGCCACCTTCATGCTGATGATGGTGCCCCGGGCCGCGGTCTGCGCCGAGCGGATCGTCGAGGTGCTGGACACCGACTCCTCGGTGGTTCCCGCCGCCGAGCCCATCGCTGAGCCGCCCACCAGGGCCGAGCTGGAGCTGCGCGGGGTGCGCTTCCAGTACCCGGGCGCGGTCGAGCCGGTGTTGCGGGACATCTCCTTCCGAGCGACCCCCGGCACCACCACAGCGATCATCGGCAGCACCGGCGCGGGCAAGACCACCCTGCTGTCACTCATTCCCCGCCTGGTCGACGTCAGCGCCGGCGCGGTGCTGGTCGACGGCGTGGACGTGCGGGAGCTGGCGCCCGACGAGCTGTGGCGGCGCATCGGCCTGGTGCCGCAGCGGCCGTACCTGTTCACCGGCACGGTCGCCAGCAACCTGCGCTACGGAAACCCGGACGCCACCGACGACGAGCTGTGGCGGGCCCTGGAGCTCGCCCAGGCCCGGGACTTCGTGGCCCAGATGCCCGGCGGGCTGGATGCTCCGATCGCCCAGGGTGGCAGCACCGTCTCCGGCGGGCAGCGCCAACGCCTGGCCATCGCCCGGGCCCTGGTCAAACAGCCGGAGATCTACCTTTTCGACGACTCGTTCTCCGCGCTCGACCTCGGCACCGACGCGCGGCTGCGGGCGGCGCTACGTCCGGTCACCGCGCAGTCCGCGGTGGTGATCGTGGCCCAGCGGGTCTCCACGATCGTCGACGCCGATCAGATCATCGTGCTTGAGGACGGGGGGGTCGTCGGAGTGGGACGACACGAGGAGTTGCTGGAGAGCTGCCCGACGTACGCCGAGATCGTGGCCTCCCAGCAGACGGCGGAGGTGCCGGCATGAGCGAGCCCGACGAGCCGCGGACCGCGGCCGTACCCACGCAGAAGCCGGCCGGCGACGGGCCGACGCCGAAGCGGCTGCCCCCCGGCCGGCAGGGCGGTGGGCCGCCGTGGGCGGGCGCGGGGATGCCCGCCGAGAAGTCGATGAACTTCGGGCCGTCCGCCCGGCGGCTGCTCGGCCGGCTGCGCCCGCACCGGCTGCACCTGGCCGCCATCATCACCCTGGCCGTGGTGAGCGTCGGGTTCAGCGTGGCCGGACCGAAGATCCTCGGCCACGCCACGGACCTGATCTTCAACGGGGTGATCGGTCGGCAACTGCCGGCGGGCACCAGCACCGAGCAGGCCGTCGCGGCGGCCCGGGCCGGCGGCAACGACAGCTTCGCCGACATGCTGGGCCGAATGGACGTGGTGCCCGGCGTGGGCATCGACTTCAGCGCCCTGAGCCGGGTGCTGCTGCTGGCGCTCGGGCTCTACCTCGCCGCGAGCGTGCTGTCCTGGTGGCAGGGCTGGTTGCTCAACGGGGTGGTCCAGCGCACCGTGCTGCGGCTGCGCGCCGAGGTGGAGGAGAAGCTCAACCGGCTGCCGCTGCCGTACTTCGATCGGCAACCCCGCGGCGAGCTGCTCAGCCGGGTCACCAACGACATCGACAACATCTCGACCAGCCTCCAGCAGACGCTCAGCCAGCTGCTCACCTCGCTGCTGACCGTGGTCGGCGTGCTGGCCGTGATGTTCTGGATCTCGCCGCTGCTGGCCCTGGTGGCCCTGGTCGCGGTGCCGCTGTCGGTGCTGGTCACCCAGCGCATCGCCAAGCGCTCCCAGCAGCAGTTCATCGCGCAGTGGAAGCACACCGGCGAGCTGAACGGCCAGATCGAGGAGGCCTACACCGGTCACGAGCTGGTGAAGGTCTTCGGCCGGCAACGCGAGGTGGAGGCCGCGTTCAACGCCAAGAACGAGGAGCTGTTCCGGGCCAGCTTCGGCGCCCAGTTCATCTCCGGGATCATCATGCCGTCGATGATGTTCATCGGAAACCTCAGCTACGTGGCGATCGCGGTGGTCGGTGGGCTGCGGGTGGCCTCCGGGACGATGAGCCTCGGCGATGTGCAGGCGTTCATCCAGTACTCCCGTCAGTTCACCCAGCCGCTCACCCAGCTCGCCTCGATGGCCAACCTGCTCCAGTCCGGAGTGGCCTCGGCCGAGCGGGTCTTCGCGGTCCTCGACGCCGACGAGCAGAGCCCCGACCCGGTTCAGCCGGCCCGAGTCACCGACCCGCACGGTCGCGTCGAGTTCGAGCACGTCTCGTTCCGGTACGAGCCGGACAAGCCGCTGATCGACGACCTGTCGCTGGTCGCCGAGCCAGGCCACACGGTGGCCATCGTCGGCCCGACCGGCGCCGGCAAGACCACCCTGGTCAACCTGGTCATGCGGTTCTACGAGCTGGACGCCGGCCGGATCACCCTGGACGGGGTGGACATCACCACCATGCGCCGCGACGACCTGCGGGGTCGGATCGGCATGGTGCTCCAGGACACCTGGCTCTTCGGCGGCACCATCCGCGACAACATCGCGTACGGCCGGCCGGACGCCACCGAGGAGGAGATCCTCGCCGCGGCCCGGGCCACCTTCGTCGACCGGTTCGTGCGCAGCCTGCCGGACGGCTACGACACGGTCATCGACGAGGAGGGCAGCAACGTCAGCGCCGGCGAGAAGCAGCTCATCACCATCGCCCGGGCGTTCCTCGCCGAGCCGTCCCTGCTGATCCTGGACGAGGCGACCAGCTCGGTGGACACCCGCACCGAGGTGCTGCTCCAGCGCGCGATGGCCGCGCTGCGCTCGGATCGGACCAGTTTCGTCATCGCGCACCGGCTCTCCACCATTCGCGACGCCGACCTGATCCTGATGATGGAGAACGGCCGCATCGTCGAGCAGGGCACCCACGAACAGCTGTTGGCCGCCCACGGCCCCTACCACCAGCTCTACCGCTCCCAGTTCACCGCCGCCGTGGTCGAGGAAGACCCCGCCGCACCCGCCAAGTCCCCCCAGCCCGCGTCGATCTAGGGCGGATCATCATGAACGGAGATCCACTCACAACGACCCACCCCGGATCGACGGGTGGGTCAGTCGGGGGGCAAAAGGTCGGCCGAGCGGGCGGCGACCTGGCGGGTGATCAGGGTCAGTGCGGCCGCGGCGGGCATCGGATCCAGGGTGCGGCCGTCGCGGAGGCGCAGCGCGAGGTGCCCGTCGGCCTCCTCCCGGGAGCCCAGCACTCCGAGGTACGGGACGCGGCGGCGGGTCGCGTCCCGGATCCGGGCGCCCAACGAGCCGGGGGCGGCGACCTCGACCCGCAGCCCGGCAGCGAGGGCCCGCCGGGCCAGCTCGGCCGCCGCCTCGGCCTGCCCGTCGTCCACCGGCAGCAGCACCAGCTGGACCGGGGCGTACCAGGCCGGGAAGGCGCCCTGGTGCACCTCGATGAGGTACGCGAACAACCGCTCCATGCTGCCGACCAGGCTGCGGTGCACCATCACCGGCCGGCGCCGGCCGCCGTCGGAGTCGGTGTACGACAGGTCGAACCGTTCCGGCTTGTCGAAGTCCAGCTGGATGGTGGAGATGGTCGACTCCCGACCGGCAGCGTCGACGATCTGAATGTCGATCTTCGGACCGTAGAACGCGGCCTCCCCCGGCGCCTCGACGTACGCCACCCCGGCCAGCGCACCCCGGAGCAGTTCCTCGGCGTGGGCCCACTGCGCGTCGTCGCCGACGTACTTCTCGCCCAGCCCGCGCAGCGACAGCCGGAAACCGGCCGGGCGGACGCCGAGCGCGGCGTGCGCGGCACGGATCAGCCCGAGGATCTCCGCGACCTCCGCGCCCACCTGGTCGGGCGCGCAGAAGGTGTGCGCGTCGTTGAGCGAGATAGCTCGCACCCGGGACAGCCCGCCGAGCACCCCGGAGCGCTCCGAGCGGTACATCCCACCCAGCTCCGCGATCCGCAGCGGCAACTCCCGGTAGGAGCGGCCCCGGGCTCGGAAGACCAGCGCGTGGTGCGGGCAGAGCGCCGGCCGGAGCACGAACTCGTCGTCGGCGCTCAGCCGCATCGGCGGGAACATGTCGTCGGCGAAGTAGCCGAGGTGCCCGGAGAGTTCGAAGAGTTCGCGCTTGCCCAGCGGCGGCGAGTAGACGTGCTGGTGGCCGGACCGGCGCTCCAGCTCACGGACGTACTCCTCGACGGCGTGCCGGGCGGCGGCGCCGGCCGGCAGCCAGATCGGCAGGCCGGCGCCGGCCAACGGGTCGGAGACGAAGAGGTCCAGCTCCCGGCCGAGCTTGCGGTGGTCGATCATGTCGCGCTCCTGGATCGGGTACGACCCGGAGGCGACCCGGACTCCGAACGCCGCGCGGCCCTCGGGGCGGATCGCCCCGAGGCCTGGTCGACGGTGGTTACGTCAGAGCGGCGCGCCGGGGACACCCGGCGTCGTGGTCACCACTACCGCGCTGCGCATGCGGCGACCGTACCCGTCGGGCGATCGGGAACGCACCCGGATTTGGCGTGGCGGAGGGGAGGGCGGGCCGCCGGCGCGGGACCCGCCGGCGGCCCTGGGCGACCCGGATCGTCAGGAACGGGGGACCCGACGGTGCTGGGGCCGCGCGGACAACGGTACGCCGACGAACGCCGATCCGCCGACCGGCGCGGGGCGGGCGGACGGCCACCGGACCGTCACCCGAGGACGGCTCGCCTCGTTGTACCTGGGTGGCCCAGTCGTGTCGACGGTCACGGCGGGGTGGGGCTGTCCACGGTGACGCCGGACACGCCGTCAGGCTCGAGACACCCAATCGGCCGCATCCGGCGAGGTGGCACGCGTGCCCGAACTACTGACTGACGTCGCATCGCCGACCTGGGCGTACCTCGTGCTGCTCAGCCTGCTGATCGCGGACGCCTTCGTCCCGGTGATTCCCACCCAGATCGTCATGATCACCAGCGGTGCGCTCACCGTCTACGGCGGGCTCAGCCTGCCGGTCACCATCATCGTCGGCGCGCTCGGCGTCTTCGCCGGTGACCTGGCCTGCTACCTGCTCGGTCGCGGCGCACCGGACCGGCGGGCACCCCGGCACGCCGAGCCGAGCCGGGCACGACGGGTCGCCAGCCGGGTCACCCAGGGGTTGCGACAGCCCGGGCCGCTGGTCATCCTGCTCTGCCGGTTCGTGCCCGGCGGGCGAATGGCGGCCTGCTTCTCAGCCGGCCGCAGCCGTTACCCGTACCGGCTGTTCGTGCTCTACGAGACGGTGGCGGCGCTGGGCTGGGCCACCTACGGTGCGCTGGTCGGGCACCTCGGCGGCACCGCGCTGACCGAGTCGGCCTGGCGGCTGGCCATCATCGCCACCGCCGCAGCGGCCGGCTTCGCCGCCGCCGGGTGGGCCATGACCCTGGTCAGTGCACGGCACGCCCGGGCCGCAGCGGCAGCCGACATCCCCATCGACTGAGTGTCGGGCGCGGCACACCCGGGTGCCTCTAGGGGTAGTCCCCCGGGACGATTTCGGTGGCCGTCCCGGATCCGGCTCGGGCCTCCGGAGCGACAGGCTGAGGCATGCCTGGAACCCGGAGCACCGGCCTGTTCGCCCTCGGCGGGATCGCCCTGGCGGCGCTGCTGACCGTGATCGGCCACCTCGAAGTCAACGACGACCTCAACCCGTGGGCGCTGACCATCAGCGACTTCGCGGTCTCCGACCGCGGCGGCGTCATCGACATCGCGATGGTGGTTCTCGCGCTCGCCACCGTGGCGCTGCTGTACGGGCTGCGCCGCGCCGGCCCACCCCAACCGGCCCCGGGTCGGCCGGCCGAGCTGCTGCTCGGCGCGTGGGCGGCCGGGCTGCTGCTGGCCGCGGTGGTGCCGACGAACGAGCCGGGCACCGCCATGACCACCGCCGCCTACCTGCACCGGTACGCCTCGGTGGTCGCCTTCCTGGCGCTGCCGGCCGCCGGCTGGCTGCTCGCCCGCCGGCCCGACCTGGCGCCCACCGCCCGGACGCTGCGCACCCTCGTCGTGCTCAGCCTGGCCCTGGCCGCGGCGATGATCTGGTCCGCCTACCCCGGCGACCGTGTGCTGATCGGCCTGGCCGAGCGCCTGCTCATCCTCACCGAGGTCGCCGTACTAGGCACCGTCGCGGTGGCCCTGACCCGGACGTCCGTCGCCCGCCCGCTGACCGCGACGCGGAGGGTGGGTCCTACTCCAACTCGTGGAGCATTAGTTGGCGGGCCGCCTCGGTGATCGAGCCGGAGAGGCTCGGGTAGATGGTGATGGTCTGCGCCAACTCGTTGACGGTGAGGTTGTTCTCCACCGCCATCGTGATCGGCAGGATCAGCTCGCTGGCCTTCGGCGCGACCACCACCCCGCCGACGACCTGGCCGCTCGCCGGCCGGCAGAACAGCTTCACGAAGCCGTCGGAGAGGTCGTCCATCTTGGCCCGGGCGTTGCCCGACAGCGGCAGCATCACCTGCCGGGCCGGCACCTTGCCGGCGTCCACCTCGTCCTGGGAGACGCCCACGGTGGCCAGCTCCGGGTCGGTGAAGACGTTCGCCGCGACGGTCCGCAGCCGCAGCGGGCGGACCGCCTCGCCGAGGGCGTGCCACATGGCGATCCGGCCCTGCATGGCGGCGACGCTGGCCAGCAGCAGGACGCCGGTGCAGTCACCAGCGGCGTAGATGCCGGGCACGTTGGTCCGGGACACCCGGTCGACCGTGACGTAGCCGCCCCGGCCCAGCTCCACGCCGTACTCGGTCAGGCCCAGGTTGGCGGTGTTCGGGATCGAACCGACCGCGATCAGGGCGTGCGAGCCGGAGACCTTACGGCCGTCGGAGAGCTCCACCTCGACGCCGTCGGCCGTACGCCGGACCGCGTCGGCGCGGGAGTTGTTGAGGATGCTCATGCCCCGGTTGCGGAACACCCGCTCGATGGCCGACGCCGCGTCGGCGTCCTCGTGCGGCATCACCCGGTCGCGGCTGGAGACCAGGGTGACCTGGACCCCCATCGCCAGGTACGCGCTGGCGAACTCGGCGCCGGTCACGCCGGAGCCGACCACGATCAGATGCTCGGGCAGCTCCGGCAGGTCGTACACCTGGCGCCAGGTCAGGATCCGCTCACCGTCCGGTACGGCGGTGGGCAGTTGGCGGGGCGTCGAGCCGGTGGCCACCAGCACGGTGGACGCGGCGATCGAGTATTCCTCGCCACCGTCGGCGGGGGTGACGATGACCCGGTGGGTGTGGCCCAGCGTGTCCTCACCCAGCCGGGCGGTGCCGGCCACGAAGGCGACCCCCGCCTTGAGCAGCTTGGCGTGGATGTCGGCGGACTGCGCCAGCGCCAGCCGCTTGACCCGCTCGTGCACCGCCCGCGCGTCGACGGTCACCGCCTCCAGGCCGTCCGAGTGCACCCCGAACTCTTCCGTGTCCCGATAGCCGGTGACCACCTCCGAGCTGGCGATGAAGGTCTTCGACGGAACGCAGTCGGAGAGCACGCACGCCCCGCCCGCGCCGTCGGCCTCCACCACGGTGACATCGGCGTCCAGCTGGGCGGCGACCAGCGCCGCCTCGTACCCGGCCGGCCCCCCACCGATGATCACGATCCGGCTCACAGCGTCTGCCCTTCGTCGATGCTCACAGTGATTTTCTTCTCCCGAACGCACCCGACACGCACAGTCGTATTCTCCCCCACCCGCCTGTCCGGCTATCGTCATCGCCGTGGGTCTTCACGCCGCCTACGGCTCAAACCTGGATCCCGCCCGGATGCGCGCCTACTGCCCGCATTCGCCGATGGTGGGCGTCGGCTGGCTGGAGGGGTGGCGGCTGACCTTCGCCGGGGCGGACGTGATCGGCTGGGAGGGCGCGGTGAGCACCCTGGTCGAGTCCCCCGGTGACCGGGTCTTCGTGGCGCTCTACGACATCCACCCGTACGACGCGGCCCAGCTCGACGAGCTTGAGGGGGTCGCCGCCGGCACGTACCGCAAGCTGCACGTTCGGGTCTCCACCCTCGACGGCGACGTGACCGCGTGGATCTACGTCTTCGACGGGTACGAGGGCGGCCTGCCGACGTCGTGGTATCTCTCCGAGATCGCGAACGCCGCCGAGAAGGCGGGCGCGCCGGACGACTACGTCACCGAGCTGCGGGCCCGCCCCACCGGCACCGCGTCGGCCTAGGGGCTGTCGCAGTCGGCCTGGAGGCTGTCGCACGCTGCCAGTCTGCTACCGACGCCGGCCGGACCGTCCGTCGGGCTCGACCGGCGTCGTCAATCACACACCGGCAACCGGGACGAGCAGCTGGTACATGTCCGTCCACCGGGTCTCCCGCAGGCCCACGGTCCGGTAGAGCGACAGCGGGGCGGTCGGGTTTGTGAGGTCCACCCCCAGGCCGGCCGCCTGCCGGCCCTTCTCGGCGTAGCGGGCGAAGGCGCGGCGCAACAGCGCGGCGCCCACCCCCCGCCGGCGGTACGCGGGCAGCACCGCCAGGCTCCGCACGAAGCCCTCCTGCTGGTCGAGCGCCTGATCCGAGGACTGCAACGCGCCCGCCACCGCCCCGTCGACCTCGGCGACGAACCATTCGTCCCAGGCGGTCATGTCACCGATCCGGGCCCGCCACCGCTCGTACGACAGCGGCTCGTGGTCCGGGGTGTCGCGGAAGGCGGCGTCCTGGATGCGGTGGAACTCCCGGAGTTCGGCCTCGTCGTCGGAGCGGACCGGCCGCACCGTCATCCCGGGCGGCGGGGGCGGTTCGGCGGGCAGGTCGGCCAGCGGGCGGCGCATCCGGACGTATCTCTTGGCCAGGGTGAAGCCGACCGTCCGCAGGTCGCGTTCCCAGTCACGTTCCGGCGCGAAGACCGCGCAGCGGACGGTGAGTGCGGGCAGCCCCCGCTCGGCCGCCCGCTCGGCGACCCGGTCCAGTTGCCGGGCCAGCAGCGGCGCCCGGACCGCAGCGCCCCGCTCCGGATCGACGTAGACCTCGACGAACTCCCTGCCCACCCCGGTCGGGTTGTCGACGGTCGCCCAGCCCACCACGGTGTCGTCCGGGTCCAGTGCCAGCCAGGAGTCACGAGCCGGGTCGAAGAACGGGCCGGTCAGCGACTCGGCAACGTCCTCGGCGTCGAAGTCGGGATGACCGATGGCGAAGGTGTCGGCGGCGTGCACCACCGCGAGGATCGCCGGCACGTCGTCGAGGGTGGGCCGGCGCACGGTCCAGCCAGCAGGAAGGGTCACGGCAGGTGATCCTGACAGCCGAGGCCCGCGAGCGCCGCCGATTTTTCACCGGGCGGCGAGGTCGGCCCGGGTCTGGTGCAGCAGTTCCACCAGCTCGATGCCGTCGGCGGGGCCGAGCGCCGCGAACGCCGGTGCGGCCAGCCGGTCGGTGACGGCCTCCGCCCAGAGCCGCCGGCGCACCAGCGGCCCGACCGGCGGGTACGGCGGCGACCAGCCACAGGCGACCGCACCGGCCTCCCCCTCCGGCCCGGCCAGCACGGCCTCCAGCGGGGTCATCCCGGCGGCGCGTACCGCCAACAGGTAGGCGCCGGCGAAGTGTTCGCGGAGCAGCCGCAGCCCGGCGGCGCTCCGGGCGCCCGGGGAGAGATCCGGCAGTGGCATGGCCCGCCACGCGGCGAAGAGTGGCATGCCGCTGGCGTCCGCCGCCGCCACCGCCCGCTCGACCAGCCCGGCCAGGCGCTCGACGGTGGGCAGGGCGCCCAACCGCTGCGCCCCCCACCGGCAGCACTCGGCGAGGCTCGCGGCGGCGACCTCGGCCGGCCGGAGGACCCGGGCCGCCGCGTCCCAGCCGTCGGCGACCGCGTCCGGGGCGACGAAGCCGAGTGCCGCGGCCGCCGTCTCGGCCCGTACGTCGCCGAGAGCACCGGCCCGCCCGCTGATGTAGAAGGCCCAGCCGGAGATGCCGAGCAGCCGTGCCCGGCGCAGTGTGGTCGGGCACCGGCTGTATCGGTCGCCCAGGTCGAGCGCGACGGGCTTGCTGGCGGCGGCGACCTGCTCCGGTGTCATCCGGACGCCAACGTCGGGTGCCTCGACCCGCCGGCCACGGCGGCTTCCGGATCCGGGATCGCCGGCCCGGGACGGTCCGGCCACTCGTCGTCGTCCATCGATGGTCAGTCTGCCGGGCCACCGCCCGAGTCCGCATCCCCCTCTTCGGCCGCCAGCGCCTCGACCGCCGCCTCCACCTCGCCGGCGCGCCGCCGGGCCACGGTGACGGCCCGCTCGGCCGCACGCCGGGCCAGCTTGGCCCGGCTGAGGTCCTGCTCCGCCACCGCCCGCCGCCGCTCCAGCTCGGCCAGCTCGGTCTCTATCCCGTCGAGCACGGCGACGCCGTCCCGTTCCTGCCCGGTCGCCTCGGTCAACTCGGCCTCGGCCCGCTCCTGATCGGTCCGGGCCCTGGCCAGTTCCCGGTCCAGCGCCCGGCGCTGCCGCGCCCGCTCGGCCTGGGCCGCCCGCTGCGCCGCCCGCTCGGCGCGTTCCGCGGCCCGGTCGGTACGGGGGGCCGCCTCGGGACCCGTCCGCTGGGTGCCGGGTCGGCGGGCCGGGCGTTCCTCGGCCCGATCCTCCTCATCGCCGGTGACCAGCCGCAGCTGCGGGCGGGGCACCTCGCCGAAGCCGGCGTAGCTGGCCGATCGCAGCAGACGCCCGGACCGGACCTGCTCGGCGACCTCGGCGTCGGAGAGCGCCGCGTTCAGGGTCGCCTCCACCTCGGCCAACGGCAGCTTGCCGGCCGACGGCGCGTCCGGCTCCGCCGCGGCGAGCTTGCGGACCTCGGCGACCAGCGCGCCGACCACCGCCCGGCGTTGCGCGGACAGCTCCCGGAGCCGCGGCCCACGCAGCTCCCGCTGGGCGGCCCGCAGCGCGTCGGCGAGCTGGACCAGGTCGGCGACCAGCTCGGGACGGTCGATGGCGAGCAGGTTCACCAGCCAGGCGGCCACCGTGGGGCGGCGCAACCGGGCCAACTGCCGGGCCGTGGTCGGGTCGCCGGCGCGGCGGGCCTCGGCCACGGCGGCGTCCCGGGCGGCCACGAACCGCTCCGGTGGGGTGCGGTAGAGCTGCTGCACCAGCTCCGGGGAGGGGCCGGGCATGGCCTCAGACGTCCACCCGGCTACCGGGCTCCAGGCGCTGGTACTCGGTGCCGGACAGCGCCGAGTACTGACGGTCGAGCACGCCCAGCCCGGTGTCGTTGAGCAACCCGTCGTGCAACGCGTACGCGCGGCGCGGGGCGACCGCCCGGATGAAGTCGACCACCTCGGAGAACTTCGACCAGGGGGCGTGGATCGGCGCGAAGAGCGTGTCGACCGGCGTCTCCTCCGGCACCACCAGGGCGTCGCCCGGGTGGTAGACCACGTCGTTGATCAGGAACCCGAGGTTGTCCACCACCGGGATGTCCGGATGGATCACCGCGTGTCTCCCGCCGTAGGCGCGGACGGCCACCCCGGCGGCGGTGAAGGACTCACCGGCCGCGACCGGATGCAACGCCTCGGCCGTGTCGCCCAGGGTGCCGGCGAGCGAGGCGGGCCCGTGGATCGGAAACGGTCGCCGGTCGAGTTGCAGGCGCACCGCCGCCAGATCGAGGTGGTCGGGGTGTTCGTGGGTGATCAGCACCGCGTCCGCACCGTCCAACGCCGCAGGGTCGCTGAACACCCCGGGGTCGACGACGAGCACTCCCCCGTCGTGTTCCACCCGGATACAGGAGTGGGCGTACTTGGTGAGCCGCATCGTGACTCCTCGATTATCGAATCGTGACGTCCTCAGCGCAGTCTGCCGGAACCAGCCGACGAGCGCGCCGCGTCCGAGGTATCGCCACACCGGCTGACGACGATGGGAGCGGGGATGGACGGACGGGCGGGACGACGCCGCGGCGCACTGCTGGCGGCGACGGCGCTGGCGGCGGTGCTCGGGTTGACCGGGTGCGGTGCCGGCGACAGCGGTGCACGGGACACGGCGGGCGCGGCGGCCGAGGCACCGGCGGCGAACGGCGGCGCGGCGGACAAGGACAGCGCCGCCGGGGCGCCGGGGGCTGCCGGAGCCGGCGCTCCGGACCTGCGGGTGGACCAGCGGGCGATCATCTACACCGGAGCCATGCGGGTCCAGGTGGACGATGTGGACGGCGCCGCCCGCGAGGTCGCCGCCGCGGTCACCCGAGCGGGTGGCTTCATCGGCGGTGACCAGCGGCGCAGCGCCGAGGCCGACGCGGTCGCGGAGTTGCAGCTGCGGGTGCCGGCGGCGAAGTTCGCCGGCGTGGTGGAGGAGATCGCGCAGCTCGGCAAGCAGCAGAGCCGGGAGATCAGCACCCAGGACGTCACCGAGGAGACCGTCGACCTGGACGCCCGGATCACCAGTCAACGGGCCCGGGTCGACAGCGCACGCCGGCTCCTCGGCCGAGCCACCTCGATCACCGACCTGGTGTCGCTGGAGAACGAGCTGGGTCGCCGCGAGGCCGACCTGGCGTCGCTGGAGGCCAAGAAGCGGCGGCTGTCCGACCTGACCGCCCTCTCCACGATCACCGTGTCGCTGGCCGGGCCGGCTGCCAAGACCCCCGAGGAGAAGACCGAGACCGGCTTCCTGGTCGGGCTGAAGGGCGGCTGGAAGGCGTTCGTCGCCTCGCTGACCGTCCTGCTCACCGTGCTGGGCGCGCTGCTGCCCTGGCTGGTGGCGCTCGGCGTACCGCTGGCGGTGCTGCTGCTGGTGCTGCGCCGGCGGAAGAAGGAGCCGGCCCTGGTCGCTCCGGTCAGCGCACCGCCGCCAGTGCCCGCAGCGCGGTCTGCACCATGACGCGTACGCCGGCCGGGATGGCCCCCTCGTCGACGTCGAAGGACGCGCGGTGCAGGTCGACGTTGGGGCCGGAGCGGCCCACGCCGAGCCGGGCGAGGGCGCCGGGGACGTACTCCAGGTACCAGGAGAAGTCCTCGCCGCCCATGCTCTGCGGCGTCTCGGCGATGCCGTCCGGGCCGAGCGCGGCGGCGGTGGCGGCGGTCAGCACCTGGATCGCCCGCGCGTCGTTGCACACCGGTGGCCGGCCGCGCAGGTATTCCAGATCGACGGTCGCACCGGTCGGCGCGATCACGTCCCGGACGACCTGAGCCACGATCTTGGGAGCCTGTTCCCAGGTGTCGCGGTCCATCACCCGCAGGGTGCCGGAGGCGGACGCCTCGGAGGGGATGACGTTGTAGCGGGTGCCGGCCGAGGCGTGGCCGAAGACCAGCAGCAGCCCGCTGTTGGCCGGCACCCGGCGGCTGACCAGGGCGGGCACCTCGGTGATCAGCCGGCCGAGCGCGTCCACCAGGTCGACGGTCAGGTGCGGGCGGGCGGTGTGCCCGCCCGGGCCGCTGAGCCGGACGGTGACGTTGTCGGCGGCCGCGGTGATCGGACCGACCCGCAGGCCGACCTGACCCACCGGCAGGTTCGGGTCGCAGTGCAGCGCGAAGATCTGCGCCACGTCGTCCAGGCCGCCGGCCTCGATGACCTCCAGCGAGCCGCAGGGCAGGATCTCCTCGGCCGGCTGGAAGATGAGCCGGACCCGGCCGTCCAGCTCGCCGAGGTCGGCGAGCTGGGCCAGCAGCATGCCGACGCCGAGCAGGATCGTGGTGTGCACGTCGTGCCCGCAGGCGTGGCAGACGCCCTGCACCGTGGACCGGTAGGGCACGTCCTTGGGGTCGTCCAGCGGCAGTGCGTCGATGTCGGCGCGCAGCGCGATGACCGGGCCGTCCGGGCGGCCGTTGACGTCGCAGATCACGCCGTTGCCCTTGGGCAGCAGTCGCGGCTTCAACCCGGCCAGTGAGAGCTCCCTGGCGATCAGTGCGGCCGTCTCGAACTCGGTGCCGGAGAGCTCTGGGTGCGAGTGGATGTGACGGCGGGTAGCGATCAGCCCGGGTACCCGGAGCGCGAGGAGGTGGTCCAGGTCGCGGGGCAGGGGCTGGGACCCGGGCGGCAGCTCCGGCCAGGACGACGCCAGCTGGCTGCCGGTGGGCAGCGTCAACGCACTCGTCACGTCGAATTCTCGATCACTAGAGATGGATGGATCATCGGGAACAGCAGACAGCCTAGACCTCCGGCGGTGACGCTGCGCAACCTCGTTACGGTGATGATCAGACCGCACAGCGTCACGTATGCCCTGCTGAGGGCGCTCGGAGATGCGCGGGACAGCAGGTAGATCGCGGTCGAACGCCGTCATCTCCCCCTCACCTCCTACAACGCGTAACCGATGTCGGCGGTCACGAATCCGGCGCCACTCGCGGGCCCACGTTGCGAATTGTCGCATTAGTCGGGGTGATGAACTGACACTCCGACAATAAGCCGACCACGCTCCGCAGCGAGCCGGAAAAGACGCTCACACGCGCCGGCCCGCCATGACCGCACACGGTGTGCGTCCCCGATCACCCGGTCGGGGTACCCCCAAACCTGATGGACACACCCCGGACGCCGTCGGGGGCCACGCCGCCCTCGGCCCGGCCGGTGGAGGATCCGCTTCCGACTGTAGCTCTGCCAGGACCGAATAAACCCGCCCTGACCTGCGAGAACGGCCGGTCAGCCGATCAGAACCGATCGGTGGGCCGGTACAGACCCCACGCCTCGCGCAGCGTCCCGCAGACCTCACCCACCGTGGCGCGGGCCCGCAGCGCCTCCCTCATCGGGTACAGCACGTTCTCCGTGCCGTCGGCGGCGGCCCGCAGCTCGGCCAGGGCCCGCGCCACCGCGTCGGAGTCCCGCTCGGCGCGCAGCCGGGCCAGCCGGTCAGCTTGGGCCGCCTCGATCGTCGGGTCGACCCGCAGCGGCTCGTACGGCTCCTCCTCGTCGACCGCGAACCGGTTGAGACCCACCACCACCCGGTCACCCGAGTCGATCTCCTGGGCGATCCGGTACGCGGACTGCTCGATCTCGCGCTTCTGGAACCCGGCCTCAATCGCGTCCACCGCCGAGCCGTGGTCGGCCACCCGCTCCATCAGCTCGACGGCCGCGGCCTCGATCTCGTCGGTCATCGCCTCCACCACGTACGAGCCGGCGAACGGGTCGACGGTAGCGGTCAGGTCGGTCTCGTACGCCAACACCTGCTGGGTACGCAGCGCCAGCCGGGCGGCCTTCTCGGTGGGCAGCGCGATCGCCTCGTCGAAGCTGTTGGTGTGCAGCGACTGGGTGCCGCCGAGCACCGCACCGAGCCCCTGCACCGCGACCCGGACCAGGTTCACCTCCGGCTGCTGGGCGGTGAGCTGCACGCCGGCGGTCTGGGTGTGGAAGCGCAGCATCATCGACTTCGGGTCCTTGGCGCCGAATTCGTCACGCATCAGCCGGGCCCAGATCTTGCGGGCCGCGCGGAACTTCGCCACCTCCTCCAGCAGCGTCGTGCGGGCCACGAAGAAGAACGACAGCCGGGGCGCGAAGTCGTCCACCGCGAGCCCGGCGGCCAGCGCCGCCCGGACGTACTCCACACCGTTGGCCAGGGTGAACGCGATCTCCTGCGCGGGCGTCGCACCAGCCTCGGCCATGTGGTAGCCGGAGATGGAGATGGTGTTCCACTTCGGCACCTCCTTGCGGCAGTACGCGAACGTGTCGGCCACCAGGCGCAGCGAGGGCTTGGGCGGGAAGATGTACGTCCCCCGGGCGATGTACTCCTTGAGGATGTCGTTCTGGATGGTGCCGTTGAGCGCCGAGCCGGGCACCCCGTTCTCCTCGGCGACGAGCTGGTAGAGCAGCAGCAGCACGGATCCGGGAGCGTTGATGGTCATCGACGTGGACACCTTGTCCAGCGGGATGTCGGCGAAGAGCAGCCGCATGTCCTCGATGGAGTCGATGGCCACGCCCACCTTGCCGACCTCGCCGTGCGCGATCGGCTCGTCCGAGTCGTAGCCCATCTGGGTCGGCAGGTCGAAGGCGACGGAGAGGCCCATCGTGCCGGCCCGCAACAGTTGGTGGTATCGCGCGTTGGACTCGGTGGCGGTGCCGAAGCCGGCGTACTGGCGCATGGTCCACGGACGGGAGGTGTACATCGTGGGGTAGACCCCCCGGGTGTACGGGAACTCGCCCGGGGCGCCCTGCCGGGAGTCGAGGTCCTCCGGAAGGTCGGCCGCCGTGTAGACGCCCTTGATCGGGAAACCGGACTCGCTTGACCGCCGTTCACTCATCCCCGGATGGTAGGACGCCCGCGCGTGTCGTCGGGTGAGGGATACCGCACAGTGCGTCCCGACCCGTCGACAGGAGGTGAACGACAGGGCACGTTCCGTCGACTTCGATAAACGCCCGACGCGTCGGCTTTCGCATCGGGCGTCGGAACCAGCAAGATAGGGGGGTTGTGTCCCAGCCCCCCTCGATTTCCCCCGGTGGCTTTTCTGTGACTCAGATCCCGACGTGGAGCGGCGGACAGCTAAGTCCCGCCAACGGACGAGCAGCGCCCGGCACCACCATTGGTGGCCGGTACTCGCTGCGGTCCTCGGTGGGCAACGGCGGCATGGGTACGGTGTGGCGCGCCACAGACACACTGCTGCGCCGCGACGTGGCGGTGAAGGAGGTCGTCCTGCCCCCGGGGCTGGCCCCCAGCGACCGCGACGCCATGTACGAGCGCACGCTGCGCGAGGCCCGCGCCGCCGCCGCCATCCAGCACCCCGCGGTGGTGCAGGTGTACGACGTGGTCACCGAGGCCGGCCGGCCCTGGATCGTGATGGAGCTGCTGGACGCCCGCAGCCTCGCCGACATGGTGATCGAGGACGGGCCGGTCGCGCCCCGCGCGGTCGCCAAGATCGGCATCGCGCTGCTCGGCGCGCTGGAGGTCGCGCACGCGATCGGCGTACTGCACCGCGACGTCAAACCGGCCAACGTGCTCATCTGCACCGACGGGCGCTGCGTGCTGACCGACTTCGGGGTCGCCCGGATGCCCACCGACGTGCAGCTCACCACCCCCGGCATGGTGCTCGGCTCGCCGCACTTCATTTCGCCCGAGCGGGCCATGGGTCAGGAGTTCGGCCCGCCGAGCGACCTGTTCTCGCTGGGCGTGACGCTCTACACGGCCGTCGAGGGGCGGCCTCCGTTCGACAAGGGTGACCCGATCGAGACCATGCACGCCGTGGTCGAGGACCCACCCGCCCCACCGCAGCGCAGTGGCCCCCTGACCCGGGTGCTGATGGGCCTGCTGGAGAAGGACCCGGCCCGGCGGCTGGACGTGCACACGTCCCGGGCCATGCTGCGCGAGCTGCTCGCCGGCCCGCTGGGCAGCACCGCCACCGCCGTGCACTCGGTGACCGACCCGTACGCCGTGGTCCCGGTGCAGCAGCGCCCGGCGCCCGTCGCCCCGCCGGCCCGGCCCGAGCCGAAGCCGGACAACCAGATCGGCGGCCGGGCGATGCTCGCCCCGGACGAGTCCCTGACCGACCGCCTGGCGTCGCTGCGCCGGGGCGAACGCCCGCAGCCCGGCGACGCGGGCGGCACCACGGGGCTCGACGAGACCAGCGCCGACGCGCTGGCCGGCCCACTGCACACGCCCACCGGCGCGATGTCCGTCTCCGGCCGACCCACCACCGGGCGCACCTACGGCGGCGCCGCGGACGCCACCCAGCGGGTGGACGCCGGCGGGCACCCGGACGCCACCCAGCGGGTCAGCTACGGCAACCGGCCCGACGCCACCCAGCAGGTCGGCTACGGCGGTGCGCCGGAGGCCACCCAACACATCGGCGGCACCTACGGTGGCGGCAACCAGTGGTCGGTGCCGGGCACCGGGCAGCCCTGGGCCACGCCTGCGACGGCGGGCGGCGGCGCTCTGGGCAAGATCCGCGCCACCGGTGGTCAGCTGGTCACCACGGTCAAGGGCTGGCCGCGCAAGGTGCAGCTCGCCGCGGCCGGCGGGCTGGCCGTGGTGCTGCTGCTCAGCATCGTGGCGCTGTCCAGTGGCGGCGACGAGACCCCGCCGAGCACCCCGCAGGCACAGCCCACCGCGTCCGCCCCGACCGGTGCCGGGGTGGAGATGCAGGAGCACTCCGCCCGGGGCATCCAGGTGTTGGTCCCGAAGGGCTGGAAGAAGGCCACCGGCGGCTCGTACACCGACTACATCGACCCGGAGGACAGCGGCCGCAAGGTCCGCATCATCACCGAGAAGTGGTCGAGCAGCTCCACCCGGTGGGCGGAGACGGCCGAGAACGGCCTCAAGACCAGGAGCAAGTCCTGCGTCAAGCCGTACAGCCAGGTCGCCTCGCAAGAGACCGAGCTGGCCAGCCAGCCGGCCGCCGAGTTCGAGTACACCTGCGGTGAGGGCGACGCCAAACGGCACGGCATCTGGCGTGGCGTGGCGCAGGACGGCAAGGCGTTCTCGTTCTACCTCACCTCGACGGACGTCAAGTTCGCCGAGAGCAAGGCGATCTTCGACGAGATGGTGCGGACGTTCCAGCTCACCGGGGACAGCTGAGCGGGAGGGAACCGACAGCGGTGATCGCCGCCGTGCTATCAAGAGGCATGGCGGCGGACACCACTGACATCGACGACATTCGCGAGCAAGCCCGGCGCTGGCTCGCCGACGACCCCGACCCGGCCAGCCGGGACGAGCTGACGGCGGTGCTGGACAGGCTGCCGACGAGCGCCCCCGAGCTGGCGGACCGGTTCGCCGGGCCGTTGACCTTCGGCACCGCGGGCCTGCGCGGCCCGCTGCGCGCCGGCCCGAACGGCATGAACCTCGCCGTCGTCACCCAGGCCGCCGCCGGTCTGGTCGGCTGGCTCGCCGCCCAGGGCGGCACCGGCCCCCTGGTGATCGGGTACGACGCCCGGCACGGCTCCCGCCAGTTCGCCGAGCGGACCGCCCAGGTGGCCACCGGGGCCGGTCGGCCGGCGTTGCTGCTGCCCCGCCCGCTGCCCACCCCGGTGCTGGCCTACGCGGTGCGTCGGCTCGGCGCGGTGGCCGGAGTGATGGTCACGGCCAGCCACAACCCGCCGCAGGACAACGGCTACAAGGTCTACCTCGGTGCGGAGCTGGGCGGGGAGCTCGGCGCCGGAGCGCAGATCGTGCCACCGGCCGACGCCGGCATCGAGGCCGCCATCCGGGCGGTCGGCCCGCTGACCGAGGTGCCGCTGGGCCGCCCCGGTGAGGTGCTGGGTGACGACCTGGTCGCCTCGTACGTCGAGCGGGCCACCGCGGTGATCGCGCCGGACGGGTCGCGGGACCTGACGGTGGCGTACACGCCGCTGCACGGGGTGGGTGCCGCGGTGCTCACCGCCGCCTTCGCCCGGGCCGGCTTCCCGGTGCCCGGGGTAGTACCCGGGCAGGCCGAGCCGGACCCGGAGTTCCCGACCGTGTCGTTCCCCAACCCAGAGGAGCCGGGGGCGGTGGACCTGCTGATCGCGCTGGCCGACTCCACCGGCGCGGACCTCGCCATCGCCAACGACCCGGACGCGGACCGCTGCGCGGTGGTGGTCCGCGACGGCGACACGGGCTGGCGGATGCTGCGCGGCGACGAGGTGGGCGCGCTGCTCGCCGACCACCTGATGCGCCGCGGGGTGACCGGGCTCTACGCCACCACCATCGTCTCGTCGTCACTGCTACGGGCGATGTGCGCGGCCCGGGGCCTGCCCTACGACGAGACGCTGACCGGCTTCAAGTGGATCGTCCGGGCGGGCGGCGGGAGCGCGCCGCTGGTCTACGGCTACGAGGAGGCGCTCGGCTACTGCGTCGCCCCGGACCACGTCCGGGACAAGGACGGCATCACCGCCGCGCTGACCGTCGCCGAGCTGGCCGCCGGCCTCAAGGCGCAGGGCCGCACGCTGACCGACCGGCTGGACGAGCTGGCCGCCGAGTTCGGCGTGCACCACACCGACCAGCTCTCCGTCCGGGTGGACGACCTGCGGGAGATCGCCGACGCGATGGCCCGGATCCGGGCGGCCACCCCGACCACGCTGCTCGGGCACCCGGTCGACAGCACCCGGGATCTGCTCCCCGAGGCGGACGTGGTGATCCTGCGCACCGGGGCCGCCCGGGTGGTGATCCGCCCGTCCGGGACCGAGCCGAAGCTCAAGGCGTACCTGGAGGTGGTGGAGCTGGTGCCCGACGGCGACGTCGGAGCCGCCCGCGCCCGCGCCGCCGCAGCGATCGCGCAGCTCCGCACGGAAATCGCCACCGCCCTCGGCGTGTAGTGCAAGGAAGGGCCCCTTATTACCGCCTCGTGTAGAGGAAGGGGCCCTTCCTAACAGGTCAGTGGCGTTTGCCGAGGGCCTGGTCGACGGCCTTCGCCAGCGCGGCGACGACCAGGCCGACCGAGGGGCGGACCACCGAGTCGTCGATGCTCACCTCTCCGGAGAACCCGGCGCCGGTGGCGATCTCCTCCAGCCGGCGGCGGGCGTCGGCGGCAGTCTCGCCGCTCACCCCGAGCGCGGATTCCATCCGCAGCACCACGACGAGGGTGGCCAGCGCTGCGGTCCGCTCGTCCGGCGCTGCCGTGCCGGTCAGCGCCTCGGCCAGCCGCTGCCGGGTGTCCGCCTCCACCGAGGTGTCCACCACCGGGTAGCGGTGCACGTGGATGAAGCCCAGTTCGGTCTCGTCGATGTCCCGGACCACACCCTGCTGGCACAGGTCACCGAGGATCCGGTCGCGCAGGCCGTGCCGCAGGCGCTGCACCCACGACGCCGGGGTGTGCGGGGTGTCGGCGGCGATCCGGCCGAGCACCTCGTCGGCGACCGGCTCGCCGGTGGGCGTCGGGTCGACCACCGTCAGGGAACCGTCCGCGTACGCGATCCGGCCGGCCAGGGCCAGCTCGACCAGCACCGCGGCGGCCATGCCCAGGTCCAGGCTGATCCGCGGCATGGTCGCCTTGCCGGTCGTGTCGTCGTAGGCGAGGAGCAGCAGTTCCTCGGCGAGCGCAACACCAGTCATGGCCGGAGACGGTAGCGGGTCCGCGCACCACCGCGCGCGGACCCGCCGGACCCGGGCACCGACCGGGGTGACGACTCAGAACCGGGGCATGCCGCCGAACTGGCGGTCGCCGGCGTCGCCGAGGCCGGGAACGATGAACATCCGCTCGTTGAGGCCCTCGTCGATCGAGGCGGTGACCAGGCGCAACGGCAGGCCGGAGCGCTCCAGGCGCTCGATGCCGGCCGGTGCGGCGAGCACGCAGAGCACGGTGATGTCGGTGCAGCCCCGGTCGGCCAGCAGCCGGCAGCCGTGTTCCAGCGAACCACCGGTGGCCAGCATCGGGTCGAGCACCAGCACCGGCAGGCCGGCCAGTTCCCGAGGCAGCGACTCCATGTACGCGCGCGGCTCGTACGTCTCCTCGTCCCGGGCCAGGCCGACGAAGCCCATCGAGGACTCGGGCAGCAGGCCGAGTGCGGCGTCCGCCATGCCCAGGCCGGCCCGCAGCACCGGCACCAGCAGCGGCGGGTTGGCCAGCCGGGTGCCTTCGGTGCCGGTGATCGGCGTCTGCACCGGGTACCGCTCGACGGGGAAGGAGCGTGCCGCCTCGTACACCAGCATGGTGGTCAGTTCGTGCAGCGCCGCCCGGAACGTCGAGGAATCGGTGCGCGCGTCCCGCATGGCGGTCAGCCGTGACTGTGCCAGCGGGTGGTCAATGACGTGTACATCCACGATCGCTCAACCTACCGGTCCGTCGCGTGGGACGGTGCGGGTGCGGTCGGACCAGCGACGCCGCTCACGCCGGACCGGTCACAGCGGGACCGCGTGAGCAAGATCACACAGCGGTCCGGTGCGTAGACTTCGGGGCATGACGGCGACAACGACGTCGGCCCGGTCGGAGCTCTCCGAGCTGGGACGATCCGAGACCGCTCTGCGGACCTTCCTGCACGGCCTTCCCGGCGTGGACCAGGTCGGCGCGGAGCAGCGGGCGGCGCAGCTCGGCACCCGCTCCATCAAGACCACCGCCAAGGCACAGGCGATCGACCTGGCGATCCGGATGGTGGACCTGACCACCCTCGAAGGGGCGGACACCCCGGGCAAGGTGCGCGCGCTGGCCGCGAAGGCCGTTCGCCCGGACCCGGCCGACCCGTCCTGCCCGCACGTCGGCGCCGTCTGCGTCTACCCCGCGATGGTCCCGTACGTGGCGGAGGTGCTGCGCGGCAGCGGCGTGCACCTGGCCAGCGTGGCGACCGCCTTCCCGTCGGGCCAGGTGGCGCTGGAGATCAAGCTCGCCGACACCCGGGCCGCCGTCGCGGCCGGCGCCGACGAGATCGACATGGTGATCAACCGGAGCGCGTTCCTGGCCGGCCGCTACAAGGAGGTCTACGACGAGATCGTGGCCACCAAGGAAGCCTCCGGGGACGCCCACCTCAAGGTGATCCTGGAGACCGGCGAGCTGGCCACCTACGACAACGTGCGCCGGGCCTCCTGGCTGGCGATGTTGGCCGGCGGCGACTTCATCAAGACCTCCACCGGCAAGGTCCCGGTCGCCGCGACGCTGCCGGTGAGCCTGGTGATGCTGGAGGCGGTCCGCGACTTCCGGGCCGCCACCGGGCGGCAGGTCGGCGTGAAGCCGGCCGGCGGCATCAAGACCACCAAGGACGCGATCAAGTACCTGGTGATGGTCAACGAGACCGTCGGCGCGGACTGGCTCGACCCGGACTGGTTCCGCTTCGGCGCGTCCAGCCTGCTCAACGACCTGCTGATGCAGCGCACCAAGCTGACGACCGGCACCTACTCCGGTCCCGACTACTTCACCCTGGACTGAGCCGATGTTCGAGTACGCACCCGCCCCCGAGTCCCGCTCGGTGGTGGACCTCAAACCCACCTACGGGCTGTTCATCGACGGCACGTTCGTCGACCCGACCGATGGCGGCAGCTTCAAGTCGATCAACCCCGCCTCGGAGGAGGTGCTGGCCGAGATCGCTGAGGCCGGCGCGCAGGACGTGGAGCGCGCGGTGCGCGCCGCCCGGAAGGCGTACGAGAAGGTCTGGGGTCCGATGCCGGGCCGGGACCGGGCCAAGTACCTGTTCCGGATCGCCCGGCTCATCCAGGAGCGGTCCCGCGAGCTGGCCGTGCTGGAGTCGCTGGACAACGGCAAGCCGATCAAGGAGGCGCGCGACGTCGACCTGCCGCTGGTCGCCGCGCACTTCTTCTACTACGCGGGCTGGGCCGACAAGCTGGAGCACGCGGGCTTCGGCGCCGACCCGAAGCCCATCGGGGTCGCCGCGCAGGTCATCCCGTGGAACTTCCCGCTGCTGATGCTGGCCTGGAAGATCGCCCCCGCCCTCGCGGCGGGCAACACGGTGGTGCTGAAGCCGGCCGAGACCACCCCGCTGACCGCGCTGCTCTTCGCCGAGATCTGCCAGCAGGCCGAGCTGCCGGCCGGCGTGGTCAACATCATCACCGGGGCCGGCGACACCGGCCGGGCACTGGTCGAGCACCCCGGCGTGGACAAGGTCGCCTTCACCGGCTCCACCGACGTCGGACGGGCCATCGCCCGGTCCGTCGCCGGCACCCGCAAGAAGCTCACGCTGGAGCTCGGCGGCAAGGCCGCCAACATCGTCTTCGACGACGCACCGATCGACCAGGCGGTCGAGGGGATCGTCAACGGCATCTTCTTCAACCAGGGGCACGTCTGCTGCGCCGGCTCCCGCCTGCTGGTCCAGGAGAACGTGGCCGACCGGGTGCTGGAGTCCCTGAAGCGGCGGATGGCCCAGCTTCGGGTCGGCGACCCGCTGGACAAGAACACCGACATCGGCGCGATCAACTCCGCCGCCCAGTTGGAGCGGATCCGCGAGCTGTCCGACGCCGGCTCGGCCGAGGGCGCCGAACGCTGGTCGCCACCGTGCGAACTGCCCGACCGCGGCTTCTGGTTCGCGCCGACCATCTTCACCGGCGTCACCCAGGCGCACCGCATCGCCCGCGAGGAGATCTTCGGCCCGGTGCTGTCGGTGCTCACCTTCCGCACCCCGGCCGAGGCCGTGGAGAAGGCCAACAACACGCCGTACGGGCTCTCGGCGGGAATCTGGACCGACAAGGGTTCCCGGATCCTATGGACGGCCGACCGGCTGCGCGCCGGGGTCGTCTGGGCCAACACGTTCAACAAGTTCGACCCCACCTCGCCGTTCGGCGGCTACAAGGAGTCGGGCTACGGTCGCGAGGGCGGCCGGCACGGGCTGGAGGGGTACCTCAATGTCTGAGCGGGTCGCGGTACGCAAGACGTACAAGCTCTTCATCGGCGGGAAGTTCCCGCGCAGCGAGTCGGGACGGTCGTATCTCGTGCAGTCCTCGAATGTGTCACTGGCCTCCCGCAAGGACGCCCGGGACGCGGTGGTCGCCGCCCGCGCCGCCGTGAAGGGCTGGGCCGGAGCGACCGCGTACAACCGGGGTCAGATCCTCTACCGGGCCGCCGAGATGCTGGAGGGCCGCCGCGAGCAGTTCGTCGCCCTCGGCGTGCCGGGCGACGAGGTGGACGCCGCGGTGGACCGCTGGGTCTGGTACGCGGGCTGGGCCGACAAGCTCGCCCAGGTGCACGGCGGGGCAAACCCGGTCGCCGGGCCGTACTTCAACATCTCCGCGCCCGAGCCGACCGGCGTGGTCGCGGTCGTCGCACCGGAGCGCCCGGCGCTGCTCGGCCTGGTCAGCGTGATCGCCCCGGCGATCGTCACCGGCAACACGGTGGTGGTGGCGGCCTCCCCGACCGAGCCGCTGGCGGCGGTGACGCTGGCCGAGGTGCTGGCCACCTCCGACCTGCCCGGCGGGGTGGTGAACATCCTCACCGGCCGGATCACCGAGACCGCGCCGACGCTGGCCGCGCACATGGACGTCAACGCGATCGACCTCAGCGGGGTGACCGACGCCGATCTGGCGGCCGACCTGGAGGTCAAGGCGGCGGAGAACCTGAAGCGGGTGCTCCGTCCGGCCCCGGCCGACCACGACTGGTCCGCCGACCCCGGCGTCGCGCGGATGACCAACCTGTTGGAGACGAAGACGGTGTGGCACCCCAAGGGGGTGTGATTGTTCGGGTCCCGGCCGTGGGGTTTCGGGGGGAGCCCACCCGCTCCGGGCGGTCAGGCTTGATCCCTCCGCGGGCGGGCTCCCCCCGAAACCCTGACGTGGGCCGGGTCCGCCCGGGTGTCTCGTCTTGCCGGCCGGCGCCCCGGGTTGGGTCACCGGCCAGCGACTCGCCGGCGGGATGGGGGCGGGGGTGAGGGCCGTCGGGTGGGCTTGTGGGGTGGGGGTCTACTACCGGGGGTAGGATTGGGGCGTGACTCGGTTGGGCGATCTTGAGCGTGCGGTTATGGACGTGCTGTGGGACGTGGTCCCGGGCACGTCGGATGGGGTGACCGTGCGCGAGGTGGCCGACGCGCTCGACGGCCGCGAGCTGGCGTACACCACGGTGATGACCGTGCTGGACCGGCTCGCCGGCAAGGGGATGGTGCAGCGGGAGCGAGAGGGCCGGGCCTGGCGCTACCGGCCGGCGGCCAGCCGTGAGGCGCACATCGCCCAGCTCATGCTCGACGCGCTCGACCTCGGCGGCAGCCGCGACGCCGCGCTGGTGCGCTTCGCCCGCTCGGTGACCGGCACCGAGGCCGAGGTGCTGCGCGCGGCCCTGGGCAGCGAGGCCGGGCTGACCGGGCCGGGCACGGCCGAGGCCGGCGCCGAGTTGACCGACCGCGTGGACGGGCCGGCGGGCCGACGGCCGGCCGGCGAGGCAGCGGAGCGGTAGGGCGCGCGCCATGGCCTACGCCGCGCACTTCGCCGCCACCATGCTGGCCTGCTATCTGACCGCTCAGGTGCTGGCCAGCTCCACCTGGACGTGGCGCAGCCCTCGGGTGGCGATCGTGTGCTGGCAGGCGGTCGGGTTGGCGCTGGGCCTCTCGGCGATGGGCCTGCCGATGGCGCTCGGGGTGACCGCCTACGACCTGCCGACCGGGAGCGCACTGTTCGCCCTGGCCACCGACCTCGCCCACGGCACGCTGCCGGTCGGGGTGACCGCCTTCCACCTGGCCGGTGTGGGGGTTGGCTTCGGCATCGGCGCGGTGCTGGTCACCACGACCGTGCGCAGCATCCACGGCACGTTGCGCGCCCAGCGTCGGCACCGGGACCTGCTCACCCTGGTCGCCCGGAACGACCCGGCCGCGCCCGGCGCGCTTGTGCTGGACCATCCGAGCGCGGCCGCGTACTGCCTGCCGGGGGTGAAGCCGCAGGTGGTGGTCAGCGCGGGCACGCTGAGCCTGCTGGACCGGGCCGAGCTCGCCGCGGTGCTCAGCCACGAGCGCGCGCACGCCAACGAGCGGCACGACCTGGTGCTGTTGCCCTTCACCGCGCTCTGCCGCGCGTTGCCGTGGTTCCGTTGGGTCCGGGACGCGCACGAGCGGGTCGCCCTGCTGGTCGAGATGCGAGCCGACGACAAGGCGCGCGAGCTGCACGCCGAGGCGCCGCTGGCGGGCGCGCTGCGTCGGTTCGCCGCCGCGGGTCACCGGATCACCCCGGCCGGCGCGCTGGGCATGGGCGACCGCGACCTGGACGTACGCGTACAGCGGTTGCTGGTCAGCGACCGGCCGCCGCGGGTGCTGGGCGCCACCGCTCTCGCGGTCGCCACCATGCTGGTCGCCCTCCCGATCACCCTCTTCCTGAGCTGACCCGCGCTGGCCCGCCGAGTTCGGCGCGCGCTCCTGATCCCACGTCCAGGCTGAGGAGCAGGCTCCCCACAATTACTACGTCTTGTCGTAGAATTGTCTACGACAAGACGTAGTAATCAACGTGTAGCCAAGCTACGTGTAGGGTGGCTACGACAAGGCAGCCAACGCTTTGGAGAGCCGGTCATGGACACCCTGCTCCTCGCCCGTCTGCAGTTCGCCACCACCACGTCGATCCACTTCCTGTTCGTGGTCGTCACGCTCGGGCTGGTCACCCTGCTGGTCGGGATGCAGACCGCGTGGGTGCTCACGGGCAACCCGAAGTGGGAGCGGCTCACCCGATACTGGGGCCAGCTCTACGTGATCAACTACGTGCTCGGCATCGCCACCGGCATCGTGATGGAGTTCCAGTTCGGGCTGAACTGGAGCGGCCTGTCGCGCTACGTCGGCAACGTCTTCGGCGCGCCGCTGGCCATCGAGACGCTGGTGGCGTTCTTCCTGGAGTCCACGTTCCTCGGGATGTGGATCTTCGGCTGGCACCGGCTCCGCAAGGGCGTCCACCTCGCGCTGCTGTGGGGCGTGGCGCTCACCGCGTACGCCTCGGCGTTCTGGATCATGGTGGCGAACTCCTGGCTGCAGCACCCCGTCGGGTACGAGGTGCGCGACGGCATCGCCCACCTCACCGACTTCGGCGCGCTGCTCACCAATCCCAGCCTCGGCATGGCGTTCGGGCACGTGGTCTCGGCCGCGCTGCTGGTCGGCGGGATGCTGATGGCGGCCGTCAGCGCCTGGCACCTGATCCGGCGTACCCCCGACTTCGCGATCTTCCGCACCTCGCTGCGGATCGGCCTGGTCACCTCGGCGCTGGCGATCACGCTGGTGCAGGGCTTCGGTTTCGCCCAGTTCGGCCCGGTGGGCGCGGTGCAGCCGACCAAGTTCGGCCAGGGCCCGGAAGCCCAGGCGCTGATCACCGAGTGGACGGCGCGGTTCGGCCCCGGCGACTACACCCCGCCCGTGCTGGCCAACGTCGGGCTGGGCTTCATGATCCTGATCGGCTTCACGCTCGGCTGCGTCTGGCTGCTGCTCCCCCTGCTCTTCCGGGACTGGATCATCCGGCTGCGCTTCCCGCTCTGGCTGGTCCTGCTGGCCCTGCCGCTGCCGTTCGTGGCGGTGATCCTCGGCTGGATCGCCCGGGAGGTCGGCCGCCAGCCCTGGGTGGCGTACGGCCTGCTCCCCACCGAGCAGGCGGTCTCCCCCGTCGGCGCACCGGTGATGCTCGCCTCGCTGATCGGGTTCAGCCTGCTGCTGGGCACCCTCGCCGTCACCAACTGGGTGCTGCTCGCCCGGCACGCGGCGCGCGGCGCGGGTGACCCGCCGCTCGGCCGCCCGCCGGCACCGGCGAACGAACCGGCTCACCCCGAACCCGCCCTGGCCTGAGGAGATCACCGTGGACCTCGCCTGGTACGCCCTGCTCGGCCTCTTCTTCGGCGCCTACCTGGTGCTCGCCGGCTACGACTACGGCGTCGGGCTGCTGCTCGCGCGCCGCGGTGGCCCGGCCGGACGACGGGCCGCGCTCACCGCGCTCGGCCCGTTCTTCCTCGGCAACGAGGTCTGGCTGGTGGCCGCCGTGGGCATCCTCTTCGGAGCCTTTCCGGTGCTGGAGGGCGAGCTGCTCTCCGGGTGCTACCCGGCGGTCGCCGGCGCGCTGGCCGGTGTGGTCCTGGTGACCGCCGGAGTGCAACTGCGCAGCCGGCCGACCGACGAGCGGATCCGGGCCCGCTGGGACCGGGTGGTGGTGGTCGGCAGCGTGCTCGCCGCCCTGGGCTGGGGCGTGCTGCTGGCCGCGCTGCTGCAGGGCGTGCCCCGCGCGGCCGACGGGCACGTCGTCGGGGTGTCGCATCTGGCCACCCCGTTCGCGGCCGCCGCCGGGCTGGCCATGGTCGCCCTGGTCGCGGTGCACGGTGCGACCTTCCTCACCCTGCGGCTGCCGGCCGCCGACGCCGACGCGGTCGGCCGGTCGGCCCGCCGGCTGGTGCCGGTGGCGCTCACCGCGGTCGCCCTGGCCACCGTCCTGGGGCTGCTCTCCACCCGGGTACACGACGCCGTCCAGCGGCCGGCGGTGGCCGTACTGCTGCCGCTGCTGCTGGCGGCGGCGCTGCTGCTGGCCCGCGCGGCGCTGGCCCGACGGCGGCCGGGATGGGCCCTGGTCGCCACCGGCGCGGCTCTGGCACTGCCGGTGGCGCTGGTCGGTGCGGCCCTCTGGCCCTACGTGCTGGTGTCCTCGGCGGACCCGGGCACCTCGCTGACGGTGGCCGACGCCGCCGCCAGCGCGCCGACGCTGCGGCTACTCGGCTGGGTGGCGCTGCCGCTGCTGCCGGCCCTACTAGGCTTCCAGGCGATGTGTTGGTGGGTTTTCCGGGGACGGACCGACGGCAGGGCACCGGTGTACTGGTGAACCGCCGTCCCTTCGACCCGCGTCTGCTGCGCCGGGTCCCCGCGGCCCGGCGCGATCTCGCCGTGCTCGTTCTGCTCGGCGTGCTCGCCGCCGGGTTGATCGTGGCGCAGGCCACCGCGCTGGCAGCGGTGCTGGCCACCGCCGTCGACGGCCGCCTGGACCGGCCCGCGCTGGCCGCCTTCGCGGTGGCGGTCGCCGCCCGTTCGGCGCTGGTCTGGGCGCAGGGCACGGTCTCAGCGCGGGTCGCCGCCACCGTCAAGGCCGCACTGCGGGCCGACCTGCTCGGCGCTGTGGGCCGGCACGGGCCGGGTTGGGTTGCCGGGCAACGGGCCGGCCAGCTCGCCACGCTGACCGGGCGCGGGCTGGACGCGCTGGACGCGTACTTCACCGGGTACCTGCCCCAGCTGGTGCTCAGCGTGACGGTGCCGGTGGCGGTGCTGGCCCGGGTCGTCTTCGCCGACTGGGGCTCCGCGGTGATCATCGCACTGACCCTGCCGCTGATCCCGGTCTTCGGCGCGCTGCTCGGCTGGCAGGCGCAGGCCGCCACGGAGCGGCAGTGGCGCCGGCTCTCCCTGCTGGGCGGGCACTTCCTGGACATGGTCGCCGGGCTGCCCACGCTTCGCGCGTTCGGCCGGGCCCGGGCGCAGACCGAGGTGGTCCGCCGGATGGCCGACGGGCATCGGGTCGCCACCATGAAGACACTGCGGATCGCGTTCCTCTCCGCGCTGGTGCTGGAGCTGGTCGCCACCCTCTCCGTGGCCCTGGTCGCGGTGCCGGTCGGCATCCGGCTGCTCGGCGGCGGGCTGGCCCTGCAGACCGCGCTGCTGGTGCTGCTGCTCACCCCGGAGGCGTACCTGCCGCTGCGGGCCGCCGGCAGCCGCTTCCACGCCAGCATGGAGGGGCTAACCGCGCTGGACGAGGCGCTCACCATCTCCGCCGCGCCCGCCGCACCCCGGGCCGCCGAGGGCGCGGCCACCCCGGACGGGCGGGGCGAGATCCGCTTCGAGTCGGTGACCGTGGCGTACGAGCGGACCACCGCGCTGCGCGACGTGACGCTGACCGTCCGACCCGGTCAGCGGATCGCCATCATCGGGCCCAGCGGCGCCGGCAAGAGCACCCTGCTCGGTCTGCTGCTCGGCTTCGTGACCCCGACCAGCGGCCGGGTCACCGTGGACGGGGTCGACCTCGCCGACGCCGACCCGGACGCCTGGCGCCGCCAGCTCGCCTGGGTGCCGCAGCGCGCCCACCTCTTCGCCGCCTCGCTGGCCGACAACATCCGGCTCGGCGCACCGGACACCCCGCCCGACGCGCTCGCCACCGCGGTGCACGACGCGGCCCTGGACGACGTGGTGGCCGGCCTGCCGGAGGGGCTGGAGACGCTGCTCGGCGAGCGCGGGCACGGCCTCTCCAGCGGGCAGCGGCAACGGGTGGCCCTGGCCCGCGCGTTCCTCAGGGACGCCCCGGTGGTGGTGCTCGACGAGCCCACCGCCCGACTCGACACCGCGGCCGAGGCGGTGGTGCTCGACGCCACCCGCCGGCTGGTCGCCGGGCGGACCGCGCTGCTGGTCGCGCATCGGCCGGCACTGCTGGCCGACGCCGACCGGATCCTGCGGATCGAGGATGGCCGGGTCACCGAGCTGACGCCCGAGCCGACCGGGAAGGTGGCCCGATGAACGCGGCACCCGAGCCGCTGGCCGGCGGGCCGGGCCCACTGGAAGCGGCGGTCGACGCCGCCCCGACCGGGCGGTCGACCGCCGAGCGGACGGTCCTGCGCCTGGCCCGGCCGTACCTGGGCCGGCTGGTGGGCGCGGGCCTGCTCGCCGCGGCCACCGAGTTCGCCGGGCTCGCCCTGATGGCGACCGCCACCTGGCTGTTGATGAGCGCCGCCGGCCGGCCACCGCTGGACCGGCTCACCGTGGCGATCGTGGCGGTCCGGGCGCTGGCGATCAGCCGGGGCGTGTTCCGCTACACCGAACGGCTCGCCGGGCACGACGCGGTCCTCCGCATGATCACCGACGTCCGGGCCCGGGTCTTCGCCACCCTCGCCGCCCGCCGCACCGCCGCGCACCGCTCGGGGGACGTGCTGAGCCGGCTGGTCTCCGACGTCGAGGCGGTGCAGGACCTTCTGCTGCGGGTGCTGGTGCCGGGATCGGCGGCGGCACTGGTCGGGCTGCTGGCGGTGGCCGGGGCGGCGCTGATCTCGCCGCCGGCCGCCGGTGTGCTCGCCGCCGGGCTGCTCATCGCCGGGGTGGCGTTGCCCGCACTGGCCACCGCGGTCACCCGGCGCAACGCGGCGGAGGTGGCCCCGCTGCGCGGCGCGCTGGCCACCGACGCGATCGACCTCACCCACGGTGCCGCCGACCTGGCCGCGTTCGGCGCGACCGGCGCTGCCCTGCACGCCGCCGAGCAGCGGGCCGGCCGACTGGCCCGGCTGGAACGCCGCCTGGCCGCCACCGGGTTCGCCGTCGACGCGGCCGGGGTGCTGGTCGCCGGGCTGACCGCCGCCGCGGTGGTGCTGGCCGCGCTGGCCGCGGACGTGCCGGGGGTGCTGGTCGGCGTACTGGCCGTCGGCACCCTGGCGGCCGTCGAGGTGGCGCTGGCCCTGGTCTCGGCGGCCCGGCAGTGGACCCAGCTGCGGCCCGGCCTGACCCGGGTGGCCGCCCTGCTCGACGCGGACCTGCCGACTCCCCGGCACGCCGCCGTGGAGCCCAGCGCGAATGGCATCGGCGGCCCGGACCGAGGCGGCGCGCACGAGCTGCGCTTCGCCGAGGTGACCGTGCGGTACCGGGCCGGTGCCGCGCCCGCGCTCGACCGGGTGAGCCTGGACCTGCCCGCCGGGCGGCGGATCGCGGTGGTCGGCCCGAGCGGAGCCGGCAAGAGCACCCTGGCCGCCGTGCTGACCGGCGCGGTCCGGCCCACGTCCGGCCGGGTCACGCTGGACGGTCGCGACGTCTCGACGTACGCCGAGGAGGAGCTGCCCCGCGCGGTCGGTGGGCTGCTCGCCGAGGCGTACGTCTTCCACGCCACGGTGCGGGAGAACCTGCTGCTCGGCCGTGCCGGGGCCAGCGACGACGAGTTGGTGGCGGCGACCGCCGCCGCCGGCCTGCTGGAGTGGGTGCACGCCCAGCCGGCGGGATGGGACACCCTGGTCGGCGAGGAGGGCGGTCAGCTCTCCGGCGGCCAGCGGCAACGGCTCGCGCTCGCCCGGGCCCTGCTCGCCGCGCCGCCGGTGCTGGTGCTCGACGAGCCCACCGAGGGGCTGGACCCGACCGCCGCGGACGCCGTGCTCGCCTCCGCCCTCGCCGCCACTCCCGCCGGGCACTCGGTACTCCTGATCAGTCACCGGCTCAGCGGGCTGGCCGAGCTGGACGAGATCGTCGTCCTCGATGGCGGCCGGGTGATCCAGCGCGGTCGGCACGCCGAGTTGGTCACCGCCCCCGGCTGGTACCGGGACCAGTGGCTGCTCCAGGCGGCGGCCGAACGCGGGTACCTGGCTCTCACCCCCTGACCGGGCTCGGGGACGGACCAGGGTTCTCCCGGACGTCGGCGCGCCGGCGTCCGTGGCAGGGTGGTGCCATGCCGCGCTGTGAGGACGTGTTGGTGGAGGAGCACCTGCGGGAGCTTGCTGCCCGGTTGCAGGGGCCGGCCCGACTGAAGTCCGACCTGCTCACCGAGGCCCGGCACGGTCTGCTGGACGCCGTCGAGGCGTACCGCGAGGACGGCGTGCCGCCCACGGAGGCGCAGCGGCGTGCGGTGGCCGAGTTCGGCTCACCGGCGCAGCTGCTTCCCTCCTGGCAGGCCGAGCTGGCGGTCGGCGCGCTGCGCGGGCTCTCCCTGCGGATGCTGGCGGTGGCCGGAGTGTCGGTGGTGGCCGGCGACCTGACGTGGCGCGGGGCGAGCTGGAGCGACGGTCCGCACCCGCCGGCCGTCTACCGGTTGCTCGCCGCCTCGGTCGACTGGATCTGGATCGGCTCGCTGCTGCTCGCGGTGGCTGGCCTGCTGGTGGTGGTGGCGAGCGCCCGGTCCGCCCGGCCGGGCCTGGCCGTCGCGCAGCGCGCGGTGGGCGCCGGCCTGACCGGCACCCTGGTCCTCGGCATGCTGGCCGTCACCGCCCTCTTCGCATGGTCGATCGGGCTCTGGGACGCGGCGCTGAGCTGGCCACCGATGTTCATCGGGGCGGTGCTGGTCGGCGGAGCCTACTTCTCGCTCGTCCGCGCGGCGCGCGGCTGGCTGCTCGCCACCACCCGCTGAGCGGCTCAGGCCGGGGTGCCGGGTGGGCTGCCGGGGTCGAGGAATCGTCCGACCGTCACGCGGAACTCGTGCCAACCAGCGCGCTCACCGGCCAGCGCCCGCCGACCGGAGTCGGTGAGCTGGTACGTCCGTCGCTCCCGACCGTTGACCGTGCTCCAGGTGCTCGCGACGTGCCCGGCGCGCTCCAGCCGGCGCAGCGCGGGATAGATGGTGCCGGTGGGCAGGTCGAGGCTGCCGTCGCTGCGCGCCCGCAGCGCCTCGATGATGGCGTACCCGTGCAGCGCGCCCTGTTCGAGCACGGCGAGCAGCAGTGCGTCGAGGTGGCCGTGCAACTCCTGGGCCTTCATACGTAGCTACGCTACTTGTCGAATCGCCGGTACGCCACCGGTGGCCACCCGCGATGACCCGCGGGCCCGAACCGGTGCGCCAGCCGGTCATCGGGGTGCGGGCACCGGCCGCCCAGGACCGCCGACTAGGGTATGTGCCCAGAGTCACTCGCCGGTCGAAGACGTCGGCGGGTGGGCAACCCGAAGCACACGGAGGTCAGCGTGGCCCGCCAGTCGCCCCAACGGCCCGACGCCGACGAGCCCGAGCTCGACGACACCACCGGCCCGGCCGAGCCAGATCAGGCCGACGAGGCCGAGGAGATTGGCCTCGCGTCGACGTCGGACGACCGGTCGCTCTGGGACGAGCTGCGGATCGACCCGGTCGAGATCGCCCTGCCCGCCGGCTCCGGTTTCACGCTGCGGGCCTACCGGCCGGCGGGGGCGCTGACCCCCACCGACGTGACCGAGCGCGACCAGGACGACCCGTTCCTCGCCCGCCGTCAGGTGATCGAGGAGGACGAGGACGACGAGACCGTCGTCATCCTCGACGAGGAGTTGGCCGAGGAGTTGGCCGAGAGCGACGAGGACGAGGCGTCGCGCCGTCGCCGTGACGCCGACACGGACGCCGACGAGGCCGACGACGAGAACGCCACGGACGAGGCGGACGACGAGGAGGTGCCGGTCTTCCTCAGCCACCGGGGCAAGCTGCTGCTGTTCAAGACCCCCGAGTCGTTGGTCAGTTTCATCCGGTCCGGCGCGCCAAATGATCTGTCCCAACTGGACAGCTGGAATGAATTGTCCGAACGGGTGGAGCCGGCCGACATCGCGTCGCTCGACGAGGACAGCTACGAGCTCGACCTCGTCGTGGAGAACCTGCGCGGCGGGCACGACGCCTGGGATTCGGCCCTGCTGATCAAGGCCGGCGAGGTCGCACGTGACCTGTCGTACGCGTTGCGGCTGCCTGCGGTGCTGGACATGCTCTCCGCCGCCTCCAGCCTCGACGACCTGGACGAGGCGCTGCGGGCGACCGCCAACGGCGGGATCGGCGGTTTCATGGGCCGACGGCGGTTGAAGAAAATCGGGGCACAAACCGCAAGTTTGGGTTGGCGCACCATTGTCGGCAAGATCTCTGCGGTCGTGGACTGGCGCGACTGACCCGTACCGGGGAGCATCAGTTGCTGGCAGAGGAAAGACCTGTCCCGGGAGGAGGACGACGCCGTGGCGCTCGTGCGCGTGTACTGCGGTCTGGCCTCAGCGGATCCTGCTGACCGACCGGCCTCGGCCGGTTCGACGCTGACGTCCGCTGTGGTCGACGACGCAGGCCGTCTGCTGCATGTCTGCGAGATCGGCGACGACGCGGCTGGCTACGCCCAGCTCGTCGCGCTGCTCGTGGAGCGGTCGGGCGGGCCGAGCGGTGCGGCCATCGCCGCCGACAGCGACGACCACACGGTCACCTCGCTGCTGAGCGCGGCGGGTCGGCCGCTGGCGATCGCGGACGACGACTCGGTGGACGACTTCGCCGAGCGGTTCGCCGACGACGACTCCCTGGAGGAGATGCAGTCGCCGCCAGCCGAACGACGCGCCGTCGGCCTGGCCCGCGCGTTGCAGGCGGGCGCGCTGTCCGCGGTCACTCTGCCGGCACCCCGGGATCTCGCCGGCTACAAGCAGGTGCTCTCCGCGCACGCCGCGCTTGCCAGCGGTCGGCACTCGGCCGCCGTGGCGCTGCGCGAGGTGCTGCGCGAGCTCTACCCGGCGGCGCTGCGCGCGTATCCGGACCCGGCCGAGCCGGTCTCGCTGGCCGTGCTGGACGCCCTGCCCGAGCCGGGCATGCTGGGCGGCACCGTGGCCCGGGGCCGCGAGGTCTCGGTGGCGGCGGACGCCATCGCCGCGCACCTCGCCGCGGACGGGGTGGCCGACGCCGAGGAAATCAACGAGGCGGTCACCGCACTGCGGGTCGCCATCTCCGAGACGCCCCGCCGCGCCGCGGTGAACCGGGCGCTCACCTCCGCGGTGGCCGAGACCGTCCGGCAGGCGGTCGCCTCGGTACGGGCCTGCGACGCCGGTTGCGAGGCGCTGGTCAGCGCGCTCAGCGCACGGGCCAGCACGCCCGCGCCGGCGCCCGGTCGCCGCGCCGCCGCCCGCCGTGGCGAGTCGGTCGGCGAGCTGGCCGGCATGTCCAACACCGGCACCGGGCTGCGCGCGGTCCGGCCGACCCCGGTCGCCGCCGAGCCCGCCCCCACCGGGGGCCGACGCAGCCGCCCCGAACCGATCCCGGGTGGCGCCCCGCTGGCGTCGCCGCGCCCGCTCGGGCCACCGCCGGTCGCCCCGGCTCCGATCACCCCGCCGCCGGTCGCACCCGCTCCGGTTGCCCCGGCGGCGGCCGCCGGCCCGGCGGTGTCCGCCCTGCCGGGGCGTGGCGAACCCCTCCCGAGCCGCATCGACGGTCCGACCAACCGGCCAGTCTCCTCGCCACCGCCCCCGCCGCCCGGGATCACCCCGATCGCGCCGGCGCAGCGCGGCGCGGTGCCGCCGGCCGAGGCGGGCGAGCCGTTCCGGCCGACGTTGACGACCGCGGCGATCAACAACGCGCGGGCCGAGCGGCAACGCACGGTCATCCCGCCCCGCCCCAAGACCAACGGCGAGCCCCGGCCCAGCCATCTGCAACGCCCGGTCGACGAGGCTCCCACCGGCGGTTTCAGCGCCACCGACCTCAGCATCCCGGTGCCCACTCCCCGTCCGGGCCAGGAGTCGGCACCGCCGGGCTCCCGGGCCAACTGGCCGCTGGTCAACAACCCGGAGGACCCGGCCGACAGCTCGCCGAACAACCCGGCCGCCTACTCGTACGGCGGCGGCCGTGGCATCGACGCCCCCACCGACCCGGGCCGGGCCGACGGCCGCGTCACCCCGCCCTGGCTGGCGGACGACCTGCCGCAGGAGCCACCCATGCTGCGGCTCGTGGAGCCGCCACCGCTGGCCGACCGGGCGCTGCGCGAGGCAAGCCTCAACCCGCCCACCGACCCGCGCCTCGAGACGCCGCCGCTGCGGCTGGTCGATCGGGAGCAGGCCGCCCGCAACGGCCGCCCCGCGCCCCGCATGGAACGACCCGTCGAGCACCGGCCGTCACCCCCGGTCGAGCACCGTCCGCCACCGGTGGCGGACGAGGGCGACGGGGACCTGCTGATCTTCGCGCAGGCCAAGTCGGCCTGGTTCGTCGGGCAGACCGAGGAGTCCGACCTGGACTGGTCGACCACGGCCGACACCGGGTGGCAGGCAGCCGAGCAGGCGGCCCGTCCCGCGGTGGGCGCCGAGACGACGGCCGGTCTACCGAAGCGCGTGCCGCAGGCCAACCTGGTCCCGGGTTCCCCGTTGCGCGAGGAGCGTCCGCTGCGGATAGTGCGTGATGCGGCGAGTCTCGCGGAGAACACCACCGGCTACTTCCGTGGCTGGCGTCGGGGGCAGGAGATCGGTGGGTTCGCGGTGGGCGGCCGGCCGGGTCGCGAGGCCGCCGGCGGCTGGGACTTCAGTCGTGACCACGGTGACCGCGACGACGACCGCGAATACGAGTACCGGTCCGCCGGCTACCAGTCCTGACCCCCGGTCACCATCACCCACGCGTCTGTCCCGCCCTCAGTCAGCTGACTGGGGGCGGGAGCGCGTTCAGGCCACAGCGTTAGCCCGGCACGACCAACGCCGCCTCGTGAAGGTCCTGGACCAATCCGCCCCTGAAGGGGCCGACTGCGTCCAAGAGCCTGGAAAGGCGGCGTCTTGAAAAGAGGTGCGGGGCTGCCCGGCGAGGTGCCTCCGGACAGCACTCAGCGCCCGGTGGCGGCCGAAGCCACCACCGGGCGCGATCGCCCGGTCAGGCCGGCGCGACGGCGCGTGTACGCCGCATGGTGAGCACGTACTCGACCAGCGAGATCAGCACGTGCTTCGTCGACTCCCGGTTGCGGGCGTCGCAGGCCACCACCGGCACGTCGCTCGAGATCGCCAGCGCGTCCCGAACGTCCTGCGGGTCGTGGTACTGCATCCCGTCGAAGCAGTTGATGGCCACCAGGTACGGCAGCCGCCGGTGCTCGAAGAAGTCGATCGCCGCGAAGCAGTCGGCCAGCCGGCGAGTGTCCACCAGCACGACCGCACCGATGGCGCCCCGAACCAGTTCGTCCCACATGAACCAGAATCGAGTCTGACCCGGCGTACCGAACAGGTACAGGATCAGGTCACGGTCGATCGAGATCCGGCCGAAGTCCATGGCCACCGTGGTCGTCGTCTTGCCCGGCACCTGCCGGGTGTCGTCGACGCCCACGCCAGCGGAGGTCATGATGGCCTCGGTGGTCAGCGGCGTGATCTCCGAGACCGAGCCGACCAGCGTCGTCTTACCGACGCCGAATCCACCGGCGATAACGATCTTCGCCGACGTCACGCGCCCACTCGGGTTCGGCGGGCGGTGCGACATGTCAGAGCCTGCGAAGTCCACTCAGCACCCTCTCCAGCAGTTCAGTGCCCATCGCGTCGTCGGAGTCGTCCAAAATGGTCGGCTCGTGGACTGCGACCAGGCCGTCCGTCGCCATGTCGGCGATGAGCACCCGGGCCACACCGAGCGGGAGCTGCATCCGCGCCGCGATCTCGGCGAGCGATTGCACGCGTCCGTCACACAGCGCGGCGATGTACTGGTGTTCGCGGCCACCGTTGCCATTGGCAGCGGCCCGGCCACGCACCGTCGTCTCGACGAGCGCCTCCAGCGCGATGTCGAGCCGGGGACGGGTACGACCGCGGGTCACGGCGTATGGACGGACCAACGCTCCGGTCGGTTCGTCACGATCGGCCATGTCGCCGCTCACCTCCTTCGTACCCGGCACCGGCTCCCACCGGTGAAACCCGTCGTTGTCGTTGTTGCAGTAGCGCCGACCTCACGATCGGCGAGGCGTCAGCTCAGCATCCCCGCGGCCGCACGCGGCTGCGGGGTCAGCGCGTCGCCCACCCGGTCGACCAGCAACGCCATCTCGTAGCCGACCTGCCCGACGTCCGAGCTGCGGGCGGCCAGCACTGCGAAGGACGAGCCGTCCGAGATGGACATCAGGAACAGGAAGCCATTGTCCATCTCCACGACGGTCTGCAGCACAGCGCCTCCCTCGAAGCAGCGGGCCGCTCCCTGGGTGAGGCTGACCAGACCGGACGCGATCGCGGCGAGCTGATCGGCCCGGTCCCGCGGCAGATCCCGTGACGACGCGAGAAGCAGGCCATCCGCCGAGACGGCGACCGCATGCGCGACACCGGGCACCCGGTCAGCGAAGTTGGCCAGCAGCCAACCAAGATCCTGCGTAGTTGTCATCCTTCTTGCTCCTTCTGCCCGCTCCCGGCCGCTGGGCCTGAGCCAGACTGCGAGGATTGCTGCCCTCCCGGAGTCGCCTCCGGGCTGGTCGGGTTGTCCGAGGTGCTACGCCCTCGCTGCACGCCCCGGTGGTAGGCGGAGAGCAGGCCACGGACCGCCTCCGGGGAACGCCGCTGGACCGAGGTGGTGGGCTTCTCCACCGCGCCGGGGACCAGCTGCGCCATCGGCTTGCGCTTCGGCAGACCGGTCGTGGTGGTCTCGCTCACCGGGACCGCGCTGGCCGCTGCCGAGGCGGCACGCCAGCCGTCGTCGGCGGCGGTCTGCCAGCCGTTGGTCTGTGGCGGTTGGGGCCGGCGGTTCGGCAGGCTCTCGGCGAGGCTGGGGCGGGTGCCCCCGTTCGCTGTCGACCCGTTGTCCCGCGGCGCTCCTCCGGCCGTCGGAGTGTCTGCCATCGGTGTGTTACCTGTCGTCCCGGGTGGTGTCTTGTGGACTGCCCGGCCGCTGGCCTCGACCGTCGCGAACTGCTGGGTCGCGGTGCCGCCATTGGCCGCCGGCTGGGCGGCCGGTGCGGCTGCCTGAGCCGCTGCCGCCTCCTCCGGACCCGGCCGACGGGTACGGAACCAGGCCGACTCGAGCTCCCGGAAGATCGGCAGCTCCATGGTCTCGTCCGCGTACCGCTGCCGATTCTGGGCCTGCGGCTGCTGCGGCGCCGGCCGGCTCTGCGCCGGTGCCGCCGAGGTCGGTGCCGTCGGCTGAGCCGTGGCGGCCGGCTGCTCGGCGGGTCGCTGCACCCGCGGCAGCTCCGTCGTCATGTCCAGGGCGGCGGCGAACCGCTCGGGCACCGGCGGGGTGGCCGCGTCCCGGTCGCCACCGGGCACCGGCGGCCAGGCCGGCGGCGCGGGGGCGTTGGGCGCCTGGGCGGGCGGGGCCGATCGGGGCGCGAAGCCGCTGAACGACTGGAACGACTGGGCGGACGCCGGCGGCGCCGAGTACGGCTGACTCGATGCCGGCGGGGCCGAATAGGGCTGACCGGCTGGCGGCGCCGAGTACGGCTGACCGGCCGGCGGGGCCGAATAGGGCTGACCGGCCGGCGGGGCCGAGTACGGCTGACCCGAGGCCGGGGCGGCCGACACCGGCGGACCGGCGTACGGCGCACCCGAGTAGGGCTGCGCGGAGTACGGCTGGCCGGAGGCCGGCGAGGCGGAGACCGGTGCGCCGGAGTAGGGCTGCGCGGAGACCGGCGGCGGCGAGTACGGGTGCGCCTCGGGGCTGCTGGGCAGCTGCCGTGGAATGGCCGGCTGCTGGCCCGCGTCCGGAGAGTCGTCGCCGGCGCGGCGCTGCGGCAGCGGGTCGATCGGCTGTCCGTTGGCCGTCCGCGGGGTGAACCCGTCCCCGCCGTTCGTGCCGGCCGCACCGGTCAGGTCCGACCAGGCCGGCATCGAGCGGTACGCACCGGCGTTGGCGGGGGTGCCGGCGCCGTTGCGCGAGGCTGGGTCGAACGGGCGACCACCCAGGGTGACCTGGTTGCCGGACTCGCTCGGGCGAGGGCCGTTGCCCAGCGCGGGCAGCGCGCCGAAGGCCGGAACCGGGCCACCGCCCTGCGGGCCACCGGCCGCGGGCAGCGCCGGCGGCTGCTGCATCCGGCCGGAGAGCGCCCGGGGCACCAGCACCGAGGTCGGCAGGGTCACGTCGGCGACCGTGCCACGGTCACCACCGGGACGCAGCTCGACCCGGACCCCGTGCCGGGACGCCAGCCGGGCGACCACGACCAGGCCCATCATCCGGGACACGGCCACGTCCACCTGCGGCGGCGTCGCGAGACGCTCGTTGAGCTCGTTCAGCTGGTCGTTGCTGATGCCGATGCCGCGGTCCTCGACGTAGAGCGAGGTGCGGTCGCCGACCCGGCGGGCCTCGACCATCACCTGCGAGTCCGGCGGCGAGAACGCGGTCGCGTTGTCGAACAGCTCGGCGACGAGGTGCACCAGGTCGTTGACCGCGTGCGCGGCGACCTCGATGTCCCGGTCGATGACCCCGAACTCGATCCGGGTGTAGTGCTCGACCTCGGACTGCGCGGCGCGCAGCACGTCGATGAGCGCCGCCGGCTCGCGCTGCACGCGGGTGGAGTCGGCGCCGGCGAGCACGAGCAGGTTCTCGTCGTTGCGGCGCATCCGGGTAGCCAGGTGGTCGAGCTGGAACAGCTCGGCCAGCCGGTCCGGGTCCTCCTCGCCGCGCTCCAGCCGGTCGAGGTGCCCGATGAGGCGGTCGACCAGGATCTGCGAACGGCGGGCCAGGTTGACGAACATGGTCGCGACGGAGGCGCGCAGCGCCGCCTGCTCGGCGGCGGTTCGGACGGCTTCCAGGTGGACGGCGTTGAACGCCTCGGTCACCTGGCCGAACTCGTCCTTGCTGCGGACCGGGAGCGGCTCGGCGATCTGGTTGGCCAGCTGCACCGGGGAGAGCTGCCCGACGACCTGCGGGTCACGCAGTCGGGCCACCGCCTGCGGCAGGCCGTACTGGGCGACGGAGAGAGCGCCCTGCCGCAGCTCACGCAGCGAGCGGGCCATCGAGCGGGCGACCAGGTACGCGAAGAGGATGGCCAGCAGCAGCATGCTGAGCAGCAGGCCGGTCTCCAGGAACACCTGACGCTGGACGTCCGAGCGCAGGTTGTCGGCCTCGGCGACCACGTCGCCGTCGAGCTTCGTCTCGACGGTGCGGATCAGCTTGGCGTTGGCCGTCATGGCCGAGTCCCACTGGTCCGGGCCGAACGGCGCACCGCTCATGTCGCCGGTGGTGTTGCCGTCGATCCAGCCGGTGTAGTTCTGCGCCTCCCGACGGTCACCGCCGGCGACCGTCTGGTCGTGGAACTTCGCCTCGTCGGGGCTGGCGACGGCTTTGAAGCTCTGCAGGGCCTGCTGCTGACCGGTGCCGCTGGCGATGTAGTCGGTGCGCAGCACCGGGGTCATCCGCCGCTGCTCCGAGCCGAGGGCGCGGTGCACGACGACCCGGCGGACGGAGAGGAACTCCTTCTCCCGGGCGATCGCCGCGGCGGCCCGCATCCGGTCGCTCAGGTCGCTGTTGCCGGCGAGTTGGGTGGCGGAGTCACGGATGGCGAGCAGGTCGTTGATCAGGCGCTCGTACGCCTGAATGGTCTCGGTGAGCTTGAGTTTGCCGTTGAACACCTGGCTGCGGACGCCTGGCAGGTCCTTCAGGGTCTGGTCGATCCCGTTGAGCACGCCCTCCAGGCTGCTCGGCAGGTCCTCGATCTCGGCCCGCTGCTGCAGGTAGGGGCCCCTCGCCTGGTCTACCCGGGAGTTCACCCGGTTGTAGGCCTCCTGGTACTGCGCCGTCGGCTGCGTCCCCTTGGCCCCCAGCAGCAGCACGGCGGTGGTCCGCTCGTCCTGAAGCGTGTCGACCAGGTCACCCGAGTAGCTCGACAGGTTGGCCAGGTCGCCGGCCCGGTTGGCATTGTTGAGCGTCTCCAGGTGGTCGACGAGACCACTGGTGCCCACCACGACCGTGGCGATGGTCGGCACGATCATGATGAGACCGAGCTTGGACCAGATCGGCATGTCCCGGAGCCGGCTGGCCGGTCGGCGCAGCCGCGACAGGAAGGAGCCCGCCGTCTTTGGCCGTTTGCTCACGTCACCGCCCTCGCGATTACAGCTTGAACGCGTTGCCCCCGCGCAACGCCCAGCGTCCGACCCGGCGGGTCGGACCCCCGAGATTCCATCACGCCGCCCGGCAAGAAGAAAGCCCAGGTTGTCACCCGCCGAAGGTGTGATGAGATGTTGATGCGATTTGATAGCAGTCCGTCTGGCCGGAGTAACTGAAGGTAATGAAACATCCGCACCGCGTTGTCCTGCTCGCTGGCCCTTCTGGCTCTGGAAAGTCGTACATAGCGCAGCAAACCGGCCTACCGGTGCTCTGCCTGGACGACTTTTACAAAGATGGCGATGACCCTACGTTGCCGCGCCGAAACGGCCAGGTGGACTGGGAATCACCCGAGTCGTGGGACGCCCTCACGGCGGTCGAAACGATTGCCCGACTGGCTCGCGAGGGTCGCGCCGATGTGCCGGTTTATGCGATCGGCGCGGATCGACGGGTGGCCACACGGCCATTTGACGTCGCCGGATCGCCACTTTTCGTGGCCGAAGGGATCTTCGCCGCCGAGATCGTCGATGAGTGCCGCCGTCGTGGCCTGCTCGCCGGTGCGTACGCGCTGCGCCGCCCGCGCGGGGCGACCTTCCTCCGCCGGCTGGCCCGCGACCTGTCCGAGCAGCGCAAGGCGCCACAGGTGCTGGTCCGGCGCGGGGTGGCGCTGCTGCGCGCCGAGCCCGCGGTGCTGCGCCGGCAGACCGGGCTGGGCGCGGAGGCGGCCCGGGCCCGGGAGGTGCTGCGCAGGGTGGCCGGCCTGCTCGCCGGCCACCCGCACGGCTGACCACTCAGGCCAGCAGCTTCGCGTACGCCGGCTTGATCACCTCATCGATGATCCGCAGCCGCTCGTCGAACGGGATGAAGGCGCTCTTCATCGCGTTGATGGTGAACCACTGCAACTCCCGCCAGCCGTAGCCGAACGTCTCCACCAGCAGGGCCATCTCCCGCGACATCGACGTGCCGCTCATCAGCCGGTTGTCGGTGTTGACGGTGACCCGGAACCGCAGGTCCCGCAGCAGGCCGATCGGGTGGTCCGCGATCGAGTCCACCGCTCCGGTCTGCACGTTCGACGACGGGCACAGCTCCAGCGGGATCCGCTTGTCCCGGACGTACGCGGCCAGCCGGCCGAGCACCGGCGCCGCGCCGGGGGTGATGTCGTCCACGATCCGCACCCCGTGGCCGAGCCGATCCGCGCCGCACCACTGGATCGCCTGCCAGATCGACGGCAGGCCGAACGCCTCGCCGGCGTGGATGGTGAAGTGGAAGTTCTCCCGCTGGAGGTACTCGAAGGCGTCCAGGTGCCGGGTGGGCGGGAAGCCCGCCTCGGCGCCGGCGATGTCGAAGCCGACCACCCCGGAGTCCCGGTGCCGCACGGCCAGCTCGGCGATCTCCTGCGAACGGGCCGCGTGCCGCATGGCGGTGAGCAGCGTGCCCACCCGGATGTTCAACCCCGCCTCGACGGCCTGGGCGGTGCCCTCGGCGAAACCGGCCAGCACCGCCTCGACCACCTCGTCCAGGCTCAGGTCCTGTTCCAGGTGCTGCTCCGGAGCGAACCGCACCTCGGCGTAGACCACGCCGTCGGCGGCCAGGTCCAGCGCGCACTCGCGGGCCACCCGGCGCAGCGCCGGCGCGGTCTGCATGACCGCCACGGTGTGCGCGAACGTCTCCAGGTAGCGCTCCAGCGAGCCGGAGTCGGCCGCGTCGACGAACCAGCGCCCCAGCGCCTCGGGGTCGGTGGTGGGCAGCTCGTGGCCCACCTCCGCGGCCAGCTCGACGATCGTCGCCGGCCGCAGCCCGCCGTCGAGGTGGTCGTGCAGCAGCGCCTTCGGGACCTTGACGATGTCCTCGTACCGGATAGTTGCGACCATGCTCAGACCCTAGTCAGCGACCCTGGCGGACCGGGACGGGACCGGCCGGCAGTCACGGCTGCCAGCCGTACACCCGGTGCACTTCGAGGCGGATCACGAGCCGCCCGTCGGCGACCATGGCGGCACGGTAGTCCGCCCAGTCCGGGTGCTCGCCGCGAATCCGCCGGTAGACCTCGACCAGCTCGTCGACCGTCGCGTCGGCGGTGGCCGCGGCCGGCTCGGTGAGGGTAACGGTGCCCTCGGCGACCGCGTACGCGCCGCCGTCCGGCGTGGTCACGTGAAAGCTGGCCCGGGGGTCGCGGCGCAGGTTGCGCACCTTCGCCCGGTCCCCGGTGGTGGAGCAGCGGATCAGCCCCGGCTCGGCCAGGTAGTCGAGGTTGGACAGCTGGGGTCGGCCGTCCCGGCGCAGGGTGACCAGCACCCCGCGCCCCCGCGTGCCGAACAGCCCCCACAGCCGGTCGCTCATGCCGGCACCCGCAGCGGCGCAAGCGCGGCGGCCAGCCGGCCGAGCTGGTGGAGCATCGCCTCGGCGGCGGCGTCCCGCCCCGGATCCGGCACCAGCCGGCCGGCGCCGTCCAGCGCCTGTCGCAAGAAGATGGTCACCGCGTCGTTGACCGGGACCATGTTGAGCGTGGTCACCACCTGCTTGATCATCTGAACGGCACGCAGGCCGCCGGAGCTCATGCCGTAACTGACGAAGCCCACCGGCTTGTGCTGCCACTCGTGGTAGAGGTAGTCGATCGCGTTCTTGAGCGGGGCGCTGAAGCCGTAGTTGTACTCGGGCATCACGAAGACGAACGCGTCCGCGGCCGCGGTCGTCGCGCTCCACCGCTGGGTGTGCCGGTAGAGGTAGCGACCCTCGGACGGGTGATGCGGCTCGTCATGGAACGGCAGCCCGACCTCGGCGAGGTCGACCAGTCGGACGTCGTCGAAGCCACCGTGGCGGCCGGCGGCGTCTGTGAACCAGTCGCCGATCATCCGACCCACCCGGCCGGGGCGCGTGCTCGCGACGATCACGTTGAGGCGGCGGGTGGTCGGGTCGCGCTCGAGTGAATTTGTTGACATGTCATCAACCTAGAAGGCGAATCGGTGACATGTCAACCAAACCGCTAGACTCCACGTATGGACACACCGCGGTGGCTGGACGAACGGGAGGCCCGCGCCTGGCGCGGCTACCGCCGGATGCGTCGACTGCTCGATCTGGAGCTGGCCCGGGAGCTGACCCAGGACGCCGGCCTCTCCGAGCCGGACTACGACGTGCTCTCCGACCTCTCCGAGACCCAGCAGGGGCGGCTGCGCCTCAGCGAGCTGGCCGCCAGGATGCTGTGGTCGCGCAGCCGGCTCTCGCACCACCTGAGCCGGATGCAGCAACGCGGCCTGGTGACCCGCGAGGAGTGCGCCGACGACGCCCGCGGCTCCATCGTCGTGCTCACCCCGGCGGGTCGGCAGGCCATCGAGTCCGCTGCCCCCGGCCACGTGGCCGCCGTCCGGCGGCACCTGATCGACCTGCTCACCCCCGCTGAGGTCGACGCGCTCGGCGCGCTCACCCACCGGGTGGTCGACCACCTCGCCGGCCCCGAGCCCCGGGCCACCCGCCCGCAGCCCGAACCGGCGGCCTGACGTGGACCCGCGCATCCTCGACCGGCTGCGCTGCCCGGTCTGCGGCGAGCCGCTGTCCGAGTCGACCGCCGGCACCGCCAGGGCGCTGCGCTGCCCGCGCCGGCACAGCTTCGACATCGCCCGGCAGGGGTACGTCAACCTGCTGGCCGGGCGCGCCCCGCACGCCGGCGACAGCGCCGAGATGGTGGCCGCCCGGGCGGACTTCCTCGCCGCCGGGCACTACGACGTCATCTCGGCCGCCCTCGCCGCTGCCGCCACGGACGCCGTCGGCCGGCTCCGCGCGCCGGCCGCCACGCACCCGGGGCCTACCCCGTCCGCCCTTTGCTCTGCTTCAACCGACGCAACGGTTTCCGGACAGAACCGTTGCGCGGAGGCAAGCAGAGCAAAGGACACAACCGCAGAGGTACGGGTTGAGCCGCCGACGCCCGACTTCGAGGCGTACCCCCTGGTGGTGGACGCCGGCGCCGGCACCGGCCGGTACCTCGGCGCGGTGCTGGCGGCGCTGCCGGACGCGGTGGGTCTGGCCCTGGACGTGTCCAAGCCGGCGCTCCGCCGCGCGGCACGGGCGCATCCCCGGGCGGCCGCGGCGCTCGCCGACACCTGGCAGCGGCTGCCGCTCGCCGACGCGTCGACCTCCGTGCTGCTGAACGTCTTCGCCCCGCGCAACGGCGCGGAGTTCCACCGGGTGCTCGACCCGAACGGCACGTTGCTGGTGGTCACCCCCGCCGCCGACCACCTCGCCGAACTGGTGGACGCTCTCGGCCTGCTGCGAGTGGACCCGGACAAGGCCGACCGGGTGGCCGGCAGCCTGGGCGGGCACTTCACCGGGGTCAACTCGGCCGTACACCGGGCGGAGCTGACGCTGACCCGGCCGGAGGTCGCCACCCTGGTCGGGATGGGCCCCAGCGCATGGCACACCGACCCGGCCGCTCTCGCCGCCCGGCTGGTCGCGCTGCCCGAACCGGTCCGGGTCACCGTGGCGGTCCGGCTCGACGTCCAGCGGCCCCGCTGAGGTCAGGTGGAGAGGTCGACCTCTTCCCAGCCGGGCGGTTCATCGTGGTACGGCCCACGCAGGATCACCGCCCACTCCAGCGCCCAGCGCCGCTGACCGATCGCGTTCGCGTCGACCAGCCCAGGCAGCGACCGCCCGACCCGCTCAGTCTCCAGGTAAGCCCAGTCCAGGCAGTAGTGCAGATCGAGCAGGGCGGCCGCGTCGGCGGGATGCTGCGGCGCGGTGAGGATCCGGGACCGCCAGCGCGGGAACGTCTCCCCCTCGGCGATGTGCGGCAGCCGCTCGACCAGCCGCTCGTCCACGGCGAGGGTCGGGTCGAGCTGCTTGCTCAGCCCGAGCACCCAGGCCAGGGCGAAGAGCGCGTCGTGGTGCAGCACGAACGACCGGTGGTCGCCCTTGCCGCCGGTCACGAACTGCCACTCCGGCGGGGTCACCATCTCCATCAGGTGCGAGCCGAGCAGCCAGCTCATCGCCGCCTGCGGGGGCATCCCGAAGCAGCGGGCCAGGATCAGGTGCAGCACGGCGATCCGCGCCTCGATCTCCGCTGTGGGGCGCAACTCGATCTGGTCACCCGGCTCCCAGACGAGCGGGAACTGGGGAGGCGGCAACGGCAGGCGGAGCCGGGACAACTCGTCCAGGCTCGCCTCGCGTACCTCTCGTGGGTCGGGGGCAGGTACGGTCACGGCGCGTTTTCCTGTCTGCTCGCGACGGCTCAAGGCCGGCTATCCCCCCTTGGCCTGCGAGAATAGCGCTCCCTGGTGACCGGCACCACGCCGCCCCGACCCCGGGTCAGGTCAGCCGATCCGCTCGATGACCAGCGGCGTCGGCACCGGCGCGGTCGGCGCGACCCGCACCGCGCGGGCCGCCTCCGCGAGCGCCGCCGGGATCCGCGCCGGGTCCTCGGCGCGCAGCTCGTAGAGGGCGTCACCGGCCCGCACCGCATCGCCGGGTCGCTTGTGCAGGACCACCCCGGCCGGAACGCTCACCGGGTCCTCCTTGCGGGCCCGGCCCGCGCCGAGCCGCCAGGCCGCCACCCCCATGGCGTACGCGTCGACGGCCGCCACGTGCCCGTCCTGCTCCGCGCGCACCACCTCGACCTCCGGGGCAGCCGGCATCGGCGCGTCCGGGTCGCCGCCCTGCGCCCGGATCATCGCCCGCCAGGAGTCCATCGCCCGGCCGTCCCGCAGCGCCGCCGCCGGATCGGCGTCCGGCAGGCCGGCGGCGTCGAGCATCTCCCGCGCCAGGGCCAGCGTCAGCTCCACCACGTCGGCCGGTCCACCTCCGGCCAGCACCTCGACCGACTCGGTCACCTCGACCGCGTTGCCAATCGCCAGGCCGAGCGGTGTGGACATGTCGGTGAGCAGGGCGACCGTCCGCACGCCGTGCGCACCGCCCAGCTCGACCATGGTGCGGGCCAGCTCACGGGCCTGGTCGACGGACTTCATGAAGGCGCCCGAGCCGACCTTGACGTCGAGGACCAGTGCGCCGGTGCCCTCGGCGATCTTCTTGCTCATGATCGAGCTGGCGATCAGAGGGATCGCCTCCACCGTGCCGGTCACGTCGCGCAGCGCGTACAGCTTCCGATCGGCGGGAGCCAGGCCGGCGCCGGCCGCGCAGATCACCGCGCCGACGTCGCCGAGCTGGCTGATGAACTCGTCGTTGCTCAGCGCGGCCCGCCAGCCCGGGACGGACTCCAACTTGTCCAGCGTGCCGCCGGTGTGCCCGAGACCGCGCCCACTGAGCTGCGGCACGGCCGCGCCGCACGCCGCGACCAGCGGGGTGAGCGGCAGGGTGATCTTGTCGCCGACGCCGCCGGTGGAGTGCTTGTCGACCGTCGGGCGTCGTACCGCCGAGAGGTCCAGCCGCTCACCGCTGGCGATCATCGCGGCGGTCCACCGGGCGATCTCCGGGCCGGTCATGCCGTTGAGCAGGATCGCCATGGCCAGCGCGGCCATCTGCTCGTCGGCGACCACCCCGCGGGTGTACGCGTCCATCACCCAGTCGATCTGCGCGTCCGACAGCACACCCCCGTCCCGCTTCACCCGAATGACATCAACAGCAGCAAAACCACTACTCATCAGAAAAGATCTTTCCTAGTCGTATGCAGATCCCGACCCACGGACCGTGAACACCGAGGGAATGGGCCGACCGTGCCCGGCGGAGGGATCAAGCCTGACCGCCCGGAGCCGGGCGCGGTCGGCCCAATCCCCAGAGCTCAACCAGCAGCCCAGCGAACGGGAATCTCCAAAGGCGGCTCGCCCTCACCGGCCCAGAAGATGGTCCCGGTCGCGTCGACCACCACCACCCGAGGCGTCCGGGCCATCCCCCAGGTGATCGCCTCCGCCGGGTCGTCCCAGCTCGGGGCCTCCTCCAGCACGCCGGTCTCGGCGCCCGCGTCGTCCCCGGCCGACCGCTCCCAGTACGCCGTCCAGACCTGCTGCCCGGCGGACATGTCCGGGTGCACGAAGACGGTGCCGCGCCCGCGCCAGGCAGCCAGCCGCTCCGGGACCACCGGCACCGGCGTCTCACCGGTCACCGCCTCCAGGTCCTCCACACCGAAGGCGTGCGGCAGCAGCTCTGCCATCCGCAGCGGGCGACCCTTGGTCTCGATCAGGCACTCCGGCCCACCGTGCTCCCAGAGCAGCTGCCGGCACCGGCCGCACGGCATCAACGGCTCACCGGTGGCGTCGACGCAGGAGAGCGCGACGAGACGGCCACCCCCGGTGGCGTGCAGGCTGGACACCACCCCGCACTCGGCGCAGAGGGTCACCCCGTACGCGGCGTTCTCCACGTTGCAGCCGACCACCACGCGGCCGTCGTCGACCAGCGCGGCCGCGCCGACCGGGAACGTCGAGTACGGCGCGTACGCGTGCCGCATCGCGTCCGAGGCGGCGGCGCGCAATCGCGCCCAGTCGATCTCAGTCATCCCATCATTCTGCCGCACCGTCATCGCTGCCTGCGGCGGGACCACCTCGGCCCCGCCGCGTCGACGCCGGGCGTCAGCCCTTGATGTACGGCTTGCCGTCCGCAGCCGGTGCCCGGACCCGGCCGACCAACCCGGCGACCGCCAGGATCGTCGCCAGATAGGGCAGCATGGCCAGGAACTGGCTGGGGATCACGCTGTTGATCGCGCCCAGATAGGTGGCGAGCTGGTCGGCGAAGCCGAAGAAGAGCGCGGCGAGCAGCGCGCCGGTCGGGTTCCACCGGCCGAAGATCAGCGCGGCCAGTGCGATGAAGCCCTTGCCGCCGATCATGTTCTTGGTGAACGAGTAGAGCGCCAGCGTGTAGGACGCGCCGCCGATTCCGGCGACCACGCCGGCCAGCAGCACGTTGCGGTAACGCACCCGCAGCACCTTGACGCCGAGCGTGTCGGCGGCGGTCGGGTGCTCGCCGACCGAGCGGGTACGCAGCCCCCACCGGGTCCGGAACAGCCCGATGTGGATCACCAGCACCAGGAGCAGGCCGAGGTAGAGGAAGATGTTGCCGCGGAACAGCGCCGGGCCGAGCACCGGGATGTCCTCGAGCAGCGGGATGTTCCAGTTGCTGAAGCGTGGCGCGCTGTTGTATTTCGTCGCGTCGGTCTGCATCAGCCGCTCGTAGAGGAAGCCGGTGACACCGACCGCCAGCAGGTTCAGCACGATGCCCATGACGACCTGGTCGACCAGGTAGCGGATGGCGAAGACGGCCAGCAGCAGCGAGATGAACGCGCCACCGAGGGCGGCGGCGACCAGACCCACCCAGACGCTGCCGGAGAGGCTGCCGAACAACGCGCCGCTGAACGCGCCCATCAGCAACTGACCCTCGATGGCCACGTTGACCACGCCGGACCGTTCGCAGAGCACCCCGGCGAGCGCGCCGAAGATCAGCGGCAGCGCGAGGATGAACGTGCCCCGGATGATGTTGACCAGCGGCATGAAGTTCTGCCCGGCCGGCGCGGCGGAGACCTGCCAGCAGAGGAAGGAGAGCACGAAGCCGACCAGCCCGACGCCGAGCACGGGAAGGAACCAGCGCTTCGGCACCCCGGCGAGCAGCGCCGCGCCAGCGGCGATCGCGATGATCCCGAACAGGATCGCCCCGATCGTGCCGTTGATCTCCAGTGCGGCGCCGGCCGCGTCGTCGCTGAGCGTGAACCGGGCCTGCTGGTCGGTGGCGAGCGCGCCGAAGAGCACCGCCGACAGCAGACCGAGCGCCAGCAGCGTCAGACCGACCTTGCGGCTACGGGTCCAGAAGCCCTCGTCGACCGGGGCGACCGCGATGTCGGGGACAGCCATGGTGGACATGAGTTACCAGCCCTTCGCCAGGCTCGTCTGCAACCGGGCGGCGCGCGCGGCCCGGAGCTGGAAGATCGCCTTCACCAGGGCCGGCGCGGCGATGAAGATGACGATCAGCGCCTGGAGCACGGTCACCAGCTCCAGCGAGATCCCCGAGTACGACTGCATCCGGTTACCGCCGGCCTGGAGCGCCCCGAACAGCAGCCCTGCCAGCAGCACCCCCCACGGCTTCACCCGGCCGAGCAGCGCCACCAGGATGCCGTCGAAGCCGATCTGCGCGACCACCAGCGGGGTCAGGGCGCTGGCGGTGGAGCCCAACACCATGTTCGAGCCGCCGAGGCCGGCCAGGATTCCGGAGAAGACCATGATCAGGATGTACGTCCGGGTGACGCTGATTCCGGCGGTCCGGGCGGCGTCCGGGTTGGCACCGACCGCGCGCAGCTCGAAGCCGAGCGTCGAGCGGTTCAGCAGCCAGGCGACCGCCCAGGTGGCCAGCACGGCGAGCAGGATGCCGGCGTGCACCCGCAGGTTGTCACCGAGCAGCCGGGGCAGCTGGGCGGAGGTGTCCACCGCCCTGCTGATCGCGTCGGGACGGGTCGGGTCCTGCACGCCGTTCTGCACGATCAACCAGGTGAGGAAGTACGTGGCGACGTAGTTGAGCATGATCGTGTTGATCACCTCGTGGGCCCCGGCGCGGGCCTTGAGGATGCCCGGGATGAAACCCCAGATCGCCCCGCCCAGGGCCCCGGCCAGCACCGCCACCAGCAGGTGCAGACCGGGCGGCAGCGGCAGCAGGAAGCCGGCCAGCGCCGCCAGGACCACGCCGACGGTGGCCTGGCCCTGGGCACCGATGTTGAACAGGCCGCCGCGGAAGGCCAGCGCCACCGCCAGGCCGGTGAAGACCAGCGGCGCCGTGTAGGTGAGCGTCTCGGAGATCGGCGCGAGCACGGCCTGCCAGCCGTTGCTGCCGTTCAGCCAGCCGGAGAACGCCTCCGGGTCGAAGATCGACCCCTTGAACAGGTTCGCGTACGCCTCGCTGACCAGCGTCCAGCTGGCGCTGAACGCGTCCGCCGGGCGGGCGGTGATGTAGGAGTAGGTGGAGAGCACGGCCGGATCAGAAATGATCATCAGCACCGCGCCGACCACGATCGCCAGCACCAACGACAGCAGGGTCACCGTGAAGGTGTTGGCCGCCCAGAGGTTGTCCAGGAACAGCCGGCCCAGGCTGGGCTTGGGCTCCGGTGCCGACGGGTCCGGCTTGGTCGCCGGCTCGGCCCGTTCGGTGTTGCTGAGCGCGTTCTGCGCGGCCTGCGCCTCGCTCGCCGGCTCCTTGTCCGGCGAGCCGGACTGCGGGATGGGGTCGCTCATGCCTCGTCCTCGTTCGCGGAGCCTGCGTCGCTCGCCGGGCTCCCGTCGGTAGCCGCGCCGTCGGTGGGCACGGCGTCCGTACCCTGCTCGTGGGCCGCGTCCGGGCTGATACCGGCCATCAGCAGGCCGATCTCCTCGCGCGGGGTGTCCGGGCCGACGATGCCGATGATCCGACCCCGGTACATCACCGCGATCCGGTCGGCCAGCCCGATCACCTCGTCGAGTTCGCTGGAAACCACCATGACGGCGGTGCCGATGTCCCGCTCGCGGATGATCCGGCTGTGGATGAACTCGATGGACCCGACGTCGACGCCGCGGGTCGGCTGGGCGGCGATGAAGAGCTTCAGCGGCCGGGACAGCTCCCGGGCCACGATCACCTTCTGCTGGTTACCGCCGGAGAGGGTGCCCACGGGCGCGTCGGCCGATGAGGTGCGGACGTCGAACTGCTCGATCCGCTCCTTCGCCGAGGTCGCGATCGCGTCCGGTTTGAGCGCGAGCCCCGCACCGAACGGCGGCCGGTCGTAGATGTCCAGCACCAGGTTCTCCGCGACGCTGAACTCCTTGACCAGGCCGTCCACGCTGCGGTCCTCCGGCACGTAGCCGACGCCGGCGCGGAGCACCTTCTTGGTCGTCCAGCCGTCGATCCGGTCGCCGGCCAGGCTGACCGTGCCGGCGAGCACCGGGCGCAAGCCCATGATCGCCTCGATCAGCTCGGTCTGACCGTTGCCCTGCACACCCGCCACGCCGAGCACCTCGCCCGCGCGTACGGTCAGGTCCACCCCGTCGACCGCGCGGATCTGCCGGTCGTCGTCGACGACCAGCCCGGCCACCTCCAGCATCGGCTCGCCCGGTGTCGCATTGCCCTTGTCCACGGTGAGCCGGACGCTGCGCCCCACCATCAGCGCGGCCAGTTCGTCACGGCTGGCCTCCGGCGAGGCGGTGCCGACGGTCTTTCCGCGTCGGATCACGGTGATACGGTCGGCGATGGCCTTGACCTCGCCGAGCTTGTGGGTGATGAAGACGATCGACTTGCCGGCCGCCTTCAGCGACCGCATGACCGTCAGCAGTTCTTCGGTCTCCTGCGGCGTGAGCACCGCGGTCGGCTCGTCCAGGATGAGCAGGTCGACGTCGCGGGTGAGCGCCTTGACGATCTCGACGCGCTGCTGGATGCCGACCGGCAGGTCCTCGATCACCGCGTCCGGGTCGACCTGCAGGTTGTAGCGCTCGGACACCTCGGCGACCTCGCGCCGGGCACGCCGCCGGTCCAGGAAGCCGGCGATGCCGCCCCGGACCTGCTCGGCTCCGAGCATGATGTTCTCGGTGACCGTGAAGACCGGCACCAGCATGAAGTGCTGGTGCACCATGCCGATCCCGGCCGCGATCGCGTCGGACGGGCCCTTCAGCTTCAGCGGCTTGCCGTCGACCAGGATCTCGCCCTCGTCGGGCTGGTAGAGCCCGTAGAGCACGTTCATCAGGGTCGACTTGCCCGCGCCGTTCTCGCCGAGCAGGGCGTGAATCTCTCCAGGCTCCACCGTCAGATCGATGTGGTCGTTGGCGACCAGATCACCGAACCGCTTGGTGATGCCGCGCAGTTCGAGTCTCAGCGCAACCTCCTGGAGTGCGAGCGATGGTGCAGCGTAGCTGCCGTCGACCCGGCCCGGCTGGCCCGGTCATCGTGGCGCGCGATCGGCCGCTCCGGCCCCACGGGTGGTCACCCGCGGCGCCGGAGCGGCCGGATCGGTCGTACCTGTCCCCGCCGACCCTCCGATGATCTCACCGGAGGGACCGGCCGGTCGTCACTTGGTCGGCTGGGCCTTTGAGGTGACGGTGATGGTGCCGGCGGCGATGTCCGCCTTGATCTTGTCGATCTCGGCCTTCAGCTCGGCCGGAACCTTGCTGTCGAAGTCGTGGTACGGGGCGAGCGAGACACCGTTGTTGGCCAGGGTGCCGACGAAGCCCGGCTTGGCCGGCAGCTTGTCGCCGGCGGCGGCCTTGACCACGGCCTCCTTGACGGCGTCCGGGATGTTCTTGACCACGGTGGTGATGATCGCCGCGCAGTCCGGGGTGCTCTCGCAGCCGTCGACGTCCACCCAGATGGTGTTGTACTTGCCGCTCGAGGCCTTGGCCGCGGAGGTCGTGCCGAGGCCGGAGCCACCGGCGACGGGCATGATGATGTCCGCGCCCTGGGCGACCAGCGTGTCGGAGACCTTCTTGCCCTCGTCCTGCTTGGCGAAGTCGTTGGTGAAGGAACCCTTCTGGGTCGCCTTGTCCCAGCCGAGCGCCTGGACGTTCTTCTTCTTGGTGGTGTTGTAGTACGCCACGCCGTCGACGAAGCCGTCCATGAAGATGGTCACCGGCGGGATCGGCAGGGCGCCGTAGGTGGCCACCTTGCCGGTCTTGGTCAGCCCGGCGGCCAGGTAGCCCGCCTGAAAGGCGGCCTGCGCGGTGTCGAACTGCATCGGGTAGACGTTGGCGTCACCCGGGTTGGCGTCGACGATGCCGAACTCCTGGTTCGGGTTCGCCTTGGCGATCTTCGAGGTGGCGTTCGACATCAGGCCACCGACGGCCAGGATGAAGTTGCACTTCTGGTTGACGTACTGCGTCAGGTTCGGCTCGTAGTCGGCCTCGGCCTTCGACGCGACGTACTTGATGTCGATGTTGTCGTTGGCGGCCTTGGCCTCCTGCAGGCCCTTCCAGGCCGAAGCGTTGAACGACTTGTCGTCGATGCCGCCGACGTCGGTCACCATGCAGGCGCTGAACTTCTTGGCGCCACTGCCCGCGTTGTTGTCATCCTTGGGGGCCTCGCCACACGCGGCGGCGGTGAGCGCGAGCCCACCCACCGCGAAGATCGAGGCGATCCGCATCCCACGCACCGAGCGCAAGACGTCTCCTTCCCATTGCACACCGCGCCTAGTGCGGTGGCAGCCCATCAGCCGACCTGCGGTGTGCCGCCGGCTGTCCCACGTTACGGACGGGAGCGTACGCCCGCGCCCACCCACCAGCCGACAATCGTGCACGACTGTTGAGTGCCTGTTACCCGGGTGTAATCCTCGCGTGGGGCAAGTCACTCTTCGTGCTGGTAGGCGAGCAGTCCAGGCGTCACGAACGTCCGTTTTTCAGGGGCGGCCCCCTCCTCGGACGCTACCGCCAAAAGACCGCGACCGCCGCGTTGACCAGCGTCAGGCCGACGATCGCGAGGAAGTGACCGCGATTGACCACGTCCCGCTTCCGCGAGAAGAAGACCATGACGAAGATCAGCAGCGCGATCACCAGCTTCGTCACGAGTTTCGCCGGGGCCGGCTCGTCACCGTCGCGCAGCGGGGCGGAGAGGCCGAGCCCGGTCAGCAACTGGATCACCGCCCCCCACAGCATGGCCGGGTTGATCCGCAGCCGGCCGCTGATGTATTGGGCGATCGAGCCGCCGAGCAGCAGGGCGAAACCGATCAGATGGACATAGAGGAGAGTCAGTCGCAGAGCTTCCACGCCGCCCATCCTCCCCTATCAACGACAGTTTGTAGTAGGGGGTCCTGCGGATCGGCGCGTCGAGGCTGACCGACCGCGTTCAGCACAGCCGCCAGACCTGGAAGGTGGGGCCGTCACCGGGCAGGGTCATCGAGCCGTCCGGGCCGGGTCGGAGCGCTGGCGCACCCCCGTACAGGTTCTCGGCCGCCGGCAGCCCGGCCAGCCGCACCGGGCCGCCGGGTGCCCGGCGGGCCAGCACCAGCACCGCCCCGGTCGGCGCCTCGCGCAGGAAGACGAGCGTGTCCGGGTCGTGGTGCAGCCGCCGCAGGCCGCCGTGGCGTAGCGCCGGCTCACCCCGCCGCAGCGCGATCAGCGCCTGGTACGCGGCGAACGTGCCGGCGTCCCAGCTCCGAGGGCGGTGCCACGGCATCGGGGTACGAGACGACTCGCCGTTCGTGCCGGTCAGGCCCAGCTCATCCCCCGCGAAGATCATCGGGATGCCGGGCATGGTGGCGAGCAGCCCGGCGGCGACCTCCTGTCGGGCCGCGTCGCCGACCACCGTCCGGATCCGAGCCGAGTCGTGCGAGCCGAGCAGTTGCCACGAGTGCACGTACGAACGCCAGGACACCAGCGACCGGTAGGCGTCCATGGTGGCCAGCACCGCGTCCGCGTCCCGGTGGGGCACCCCGCCCGGCGTGCCGAGGAAGTTCGGCACCGGCTGGTCGCCGTGGCGGAGCCAGGACCAGACCGGGTCGGTGAAGCCGACGTAGTTCATGGTGCCGTGCCAGCCGTCGCGGTCCAGGTCACCGGTGTGGTCGTGGCCGTGCTCGCCCATCAGCAGGCCGTCCGGGCGGTCCTGGGCCACCACCGAGCGCAGCAGCGCCGCCACCTCGTGGGTGTACGCGTCGGCGCCACGCCGGCCGGTCATGTTCGCCACGTCCACCCGCCACCCGTCCAGCCCGTACGGGGGGCGCAGCCAGCGGCGCAGCACCGCGTCCTCGGCGGTGGCGAAGCGGCGGCGCAGCTCGGCGCTTCGCCAGTTCAGCTTCGGCAGCGACTTGACCCCGTTCCAGGACTCGTAGTCCCCGGTGCTCCCGTCGAAGTAGTACAGCTCCCGTTCCGGAGCGCGGACGTCGGAGGACGCGGCGGTGAACCAGTCGTGCGCGTCGCCGGTGTGGTTGCTGGTGATGTCGCCGAGCAGCCGCCAGCCCCGGGCCCGTACCGCGTCGGCGAGCCGGGCCAGCGCGGCGTCCCCGCCGAGCAACGGGTCGACCCGGTCGAAGCTGGCCGCGTCGTAGCGGTGGTTGGATCGGGCCGGAAAGACCGGGGTCAGGTAGACGGTGTTCACCCCGAGCCGGTCCAGGTGGTCCAGCCGCTCGGCGATCCCGTCCAGGTCGCCGCCGTAGAGCTGGTGCGGCGTCTCCGGGCCGCGCCCGATCACCGGGGTGTCCCAGTCGCACGGGATCGCCCAGTCCGGCAGCGGCCGGGTGCCGGCCGCCGCGGAGCGGGCGAACCGGTCCGGAAAGATCTGGTAGATCACGGCGTCGCGCGCCCAGGCCGGCGGCGGCGCGTGGGTGACCAGCTTGAAGTCACCGTGGTCGGGCACGTCGTGGTCGACCAGCCCGGCGGCAGTCAGCCACCGGGTACGCCGTCGCCCGGAGAGCAGGAAGCGGTAGTTGCTCACCGGGTTGCGCGCCTCGATCTCGGCCCGCCACCAGACCACCTCACCGTCGACGCGGTCCACAGTGGCCTCGCGGAAACGCGGCTCGCCATCGCCAGTCGTGCGCACATATACCTGTTGGATGTCGCCCCCGGCCGGCGCCCGGACGAAGACGTCGATTGTCTCCCCCAGCGTGGGCTCCTGCTGCGGGACGTAACTGGCGGATCCGTCGTGGTGCGGCTGCACGATGTTCCTTTCGTCCGGGGCGCGGGGGTACGACGGTGAGCCGGGCCAGCTGCCTCTGCTGGCCGCCTTTGCTCTGCTTACACCCGCGCAACGGGCACTGTCCGGATAGCGGACACCGGCTGTTGCGCGGGTTGAAGCAGAGCAAAGGCAGCAGGGCAGGGTGTCCCGGCCCGCGCCCAAGCCCGCGCCCGTGTCACGACCCACACCCAGCCCCAGGCCGACTACCCCTTCACCGCGCCGGCGGTCAGCCCGGACACGATGTAGCGCTGGAGCAGTTGGAAGACCAGCACGGTGGGGATCGCGGTGAGCAGGGTCCCGGCGGCGAAGATGCCGAAGTTGTTGTTGCGCTCGTTGCCCTGCAACATGCCGTACATGCCGACCGCCAGGGTCTTCGAGTCGGTGCCGGTGAGGAACACGTTGGCCATCAGGAACTCGTTGATGGTGCCGATGAACGCCAGCAGCCCGGTCACCGCCAGGATCGGCGCCACCAGCGGCAGCATGATCCGGAAGAAGACCTGGGCGTGCGACGCCCCGTCCATGGTCGCCGACTCGTCCAGTTCCCGGGGCAGGGTGTCGAAGAAGCCCTTCATCAGCCAGGTGTTCACCCCGAGCGCGCCACCCATGTAGAGCAGCAACAGCCCCCAGGGGGTGTTGAAGCCGATCGACGGCCACAGGTCGGTGATCGTGCCGAAGATCAGGTAGATCGCCACGATCGCCAGGAACTGCGGGAACATCTGGATCAACAGCAGGGCGAGCAGCCCCACCCGGCGGCCGCGGAACCGCATCCGCGAGAAGGCGTACGCGGCCAGCGCGGAGAGGAGCACCGACGCGAACGAGGCCACCCCGGCGATCAGCAGCGAGTTGAGGAACCACCGCCCGAAGGCGGTCCGTTCGAACAACCCGCCGAAGTTGCCGAGCGACACCCCGTCGGTCGGCACCAGGTCGGTGGTGGAGAGCGTGCCGAGCGGGTTGAGCGCGGCGGAGAGCACGAACACGATCGGGAAGAGACTGAACAGCACGCCGAGCACGGCGACCAGGTGCCGCCAGCCGACCTGGGCGAACCAGCGGTTGCGCCGCCGGCCGGTGACGTTGCGGTTGACCGCCGGCGGCGGACCTGCCGTGTCGCCGGTAGGCATGGGCCCGGTGAGCGTGGTCACGAGTACACCTCCTCCTGCTTACGGGTCCGGCGGAAGCTGACCGCCGAGACCACCGCGACGATGGCGAAGATGAACAGTGAGATCGCGGCCGCGAAGCCGAACTCCGCGCCCTGCCCGCCGAAGGCGAGCCGGTAGGTGTACGTGATGAGCAGGTCCGTCGCGCCGTTGGTCGGGTTGTCGGCCGGGAACGGCGCGCCCTCGGTGGTCAGGTAGATCGCGTTGAAGTTGTTGAAGTTGTACGCGAACGACGAGATCAACAGCGGGGAGAGCGCGATCAGCAGCAGGGGCAGGGTGACCGCCCGGAAGGACTGCCAGGGCGATGCCCCGTCGACCGAGGTCGCCTCGGTCAACTCCCGCGGGATGGCCTGCAACGCACCGGTGGCCACCAGGAACATGTACGGGTAGCCGAGCCAGAGCTGCACCAGGATGACCGCGAGGCGCGCCGTCCACGCGTGGCCGAACCAGTCCACGTCCAGGCCGAACAGGTTGTTGATCAGGCCGAAGTCGGCGTTGAACATGTCCCGCCAGGCCAGCAGCATCGCGAACGACGGCATGGCGTACGGCAGGACCAGCAGCACGCGGTAGAGGTTGGTGCCGCGCATCCGGGGCGAGTGCAGCACGAGCGCGATCAGCACGCCGAGCAGGAACGTCCCGCCGGTGGAAGCCACAGCGAAGGCGAAGTTCCAGATCAGGGTGCCGAGGAACGGGCCGGAGATGTTCTCGTCGGTGAGCACCCGGGTGAAGTTGCTCAGCCCGACGCTGACCTTCCAGCCCTGGGCGAGCCGCTCGCCGTCGGCGGCGACGAAGGCGCCCACCTCCTCGTCGGCGGTCCAGGTCTGCCCGGTCTCGGTGTCCCGGACGCAGTCGCAGCCGGCCTCGTACGCCCGCACCGCCTTGCCCTCGTACGCGCGGGACAGGCCGCTGGAGCGCAGCGCGCCGCCGGCGGTGGGCACCACCAGGTCGGTGATCTCCTTGCTGCGGGCGCTGGCCTGGCCGAAGTTCAGCACGGTGTAGCCGTCGGCGGCGGTGACCTTGCCGGCCGGGGTGACCGTGACGTCGGCGGCGTCGAGCTGGCGTAGCCCGCCGGTGTCGCCGGCGGAGACCGTGCCGGTGGCGGGGTTGGTGACCAGGAAGACCAGCGGTCCGGTGGCCGGGTCGCCCTTGGTGGCGATCGACAGGGCGTACTCGGCGGAGCCGGGCACCTGGGTGACCGAGGAGGTCTGGATCGCGACGATCGCGTCGTCCTTGCTGCCCCGGTGCCCGTCGCCGAAGTTGGTGAAGGCGGTGCTGGCCGTGTAGAGCACCGGGAAGACCTGGAAGGCGATCAGGAACAGGGTGCCTGGGACCAGGTACTTGGCCGGGATGTGCCGGCGGGTGAGGTACAGGTAGAACAGTCCGGCGGTGGTCGCCGCCAGCAGGGCCAGACCGACCCACTTCCCTGCGTCGATGAGCGGGAAGGCCGCCCAGACCGCGATACCGGCGGTCAGGCCGAGCAGGAGCACCTTGCCGGCCAGGCCGGTCAGGGTGATCGGCGCGTGGTCACGCGCGGCACGGGAGCGCGGGGGCCGGGAGCCGACGGGCCCCCGGCCCGGGGCCTGCTTGGCAGACCCCGGGCCGGACAGCGGCGTGCTCATTACTTGATCTGGCCGGAGATGGTCTTGCCGGCCGCGGTGATGGTGCTGGTCGGGTCGGCGCCACCGATGACGGCGGCCTCGGCCTTGCCGAACGGGTCCCAGATCGCGGCCATCGCCGGGATGGCCGGGAGCACCTGGCCGTTCCTGCCGGCCTCCTGGAACTTGGCCAGATCCGGGTCGCTGCCCTTGACCTGCTCGAGGGCGGCGGTCAGCGCCGGCGGCCGGGGCTCGGCGTTGTAGAGCGCGACGGCCAGCTCAGGGGTGGTGGTGTAGTTGGCCACGAACTCCTGGGCCAGCGCCTTGTTCTTGCCCTTGGTGGCGACGTAGAACGCCTGAACACCCACGAACGGCTGGGCCTCCTTGCCACCGGCGAAGCCGGGGATGGCGGAGATGTCGTACTTGATGTTGGCCTTCTTGACGTCGGCCACCGCCCACGGACCGGAGACCAGGAACGCGCACTTCTTGCTGGTGAAGGTGGCGATCGAGTTGGTGTCCGCGATGGAGCGCTTGAGCACGCCCGCGCCCTTCTCGCCGAGCGCGCCGATCTTCTTGAACGCCTCGATCGACGCGGGCTTGCCCACGCCCAGGTCCTTCGGGTCGTAGTCGCCGTTGGCGCCGGTGCCGAAGAGGTAGCCGCCAGCCGAGGTGTACAGCGGGTAGATGTGGTACGCGTCGCCGTTCTGGCCGACCTGGAGGCAGAGCGTCTCGGTGGCCTTCTTCGCCGTCTTGAGCTGCTTGCCCGTGGCGACCAGGTCCTCGATCGTCTTCGGCGCCTCGGGGGCCAGCTCGGTGTTGCGGATCAGCGCCAGGTTCTCCTGCGCGTACGGCACGCCGTAGAGCTGACCGTTGAAGGTGACCGCCTTGATGGCGGTCTCGTTGAACGCGCTCTTCTGCTCCGCGGCGAGCTGCACGGGGTCGATGGCGCCGTTCTGCACCAGGTTACCGATCCAGTCGTGCGCGCCGACCACCACGTCGGGGCCGCTGCCCTGCTGGGAGGCGGTGACGAAGTTGGTCTGCAGGTCCTTGCTGACGGCCTCGACCTCGACGGTGACGCCGTTCTCCTGACCGAACTTTTCGGCGAACGGCTTGAGGGCGGCGGTCCGCTTGTCGTCCGCCCAGATCACCAGTTTGCCGCCGGCGGCCTTGGGGGATTCCTTCGCGGCCGGCTCGTCGCTGTCGCCACCACAGCCGGAGGCGGCGAGCGCCAGGGCGAAGAGGGCGACCACACCCGCGGTACGGATGCGCATCGGTACTCCTGTCGTCATGGCGGGTCCGCCGGGGGAAGGGCAGCCCGCCAGCGGGAAGCTCTGGAAGTTCTTGCCAACCGGCGCATCGATGTCGCGCCGCTGCTCTCGCATGTTGCCGGGACGTTAGCAAGAGGTTGCAGATAATGGAAGGGCTTGCAGAGAGCCCCGCAAGAACTTGCCGGTGGGCTAAAGTGCCGCCATGCGCGCTCGACTGTCCGACATCGCCCAGCAGGCCGAAGTCAGCGAGGCCACGGTGTCGCGGGTGCTCAACGACCGCCCCGGCGTGGCCCCGGAGACCCGGCAGGCCGTCCTCACCGCCCTCGACGTGCTTGGCTACGAGCGGCCGGCCCGGCTGCGCAAGCGCAGCGCCGGGCTGGTCGGCCTGGTGGTCCCGGAGCTGGACAACCCGATCTTCCCCGCCTTCGCCCAGGTCATCGAGTCGACGCTGGCGCAGAGCGGGTTCACCCCGGTGCTCTGCACCCAGACCGCCGGCGGCGTCACCGAGGACGAGTACGTCGAGATGCTGCTGGACCGGCAGGTCTCCGGGATCGTCTTCGTCTCCGGCCTGCACGCCGACACCGCCGCCAACCACGACCGCTACCGGGCGTTGATCGCCCGGCCGTTGCCGGTCGTGATGATCAACGGGTACGTGCCCGGCATCGGCGCCCCCTTCGTCTCCTGCGACGACGGGGAGGCCGCCGAGCTGGCGGTGGCCCACCTGGTCGCACTCGGGCACCGCCGGATCGGCCTGATCACCGGCCCCGACCGGTTCGTCCCGGTGCAGCGCAAGGTGGCCGGCTGGCGCTCCGCGATGACCCGGCTGGCCGGCGTCGCCGAGGCTGACCTGGGCTCCCTGGCCGAGCTGTCGCTGTTCGGTGTGGAGGGTGGCGAGGCCGCAGCCGGCCGGCTGCTGGACCGCGGCGTGACCGGTGTGGTGTGCGGCTCCGACCTGATGGCGCTCGGCGCGATCCGGGCGGCCCGCCAGCGCGGCCTGACCGTCCCCGGCGACCTCTCCGTGGTCGGCTACGACGACTCGCCGCTGATGGCCTTCACCGACCCGCCGTTGACCACGATGCAGCAGCCGGTCATCGCGATGGCGGTGGCCGCGGTCCGGGCCTTGGTGGACGAGATCAACGGGCATGGCGCTCCGCACTCGGAGTACCTGTTCCGCCCGGAGCTGGTGGTACGCGGCTCCACCGCTGTCGTCCCGGCCCGCCCCGGCGCCGCCGGCTCCAACCGGCACCGGGGCGGCTCTTCGGCGCTGGCCGTCCCCGCCTGATCGGCCCCGCACGGTCCCGGCTGATCGACGCCACACGGTCCCAGCTGCCAACTGCCGCAGCAACCGCGGTGCTGCCTTGCGCAAGAACTGCTTGACTCTTGCAGCGCTCGGCCGGCATATTGCTCAGACACCCGGCGGGCCATCGGCCACACCCCGCCGGGTGCCACCGCACCCGGCCAGAGACAGACGGGGAACGCCAACCGATGACCGCCAGCACCGCCACCCCGCCCCGCACCGCCGCCGACGACGACTGGTGGCGTTCCGCGGTCGTCTACCAGGTCTACGTCCGCAGCTTCGCCGACAGCGACGGCGACGGCACCGGTGACCTCCAGGGCATCCGGCAGCGCCTGCCGTACCTGCGCGACCTCGGGGTGGACGCGCTCTGGCTGACCCCCTTCTACACCTCCCCGATGGTCGACGGCGGGTACGACGTCGCCGACTACCGGGACGTCGACCCGATGTTCGGCACCCTCACCGACTTCGACGCGATGATCACCGACGCGCACGCCCTCGGCCTGCGGATCATCGTCGACCTGGTGCCCAACCACACCTCCAGCGCACACCGCTGGTTCACCGCCGCCCTCGCCGCCGGCCCCGGCTCGCCGGAGCGGGCCCGCTACCTCTTCGCCGAGGGCCGGGGCGCGCACGGCGAGCTGCCGCCGAACGACTGGGAGAGCATCTTCGGCGGCCCCGCCTGGACCCGGGTCCCGGACGGCGAGTGGTACCTGCACCTGTTCGACCCGGCCCAGCCGGACCTGAACTGGCGCCACCCCGAGGTCCGCGCCGAGTTCGAGGACGTGCTGCGCTTCTGGCTGGACCGGGGCGTGGACGGCTTCCGGATCGACGTGGCACACGGCATGATCAAGGCCGAGGGTCTGCCGGACGTCGGCTTCAGCACGCTGACCACCGGCCAGCGCCAGGTCGAGCTGCTCGGCAAGGGCCGGCTTCCCTACTTCGACCAGGACGAGGTGCACGAGATCTACCGCGCCTGGCGGCCCATCCTGGACAGCTACCCCGGAGGCCGGATGGCCGTCGCCGAGGCGTGGGCCGAGACCCCGCAGCGGCTGGCCCGCTACATCGGCGCGGACGAGCTGCACCAGGCGTTCAGCTTCGACTTCCTCGACGCGACCTGGTCGGCGGACTCGTTCCGCAAGGTGGTCGACACCGCGCTGGCCGAGTCGACCGTGGTCGGCGCGCCCACCACCTGGGTGCTGTCCAACCACGACAAGCAGCGACACGTCACCCGCTACGGCGACGGCGTCGAAGGGCTGCGCCGTGCCCGCGCGGCCAGCCTGCTGATGCTCGCCCTGCCCGGCTGCGCCTACCTCTACCAGGGCGAGGAGCTGGGCCTGCCCGAGGTGCTCGACCTCCCCGACGAACTGCGCCAGGACCCGGCGTTCCTGCGGACCGGCGAGAGCCGGGACGGCTGCCGGGTGCCCATCCCGTGGAGTGGTGAGCTGGCCCCGTACGGCTTCGGGCCGGCCGGCAGCGAGCTGAGCTGGCTGCCCGCGCCGGCGACCTGGGCCGCCCTCTCGGTCACCGCGCAGACCGGCCTGCCCGGCTCGACGCTGGAGCTCTACCGGGCGGCGCTGCGGATCCGGCACGAGCACCCGGCGCTGGCCGTCGACGCCGGCGGGGTGACCTGGCTGGAGAGCGGGCCGGGCGTGCTGGCGTTCTCCCGCGCCGCCGGCGCGACCGTGCTGACCTGCGTGGTCAACCTCAGCGGCGCACCGGTCCCCATCGACGGGTACGGCGAACCGCTCGTCGCCAGCGAGGCGCTCACCGGGCAGGGCTCCGGCCACCTGCTGCCGGTCGACGCGGCCGCCTGGTTGGAACGACGCTGAGCGGGTAACCCGTCATCGACCTGGTCGTCCGTCGTGCCCCGCGCCGACGGGCGACTGGGCTACCGGCCCCTTGTGGTGGGGGGTGAGGTGGCGCCGGCGCCACGCGGAGTCCGCTCCGCGCGGCGCCGGTGTCCGTCTGCGCGGGGTGTGCGTCGTCGCCGCCGGCCGTACCACACGGAGCATGGTGGTACGGATAGCGCAGTGCACACTCGACGTCGAGGACCTGGACCTCATGGTGGCGTTCTGGTCGGCGGCCCTCGGCCACGAGGTCGAGGAGGGCGACGACGGCAGCGCCAAACTCTGGCCGCCGGGGCAGCCCTCCGCCGCGATGCCCAGCGTCTGGTTGCAGGGCTCCGGCACGACCAAGCGGGGCAAGAACCGGCTCCACCTCGACCTGGTCGCCGACGGTGACCCGCAGACCGAGGTACGGCGGCTGATCGGGCTCGGCGCGCGGCACGTGGACGTCGGGCAGAGGGGCAGCGAGCAGTTCACGGTGCTCGCCGATCCCGAGGGCAACGAGTTCTGCGTGCTGGACAGCGCACCGACCCGCTGACCGGGCCGTCACCGGTGGGAGTCGCTCACTTCGCGGTGAGCAGCGCCGCGATCCGGGTGAAGCCCGCGCGCACCTCGGCCTCGTCCGGCGGCTCGGCGGGTTCGCCATGGCCCGCCTCGTCGGCGGCGGCGTCCAACTCCTCGTCGATCACATCCTCGAAGTCGCCGTACAGGTCGGCCCCCTCGACCTGCCGGGCCTCATCCTCGGCGGCGACCTGCGCGGCGGCGATCTCGCTGCGGATCTCGTCGGCGGACAGCGCCGGCAGCAGTGGCTCCACAACCGCCATCAGCTGCTCCTCAGCCACCACCGCCTCGGCCAGCGCCAACGCGTGCGGCCGCTCGTACGGCCCGCAGACCACCGGCTCCCACTCATCCAGGTCACCGAGCGGGCCGAAGGTGATGATCCAGGGCAGGCCGAGCATCGGCGAGTCGGCCGGCAGGTCCAGTGTCATGAGTGCGCCCACCGGCTCATCATGGTCGGCCAACGCGAGCCGTGACGCCGTTCGCCTCAGTTTTCGCCCGTCCGGCGCCCGATCAGGCTCCGATCAGCCGGGGCGGGTGGCGTCCAGGGCCGCACGGACCAGGGCGAGCGCGGTGGCCGGCGGCACGCCGAGCCGGACCGCCTCGGCCGCGTAACCGGCCGCCGCCCGATGCAGCCGGTCGACGGCGTCGTCCCGCCCCGGGGCCACGAAGGTGCCGTTACGCCCCCGGGTCTCCAGCAGCCCGGCCGCCTCCAGCTCCCGGTAAGCCCTGGCCACCGTGTTCGCCGCCAGCCGCAGGTCCGCGGCGAGCTGTCGGACGGTCGGCAGTCTGGTGCCCACCGGCAACCGGCCGTCGCCGATCAGCTCGGCGAGTTGTCCGCGCACCTGCTCGTACGGCGCCACCGACGAGTCCGGATCGACCGAGATCAGCACCTGCACACCTTCCATCATCAGCCCGCGCCGCCCGGCGTACCCGGATCGGTGTCCTCGTCGAGATTCGCCGGCGGGGCGCCCTCCGCCAGGTCGACCACCCGCCCGCGCATGCTGGTCGCGAGGAGCGCCGCCCCGAACAGCACCAGCTGGTTGAGCAGATAGAGGTAGAGCAGCAGGCCGACGGCACCGGCCACCACCGTGTACGCCGGGTTCCGCTCGGTGCGCACCACGTAGTACCGCCCGACGGTGTTCAGCAGCGTGATGCCGACCGCGACCAGCAGCACCACCGGGCGCAGCCGGGACCGGCTCATCCGCAGCCGGGGCACCGCGAGCAGCAGCGCGGTGGCGAGCACGGTGTTGATCAGCACGCTGAGCACGGCGCTGATCGTGGTCAGGCCGACCGAGCCGGTGCTGCGCAGCAGGAAGCGCAGCAGCGACTCCAACGCGTCCACCGCCGCCACCGAGACGCCGAGCAGCACGAAGACGCCGATCATCACGCCCAGGTCGACCAGCCGCCGGATCACCAGGTTGCCGGGCTGCTGGTTGAGCCGGTACATCAACCGCTGCGAGGAGCGGATCGCCTCCACCCAGCCGATCCCGGTGAAGACCAGGATGACGAGGCCGACCACACCGACCGTTCCGCTGGAGTTGGCGATCTGCTGCGCGTCCAGGAACGGCAGGTTGTCCTTCAGGAAATCGGCCGCCGCCGCGCTGACCTCGTCGTTGTCCTCCAGGATCGCGCCGAAGATGGAGTACGCGACCAGCGCGAGGGCGAACACCGCGAAGAAGCCGTAGTAGGCGATCGCCGCCGCCAGCCGCCCGGCCAGCACCTCGGCGTACAGGGCGCCGGCTCGCCACACGTGGTCGAAGAGCCCCGACCGGCAGCGCGCGGCGTTCACCCAGCGGTCGATGCCCGCCTCGATCCGGCCGATCACGTTCACGCGGTCATCCTCGCCGATCTCCCGCCGCCGTGGTGGCAACCGGCTTCCCGTCCTCGCCCGGCGGCGCGTCGCCGGCTGGTTCAGCCGCCGAGGCGGAAGTCCCGGCGCGGCCGCCATCGGGCCTGCCCACTGTGCGAGAACAGGGTGAACGCCTCGACCTCGAACATCGCGGAGAAGTCGGCCAGGTCCTCGTACGCCTTGTCCAGCGCCTCCGGCGCCACGTCCTGCGCCACGGTGACGTGCGGGTGGTAAGGGAACCGGGTCTGGCGGTGCAGGCCCGGCGTCGCAGCGATGGCGGAGGCGAGCAGCTCGCACTCGCTGATCCCGGCGGCCACCGCCACGAACACCACCTGGGTCACCGGGCGGAACGTGCCGGTGCCCCGCAGGTGCAGCGTGAACGGCAGGTGCGCGGCGGCGACGCTGGCGAGGTGCCGCTCGACGGTCGGCAGGTTGGCCGTCGGGATCTCGGTGGGCCCGAGCAGCGTCACGTGCGCGGGTACGGCCAGCGGGTCACCGGCCTCGACCCGCCGCCGGGTGAGCTGGGCCCCCCACGGCTCCGGGATGTCCACCGCGATGCCGATCTGGATGGTGTCGCCGGTCGGCGGCACCCCACCACTGCGATCCACGCTTCGCGTCGCCCCTTCGGCCACCGACCCGCCCACCTGTCCCGCGGCGCTATTCGCCGCGCACCGGCGGGAAGAACCCGACCCGCTCGTACGCCGACCGCAGGGTGGCCCCTGCCACCGCCCGGGCCTTCTCCGCGCCGGCGTCGAGCAGCTTGTCCAGTTGCGCCGGGTCGTCGAGGTACGTGCTGGTGCGCTGCTGGATCGGGCGGACGAACTCCGCCACCACCTCGGCCAGGTCCTTCTTCAGGTCGCCGTAGCCGCGACCGGCGTACGCGGCCACCAGCTCGTCGATGTCGCGCCCGCTGAGCGCCGAGTGGATGGTCAGCAGATTGGACACGCCCGGCTTGGTCTCGGCGTCGAAGACGATCTCCCGGCCGGTGTCGGTGACCGCCGAGCGGATCTTCTTCGCCGACCGGGCCGGGTCCTCCAGCAGGTCGATGATGCCGGCCGGCGAGGACGACGACTTGGACATCTTCGCGGTCGGGTCCTGCAGGTCGGTGATCTTCGCGGTGTCCTTGACGATGTGCGGCGCGGGCACGGTGAACGTCGGGCCGAACAGCGAGTTGAACCGCTGGGCCAGGTCCCGGGAGAGCTCCAGGTGCTGGCGCTGGTCCTCGCCGACCGGCACCGCATTGGCCTGGTAGAGCAAGATGTCGGCGGCCTGCAGGATCGGGTAGGTGAACAGGCCGACGCTGGCCCGCTCGTTGCCCTGCTTCTGCGACTTGTCCTTGAACTGGGTCATCCGGCTGGCCTCGCCGAAGCCGGTGATGCAGCCGAGCACCCAGGCCAGCTGCGGGTGCTCGGGCACCTGCGACTGCACGAACAGGGTGCTGCGTTCCGGGTCCAGACCGACCGCGAAGAGCTGGGCGGCGGCCACCCTGGTCCGCTGGCGCAGCAGCGCCGGGTCGTGCCCCGCCGTGATGGCGTGCAGGTCCACCACGCAGTAGAAGGCGTCGTGGGTCTCCTGCAGGGCCACCCAGTGCCGCACCGCGCCGAGGTAGTTGCCGAGGTGGAACGAGTCGGCCGTCGGCTGGATGCCGGAGAAGACGCGGGGGCGGGCGGGAACGTCGGACATGCCGATAATTCTGTCAGCAAGCAGCGGGGTCCGTCATGACGGGCCGGCGGGTCGGCCGCGGCCCGCCGGTGTCGGGGCGTTCACCTCGCACGCTTCCCTCGCGCCGACCCGGCGGACGGGCGCGACACCGGCCTCGATCTGCTGCTCCGGCAGCGCCTCCCACGCCTGCTCCGCCCCGGCGTCCCGCGCCAACCCGGCGCTAAACTCACGGCGTTGCTCCGGCACCCGCACGGCGGAGACGGCGACCCGGGTCACCCGGCGTCCGTCGAGGGCCAGCACCCGCAGCAGCCAACCGCCCAGGGGGTCGGCCGGGTCGGGTCCGCCGGCTTCGGCCGGCTCAACGGGTACGGGCACCTCGTCGCCGGTGACCGGTAGTCGGCCCAGCGCGGCCATCACGAACCCGCCGACCGTCTCGTACGGCCCGGCGGGCAGCGCGACGCCCGTCCGCTCGGCGAAGTCGGCCAGGTTGAGCCGACCATCCACCACGGCGGGCAGGCCGGCGTGCACCGGGTCCGGCGCGACGTCGTACTCGTCGCGGATCTCGCCGATCAGCTCCTCGATCAGGTCCTCCAGGGTGACGATCCCGGCGGTGCCGCCGTACTCGTCGACGACCACCGCGAGGTGCTGACCCTCCCGGCGCATCTCGGTCAGCGCGGGCAGCACCCGCTTGCTGCCGGGCAGGCGCTTCACCTCCCGGGTGAGCTCGCCGACGGTGGCGCACGCGTCGGCGTCCGGGCGCAGCAGCACGTCTCGGAGGTGCACGAAGCCGACCACGTCGTCGTGGGTGCCGTCGGTGACCGGGTAGCGGGTGTGCGTCTCGGCGCGTACCAGCCGGGCGGCCTCGGCGATGGTCAGCCGGGCGGGCAGGAAGACCACCTCGGTGCGGGGCATCATCACCTCACGGACCAGGCTGGCTCCGGCCACCAGAACCTCGTCGATGATCCGCCGCTCATCCGGGTCGAGCAGCGTGTTCGCCGCGACCAGGTCCCGCAGTTCGGCTTCGGAGATGCGCTCCCGGCCGGCTGCCGGGCCGGCCCCCAGCAGGTCGGTGACGAGACGGGTGGCGCCGTCGGCGGCGCGGACCACGACCCGGGCGACGACCCGGGCGAGCGGGCCAGGGTCGCGGCGGGGCCTCCCCCGCGCGCCTCGCCGGAGCCCGGTACGGGCCGCTTCCCGCATGACAGAGATGGTAGACACCGACGGCCCGTCGCACCGGGGTTCGCATGGTGCGGATCAAATGTTCGGGTCTGTTTAATCGTGAGAGATTATGATGGAATGGCGATGGTGACGGGATCGGCCGGGGGCCACCCGCCGCCGTAGGGTGATTCACCGAGGCCACGTCCCGGGCGGGCCAGGCAGGGAGGCAACGACGTGAAACTGCTCGTCACCGGGGGCGCCGGCTTCATCGGCAGCGTAGTGACCCGGATGCTGCTCGACGCGGGTCACCGGGTGGTGGTCCTGGACGACCTGCGCACCGGCCACCGCGAGGCGCTCGCTCCGGATGCGACCCACGTCGAGGCGTCCATCCACGACGCCGCCCGGATCGTCACTCCCGACGCCGGCTTCGACGGGGTGCTGCACTTCGCCGCTCTGATCGCCGCCGGCGAGTCGATGGTCAGGCCGGAGCTGTACTGGCAGACCAACACGGTCGGCACGCTCGCCCTGATCGACGCGGTCCGGGCCGCCGGGGTGCCCCGGATGGTCTTTTCCTCCACCGCCGCCGTCTACGGCAACCCCACCGAGCTGCCCATCCCGGAGAGCGCGGTCAAGGCGCCCACCAACACGTACGGCGCCACCAAGCTCGCCGTCGACATGGCGCTCACCTCCGAGACGATCGCCCACGGGCTGGCCGCCGTGTCGCTGCGCTACTTCAACGTGGCCGGCGCGCACCTCGCCGGTGACGTCGCGCTCGGCGAGCGGCACGACCCGGAGACGCACCTGATCCCGATCGCGCTGGAGGTCGCCGCCGGCCGGCGGGAGAAGCTCCAACTCTTCGGCGACGACTACCCCACCGTCGACGGCACCTGCGTCCGCGACTACATCCACGTCGCCGACCTGGCCCGGGCCCACCTGCTGGCGCTGGACGCGGCGACGGCCGGCCAGCACCGGATCTACAACCTGGGCAACGGCAACGGCTTCACCAACCGGCAGGTGGTCGACGTCGTCCGCGAGGTCACCGGGCACGCGCTGCCGGTCGAGGTGGCGCCCCGCCGCGAGGGCGACCCGGCCGAGCTGGTCGCCTCCTCCGCGCTGGCCCGTGACGAGCTGGGCTGGACGCCGCAGAAGCCGACCCTGCACGACATGGTCGGGGACGCCTGGGCCTTCTACCGCACGCACATCCTGGAGCAGTCATGACCCACCCGACCGGTGACGTCGCCGAGCGGGCCGCCGCCGGCTTCACCGCCCAGTACGGCGGCCGGGCCGCCGGCCGCTGGGCGGCTCCCGGGCGGGTCAATCTGATCGGCGAGCACACCGACTACAACGACGGGTTCGTGCTGCCCTTCGCACTGCCACTGCGGACGGTCGTCGCCGCCGACCGGCAGGACGGCGAGCGGTGGACGGTCTGGTCCGAGCTCTCCGACGAGACGATCACCTTCGGCGCGGACGACGTCGCCGAGCCGGGCCGGGTCACCGGCTGGGGCGCGTACGTGGCCGGTGTGGTCTGGGCGCTGCGCGAGGCCGGCCACCAGGTGCCCGGCGCCCGGCTGGCGATCGCCTCCGACGTGCCGCTGGGCTCCGGGCTCTCCTCCTCGGCCGCGCTGGAGTCGGCCGTGCTCGCCGCGCTACTCGACCTCGGAGGGCTGGAGCTGCCCGCCGAGCGGCAGCCCCGGCTGGCGCAGCGGGCGGAGAACGTCTACGTCGGCGCGCCGACCGGGATCATGGACCAGTCCGCCGTGATCCGCTGCCGTGCCGGGCACGCCCTCTTCCTCGACTGCCGTGACGAGTCCGTCGAACACATTCCGTTCGACCTGGACGCCGCCGGGCTGGCCGTGCTGGTGATCGACAGCCGGGCGCCGCACCGGCACGCCGACGGCGAGTACGCCGCCCGCCGTCGGTCCTGTGAGACGGCGGCCAAGGCGCTCGGCGTCTCCGCGCTGCGCGACGTGGCCGTCGACCAGCTCAACGCCGCGCTCGCCCGGCTCGATGACGAGGAGACCCGGCGGCGGGTCCGGCACGTGGTCACCGAGGACCAGCGGGTGCTGGACACGGTGGCGCTGCTGCGCGCCGGCCGGGTCCGGGACATCGGCCCGCTGCTCACCGCCTCGCACGTCTCGATGCGCGACGACTTCGAGATCACGGTGCCCGAGATCGACACCGCGGTCGAGGCGGCGCTTGCCGCTGGCGCCCTGGGCGCCCGGATGACCGGCGGCGGCTTCGGGGGGTGCGTCCTCGCCCTGGTCGACACGGGCCGGGCCGACGCGGTCGCCGCAACCGTGACCGCCGCCTACGCCGAGCGCGGCTTCACCGCACCGGGCACCATCACGGTCCTCCCCGCCCCCGGCGCCACCCGCCTCGACTGACCCCACCGGGCGGCGACCCCCGGCGGCGAGATCGTGCTCGTTCGTGGAAGTAGTGGCCTCGCCCATCGGGCGAGGCCACTAGTCCCTGGTTGGAGCGTGATCTTGCGGGCGACCTGGCCGGGCCGAGCCCAGGATCAGCTGGCTTCGACGATCATGCCGGCGCCGACGGTGCGGTTGGTGGCCTCGTCGATGATGACGAAACCGCCGGTGGTCCGGTTACGCCGGTACTCGTCGGCCAGCAGCGGCACCGTGGTGCGCAGTCGCACACGGCCGATCTCGTTGAGCCGCAGCGCGTCGGCCGTCTCGTCGCGGTGCAGCGAGTTGATGTCCAGCCGGTAGTGCAGCCCGCGCACGATCGCCCGCGCCGACCGGGTGGTGTGCTTGATCGCGTACCGGCCGCCGACCTGCAACGGGCGGGTCTCGTCCATCCAGCAGACCATCGCCTCGATGTCCTGTGCCACCGCCGGCGCGTTGTTCGGCCGGCAGATCAGGTCACCCCGGGAGATGTCGATCTCGTCGGCCAGCCGTACCGTCACCGACATCGGTGGGAACGCCTCCGCGACCGGCCCGTCGGCGGTCTCCACCGCGGCGATCCGGCTGGTGAAGCCGGAGGGCAGCACCATCACCTCGTCGCCCGGCTTCAGCACGCCGGAGGCGACCTGGCCGGCGTAGCCGCGGTAGTCGGTGACCGTGGTGGACTGCGGCCGGATCACGTACTGCACCGGGAACCGCACGTCGACCAGGTTGCGGTCGCTGGCGATGTGCACCCGCTCCAGGTGGTGCAGCAACGACGGGCCCTCATACCAAGGCATGTTCTCCGACCGGGTGACGATGTTGTCGCCGCGCAGCGCGGAGACGGGCACCACGGTCAGGTCCGGCACGTCGAGCTTCGCGGCGAACGCGGTGAACTCGTCGGCGATCCGCTCGTAGACCTCCTGCGACCAGTCCACCAGGTCCATCTTGTTGACGCAGAGGACCAGGTGCGGCACCCGCAGCAGGGAGCAGAGGAACGCGTGCCGGCGGGACTGCTCGACCAGGCCCTTGCGCGCGTCCACCAGGATCAGCGCCAGGTCGGCGGTGGACGCCCCGGTGACCATGTTGCGGGTGTACTGGATGTGCCCGGGGGTGTCCGCGATGATGAACTTGCGTCGCGGCGTGGCGAAGTACCGGTACGCCACGTCGATGGTGATGCCCTGCTCGCGCTCGGCCCGCAGGCCGTCGGTGAGCAGAGCCAGGTTGGTGTACTCGTCCCCACGCGCCGCGCTGACCGCCTCCACCGCGGCCAACTGGTCGGTGAAGAGCGACTTGGTGTCGTAGAGCAGCCGGCCGATCAGGGTCGACTTGCCGTCGTCCACGCTGCCGGCGGTGGCGAACCGCAGCAGGTCCATCGGCCGGGCTTCGGGAGCCGGGGCCACGATCTCGGTGGTCATCAGAAGTAGCCCTCCCGCTTGCGGTCCTCCATGGCGGCCTCGCTGACCCGGTCGTCACCGCGGGTCGCGCCGCGCTCGGTGATCCGGGTGGCCGCCACCTCCTCGATGACCTTCTCCACGGTGTCCGCGTCCGAGCGGACCGCCGCGGTGCAGGAGGCGTCGCCCACGGTGCGATAGCGCACCTGCGCTTTGAAGCGCTCCTCACCCGCCCGGGGACGGAAGAACTCGTTGACCGCGTAGAACATCCCGTCCCGCTCGATCACCTCACGCTCGTGCGCGTAGTAGATCGACGGCAGCGGGATCCGCTCCCGGGCGACGTAGTGCCACACGTCCAGCTCGGTCCAGTTGGACAGCGGAAAGACCCGGATCGATTCGCCCGGATGGTGCCGGCCGTTGTAGAGCGACCACAGCTCCGGCCGCTGGTTCTTCGGGTCCCACTGGCCGAACTCGTCGCGGAAGCTGAACATTCGCTCCTTGGCCCGGGCCTTCTCCTCGTCCCGGCGGGCACCACCGAACAGCGCGTCGAAGCGGTGCTTCTCCACCGCGTCCAGCAGCACCGGCGTCTGGATCCGGTTGCGCATGCCGTCGCCGGACTCCCGGACCAGCCCGCTGGTCAGCGCCTCCGGCACGCTCGCCACGACGAGCTGCAACCCCAGCTCGGCGACCCGCTGGTCGCGGTATTCGAGAACCTCGGGGAAGTTGTGCCCGGTGTCCACGTGCATGACCGGGAAGGGGATGTTGGCCGGGGCGAACGCCTTCTGCGCGAGCCGCAGCATGACGATCGAGTCCTTGCCGCCGGAGAAGAGCAGCACCGGGCGCTCCATCTCGGCGACCACCTCGCGCATCACGAAGATGCTCTCCGCCTCCAGCGCGTCCAGATGGGAGACCCGGTAGGCCGCGGGGGTGGTCATGACACCGGCTCGACTCGCTCGCTCATCCGATTTCCAGACCTTTCCGGTCGGGCATGTCAAGAAGTGCCTCAGGCTACCCGGAATGCCTCTGCAGCGCTGCAAGCAACCGGGGGGCGAGATCCCTGCGGCAGACCAGCAGGTCCGGCAGGCGCGGATCCGCCTCGTTGTATCTCAGCGCAGAACCGTCGATCCGGGAAGCGTGCAGTCCGGTGGCCGTCGCCACAGCCACCGGCGCCGCCGAGTCCCACTCGTACTGCCCGCCGGCGTGAATGTAGGCGTCCACCTCACCGTTGATCACCGCGGCGATCTTCGCCCCGGCCGACCCCATCGGCACCAGTTTCGCCGCCACGTCCTCGGCCAGGTCGGTGAGGAACACCGGCGGCCGGCTCCGGCTCGCCGCCAACCGGATCACCCGCGTGCCGGCCGTCGCGGCCTCCACCGTCATCGGTGGGTACGCCGGCGGATAGTCCGTGCCCAGCACCCGGTGCTGCGCCGGCAGTCCCACCGCGCCGGCGACGAGCCCGTGCGGGCTCGGCGCGCTGCGGGCCCAGAGCGCCACGTGCACCGCCCAGTCAGAGCGGCCCTCCTCGGCGAACTCCCGGGTGCCGTCCAACGGATCGATGATCCACACCCGGTCGGCGGCCAACCGGGACACCGCCTCGGCGTTCACCTCGGCCGCCCAGGCCAGCCGCGACCCCTCGTCCTCCTCGGAGAGCACCGCGTCGCCCGGCCGCCACTTCGCCAGCTCCGTACGGATCAGGTCGTGCGACACCTTGTCCCCGGCCGACTTCAGCGCGCCGGCGTCCGCGAAGCCCAGCTCCGCCCGCAGGTCGAGCAGCGCCTGACCGGCCCGGGCGGCCAACCACCGGGCGAACGCGCCGTCGATCATCGGAGGACTGCTCATTGCCCGCTCCCGTCGCCTCGCCGCGACCCCTGCCCACCCGGATCGCCGCGCCGCGACCCGCGTCGCCGATCGCGGCACGCCGAAAGGCGCAGACTACCGGCCCGCCAACCCGGTGCGGGACTTCCCCGACAGTCTCAACCGCCGTGGTAGAGGTTCTGCGTCGGCTCCACACCCTTGACGATCACCGACTCCACCACGTCGGCAGCCCGGTCCACCAGGAAATCCAACTCCTTGCGCTCCGCCGCGCCGAAATCCGACAGCACGTAATCCGCCGGGTCCTGCCGCCCCGGCGGCCGGCCGACGCCGAACCGCACCCGGATGTACTCCTTGGTGCCCAGCGACTTCGACATCGAGCGCAGGCCGTTGTGCCCACCCTCGCCGCCACCGCACTTGACCCGCACCTGGCCGTACCCGATGTCCAGCTCGTCGTGCGTCGCGATCACCTGCGCCGGCGGCACCTTGTAGAACTGCGCCAGCGCCACCACCGGCCCGCCGGACAGATTCATGTACGTCAGTGGCTTGACCAGCACCAGCTTCGGCCCGCCGAAACCCAGTCGCCCCTCGGCCACCTCGGCAACCGCCCGCTTGTGCCGGCCGAACCGCGCGCCGATCCGCCCGGCCAGCAGGTCCGCCACCATGAACCCGACGTTGTGCCGGTTCCCGGCGTACTCCCGGCCCGGGTTTCCCAGGCCGACCACCAGCCACGGCCCCGCCTCGTCCGTCACGACCCGCCCCTCCCGACGTCCGTCCCACCGACTCCCGATACGACAACAGGCGCCCCCGAACGCTCGGGGACGCCTGCCGCACAGTACGAACCGATCAGGCCTCGGTGCGCGCCTCGGTGTTCTCCCCGCCCTCGGCGGTCGGGGCGGCGTCCGCGCCCTCGGAGCCCTCGGTGCCCTCGCCGACCTCGGCCTCGGCCTCCTCGGTGGCCTCCTCGACCTCCGGCAGCGTCGCCTCGAGCTGCTCGGCGGTCGGCGCGGCGGTCACCGCGGCGACCGTCAGCTCCGGGTCGACGGCCAGCTCGACACCGGCCGGCAACTGCACGTCAGCGGCGGTCACCTGGGAGCCCGCCTCCAGGCCCTCGATCGACGCCTCGAGGTGGTCCGGCACCTTGGTGGCGTCGGCGGTCACCGAGAGGGTGTCGTGGTCGTGCACGATCAGGGTGTCCCGTGCGGCCTCACCGGTCAGCTGGATCGGGACCTCGACGGTGACCTTCTCGCCCCGGCGGACCAGGATGAGGTCGACGTGCTCGAAGGTGTCGCGAATCGGGTCACGCTGGATCGCCTTCGGCAGCGCCAGCACCTGGGTGCCGTCGGTGATGTCGATCGCGAAGAGCTGGTTGGCGCCACCCTTGCGGATCGCCGCGGCGAACTCCCGGGACGGCAGCGCGATGTGCTTGGGCTTCTCGCCGTGGCCGTACAGCACGGCGGGCACCTTGCCGGCCCGGCGGGTACGACGGGCACCACCCTTGCCGAACTCGGTACGGGGCTCGGCGCTGATCTTTACCTCGGACACGGGGAAACTCCTGATGCTTTCGCTGCGGCGGCTTGTCGTCTTGCGGTGCTGGGGCGAGGGGCTCGCTGGGGCTCATGCGTCATGAACGACTGCCCGGAGCACCGCGTCGATGACGGTGCCTCCGTGCGGCGCTATTCAGCGGCCCGCCGGGCACCCTCGCCGTGGCAACCGCACCAGTCTACCCGAGCTGATTCCGAGGTTTCCGGCAGTCCCCAGGTCACCACTCACAAACGGGCGCCGGACGCGCGCCCGACGCCGCTGAGGGCCGTTCCCGCCGGCTGGGACGCCGGCGGGAACGGGCCCTCACCGCAGCGCGACGCTCAGCTCAGGCCACCGAAGAGGGTGGTCACCGAGCCGTCGTCGAAGACCTCCCGGATCGCCCGCGCCAGCAGCGGCGCGATCGACAGCACGGTCAGCTTGTCCAGCTGCTTCTCCGGTGGCAACGGCAGCGTGTTGGTCACCACGACCTCGCTGATCGAGCTGTTCTTCAGCCGCTCGGTGGCCGGGTCCGACAGCAGCGCGTGGGTGGACGCGACGACGATCTCCGCCGCGCCCGACTCCTTGAGGATGTCCGCCGCGCCGGTGATCGTGCCCCCGGTGTCGATCATGTCGTCGACGATCAGGCAGACCCGACCCTCGACCTCGCCGACCACCCGGTTGGCCACCACCTGGTTCGGCTTCATCGGGTCGCGGGTCTTGTGGATGAACGCCAGCGGGCAACCGCCCAGCCGGTCGGTCCACCGCTCGGCCACCCGCACCCGACCCGAATCCGGTGCCACCACGGTCATCGGCCGGCCGGCGTACTTGCGCTCCACGTACTCGGCCAGGATGTCCATCGCGAAGAGGTGGTCGACCGGGCCGTCGAAGAAGCCCTGGATCTGCGCGGTGTGCAGGTCGACGGTGAGGATCCGGTTCGCGCCGGCCGTCTTCAGCAGGTCCGCCACCAGCCGGGCCGAGATCGGCTCCCGACCCCGGTGCTTCTTGTCCTGCCGCGCGTACGGGTAGAACGGCAGCACCACGGTGATCCGCTTGGCCGACCCCCGCTTCAGCGCGTCCACCATGATCAGGGTCTCCATGACCCAGGTGTTCACCCCGTGCGTCACGGACTGCACCACGAAGGCGTCCGAACCACGGACCGAGTCCTTGAACCGTACGAAGATCTCGCCGTTGGCGAACTCGTACGCGTCGGCCGGCGTCGGCGCGACGCCGAGCACCTCGCCGATCTCCTTGGCCAGCTCCGGAAAACCACGTCCGGAGAAGAGCATCAGGCTTTTGCGGTTTTCGGCGACGATGCTGCCCATGGGCCCGTCTGCTCCCGTTTGTCGGTGGTACCCGGCCCGGTGGTGGTGGGTCGGGGACTATTCGGTTGCAGTATCTCCCGTGCCGGAGGTGCCGCCCACCGTCTCGGTCTGCCCGTGCATTGCCTCACTGTCGCTTGCGGTACCGGCCACACCCGACGCACCCTCAGCAGCCCGCAGCGCACGCTCGGCCGCCGCCGCGGAGACCGTTCCGGGGCGCTTGCGCGCCACCCAGCCCTCGATGTTGCGCTGCGGCGCGCGGGTCACCCCGAGCGCGCCCGGCGGCACATCCTGAGCGATCGCGCTACCCGCCGCCACGTACGCCCCGGCGCCCACCTCGACCGGTGCGATCAGGCTCGTGTCGCAGCCGACGAACGCGCCCTCGCCCACGACCGTCCGGTTCTTGTGCACCCCATCGTAGTTGACGAAGATCGTCGCCGCGCCGATGTTCGCCTTCGCGCCGATCGTCGCGTCACCCACGTACGACAGGTGCGGCACCTTCGCACCCGGGCCGACCTCGGAGTTCTTCACCTCGACGAACGTGCCGACCTTGGCCTTCTCCGCCAACCGCGCGTCCGGGCGCAGGTACGCGTACGGCCCGACGCTGGCCCCCGGCCCGATCTCGGCGCCCACCGCGTGGCTGCGCAGAACGGTCGCGCCCGCGCCGACCACCGTGTCGATCAGCGTGACGTCCGGGCCGATCTGCGCGCCCGCCCCGACCACGGTGCCGCCGCGCAGCTGGGTGTTCTGGTCGATCACCGCGTCGCGGTCCAAGGCCACCGTCACGTCGATCCAGGTGGTCACCGGGTCGAGCAGGCTCACGCCGGTGCGCATCCACGCCTCGTTGACCCGGTCGCGCAGCAGCCGGCGCAGCGTCGCCAGCTCCACCCGGTCGTTGCAGCCCAACGTCTCGACGTGGTCCACGGCCACGTGCACCGCGACCGGCTCGCCGGCCGAGCGGAGCAGGCCGAAGACGTCGGTCAGGTACTCCTCACCCTGATCGTTGTCGGTGGAGAGCTTGCCCAGCGCGTCGCGCAGCCGCACCGCGTCGAACGCGTAGATACCGGCGTTGATCTCCCGGATCGCGCGCTGCGTCGCGTCGGCGTCGCGCTCCTCGACGATCTGCTCCAGCCGACCGTCGTCGTCCCGGACGATCCGCCCGAGCCCGGTCGGGTCGGGCACCTCGGCGGCCAGCACGGTGGCCGCCGCGCCGGCCTCCTCGTGTGCGGACACCAGCGCGCCCACCGTCTCCGGCCGCAACAGCGGCACGTCCCCGTTGATCACCACGACCGTGCCGGCGCCCTCGGGCACGGCGTCCAGCGCGATGCGGACGGCGTGCCCGGTGCCGAGCTGCTCGGCCTGGAGCACCGGCGTGGCCTCCGGGGCGACCTCGGTCAGGTGGCCCCGGACCTGGTCGGCGCCGTGCCCCACCACCACGACGGTGCGGTCGGCGGCCAGCGGCGCGGCCGCGCTCAGCACGTGACCGAGCAGGGTCCGGCCGAGCAGGGGGTGCAGCACCTTGGGCAGTGTCGACTTCATCCGCTTGCCCTCACCGGCGGCGAGCACGACGACGGTACGAAGGTGGGGCTGGGGCACGATGTGGCTCCCGTCGGGACGGCGGACACTCTCGCGGTCATGCTAACCGCGCCGCCGGGAACGTCTCCGCCTTACCCCACTGGAACCTAAACCAGACTTAGGGGGCAGCTCGGCCGCCAGGGTTCGAACCTGAAATACGGGTACCAAAGACCCGGGTGTTGCCAATTACACCACGGCCGATCAGCAACGCGAGCGCGTCACATCCGGGGATGGGGATCCCGCCGCTACACCTTAGCGCCCCGCCCGCCGGACGCCATCGCTCATTCCGCCACGCCCACGCGGCGGCGGCCCGGACGGGCGGATCCGGACGAAGGGGGATCACCTCGGGGGCGTCGTCGACAACGCCGAACCTCGATGCCTCCCGACCGCACACCGCGACCCGCAGCGCCGCCCCGGCCCTGCCGGGATGGGGCCGACGGCACCACTGCCCGCAGCCCTGATCAGGGCTCTGACCTGGCCCTCAGCACGACTTCGGAAAGTTCCCCGTGCGATCTACGGTGCCGTAAGTTACGGTGACGTAGGCGTAGCTTCGTGATCGTTTCCGTCCCCTCTGCGAGGTCCCATGTCGACCGCTCTGCTCGAACCCAACACCGCCGGGCCCGGCCCGAAACCCCTCACCGACGGCAGCCAGTCCCCCGGCATCCTGGTCGCCCTCTGGGCCTTCGTCGTGATCCCCTTCGTCGCCCTGCTGGTCGCCGTGCCGGTGGCGTGGGGCGGCTGGCTGGGCTGGACCGACATCGCCATCGGCCTGGTCTGGTACGTGGTCTCCGGGCTCGGCATCACGGTCGGCTTCCACCGCTACTTCACGCACGGCTCGTTCAAGGCCAAGCGGTGGCTGCGGGTGACGTTGGCGGTCGCGGGTTCGTTGGCGGTGCAGGGCGAGATCATCCAGTGGGTGGCCGACCACCGACGGCACCACGCCTTCTCCGACCTGGAGGGCGACCCGCACTCGCCGTGGCGCTTCGGCACCAGCCTCTGGGCACTGACCCGGGGCCTGTTCCACGCCCACGTCGGCTGGTTGTTCCGGCGCGAGCTGTCCAATCGTGAGCGGTTCGCCCCCGACCTGCTGGCCGACCATGACATCCGCCGGGTGGACCGACTCTTCCCGCTGCTGGTCGCCATCTCGCTGCTCGGCCCGGCGCTGATCGGCGGCCTGGTGACCTGGTCCTGGCAGGGCGCGCTCACCGCGTTCTTCTGGGCCGGGCTGGTCCGGATCGGCCTGCTGCACCACGTCACCTGGGCGATCAACTCGGTCTGCCACGTCTACGGCGAGCGTCCGTTCGCCATGCGCCAGGGCGACCGGGCGTCGAACTTCTGGCCGCTGGCGATCCTGTCGTTCGGCGAGAGCTGGCACAACCTGCACCACGCCGACCCGACCAGCGCCCGACACGGCGTGCTGCGTGGTCAGGTGGACATCTCCGCCCGGGTGATCTGGCTGTTCGAGAAGGTCGGCGCCGCGTCGCAGGTGCGCTGGCCGAAGCCGGAGCGTCTCGCGGCGAAGCTGGTGAAGCCGGTCGCACCCCGCTAAAAGCGGGCGGTGCTCCGGGAGGCCGCCTGGCAGGATGGCCGGGTGACCGAGCGACGCGGGGGGACCGGACGGCTCGGCGGCCGGGGAGCCGGGCCCGATCCGGGTACGGTCGGACGGCGCGGCTGGGCGGTCGGACCGCCCGCCAGTGAGGCGACGACGTGAACGGGCACAGCGGAGGCACCATCCCACGGCAGGGCGTGACCGAGCGCCAGCGAGGCGGCGACATGCCTGAGCTCAAAGACGGAGCGGGGGGCCGGCGTGCGACGCCGGCTCCACCCGCCAAACCCACCTCCCGGGTCCGCATGTCAGCGGCCCAGCGGCGGGAGCAGTTGATCGCGACCGGCCGGCAACTCTTCGCCGAGCGCGGTTTCGACGCCACCTCCATCGAGGAGGTGGCGGCCCGCGCCAAGGTCTCCAAGCCGGTGGTGTACGAGCACTTCGGCGGCAAGGAAGGGCTCTACGCGGTGGTGGTGGACCGGGAGGTCCGGGCACTGCTCGACCGGATCACCACGGCCTTGACCGCCGGGCACCCGAGGGAGTTGCTCGAGCAGGCGGCGATGGCCCTGCTGGGCTACATCGAGGAGGAGACCAGCGGGTTCCGGGTGCTGGTCCGCGAATCGCCGGTGATGTCCGCGACGGGCAACTTCATCAGCGTGATGAACGACGTGGCACACCAGGTCGAGCACATCCTGGGCGCCGAGTTCAAGAGCCGCGGGTACGACCCGAAGCTGGCGGAGCTGTACTCGCAGTCGCTGGTGGGCATGGTGGCGCTGACCGGCCGCTGGTGGCTGGAGGTGCGCAAGCCGCGCAAGGAGACGGTGGCGGCACACCTGGTCAACCTGGCGTGGAACGGGTTGTCCCACCTGGAGGCGAAGCCGACGCTGATCACCGCCCGCCGACGCTGACCACGGTCAGCGGCGGGTGTGCACCTCGGCCACCGGGTGACTGCGGTTGCGACGTTCCGCCTCGGCGTGGTCCTCGGGGCCGACCTTGTCGTACAGGCCGGTGCCGAGAAGGATCAGGCCGAACAGCATCGACACGACCACGGTCGACATCGAGAAGTTGAGGAAGTTCGCGTCGGTCTGCAGCACGGACATCATCAGGATGCTGGTCACCAGGAACACCACGCCGGCCGTGAGGTTCATGTAGTGGCCGAGGTTGGTGCGCCGGGACGCCCCGATGATCAGAACGACTCCGAAGACCACTGAGGCGAGCGAGAAGGCCAGGTTGGTGCGCAGCCCGAGCACCCAGTGGCTGCCCCGGTTGAAGAGCGGATCTCCGAGCGTCTGGGCGACGCCCCAGACGCCGAAGACCAGGATGTAGACGCCGATCAGGCCGGCGAGGACCCGGTAGAGCGGCCGTGCCGGATGGTTCACCGGAAAGTGCGCCATGCCCTGATCCCCATCCACCCGAGAAAGACCATTTCAGGAGGATTGTCACCTGAGGCAGAGGGGGCTGTCCGGAGAACCACAAAGGCGGTAGGTCCGCCGCAGGCCGGACCGAGTCAGGTTTTCGCCGGAGCCCGAGCTGCGCAGGGATCAAGCCTGACCGCCGGAGCAGCTCGGGCTCCGGCGAAAACCCACCACCGCAACCAGCAAGAACTCAGAGCACCAGGCGAGCCTTCTGGAACGCCTCCGCCTCGTCGTCCGTGCCGACCTTGCCGTACATGCCGACCATCAGCAGCACCAGGGCCGCCGCCATCACCACGACCACGGTGGTGATGCTGAAGTTGAGGAAGTTGGCGTCGGTCCGGATGAACGCGAGGCCGCCCAGGCTGATCACCATCAGGGCGTACGCCAGCCACTGGTTGATCGCCACGTCGATGTTGCGGCCGAGTGCGGTGCCAGCCAGCACGAGGAGCCCGAGCAGCACGCTGAGCAGCGAGAAGCCGATGTTGGTGCCCTGGCCGAGGACCTTGGTGTCGTCCTGCGCGAAAATCTCGTTGCCGGCGCTCGCGATGATGCCGAGCACACCGAAGACCACCAGGTAAAGACCGGTCAGCCCGCCGATCGCCCGGTAGATCGGCCGCGCGGGGTGGTTGACGGGGGTGTGGGCCATCTGAGTCTCCAACGCCGTGGGGTGAGGTGTCGTGGACGATTGTCCCGCACGCGGAGATGTGACGCCGCACACGGCCCCCGGGCGGCGCGCCCCGCCCGGATCAGGTCTCGGGCAGGTCCTCGGCGAGCGTCATCCAGGTCTCCTCGATCCGCTCCCGCTCGGCGCGCAGATCCTTGAGCTGGGTGTCCAATTCGGCGACCCGGGCGTAGTCCGTGGCGTCGGCGGCGAGCTGGCCGAGCAGCGTGGCCTCGCGCTGGTCGAGCTTGCCGAGCTGGCGTTCCAGCCGGGTCAACTCCTTGCGGGCCTGTCGGACCTCGGCGGCGGACATTCCCGTCGCGCCGGTGCCGGTCGGCACGGCGGCCGGGCCGGCGCCCGGGGTGGCGCCAGCCCGGGAGGGCCCGGCTCGCTCGGCGGTCCGGGCGAGGTACTCGTCGACGCCTCCGGGCAGGTGCACCAGCCGGCCGTCACCGAACATCCCGTACGCCGTGTCGGTGACCCGTTCGATGAGGTAGCGGTCGTGGCTGGCCACGATGATCGTGCCGGGCCAGGAGTCGAGCAGGTCCTCCAGGGCAGCGAGGGTGTCGGTGTCCAGGTCGTTGGTGGGCTCGTCGAAGAGCAGCACGTTGGGCTCCCCGGCGAGCAGCCGCAGCATCTGCAGCCGGCGGCGTTCCCCGCCCGAGAGGTCGCTGACCGGGGTCCAGAGCCGTCGGTCGTCGAAGCCGAAGACCTCGGCGAGCTGGGCGGCGGAGACCTCCCGGTCGCCGAGCTGGACCCGGCGGGCGACCTCCTCGACGGCTTCGAGCACGCGCAGGTGCCCGGGCAGCTCGGCGAGCTCCTGGGAGAGAAAAGCCGGCCGCACGGTGGTACCGGTGCCGAGCCGGCCACCGTCGGGGCGGGTGATGCCGGCGAGCATCCGCAGCAGCGTGGTCTTGCCGGCGCCGTTGGCGCCGAGGATCGCGATCCGGTCGCCGGGCCCGACCAGCCAGGTGACGTCCCGCAGGATCTCCTTGGGGCCGGCGTGCAGCTCGACGTTCTCCAGGTCGTAGACCTGCTTGCCGAGCCGGGAGGTGGCCATCCGTTGGAGCGACATGGTGTCGCGCGCCGGCGGCACGTCGGCGATCAGGGCGTTCGCGGCGTCGATGCGGAACTGGGGCTTCGAGGTACGCGCCGGCGGGCCGCGGCGCAGCCAGGCGATCTCCTTGCGAAGCAGGTTCTGGCGGCGGGCCTCGGTGGCGGCGGCGACGCGCTCGCGCTCGGCGCGGGCCAGGATCCAGGCGGCGAAGCCGCCCTCGTAGGCGCGGACGGTCTGGTCGGCGACCTCCCACGTGGTGGTGCAGACCGCGTCCAGGAACCACCGGTCGTGGGTGACCACGACCAGGGCACCCTTGCGACCGACCAGGTGCCGGGCCAGCCAGTCGACACCGCCCACGTCGAGGTGGTTCGTGGGCTCGTCGAGGATCAGCAGGTCGGAGTCGCGCACGAGCAGCGCGGCGAGCGCCACCCGGCGCCGTTCGCCGCCGGACATCGGGCCGACCGGCTGGTCGAGGCCGAGGTGCGGCATGCCGAGGCCATCGAGGATGGCGCGCACCCCGGCGTCACCGGCCCACTCGTGCTCGGCGCCCATGCCCTCGGCGAGCCAGGCGGTGCCGAGCACGACGTCCCGGACGGTGGCCTCGGGGGCGAGGGTGAGCTGCTGCGGCAGCCAGAGCACCCGCAGGTCGCGGCGGTGGGTGACCCGGCCGTCGTCGGGATCCTCCTGCTTGGTGAGCAGCCGCAGCAGGGTGGACTTGCCGGCGCCGTTGAGGCCGACCACGCCGATCCGGTCGGCGTCGTCCAGACCGAGCGAGACGTCCGTGAGCAGCCGCCCCGCGGCGCCGTACCCCTTGGACACCCGGTCCAGATTGACGATGTTCGCCACGTTCCACCCTTCATGATCAAGGCGTCCCGGTGCCGGCGGGCACCTGGACGCCTGCCACAAGGGTACGCGGACGCCCCAGCCTCCCGCGCCGCGCGCCCGCAGCGCGGGAGGGACGGGACGTCAGCCGACGCGGGCTCCGGCGACCGGGCCGTGCGCGACCCGCGCCTCCCGGCACACGCCCACGGCGGTCAGCTCGGCGGCGATCCGCTCAGCGGCGGCCGCGTCGGCGGCGAGGAAGACACAGGTCGGGCCGGAGCCGGAGACAAGGCCGGCGAGCGCACCGGCCGCCTCGCCGGCCTTGAGGGTGTCGGCCAGCGCCGGGCGCATGGCCAGCGCCGCGTCCTGGAGATCGTTGCCGAGGGTGCGGGCGAGCACCCGGGGGTCACGCTGGCGCAGCGCGCCCAGCAGCGCGTCGGTGCTGCCCAGCGGGGCACCGGCGGTGCGGGCGTCGCGGAGCCGGTCCAACTCGCGGTAGGCGGCCGGGGTGGACAGGCCGCCGTCGGCGATCGCCACCACCCAGTGCCAGGAGGTGGGGCGTACCAGCACGGGGCTGACCGCCTCACCCCGGCCGGTCCCCAGCGCGGTGCCACCGTAGATCAGGAACGGCACGTCGGAGCCGAGGTCGGCGGCGATCCCGGCCAGCTCGTCACGGGACAGCCCGGTGCCCCAGAGCGCGTCGCAGGCCACCAGCGCGGCGGCGGCGTCGGCGCTGCCGCCGGCCAGCCCGCCGGCGAGCGGGATCTGCTTGCGCAGGTGCAGCCGGGCGTGCGGCAGCACCCCGGCGTACCCGGCCAGGGCGTGCGCGGCGCGGATCACCAGGTTGGTGTCGTCCAGCGCCAGTTCGCCGGTGCCTTCGCCCTCCATCGTCAGGGCGAGCGTGTCGCCCCGACGGGCGGTCAGCTCGTCGTAGATGGAGATCGCGTGGTAGACGGTGTTCAGCTCGTGGTAGCCGTCGCGGCGCAGCGGGCCCACCCCGAGGTGCAGGTTGACCTTGGCCGGCACCCGGACCTTGACCGGTCCGATGGCTCCGCGGCGCTCGTCGTCCTCGTCCGGTCGCCAGGCCTCGGTCACGGGGCGATGTCCCGAACGGCCAGGCGGATGTCGAACGACTTGATCACGATCAGCTCCTCGGCGTGGTCGGCATTCACCCGTACGCCTCCTCGGCGGGCACGGCGTCAGCCTACTTCGCGGCCGGCGTACCGACCGGAGCCGACGCGGCGATGGCGGCGAACTGCTCGACGGTCAGCGACTCCCCCCGGGCGCCGGGGTCGACGCCGGCCGCCGTGAGCGTGGCGGCCGCCCGGTCGGCGCCGCCGGCCCAGCCGGCCAACGCGGCGCGCAGGGTCTTTCGGCGCTGCGCGAACGCGGCGTCCACAACGGCGAAGACCCGTTCCCGGGGTACGTCGGCTCGGGGTGGCTCGCGGCGGGTGAAGGCGACCAGGCCGGAGTCGACGTTGGGCACCGGCCAGAAGACGTTCGGCGGCACCCGGCCGGCGCCTCGCGCCTGGGCGTACCAGGCGAGCTTCACCGACGGGATGCCGTACACCTTGGAACCGGGGCCGGCGACCAGCCGGTCGGCGACCTCCTTCTGCACCATCACCAGGCCCTTGCGCAGGCTGGGCAGCTCGGCGAGCAGGTGCAGCACCACGGGCACGGCCACGTTGTAGGGCAGGTTGGCCACCAGCGCGGTCGGCGGCGGGTCGGCCAGCTCGGCGGCGTCGACGCGCAGCGCGTCGGCGCGGTGCACGGTGAGCCGGCCGGCGTCCGCGCCGGCGTGCCGGGTGGCGGTCTCCGGCAGCGCGCCGGCGAGCACCGGGTCGATCTCCACGGCGTGCACGTGCCCGGCGACCGGCAGCAGCCCGAGGGTGAGCGAGCCGAGCCCTGGGCCGACCTCCAGGGCCACGTCGTCGGGGGTCAGGCCGGCGGCGGTGACGATCCGGCGCACGGTGTTCGGGTCGTGCACGAAGTTCTGGCCCAGCTTCTTGGTGGGCGCGACGCCCAGCCGGGCGGCGAGTTCCCGGATCTCCGCCGGGCCGAGGAGTCCGGTCATGGCTGGCAGCGTATGCGCCCGCACCCCGCCGTTAGGAAGGGCCCCTTGTACAACACCAGGCGATTGCAAGGTGCCGCCCTTCCTAACGTCCGGGCGTGCGATGGGGCCGGGCTCACCACGGGCCGAAGACGCGGTCGCCGGTGGCGGAGATGGCCGCGCACAGCTCGTCCAGGTCGGCGCCGGTGGTCGCGGCGAGCGAGCGGACGGTGAGCGGGATCAGGTACGAGGCGTTCGGCCGGCCGCGGTACGGCGTCGGGGTGAGGTAGGGAGCGTCGGTCTCCACCAGGATCTGGTCCACGGGGGTGAGCGCGGCGGCCTCGCGGAGCGCGGCGGCGCTGCCGAAGGTGACGGTGCCGGCGAAGCTGAGCACGTACCCGCGGCGGACGCACTCGCGGGCGAAGTCGGCGTCACCGGAGAAGCAGTGCAGCACCACGGTGTCCGGAGCGCCCTCGTCGTCGAGGATCCGCAGCACGTCGGCGTGCGCGTCCCGATCGTGGATCACCAACGCCCGGCCGTACCGCTTGGCGATCGCGATGTGCGCCCGGAAGCTCTCCTCCTGCGCGGCACGCCCCTCGTCGCCGGTGCGGAAGAAGTCCATCCCGGTCTCGCCGATGCCCCGGACCCGGTCGCGGGCGGCGAGTGAATCGATCTCCCGCAGCGCCTCGTCGAGGTCGGCCAGCCGGGGCGCCTCGTTGGGGTGCAGGGCCACCGTGGCCAGCACGGCGGGATGCCGGTCGGCGATTTCCACGCCCCACCGGGAGGAGACCACGTCCACCCCCACCTGGACCAGCCGGTCCACGCCGACCTTCGCGGCCAGCGAGATCGCCACGGCGACCGGGTCGTCGGCCGGCCCGCCGCCGGGTACGCCGGCCTCGCTGACGGTGATGTCCAGGTGGGTGTGGCTGTCCAGCACCGGCCGGGGCAGCGGCTCGGGGGCGGGCGGGAACTCTCCGGCCCGCCGTGCGGCACGCTCTCGGCGGGTTTCAGCAGGCTCGCTCATCAGCGACAGCATCACACACCGGGGCTGTCCATCCACCCGCCACCCGACGTTCACCTCGCCTACGCCGCGCGACTCTACCATCGCCGCGTGGGCGGACTGAGTGCGTCACCGGGCCGACGCGACAGCGTGACGGCCCGCATCTCACCGAGTGGAGGGAGGTGACGGCATGAGCGTCATTCCCCAGGCCAGCGACGCCGCCAGCGAACGTACCGGGCTGCGCGTGGCGTTCGGCGGCGGCGTCTACCCGGCCGAGGAGATCGCCCGCGGCGCCGCGTACGAGCTGTTCAGCGCCGACGAGGTGCCCGGTTTCGAGTGGGCTCCCCGACCCGGCAGCGCCCTGCCGTGGCACCGGTTCGTGCACGTCACCGAGGTGACGGCGGTGCACGGGGCGGTGGAGCCGGCCGAGGAGCCGGACACGCCGCTGATGCTGCCGGCACACCGGGAGCGGGGGTGGGCGCAGCTGCACCAGCTCAGCCAGCAGCCGGCCGCGGCGGGTGACCCGATGGTGGCAGCGGCACGCGCGTCGGCGGTGGTCCGGCGGGGCACCCGGATGGTGAAGGTGCTCTCCCCCCGACAGCTCGCCGGGTACGTGCGGGGGTGGTTGCCGCACGGCTTCTGCTACCGGGAGCACGACGTGGCACACCTGCGTACGCCGGCGGCGACCACGGTGCTGCGCACCGACGGCGAGGTCGGCCGGGACGGCCTGGATGTGGCGTACGCCCTGCGCTGGCGGGCTGCCGACCCGGGTGACTACGACGTGCCGGTCGGCGAGGCGCACCACGGTCTGACCGCGCTGGCGCCCCGGGACCGGCTGGGCCCGCCGGTGCTGGGTACCGGGTTCGTGCCGAGCAACGCCCAGCTCATTCCGGAGTTCATCACCCGGGACTTCGCCGACCTGCCGATGCCCGCGAACGCCGCCCTGCTCGCCTACCCTGCGGAGGGGGTGGAGGTGGTGCTCTACACCTATCAGGCCGAGCAGCGCGGGTGGCTGCGGATGGTGGGCCCGCAGTGGCGGCACCTGCTGGCCGCGGTGCCGGGTCTCTCCCCGGACCAGGAGTACGTGCCGACCGGGGACGCGCCGCGCTCCACCCAGCTGGTCGGCGTGCACGGCGACGGCGAGTACGAGGCGGTGGCGGACCTGCCCGGCGGGTTCCGGGTGCTGGCGATGACCCGGGCGGCCCGCTACCCGGTGGACGCGGTGGCCCGCCGGATCCGGTTCGCCCGGTGGCGGGGCGTGCCCTGCCTGGTGCTGCGGGAGGAGGCCGGTTGGCTGCGGCTGCGGCTGCGCCAGCCGGATCCGGACACGGTGCTCACGACCGGGGCGCAGTGCCACGATCGTGGCGTCTACGAGACCTGGGCGCCGGTCGCCGAGGTGACCGACGATCAGGTGATGGACACCCGGTACGCGCTGTGAAGCCCAGCGGCGGCACGGCGCCCGGGTGGGCGCCGTGCCGCCGCACGGCGACGTCCTGCGCTCAGCCGGCCAGCCGGGCCAGCTCCTCGTCGACGATCGACGGGTCGAGCTTGCGGAACACGGGCTTCGGCGCGGCCAGCGGACGGCCGGCCTCCAGCGGCACCGACTCCCAGCGCGCGCCGACCGTGTAGTCCCCGGTCAGCACCGGGTACGCCGGCCCGCCGTCCAGGTCGTCGACCTGCTCGATGACGGGCATCGGCGCGTGCACGCCGGTGCGGCCGAGCAGCTCGTGCACCTGCTGCGCGGAGTGCGGCAGGAACGGGGTGAGCAGCGTGTTGGCGTCGCTGATCACCTGGAGGGCGACGTGCAGGATGGTGCCCATGCGGGGCTTGTCCGCCTCGGCCTTGAGCTTCCACGGCGCCTGCTCGGACAGGTACTTGTTGGCTTCGGCGACCACCTTCATGGCCTCACCGATCGCCTGCTTCTGCCGGTGCCGGCCGATCAGGTCGCCGACCGTGGTGAAGCCGGCACGGGCCACCGCGAGCAGTGCCTCGTCGGCCTCGGTGAGGCCGGCCGGGTCGACCGGCGGGATGGCGCCGAAGTTCTTCGCCGCCATCGAGACGCACCGGTTGACCAGGTTTCCCCAGCCGGCGACCAGCTCGTCGTTGTTGCGGCGAAGGAACTCCGCCCAGGTGAAGTCGGTGTCGTTGCTCTCCGGGCCGGCGGCGGCGATGAAGTAGCGCAGCGCGTCGGCGTCGTAGCGCTCCAGGAAGTCCCGGACGTAGATGACCACCTTGCGGGACGAGGAGAACTTGCGCCCCTCCATGGTCAGGTACTCGCTGGAGACCACCTCGGTGGGCAGGTTGAGCTGGCCCAGCTCGCCCGGCTCACCGTCGCGGGAGCCCTCGCCGGAGTATCCGGAGAGCAGCGCCGGCCAGATCACCGAGTGGAAGACGATGTTGTCCTTGCCCATGAAGTAGTAGGACCGGGCGTCCTTGCCCTCCCCGTCGGCGGACCACCACTTCCGCCACGCCTCGGGATCGCCGGTGCGGCGGGCCCACTCGATCGAGGCGGACAGGTAGCCGATCACCGCGTCGAACCAGACGTAGATCCGCTTGTCCGGCCGGTCCCGCCAGCCGTCCAACGGGATCGGTACGCCCCACTCCAGGTCCCGGGTGATCGCCCGCGGCTGGAGGTCGTCGAGCAGGTTGCGGGAGAACCGCAGCACGTTGGGCCGCCACCCCTCCCGGGTGTCCAGCCACTGCCGCAGGACGTCGGCCAGCGCGGGCAGGTCCAGGAAGAAGTGCTCGGTCTCGACGAACTTCGGAGTTTCCCCGTTGATCCGCGACTTCGGGTCGATCAGGTCGATCGGGTCGAGCTGGTTGCCGCAGTTGTCGCACTGGTCACCGCGGGCGCTGTCGTACCCGCAGATCGGGCAGGTGCCCTCGATGTACCGGTCGGGCAGGGTGCGCCCGGTGGACGGGGAGATCGCGCCCATGGTGGTCTTCGGCACGATGTAGCCGTTGCGGTACATCCCCTCGAACAGCTCCTGCACCACCGCGTAGTGGTTGCGGGTGGTGGTGCGGGTGAACAGGTCGTAGGAGAGCCCCAGGCCGTGCAGGTCCTCGACGATCACCCTGTTGTACCGGTCGGCCAGCTCGCGCGGGGTGACCCCGTCGGCGTCGGCCTGCACCTGGATGGGGGTGCCGTGTTCGTCGGTGCCCGAGACCATGAGCACGTCGTGGCCGGCCATCCGCATGTACCGGGCGAAGACGTCGGAGGGAACGCCGAAACCGGAAACGTGGCCGATGTGGCGTGGGCCGTTGGCGTACGGCCAGGCCACTGCCGCGAGAACGTGACTCATGAGCAGCAAGCCTAGTGACCTCTCCGGGACGCCCGCGAACCAATGGGGGGTGCGGGGTCGGCGGACCGGTCCGGGCACCCCGCCCATTGGTCCGATTTGTGTCGACACGCGCTCAGCCTGCCCGATCCGACTCCGGCACCGGTGTGCAATGAACGTCGTGACTGGCAGACGAGCGGCCCGGGACCACGATGACCGTCCCACCGGGCCGACGGTCGGCGGCGACCCCAGCCCCGAGCCCGGCGGGGCGCGTGGTGGAACGGTCGCGCCCCAGCCCCGGCTGGTGCCCGGCGCCACCGCTTCACCGGCCCCCGCCGCCGGCCGGCCCGGCAGGCAGCGGCCCACGCCGGCGGGGCGGACAGCCACGCCGAAGCCGGACGGCACGGCGGGGACCGCCGCGGCTCCGGGCCGTCCCACGCCGGCCGCGCGGGCACCCACCTCGGCTCGTCCCACGCCGGCGGGCCGGTCGGGCGGCAGGGCACCGGCCGGCGGCGAGCCCGCGGCGGCCGTCGAGCTGCAGCCGACCACCGGGGCGCCGGTGGACGCGGTGCCGCGCCGGGTGCCGGTCCGGCAGCACAGCCGCTGGCACCGGGGCGCCCGCCGGACCGACGGCGACACGCCGCCGGATGGTGACGACGGCACCTACTGGGCGCCGATCGAGCAGGTGCACTGGGACGGCACCCCGGTCCGGGACGATCCCGCACCGGAGCGGGACCGGGGCTCCGGCGCGGCCCGGCGCCGGGCACCGACCCGCACCACTCCACCCCCCGAGCCGCTGCCCGGGCTCGCGGTGCTGGTGCTGCTGAGCCTGGTCGCGGCCTTCTTCGCCTGGGTCAGCGCCGGCCCGTTCTGGCTCGCGGTCGGGCATGCCCGGGTCGGCACGGTGGTGATCGACGACTGCACCGGCGGCGGGCTCACCCAGCGCTGCCGGGGAATCTTCACGGCGGACGACGGGCGGTTCCTGGCACACGGGGTACGGGTCGGCGGCGTACCCGCCGGTCGGGACGTCCCCGGGACGGCGCTGCCGGCGCGGATGGCCGGCCCCGACGGCGGCACCGCGTACGTCGACACCGGCGTGGCCCGGCACCTCCGCTGGCTGCCCGGCCTGCTGGTGGTGCTCGGCTGCGCCGCCGGTATCGCCCGGTGGACCGGAGCGACGCGGCTGCCGGGCCGACGGAACCGCCGCTGGGCGGTCGCGGTCGCCGTCGCCGGCCCGGTGCTGATCACTCTCGGTTTCCTCGCCGCCGCGTGGTGACCCGTCCGCCCGGTGCGCTCCCGCCTGCGGGACCGACCACCCGGTGAACCCGGTCCGACGCGCCGCGAACGTGGGTCAGCTGTGCACGATGGTGTAGACGTCGCGGCGGCGCAGGGCGTACTCGGTGGCGACGTCGGTGATGGCGTCGCGGCGTGACCGGCCGGCCGCCTCCCGCTCGGCGACCGCCGCGCGCAGGGTGTCGTCGTCGGGGCGTTCCGCGGCGGTCACCGGCGCCCCGGCCACCACCAGGGTGATCTCCCCGCGCGGATCTCCCTCGGCGGCCCACCGGGCCAGCTCGCCGAGCGGGCGGCGCAGGACCTCCTCGTAGGTCTTGGTGAGCTCCCGGCAGAGCGCCGCCGGCCGGTCCGCCCCGAACGTCTCGGCCAGGTCGGCGAGCGCCGCTCCGATCCGGTGCGGCGCCTCGAAGAAGACGAGGGTGCGCTCCTCGGCGGCGAGGGCGCGCAGCCGGGATCGGCGGGCGCCGGGAGTACGGGGAAGGAAGCCCTCGAAGCAGAACCGGTCGCAGGGCAGCCCGGAGACGGCCAACGCGGTGGTCACCGCACTCGGCCCGGGCGCGACGCTGACCGGCGCCCCGACGTCCAGTGCGGCCCGGACCAGCCGGTAGCCGGGGTCGGAGACGCTCGGCATCCCGCCGTCGGTCACCAGCGCCACCACGTACCCGCCGAGGATGACTTCGACCAGCTCGGGGGTACGTCGCTCCTCGTTGCCCTCGAAGTAGGAGACGATCCGGCCGCCGACGGTGATGTCGAGGTCGCGGGCCAGCCGGGTGAGCCGGCGAGTGTCCTCGGCGGCCACCACGTCGGCGCTGCTCAGGACCTCCCGGAACCGGGCCGAGGCGTCGGCGGGGTTGCCGAGCGGGGCGCCGAGCAGGATCAGGCGCCCAGCTTCGGACATTTCACCCACAGGATCGTCTCCTTCGTTGACAGCGGATACCGGTATCAGGGACGACGGACGCCACCGGACACGTTGGCAGCCTACGATCGCCGGGTGACGAGTGCGTCGACAGCGCAGAGCCCGAGCGCCGACCCGGCAAAGATGGTCGACGTGACGAGCGACCAGAGCCCCGACCAGGAGTCCGCGTCGCCCCCCGCCGGCGGTGGCGCGGTGTCCGGCGGGGTCCGCCGACGGTTCACCACCGTCGACACCCGGCTGGACCGCTTCTCGTGGCTGGCCACCGCCGTCGTGGTGGCCATCGCGGCGATCCTGCGCTTCGTCGGCCTGTCCAGCCCGAAGGGCAAGATCTTCGACGAGACGTACTACGCCAAGGACGCCTACGGGCTGATCAGCCGCGGCGTCGAGTGGAACTACAAGGACAACGCCCCGTCGTACGTGGTGCACCCCCCGCTGGGCAAGTGGCTGATCGGCCTCGGCGAGTGGGCCTTCGGCTATCAGGACGTCGAGTCGAAGGTCTCCGTCCCCGGGCACCTGATGACGACCGCCCCGGAGTTCGGCTGGCGGTTCTCGGCGGCCGTGGTCGGCACGCTGTCGGTGCTGCTGCTGGTCCGCATCGGGCGGCGGATGTTCCGCTCGACGGTGCTGGGCTGCGCGGCCGGCCTGCTGCTCGCTCTGGACGGCTTCCACCTGGTGCTGTCCCGCGCGGCGCTGCTCGACATCTTCCTGCTCTTCTTCGTGCTGGCCGCGTTCGGCGCGCTGGTGCTCGACCGCGACGCCCGCCGCCGGCGCTGGGCGCGGGCGCTCGACGACGGGCTCGACCCGTCCCTGCCCGGCCGCGCCGGCCGGCCGCCGACCGGCTGGCGCACCTGGCCGTGGTGGCGGCTCGCCGCCGGGGTGCTGCTCGGCTGCGCCTGCGCGGTGAAGTGGAGCGCGCTCTACTTCGTGCCGGCCCTCGCGCTGCTGGTGCTCCTCTGGGAGGTCGGCGTCCGCCGCTCGGCCGGGGTCCGCCGGCCCTGGCGGGACACCCTGCTCGACGAGCTGCCCTGGCTGGTGCTGGCCGGCGTGCTGATGGTGGGCACCTACCTGGCCACCTGGTCGGGCTGGCTGCTCAGCGACGACGGCTACTACCGGCTCGCGTCGTCCTATCCGAACGCCCCGCTCAGCGACACCCCGGTGATCGGTCCGCTGATCAACCTCTTCGAGTACCACCGGGCGGCATTCGGCTTCCACACCGGGCTGGACACCCCGCACAAATACCAGTCGTGGCCCTGGCAGTGGCTTCTGCTCGGCCGTCCGGTGGCGTTCCACTGGTCCGGCGATGGCGCCTGTGGCGCGCCGTCCTGCGCCTCGGAGATCTTGCTGCTCGGCACCCCGCTGCTCTGGTGGTCGTTCCTGCCCGCCCTGGTGGCGCTGGTCTGGCTGGGTGTTGTGGCTCGCCGCGACTGGCGGGCCGGAGCGCTCCTGCTCAGCGTGGCGGCCGGGCTGCTGCCCTGGTTCGTGTTCGCCCTCGACGGCCGGACGATGTTCTCGTTCTACGCCGCACCCGCGCTGCCCTTCCTGGTGCTGGCCGTCGTCTACGTGCTGGGTGCGCTGATCGCCCCGGCCGGGGGTGACGTCGGCGAGGTGGCGCCACTGGTGCCCGGCGACCCGGGCTATGAACGCCGGTTGGTGGGCAGCATCGCGGCCGGCGCGTACGTGCTGCTGGTGGCGCTCTGCTTCGCGTACTTCTATCCGATCTTCGTGGGTCGGCTGATCCCGTACTCGGACTGGCTGTCCCGCATGTGGCTGGACGGGCGCTGGATATAAGCATCGGCAGGCGACGCGCCGCTCAGCGCGACGGAAACGGGCCCGCACGCTTCGGCGTGCGGGCCCGTTCTACACAGATGCGCGCCCCGATCGCCTGCCACGGGGGAAGCGGGCGATTGGGGCGCGCATGAGCAGCTTAACCACCGCGCACCACCGGCACAACGGGTCGACTTGGGTCAGATTTCCGACGGATGCGGGCCGGGCCGACGCCTCCCCTCCGGCCGTTGACCGAGGGTGACCCGGCGTGGACTCAGCGCCCCGAACGAGCAGGCCCGAGGCCGCGCGACCCCGCTCGCCGCGCCCACGTCCGGCGCCCGCCGGACCGGTGCCCGGCGGTCACCAACCACCACCCAAATGATCATCCAAAGTGGATCTAACTACACTGCGGGCCGTGATCAACTTCAGACGATCGGCGGCCGTCCTTCTCGGACTGCTGGCGACCACCGCGCTGACCGGGCCGGTCCCGGCGGCGGCCGACGAGGAGCCGGTGGCCGAGCCGCCCCGGGTCGAGCTGGTGCTCGACGTCAGCGGCTCGATGCGGGCCGCGGACATCGACGGGCATAGCCGAATCTCAGTCGCCCAGCAGGCGTTCAACGAGGTCGTGGACGCACTGCCCGCCGAGACACAGCTCGGCATCCGGGTGCTCGGCGCGACCTACCGGGGCAAGGACAAGAAGGCCGGCTGCCAGGACACCCAGCAGATCGTGCCCGTCGGGCCGGTGGACCGTGCGCGCGCCAAGGCGGCGGTGGCGACGCTACGACCGACCGGGTTCACGCCGGTCGGCCTCGCGCTGCGCTCCGCCGCGCAGGACCTGGGCACCGGCGCCACCACCCGACGGATCGTGCTGATCACCGACGGCGAGGACACCTGCGCCCCGCCGGACCCGTGCGAGGTGGCCCGCGAGCTGGCCGCCCAGGGCACCAGTTTGGTGGTCGACACGCTCGGCCTGGCCCCCGACGAGAAAGTCCGTCGGCAGCTGCTCTGCATCGCCGGCGCGACCGGCGGCACCTACACCGCGGCGCAGAGCGCCGAGGAGCTGACCGACCGGATCAAGCAACTCGTCGAGCGTGCCGGTGACACGCACACCCGGGCCCCGACCGTGGTCGGCGGCGCGAACGCCTGCGACTCGGCGCCACTGCTGGCCCCCGGCGTCTACGCCGACCGGGAGGCGTTCTCCGAGCACCGTTACTACCGGGTGCCGGTGCGCCCCGGGCAGGAGCTGCGCGCGTCGGTGAGCATGGCTCTGGACCGGCCGGTGAACCGGGACTACGGGGTGCTGCTGCGGGCCACCGCGGCGGACGGCCGGGAACTGGTCCGTGGCGCGGACGCCGGCAGCGGGCGCGCCGACGTGCTCTCCGCCGGGCTGCGCTGGTCGGCCAGCGCCGACGACGAGGACGCCGTCGAGGCCGAGGAGACCGCGGCAGCGGCCATCGAGCCCACCACCGTCTGCCTGGTGGTGAGCAACTCCTTCGCCCCGCGCCCAGGCACCGCGGCGACGCCCGGCATGCCGGTCGAGCTGACCGTCGACGTGGTCGCCGCCGCGCCCGCGCCGGACGGGCCCGACCTCGGCCGGGGCTGGGCGCTGCTCGCCCTGCTCACCGTGGCCGGCCTGCTCACCGGACTACTCGCCGGCCTGCTCACCCGCTGGTGGGTCGCCACCTGGAGGGAGAACTGATGCGTACCGCACTGTTCCGGTCGCTGGCGGCGGTCCTCGCCGCCGGCGGGTCCGCGCTGCTGCCCGCGGCGGCCGTCGCCGCCCCCACCCCCTCGCCGGGCGCCACGCCGGTGACCCGGGCCGGCACGTCGTTCCTGACCGCCACGCCGATCACCGCCGGGCAACCGGTGCGGGTGGACGCCTCGGTCGGCGACCACCTCTACTGGTCCTTCCCGGCAACGGCCGGGCAGGTGCAGGAGATCAGCGCCACCGTCACCTTGCCGAAGGCACGCGGCGGTGATTCCACCTGGACCGTCGACGTCTTCGACGGGTTGCGCCGGCGGCAGGCGTGCACCGCCGGGGCGCAGACCCCGACGGTGGACGCGCGGGCGTCGAGCGTGGCGCTGGGCTGCACGCTGCGCGAGGTGCGGCCCTGGGCGGAGCCGTGGTCGGCCGATCCGCTGCCCGGCACGTACGTCATCCGGCTCTCCGTGGTGGACCTGCCGGAACCGGACCTGGGCGCGCCGATCGACGTCGACCTGCTGGTCGGCACCGTCGCCGACCGGGGCGCCTCGGCCGACGACGGTGAGTTGGCCGCGCCGCTGGTGCCGAACACCAAGGCGGGCACGGTGCTCACCGCCGTACCGGCGGCCGACGCGGAGGCCGACGACGAGGGTGACTCACTGGCGGACTGGCTGCCGGATCTCGGCTCGCGCTGGGTCTGGACCGGCATCGGCGGTGTGCTGGCCGCGGTAGCCGGCGTCGTCGGCTTCGCCCTGACCCGGCGACCCCGGCGCGGCTGAACGAGCCCGACCCCCGGTGGCCCCGCCCGGCGGCGGGGCCACCGGCGGGCTCAGGAGCGTCGCGAGCCGCGCGGCAGCCAGCCGATGAACCGATCCTGGAGGGACATCACCGGGGCGGCGCGCAGGTCCTCCGTGGCGGCGGCGAGACAGGAGCCCAGGTAGACGCTGAGCATCGCCCGGTCACCCCCGTATTCGGCCAGCAGCCGGCTGCGCTTCGTCGCGCACGGCCACTCTTCGCCGCAGGAGCCGCAGCTCCAGCCGGGGGTTGTCGGGGCGTGATCGTCAGCCCGTCCTCCCGGCCGTTCCGCACCATCGGTCATCGCACGTCCTCTCCAGATGTCCGCAGGACTGGCGGTTGCCGAGCCCCGGTCAGCGGCTGATGGTGGCCCCCCGGTGTCATCAGTGCGAGCGCTGCGCGTCCCTCCGGTGTTACATCCTTCCGGTACGTTCTCCCCTCGTGGCAGTCGGAAAGTTGACGGTCGACCCGAAGTCGGCGCAGCGCGTCCCTATCTACCGACCGGTAGCCGGCAATGCGTGACCTGCTGCCCGCGACGGTGGCGGTGGCCGTCGCCGGCCCGGACGACTGGGTCGGGGAACTGCTCGCCGCGGAGCAGGCCTGCCTGGGCGAGCGGGCGGTTCAGACCCGCCGGCGGGACTTCACCGCCGGGCGGGTCTGCGCCCGCCGGGCGATGGCCGGCCTCGGCCTGCCACCGGCCGCCGTTCCGGCCGCCGCCGCCCGCGCGCCGGTCTGGCCGGCCGGGGTGGTCGGCAGCATCACCCACACCACCGGCTACTGCGCCGCCGCGGCGGCGCGCAGCACCGACCTCCGGTCCGTCGGAATGGACGCCGAGCAGCACCGCGAGATAAATGAGGGAGTACGCCGACTCGTGCTGCTGCCCGAGGAGGAGGAGGCCTGCGCGCGGCTGCCCCGCGGCGTCTCCTGGCCGGTCGTGCTGTTCAGCGCCAAGGAGACCGTCTACAAGGTCTGGTACCCGGTCGTCGGGAGTTGGCTGGACTTCCACGACGCCCGGCTCGATCTCGACCCGGACGCCGGCACGTTCACCGCCCGGATCGCACCGGCCCGGGTGGACGCGGCGGCGGTCACCGACCCGCCGGCCACGGTCAGCGGCCGGTTCGTGGTCGCCGACGGGCTGGTCCGCACCGCCGCCGTTCTCCCGCTGCGCTGACACCCAGCGTCCGGCACCGGACCGTCCACCGTGGTGGTCCGGCGTGGGACGGGATCTGGCGCGGCGACCGGTCGGTCAATGACGCACGGTAGCGTCGGCGGGTTCGCGAACCGCACGTACCGAGGCGTCAAGGAGTACGGTGACCCACCCCCAGCCCCCCGTCGGGCCGCAGGACCCCCAACAGCCGAACCCGGAGCCGCCGACCCAACCGTTCCCGGCGACACCGCAGCAGTCCGCCGCCGAGCCGACGGTCCCGCAGGCGCCCGTGCCGCCCAACCCGTGGTCGGCAGGGGGGAACGCGCCGCAGGCGCCGTACGCCAGCCCGCCGTACCCGACCGCGCCGGACCAGGCCTGGCCGCCGCCGCCGTTCTCGGGCGGCGCGTACCCGGGAGCGGGCGGCGGCGCGTACCCGCCACCCGGCGGGCCGGGCCACCCGCTCACCATGCCGCCGCCCGTACCCGCGAAGAACTCCAAGAAGACCGTGGTGGTCATCGCGGTCACCGCGGCCGTGCTCACCCTGCTGTGCTGCGCCGGCGGCATCGTGGCGGTGGTCATCGGGGCGAACCGGGCCGCCAACGACGTGACCGAAGCCCTGCCGGCCCCGGGCGTGACCCGGGGCGTCGGGCAGCCGCCGATCGGCGCCCCCTCGTCGGCCCCGCGCTCGTCGGCCCCGCCCTCGACGGACGACGACACCCGGAACATGTCGCCCGGGGACACCCTGGTCATCGACGGCGACGACGGCACCGTCGAGATCACGGTGACGAAGTTCAGCACCTCCACCAAGCCCTGCAAGTCGTACGGCCTCAAGCCGGACGAGGGCATGTACGTGATCGCGGACGTGACGGTCGCAGTCACCAAGGGCACCGGTTCGACGAACCCGCTCTTCTTCCAATGGGTCGCCGCCGACGGCACCGAGACCAACGCGATCGGTGGGGCCTTCTCGGGCTGCGGCAAGCCCATGCCCGCCGGCAACGACCTGACCGCCGGCACCAAGCGCACCGGCAGCGTCGTGTTCGACGTGCCCGACACCAAGGGTGTGCTGGAGTACCAGCACGAGTTCGAGACCGCCGGCTCCTGGAAGCCCTGACGTTTTCCCCGACGGAGGGCGGGGACGCAAGTCAGGAGAGGCGTCCCGCCGCGACGAAAGGGAGGCGACATGAGCGTGGAGAGGGCGAACGACCAGGTTGAGCGCGTGGCCGGTCCGGCGAAGGCGCAGGTGGGCAACATGACCCGGAACGAGCGGTCACAGGCGGATCACGTGGCGCAGCGCGATGAGATCCGGGGCAACCAGCCCGGCGAGCACGTCCAGGAGGACGCCCGGGACGTTTCGGACGACTTCACCAGCTGACGCGCCACTGCGGTGGCGCCCCGTCTGGCGTGCCGGGGGCGCCACCGCACGGCTGGCAGCCGGTGCCCATCCCTGGCGGGTTCGTCGTGCGCGCGAAGGACGACGGTCAGCCGAAGGTGTCGCTGCAGACGCGCCAGCCCGGTTCGGTCTCGAGCCGGAGACTAACCGACGTCGTCGCACCGGAACCGCCGGTCAGTCGCACGGTCACGAGCGCACTGCTGCCGGCTTCATTGCCGAATCCGGCCCGCCCGAGATCGTGGGAGACCGGGCGGCCCAGTCGCTCCACCGCCTCGGTGAACTCTTCGACGCTGATTCGGACCTTCACCTCCGAACACATCGAGCGGTCAGCGGTGTCGTCCTGGTTCTGCTCCAGGTGCTGCACGAACCGATCGGCTGCGGCTCGCGCCTCATCGATGTCCGGGCCGCCGTACATCCACACCAGAAAGCCGAGCACCGGAAGGAATGCCGCCGCCAGCAGCGCCACCACGCAGGCGGCGGCGACGGCCCACGGCCCCCAGCCTCGCTGGCCAACGGCCCCGGGCGGCGTGTGCATCGGTGGCGTCATACCCGGCACGCTAGCCACGGCGAGTCAGGTCCCGAACACGACCGGAGCACAGATCGATCTCGGCCGCGGTTACCGTGCCCACGCCTCCTTGGCGGTGACGACCGGACGGTCGGTGCGTACCGATTCCTCGATGGCGAGGCTGATGAGGTGGTCCTGGCACGCCTCCGCCAGGGGATACGGCGCCGGGCCTTCCTCCCGTGCCCAGGCGCCGGCGCGAGCCATGATGTCGGCCACGGCGATGTCGTCGTCGGACATTCCACTGCCGACGAACGGATTGCGGTAGACCACGGCGCCGTCGAAGCTGATGTGCTTCAGGTCGAGCCCTTCGAGGTTCAGGTCGACGCCGGTCTGCCGCCGCACCAGGGACGACTCCACCGGCGTGGCCGGATCGACCAGGCGGACCACCCGATCGTCCACCAGCTCGCCGAGCGACCCCCGCACCACCAACCGGCGGGTACGCAGGGGGTTCCACCACTGGTTGTCGGTGAAGTCGTACAGCCCCATCCGCCCGCCGAAGTCGATGGTGGCGAGGGTGGTGGAGAGTTGCTGCGGGGTGGCGTCACCGCTCCAGCCGGCGGGTGACAACGGGTTGGCCAGTGGCGCGACGAACGCCCGCGCGTTGACCTCGGCGACGTCGTACCCGACGCCGAGCAGACCACGGATCAGCGAGACCGCGTGGTACAGGTGCGTGGAGGAGACCTGGACGGAGGTCGGCTCACCGAGCACCCCGGCGCGGATCACCTCCAGCCGGGCCGCGTGCCCGGGCATCAGCAGGTACTGCTCGGCGACCTGCACCAGGTCACTGCCTCCGACGTCGGACCAGAGGGACCGCAGCCCCGCCAGGTCGGGCGCGGGCGGCGTCTCGGCGAGCACCGGCACCCCGGCCGCGACCAGGTCGCGGGTCGCCTCGGGCGTCACCGACCAGGGCACCGACACGATGACGAAGTCCGGCCGCTCGTGGGCGAGCAGTTCGGCCGTCGTGCGGAAGGTCCGCACGCCCCACTCGGCCGCCACCGCGGCACCGCGCGATTCGGTACGCGTGACCACCCCGGCCGCGCGGAACCGCTCCGGCAGCAGTCGAGCCAGGCGGAGGAAGAACTCGCCCCGCCAACCACTGCCAACGAGGCCGAACCTGGTCTGGACCGCCGATGTCATGTGGACTCCTCACGTCGAGTCCGGATGCTAGTCGGCCGATTCGCTAGGGTTGCCCGGGATCCGCGCCAGCAGAGAGGCGGAGGATGGTCACCAACCCGTCGCTGGACTACTACCTGATCCTGGCCGGTCATCCGGCCGGCGAGGTCGAGGGGATCGTCGTCGAGGAGTTCACCCGCCACCCCGACCATACGACCGCAGGCCTGGACAGCGCGGGCTGGACGCCCGCGGGTGCCGGCTGGTGGAGTTCCGCTTCGTTCAGCCGCCGCATGCGCTCCGACCCGGAGCTGCTGGCGAGGGTGCTCCCCACCTGCCGCAGCGGTGCGGAGAACGCCTGTCGCACACTCGGTGGCGGTCAACTTCCGGCCGAAGCGGTGCTGCGTACGTACTTCCACGACCACCAGCCGTTCCCGACCGTTCCGCCGCTGCGCTTCGGCCCCGCGCAGCCACCCGCCGGATTCCACGAGCGTCGCCTCTACCGTGTCCTCTTCGCCAAGGACCTCCGGGAGGAGCAGGTGGCGAGCTTGCGCACGGCCTGGCATTCGGCGGTCGACAGGTCGCCGGGGTCGGTTGCCGCCGGTCACCTGGAGCAGGGCGATGACCAGTTCACCTGGGACCTACGTCGAGTCGGGCACGGGCTCGCCTGGTGCCTGGACGTGACCGTCCTGGTGGGCAATGCCGACTCCGCGGCGGTGGCGGCCACCCTCTGCGACCTGACGAACCTTCTGCGTCAGCACGGCTTGATCCCGGTGACGACCGAGCGTTTCTCCTGATCCGTTCGGGTCTGTTCGGGACGCGCCAGTCGCCGATCGCCGTGGGAGGGGACTACTGATCGCCGCTGCCCGGAGTCTCCTCGTTGTTCCTGGCCAGCCCGCTGAGAAGCACATCGATCATGTGCCGCGCGCGGTAGTCGGGGAAGGTCTCGACGCCGATACACAGGTTGCCGATGGCGAGCATGAGGTCGTACGCCCGGGTGTCCGAATGCGTCTGGCCGGCGGCGGCTGATGCCTTGAGCAGCTGATCGAGCACGGGCAACAAGCGCTCGACGAACTCCGCGTGCAGACTTTCGAAGCCGGCCTGGTCCGAGCGCAACGCTTCAGCCAGACCGTGTTTGGTCACGAGGAAATCGGCGAAGCGAAGCACCCAGCGCCGGAGAGCATCGTACGGTGTCACACCAGGTTCGGCGACCGCCGTGTTGCCGGCGAGCGCGTCGAGTTGATGCCGAAACACCGCGACCACAAGGTCCGCCCGGGTCGGAAAGTGCCGGTAGACGGTGCCCATGCCGACACCCGCCTCGGCGGCGATGTTGCGCACGGGAGCGTCCACGCCGGAGCGCACGAAGACAACGCTGGCGGCCTCAAGAAGCGTGCGCTGGTTGCGCTGAGCGTCCGAACGCGGTCGCCGGCCGACGCGCGGAGGTGGTTCGGTAGTCGGTGGCATGGCGCACATCCCAACACTGGTTATATGGAGCGCTGCTCCGTATCGTAAGCGGAGCGACGCTCCGGAATCCGGCGTACAGGTCGACTCGTCCGTCGCCCTTCGCTGCTGTACAAGATCGAAAAAAGCCGTTTCCGACTCGCGGAAACGGCCTTGAACTGGGTGGAGCTGAGGGGATTTGAACCCCTGACCCCCTCGATGCGAACGAGGTGCGCTACCAGTCTGCGCCACAGCCCCTCCGCCGGCGAACCGGCTTCGGTCCCACCCGGCTTACACCGGGCGGGCCGGCAGCAAGGCTAACAGGTCGCCGGCCCCCACCGCGAATCCGCCCCCGGCGCGGCGCTCGCACCCACCCGAAGATCCACTCGACGTCCTGGAAACCGGGGCATGCGGGACGCCGCGACACCCCGACTTCCAGGAAACCGAGTCGATCAAGCGCCGCGGCGCGCGCCACTACCGGGCCGCCACTGCGGCCGTCGCACGCGCCGCAGCGGACTCGAGGCAAGCCGCCGCACTCAGGCCGTTCAGGCGCCGCGGCCGGCCTCGTAGGGGCGTCCGCGCAGGCCACCGGACCGCCGGTAGGAGACCGACGCACCGTTGACAGCCGCTGGCAGGTCGCCCGGCCGGTCCAGGCCCATGGCGGCGCGGCGTACCCCCTCGCGCTGGGCTGCCAGCCGACGCTGCGCCTCCCGACGGGCCGCGGCGCGGCGGGCCTGCTCGCGGCGCACCTCGGCCTGCCGGGCTGCCAGCCAGGCCGCCTCGCGGGCCCGGGCCCGGCGCCGGCGGCGGCCGGCCAGGGCCCGACCGCGCAGGTGGACGACGTACACGGCCAGCAGCATGAAGGTGACCGAGAAGCCGATCCAGAAGCCGGGGCTGACGAACAGCACGCCGATCAACTCGACGACGTTGAGCAGCAGCAGGGCGGCGAGGACGCGGCGCCGCCGGTACACGGCAGGGGTGTGCTGCCGGCGGGGCGGCGGGCGGCGGCGGGACCGCTTCGATGCGGGCGGCACGGCCCGCAGCCGGCCGGAACGGCGGCCTGCCGGAGGCGCGGAGACCGGCGCGGTCAACGCTCCGGTAGCGGCATCCTCACTGAGGGTGACAACAAGTGAGCGCGGCGGGTGCACGGGCCGGCGCCCCGGCACAGTGCGGCGCCGTCGGCGGCGCTGGAGCACCCGCGCCGTCGACTGCGCCCGCTCCGCCACCAGCCGCTCTGTGGCGTCGTACCGGCGGACCAGCGCCGGGGCCAGGGCGAGCAGGCCGGCGGCGGCGAGGACGGCGAGGAGCACCGAGGTCGGCACCCTCACCCCTCCCGTCACCTAATTCGGAGCAACCACCACCCGACCGCAGGATCTTCCACCGATCGCGCCCGGCCGAGTGGATCGTCCGGATGGGCAGTGCTTGCCGAAGCTTGCAGTTACTTGAGGTTACGGCGCACCGACCGGGATGCCGCCGCGCCGCGCCGATCCCGTCCGTGGGACGACGGAGAGGCCGTCGGGAATCCCGTCCCGGCTACGGCGGCCCAGCCTCGCTCGCCCGGGATTTCCCGGCAGCCTCCTACCGCGCGTTGGCGCGAACCCGGTGCCATCGGGCCAGCAGACCACCCTCGGCAGCAATCTCCTCACTGGTCATCGCGTATCCGATGTGGTCCCGCCATGCGCCGTCGATGTGCATGTAGCGCACGTGGTACGACTCCTCGCGGAAGCCCAGCTTCTCCACCACCCGCCGGGACGGCCGGTTCTCGGGGCGGATGTTCACCTCCACCCGGTGCAGCCCGCCGGGGCCGAACGCGTGGTCCACGGCCAGCGCGAGCGCGGTCGGCATCACGCCCTGGCCGGCCACCCGGGCGTCCACCCAGTAGCCGACGTACCCGGAACACAGGGCCCGCCGCACGATGCTGCCCACGTTGAGGTGCCCGACCAGCCGGTCCCGGTCGGCCTCGCGCAGGCAGACCGCGAACGGCATGCCCTCGCCCTCGCGGGCCGAACGCCGCTGGTCACGGTGCACCCAGCGGAACGCGGCTGGCGAGTTCAGCTCGTCCCAGTCGCCGGGCAGCGACGACTCCCAGGGTGACAACCAGGCCCGGTTGCCTCGCCGTACCTCCGACCACGCCCCCGCGTCGGAGCGCCGGTAGGGCCGCAGCAGCACCGGGCCGTCGACCAGCACCGCCGGCCAGCCGGGCGCCCGCTCGGGGCCGAAGAGACTCACCCGCACAGTCTCCCGTGCGGGACCGTGTAGCGCGCAAGTCGACCCACCGTCCTCCGCGCAGAGGGCCTCATGTTCGTGGGGCCGGGAGGCGGACCACCGATCGCCCCGACGCACCGCCACACCTGCCGGCGGGAGACCGGGACACCGTCACCGGCGACGGTCAAGCAGCAGGACGTCCACCGTGGAGCCGGCGGCGGCGGTGGTGACCCGCTCGCCGAGCACCAGCAGCCCGTTCGCCTCGGCCAGCCCGGAGAGGGTGAACGGCCCACCGCTGAGCGGCTGCACCGTGTACCCGCCGCCGCGCCGCTCGGCGACGTGGGCGGGCCGGAACTCGCGCAGCCCGCCGGGTGACGACACGGTCTCCAGCAGGTGCGCCCGCACGCTGGGCCGGAACACCGGCTCGGCGCCGGCGAGCAGTTGGATGGCGGGACGGGCCAGCACCTCGAAGCCGATCAGAGCGGCGCCGGGGTCGCCGGGCAGGCAGACCACCGGCACCTCCTCGGCGCCGACGGTGCCGAAACCGAGCGCGGTGCCGGGATAGAGCGCCACGTCGGTGAAGGTGACCGGCCCCGCCCGGCCGCCCTCCCGGCGGGACAGGATCCGGCGCACCATGTCCCCCGGGCCGGTGCCGGTCCCCCCGGTGGTGATGATCAGGTCGGCGCGCAGGGTCTGGTCCTCCAGCAGCCCGCGCAGCCCCTCCGGGTCGTCGTCGCAGATGCCCACCCGGTACGCCAGCGCCCCCACCTCGGCCGCGGCGGCGGTCAGCGCGTGCGAGTTCGCGTCCACCACCTGCCCGGGCTGGCTGCCCCGGCCCACGTCGACCAGCTCGTCGCCGGTGGCCACGATCACCACGCGTGGGCTGGGCCGGACCACCACGTGCCCGATGCCGGTGGCGGCGAAGACCGCGACCAGGGCCGGGGAGACGTACGTGCCGGCCCGGGCGAGCAGGGTGCCGGCGGGCAGCTCCTCACCGGCGCGGCGTACCCCGTACCCCCGCTTGGGGGTACGGAAGATCTCCACCGCGGCCATGCCCTGGTCGGTCCACTCCACCGGGACCACCACGTCGGCGGCGACCGGCAGCGGCGCCCCGGCGGCCACCGAGAAGCACGAGCCCGGGGTGAGCCGGACGGGCCGCCAGCTCGCCGCGCCGAGGTCGCCGACCACGTTCAGCCGGATGGTCCGGCCGCCGGGCGTGCCGGAGGGGGCCGGGACGTAGCTGGGGCCCCGGCCCCCTCCGGAAATGTCCTCCCAGCGGGCCGCGTACCCGTCCACGGCCGCCTGGTCGAAGGCCGGAAAGGCGTGCGGCGCGACGACGTCCTCGGCGAGGACGTTGCCGTACGCCTGGGTGAGGTCGAGGTCGAGTGGCGGCAGCGCTCGTAACCTGCGCAGCACGCTGCCCAGGTAGTCGGCGAGCGGCGTCAACTCGTTCGCGGCCGCCTCGGCGTCGGCCGTCGCGGTCATGTACCAGATCCGCCTGCCGCATCGGCCTTGACGAAGCCGGCCAGCCAGGAGCGGAACTCGGCGCCCATGTCGTCGCGCTCGGCGGCGATCTGCACCACCGTCTGGAGGTAGCCCAACGGCATTCCGGTGTCGTAGCGGGTGCCCCGGTAGACGATCGCGTGCACCGGCGTGCCCTCGGTGCGCAGCAGCTCCATCGCGTCGGTCAGCTGGATCTCACCGCCGCTGCCCGGCTTTGTCCGCCGGATCGCGTCGAAGATCGTGCCGGGCAGCACGTAGCGGCCCAGCACCGCGAGGTTGCTCGGCGCGTCCTCCGGCTGCGGCTTCTCCACCATGCCGGTCACCTTGACGACCTCGCCGATGTCGGTCAGCTCCGCCTCGGCCGGCTCGACGGAGGCGATGCCGTACCGCTTGGTGTCGGCCGGGTCGACCTCGAAGAAGGCGAGCACCACGCCACCGGTGCGGGCCTGCAGCTCCAGCATGGCCGGCAGCAGCGGCTCGGACGGCTTGACGAACTCGTCGCCGAGCAGCACCGCGAAGGGCTGGTCGCCGACGTGGGCCTCGGCGTACCCGACGGCGTGGCCGAGCCCGAGCTGCTCCGGCTGCCGGACGGTGTAGATCTCGGCCAGGTCACTGGGCCGGCGCACTGCGGCCAGCCGCTCGGCGTCGCCCTTCTCCTCCAGCCTGGTTTCCAGGTCGGGGCGACGGTCGAAGTGGTCCACCATCGACGTCTTACCCCGACCGGTGATCAGCAACACGTCGCCCATGCCGGCCTGGGCGGCCTCCTCGACGATGTACTGCAACACCGGCCGGTCCACCACCGGCAGCAGCTCCTTGGGCACCGCCTTGGTGGCCGGCAGGAACCGGGTGGCCAGTCCGGCGGCCGGGATGACGGCCTTGACCGCCAGGGGACGGCCGGTTGCGGCGACCGTCGATGAGGGGTTCGCTGAGTGCTCCGACATGCCGCGAGACTATCGGCCACGGCTCTGCCGCGGCGGGTGTGGCCCAGAAGACGCGCCGCCGCCTGACCCCGACCCGCCGGCTTCCGGGCCGGGTCGGGCCGCGTCCCCGGCGCTGTCCGCCCCGCCGTCGGCCGGTTCCGGCCGGGCGTGCGTCGGCCCCGCCGGCGACGATTCGGGTACGCCCGCAGCCGGCTCCGACCGGGCGGGTCCGCCCGGCTCCCGGGTGGCCTGCACGGGCCGGCCGGCGCGCGGCAGCCCGTCCGGTGGGCTCATCGCCCCCGCCGGGACGGGGATCTCCCGCCTCGGCACGTCCGGGTACACCTCGGCGACCCGGTAGGTGTCCCGGCCGGCGGCCTTCGCAGCGTAGAGCGCGTCGTCGGCGGCCTCCAGCACTTCCCGCCCGGTGCTGCCGTGGTCCGGATAGACGGCGATGCCGACCGACACGGTCACCACGACCGGCCCCGCGTACGCCTCGACGGCGACCGGCGTCTCGCGGACCGCCGCGCCCAGCCGCTCCGCCACGATCGCCGCACCCCGGGCGTCGGTCTCCGGCAGCAACAGCACGAACTCCTCGCCGCCCTGCCGGAACGCGAGGTCGACCTCCCGGATCTCGCCGCGCACCCGCCGGGCGAACTCGGCCAGCACGGTGTCCCCCGCCGCGTGCCCGTACGTGTCGTTGACGTCCTTGAACCGGTCCAGGTCGAGGGCGAGGACGCTGAGCATCCGGCTGAACCGGCTGGCCCGTTCCACCTCCCGCCGGATCGACTCGCGCAGGTAGCGGTAGTTCCACAGCCCGGTGAGCGGGTCGGTGAGCGAGAGCCGCTGCGCCTCCTCGTGCACCCGGACGTTGTCCACCGCCACCGCCGCGTGCCCGGCGAAGGTGCGCAGGGTGACCAGGTCGTCGTCGTCGAACTCGTCCGCGCCCAGCCGGTCGTAGAGGGCCAGCACGCCGAGCGCCGCCGCCGGCGCCCCGGCCTCCTCGCCGGCGCCGCCGACCGGCGCCGCAGGCGCGCCCGGGGCCGCCGTGGCGCCGCCGCCCGGGGTGGCGAAGGGGACCGCGACGTATGTGTGGCAGCGCGGCTCACCCGCCGGGGCGTCGGTCGGCCCCGCCCGCCCACGTTGGGGCTCCCCGGTGGCGGCAACAGCGCCGACGACGCCGACGCCCACCGGCACCCGTAGCGTCTCCGTCTCGTCCCCCTCCGGCCAGCGCCCGTCCAGCCCCTCGGTGCACTGGGCGACCAGCACCCCATCGGCCTCCACCAGCAGCACCGCGCCGGCCCGGGCCCCGGTCGCCGCGATGGCGCTGTGCAGGATCACCCGCAGGATGCGTTGCAGGTCGTGCGTGCTGGCCAGGGTGTCCCCGAGGACGGCGAGGTGGCCGCGTAGCTGGTCCCGGCTGCTGGTCAGCGCCGTCACGTACGACCCGGTCTCCCGGGTCATCCGGTTGAACGCGGCGGCCAGCCGGCCCAGCTCGTCCCGGGTGCGCACCGGCACCCGGGCGGTCAGGTCGCCGTGCGCCACCCGGTCCACCGCGCCGGCCAGCTCCACCAGCGGCCGGGTGGTAATCCGGGCCAACCGCCAGGCGCTCAGCACGGCGAGCAGCCCGGCCAGCACGACCACGCCGACCAGCGTGACGTGCAGCGCGGGTGGCCGTTCGCTCGGCACGGAGAGCACCAGCGGCAGTGGCTGCCCGGCGGAGGGCCCGATGCGCCGCACGTACCGGCCCTCGGAGGTCTCGGTGACCCGCTCGCCGTCGGTGGCGCTGGCGGCGGCCAGCACCGCGTCGCGTACCTCACGGGATTCGGTGGTGTGGGTGACCCGCCCGGCGCTGGCACCGCCGTCGAGCAGGGTGACGGCCACGCCGGTCACCGCGGCCAGCCGCGCCACGAAGGCCGGGTCGACCAGTTGCGCGGCGACTACCGTGCCCAGCAGAGTGCCGGCACGGTCACGCAGGTCGACCCGGGCGGCCAGGGCGCGGACCGGGCCGGACGGCGCGACCGTGCCCGAGCAGTCCCGCCAGGGGGTCGACGGCGCGCCGGGCGAGGCGTACGTGACCTGGCCGGTCACGTCGGTGATCAACACCCCGGCGGCAAGCCCCCGGCCAACCAGTTGATCAGCGGCGCCGGCCGGATCGCCGGTGAGGGCCACGGCGTCGGCGGTGGCGCGTAGCTGCTGACAGAGCGCGTCGACCGAGGTACGCACGGTGGACGCCGCCACGGCGAGGCGCTCGGTGGAGCGGCTGCGGTCGACGGCGGCGAAGGTGGAGGCGACGAAGAACGCCCCGAGCAGGACCGGCCCGAGCACCACCACGAGGAATGCTGCCGTCAACCGCCCCCGTAGCGTCACTCGGTCCCCCCGGACGTTCCGCTTTCGTTGCTTGCGATGCTGACACAGAGCAACCGTGGGAGAGGCGTTGCGTCAGGAGTGTTGCGTGCCGGAATTTTCTGATGAAGCGGAAGTGACCCGGGTGGCGAAGCGGGACGCGCGGGCCGAGCTGCTCGCCCGCCGTCGGGCGCTGAGCGGTCCGGCCCGGGCCGCCGCCGCCGGGCGCGTCCAGGCCGAGCTGGTCGCGCTGGTACGCCGGCTGCGCCCGCGCCGGATGACGGCGTACGTGCCGGTCGGCTCCGAGCCGGGCGGGGCCGACCTGCCGGAGGTGCTGCGGGCGGCGCTGCCGGCCGACGCCGAGCTGCTGCTGCCGGTGCTCCGCGCCGACCTCGACCTGGACTGGGCGGCGTACACCGGTCCGGATGCCATGATCGCGGCCGGGCGGGGTATCCGGGAGCCGGTCGGCCCCCGGCTCGGGGTGGCCGCGGTGACCGACGCGGGTCTGGTGGTCGTTCCGGCGCTGGCGGTCGACCGACGCGGCCGGCGGCTGGGCCGCGGCGGTGGCTCGTACGACCGGGCGCTCGCCCGGGTGCCCACCGCGACGCTGACCGTGGTGCCGCTGCACGACGGCGAGCTGGTCGAGGCGCTTCCCGTGGAGCCGCACGACCGTCCGGTCCGCGCGATCGTCACCCCTGCCGACGGGGTGCGTACGCTTGACGACGGCCCGGGTGCGGCGCATGGTGTCGCGCCCCACACGTCCGCTGGACGAACCCGGGGCGAATGACGCACCATTGGCACTCGAATACGTCGAGTGCCAACTGGCTGAGCCCACATCCGGAGGAGAACGTGCCCACGTACCAGTACGCCTGCACCGCGTGCGGTCACCAGCTCGATGCGGTCCAGTCCTTCTCTGACGCGCCGCTGACCGAGTGCCCGGCGTGCGCGGGGCGGCTGCGCAAGGTCTTCAACTCGGTCGGCATCGTCTTCAAGGGCTCCGGCTTCTACCGCACCGACTCCCGGGCTTCCGGCTCCGAGACGTCCGCTGGTGGTACGGCGGGCAAGCCGGCCAAGTCCGAGTCGTCCTCGTCGTCCTCAGGCGGAGACTCCGGGTCGTCGGGTTCCTCGACCGGGTCGACGTCCTCGTCGTCCGGATCGTCCTCGTCGTCCGGCTCCTCGTCGTCTGGCGGGTCGAGCGGCGGGTCGAGCAGCGGCAAGGCCCCGGCGGCCAGTTCCGCATCCTGACCGCTGCGCCCGAGCGGCGTGGTCGTCCCGTGTCATAGCAGGTCCGGCCGGTCGGTGGGCGTTGTCCACAGGCCGGCCGGTTGTCCACAGGCATCGGCGGACGATCAGCTGACCGGGTCCCGATCGGCCTAACCTGCCGTCCACGGGTGTCGCTGCGGCACCCCGCGACGGGAGGCGGCAGATGGCGACCGGCGATCCAGATTCCGCTCGGGCATTGCGGCCGCTGCGGCGGCTCGCCCTGCCCCGCGGGCGCACCCTGCTCCGGGCCGGCGTGGTCGCCGCGTTGCTCGGCTTGGCCGCCGCCGTCCTGCACACCCCCACCGGCTGCCCGCCGGCCACCAGCGCCACCCCGTCCCCCGGCCCGCCCGGCGCGGGACCGGTCGACGGGAAGGGGCCGGCCGGCACGGTCGACGGGCCGCAGCCGACCGGCACGAGCGCGACCACGGCCGGGGCGCAGGTGACGGCCGGCCCGTTGGCGCTGCCCAGCGGCGCGGTCGGGGTGCCGGTCCGGTTGGCCGAGCCGGCCGCACTGGTGGTGGTCCGCCCCGGGGCCCGGGTCGATCTGCTCGCGACGCCGCCGGGCGGCTCGGGCACCGAAGCCGCCCTGCTCGCCCCCCGAGCGCTGGTGCTGGACGTGCTGGGTGCCGGCGCGACCGACGGGTCGTCAGCGCTCTATCTGGCGCTCCGCCCTGACCAGGCGCAACGCGCGGTCGGGCTACCCGAGGGAAGCCGGTTCGCGATCGTCGTCCGCGGTTGACCGCGCACACCACCGAGACTCGCTACGGGGGCGGCAGCCGCGCCGACCCGCAGGACGGGAGCCGGGTCAGCCCCAGTGCGGAGGGCGTTCGGCGAGCAGCCAGTCGTCGTTGCCGCCGGGCCGCTCGCCCCAGCCGCGGTCGGTGTCGTCGGCGGTCTGCTCGGGCAGCACCACGAAGTCTTCGCTCAGGTCGACGGTGCGGTCATCGTCGCCGCGCGCGCCCTGCGTGCCGGGGTCCTCGGTGCTCACGAGCGGCAAGACTAGCGCAGCCGACGGCAGCGGACCGGTGGCAGACGGTGGCGCGCCGGCCAGAAGCGACCGAGCCGCCGGCCGCGTTGGTAGCGTCGGACGGCGTGACGACCCCCAGCGGTGGCAGCACCCCGGACGACTACTGGCGGCGACCCGGGACCGGCGGCGAGGAAGCACCCGACCAAGCCGCCGCCGCGCCCGCGCCCGGGTACGCCGGCCCACCGCCGAGCGTGCCGCCGCCGGCGGGCTGGCGTCCACCCGTACACCTGGAGCCGACGCCGCCCCGGCGGCTGCCGCCGCAGGACATGGCCGGCCTCGACGTGGCCGAGCAGCGCGCGCAGCGGGTCACCTACGGTTTCGGCGCGGCGGTCGGCGTGGTGCTGGTGGTCCTGGTCTGCCTGCTCTGCTCGCGGGTTCTCTTCTGACCCCGTCGTGACCGACGGTCAGAGGGTGGTGCCCCAGACGGCCTGCGCGCCGGAGTGGCCGGTCAGGTAGACGTAGACCAGGGCGGCGATGGAGAGCGCGACGACGGCCACCGCCAACACCGGGGTCACCAGTGCCGGCAGCCGCGGCACCCGGGGGTGCCCGCTGGTCGCCACCAACAGCAGGATGGCCACGATCCCGAGCGGCACCACGATCCGGAACAGGATGTCGCCGTAGCGGGAGTGCTCGAAGATCTGGTCGAAGATCGGGCCCTGGAAACCCCGGGCGACCAGCGCGTCGGTGAACGCCTTACCCGACTGGATGGCCACGAAGGCGGTCAGCGGAGCGGCCACGGCCAGGATGGCCACCGCCCAGTCCAGCCGGTGCCGCCAGCGCGGCAGTCCCACGTACGCGACGGCCAGCACAGCCAGCAGCGGCACGAACAGGACCACCGCATGGACCACCAGGACGTGTACCGGTAGACCCTGGATCTCCTCGAACATCGACACCCTCCAGGTGGATCACGGTCAGGGGGTGGCCAGCCTACGGTTCGCCGGCCGCCCCCAGGCTCTCGACCGGAGACACGCGCTGCCTCTCGATCGGGTTCACCGCGCCCCGATCCGGCCACCGCCGACTGTGTCCGCGGCCACCCCGACCGGACGTCGGTTGTCGGCGCCGGTCGCACGTGCTGTCATTGGCGCATGTCCGGTGCCGAGGAACTGCTGCGATCGAGGGGCCTGCGCGTCACCCGACCGCGCCTCGCGGTGCTCGACGTGCTGGCCGGCGGCGGCCACCTGGAGGTCGACGAGATCACCCGACAGGTCCGCGAACGCCTCGACTCGGTCTCCACCCAGGCGGTCTACGACGTGCTGGGGGCGCTGTCCCGGGCCGGGCTGTCCCGACGGATCGAGCCGGCCGGCAGTCCCGCCCGGTACGAGGCGCGCGCCGGCGACAACCACCACCACGTGGTCTGCCGGGGCTGCGGCGAGATCGCCGACATCGACTGCGCGGTGGGCAGCGCCCCCTGCCTCGAGCCGAGCGTCTCGCATGGCTTCGAGGTGGACGAGGCGGAAGTGACCTTCTGGGGTCTCTGCCCGGGCTGCCAGACCCGCCGCTCCGCCGACAGCTGACCGGGCTCGCGTCCGGAGAGGTGACCGGCGGGGTCGGTCGGGCCGTGGCACTCTTGGGCGGTGGACTCCGATGACCTCGGCCTCTTCGGTCCGGGTTCGGTCACGTGGAAGGTGCACGAGGAGCCGATCCTGATCGTCGCCGGCCTGCGTTCGCTCTACCTCCAGGCGTTGCACCCGCGCGCGATGGCCGGGGTCGCGCAGAACAGCGACTACCGCACCGACGCCTGGGGCCGCCTGGTCCGCACCGCCACCTACGTGGCGACCACCATCTACGGGACCACCGCCGAGGCGGAGGCGGCCGGGGCGCGACTGCGCCGGCTGCACGACCGGATGCGGGCCACCGACCCGGACACCGGCGCGGAGTTCCGAATCGACGAGCCGGATCTGCTGCGCTGGGTGCACGTCGCCGAGGTCGAGTCGTTCCTCAGCACGGCCCGGCGGGCCGGGCTGCCGCTCACCGACGACGAGGTGGACGGGTACTACACCGAGCAGCGCCGTTCCGCCGCCCTGGTCGGCCTCGACCCGGGCAGCGTCCCGGGCACCGCCGAGGAGGTCGCGGAGTACTACCGCGCGGTGCGACCCGAGCTGCGGATGACCCGGGAGGCGGCGGAGACCGCGCTCCTGCTCACCGCCCCGCCGCTGCCGTGGAAACTCAACCTGCCGGCCCGACTCGGGCTCGGCCTCGGGCCAGCACGCTGGGCGTACCTGGGGATCGCCGGCACCGCGCTCGCGCTGCTGCCGGCGTGGGCCCGCCGGATGTACGGCGGGCTCGGTCTGCCCACCACCGCCCTGTCAGCGGACCTGACCGTGCGCGCCCTGCGGCTGGCACTCGGCACGGTCCCCCGGCGCTACCGGGAGGGGCCGATCCGGCAGGCCGCCAGGCAGCGGGCCGAACGGCTCACCGCCACCCCGCTGGCCGGCTGACCCCGCGTCGCCAGAGGTTTCAGCCGTCGGTGGGTCGGTCCACGGCCGCCCACGGATCCTTGCCCGGCGTCTGCGCGCCGGTCGGGCAGTGCCGCCGGTAGTCGCACCAGCCGCAGCGCGGGCCGGGCGCCACGGGGAACGCCGCATCCGCGTCGCCGCCGTCGGCGACCGCCCGCTCGGCGGCCATGATGTCGCGGGCCGTCTCCTCGGCCCGGGTCAACTGCCGGGCCAGTGACTCGACGGTGTGGTCGTGACCCGCCACCGTGCCGGTCGGCAGGTGGTGCAGCTCGACCCGGCGGCACGGGCGGCGGAACACCCGCTCGGCCGCGTACGCGTAGAGCGCCAGCGCCTGCGAGCCCCGGGCGTCGTCGGTGTCCAGCCCGGTGCGACCGGTCTTGTAGTCGACGATGACCAGCTCCTGGCCGTCCGGCCCGGGGCGGGAGTCGATCCGGTCGGCGCGGCCGTTGAAGGCCAGCACGGCGGTCTTGACCGCCACCACCCGCTCGACGCCGAGCGGGTCGGCGTCCGGCTCCAGCGTCTCGACGTACGCCTCCAGCCAGCCCAACGCCCGCCGGTAGGCGGCCCGCTCCTGCTCGTCGTCGCGGTAGCCCTCGCGGACCCAGGTGCCCTTGTGCAGGGTGGCCAGCGCCTCTGGGCGACGCCGGTCAGCGGGCAGCGCATACCAGTTCTTCAGCGCGGTGTGGACGCTGGCGCCGAGCGAGTTGTGCGCCCACGGCGGGCCCTTGGGCGGGGCCGGCCGGTCGACGTAGGAGTAGCGGTAGCGGCGCGGGCAGTCCGCGTACGCACCGAGTTTGCTCGGGGTGCAGACGAAGAGCCGCTCCGGCATGCCCTCGAAGCCGAGCTGCTCGGCGCTGCCGGCACGTTGCTGCGGGGCTCGGCCGCCGGCGGCCGGTCGTCCGGCTGAAGAGGATCGTCGCACGCCTGCGATCCTGCCACCCACCCCCGACAGCACGGGGGTGCCGGGTCAGGTCATGTTCACGTACTGCGTGACGAAGGCGGCCACCGCGTCCGCGATGAGCTGCACGGCGATCGCGGCCAGCAGCAGGCCGGCGATCCGGGTCAGCACCTCGATCCCGCCGGGGCGCAGGATCTTCACGATGCCGCCCGAGAAGCGCAGCACGATCCAGACCGCGACCATCACGGCGAGGATCGCCGCGGCGATGGCGGTGAAGTCGCCCAGCCCGTCGGCCTGCTGGACGAAGAGCATGGTGGCGACGATGGCGCCGGGGCCGGCCAGCAGCGGGGTGCCCAGGGGCACCAGCGCGATGTTCGAGGTGACCTGCTGGCTGGGGTCGTCGGCCTTGCCGGTGAGCAGTTCCAGGGCGACCAGCACCAGCAGCAGGCCGCCGGCCGCCTGCAGGGCGGGCAGGTCCACGTGCAGGTAATCGAGCAGGGTCTGCCCCGCCACCGCGAATATCACGATCACGCCGAGCGCCAGCGCCACCGCCTGCCAGGCCGCCCGGTTCCGGTCCCGGGCGGGCAGCGGGCCGGTCAGCGCGAGGAAGATCGGCATCATGCCCGGCGGGTCGGTGATCACCAGCAGGGTCACGAAAACCTCGCCGAACAGCTTCAGATCCACGTGATCAACCTAGCCGCGCCGTTGTGGACCGAAACCCGGATCAGCCCGAAGCGACCTCGGTCACCCCCGCGGCGACGATCCGCTCGTACGCCTCGACACCGGTGTTGAACGCCCCGAGTTGGACGGTCTTGTGGGTGCCGTGGAAGTCCGAGGAGCCGGTGACCAGCAGACCGAGCTCGGCGGCAAGTGCCCGTACGTGCGCCTGCTCGGCCGGGCTGTGGTCCTCGTGGTCGGCCTCCAGCCCGGCCAGCCCCGCGGCGGCCAGCTCGGCGATCAGCTCGTCGGGCACCACCCGGCCGCGTCGGGTGGCGCGCGGATGGGCGAAGACCGGCACCCCGCCGGCCGCCCGGACCAGCCGGATCGCCCGGAACACGTCGATGTCCTCCTTGGGCAGCCGGTACCGCTCGCCCAGCCAGTCCGGACCGAACGCCTCCCGGGTGCTCCCGACCAGGCCGGCCCGGATGAGCGCCTGCGCGATGTGCGGCCGGCCCACCGTGCCTCCCCCCGCGCCAGCCATAATGTCCGGCCAGCTCACGTCGACGCCGTCGGCGCGCAGCAGCCCGACGATGCGTTCGCCCCGCTCCTCGCGGGCGGCACGCACCCGGGCCAGCTCGGCGACCAGCTCCGGGTGGTCCGGGTCGAACAGGTACGCCAGCAGGTGCAGCGGCACCGGCGACTCCGTGCCGGACCAGCGGCAGGACAGCTCCGCGCCCCGGATCAGGCGCAGCCCGGGCGGCAGCGCCCGCACGGCCGGCGCCCAGCCGGCGGTGGTGTCGTGGTCGGTGATCGCCAGCACGTCCAGCCCCGCGTGGGAGGCCGCGCGGACCAGCTCGCCCGGGCTCAGCGTGCCGTCGCTGGCCGTCGAGTGGGCGTGCAGGTCGATTCGCGGGGCGGAGCCGGTACGCGAGGTCATCACCCGACGCTACCCAGCGCCACCGACCCGGTTCTGTCGAGGCCTGCCCGCTCGCGACCGGTGCAGGTGGTCAGGAGCCCGTCACCACGACCGGCCGGTTCCCCGGCTGCACGTCGGGCGCCGGGACCGCCTGGGCCTGGTTTCCGGCCCGCACCCGGCCGACGTCGACCCGGACCAGCTGGCCGGCGCCGTCGACGTAGGTGGCGTCCGAGTCGGTCGTCCAGGCGATCGCGCCGGTCGCAGGCGGCCCGGCCGGCACGGCGGTCATGTCCGGTCCGAACCGCTGCAGGTCGACCAGCAGTGCGCGGGCGGCCTTGCCGACCCGCCCGTTCACCAGCAGCCACCGCCCGTCGGCGGAGATCCCGCCGACTCCGTCCTCGCTCAGCTGCGGACCGCAGCCGGTGCTGACCCGCTTCAGGTCACGCTTCGGGTCGAGTACGGCCAGGCAGGTCCCGCTCGTGTCGCCGGCGGCGACCTGGCCGACCAGCCGTCCGTCGGGCAGCGCGCCGTAGATGCTCAGCGTGGTCCGGTCGACGCCCACGGTCAGCTGCCCGGCGCCGGGCCGCCACAGGGCGTGGCCCGCGCGGTCCGGGTCGAGCCGGACCAGCACGCTGTCGCCGACGAACCGGACCGGTTCCGCGTCGGCGGGTAGGGAGGTGCGCACCGGCCCGATGAGCTGGGTGCCGACCACCCCCGCCACCAGCAGGCCGGTGCCGTCGCGCCAGGCGACCTGGCGGCCGTCGGGTGCCACGACGATCGCGCCCGCCCCGGCCAGCAGCACCTGCACCAGCCCGTCGCGCTGCGCCACCCAAAGGGAACGGCCAGCGGCGGTCGGAGCGCCAACCACCAACCAACCGCCGCCGCCGGGCAGCAGGTGGGCGGCTTCGGCCGGCCCGACGCCAGACAGCTCCAGCCGCCCCCCGGTCGCGCTGATCAGCGTTCCGTCGACGAGCAGGTCGAGGGACGTCCCGGGCGAGGGCGCGGGGGCGGGTGCGGCCGAGGGAATCGGCCGGGCCGACGGGTTCGGGTCACCGATCACGACGATGGGTGTGCCCTGCCCACCGGAATCGTCACCGAGCTGGGCCATCACGGTGCTGACCAGCACCGTGGCGACCGCCGCGAGGGCGAGGCCGCCCGTGGTACGACGGCGCCGGATCCGGTTCGCCCGGCGGATGGCCTGGCCGGCCGGATCGGGGCTCAGTGGGCGGGGTACGGCGACCTGGTGCGAGAGGGTCTCCCGCACCGCACCATCCAGCTCGTCAGGTCGCACGTGGTAGGGACGCGGCGGGCTGCCCGTCAGGTTGCCTGACCGCCCCGGGAATGCTTTCACCGCTGCTCTCCGGTGCCCGTGCCGACCGGCACGGCCGCCGGATCGACGGCCAACTCGACCGGCAGCTCGACCGGACGGGGGGCGATCGGGCGGGGCACGGCCGGACGGGACGCCGGGTTGGTCGTCGTCCGGGGCCGGCTGGGCGCGGCACCGCCGGTGGCCGTGACCTGCCCGCTCGGGGTGGTCGCGCCACCGGCACGCGCGGGGCCTGCGCCGCTCCGGAGCGTCCCGGCAACGGCGGTCCGGCCGCCGGTGGTGGCCTCGCCGGCCAACTCTGGTGCGGCCGCGCCCATCCGCCGGCGCAGCGTGGACAGCGCCCGGGAGGCCTGGCTCTTCACGGTGCCCGGGGAGATGTTCAGCATCGCGGCGGTCTGCGCCTCGGACATGTCCTCGTAGTAGCGCAGCACCAGTACCGCTCGCTGCCGGTTGGGCAGCTCCCTGAGGTGCCGCCAGAGCAGGTCGCGGTCCAGCTGCTGTTCGATCTCGTCGACACCGGCGCGCTCGGGCAGCACCTCGGTGGGGCGCTCACCGTGCCAGCGCCGCCGCCACCAGCTCGTCGATGTGTTGACCATCACCCGCCGGGCGTACGGCTCGACCGCCTCGATCCCACCGAGCCGCTTCCACGCCAGATAGGTCTTGGTCAGCGCCGTCTGGAGCAGGTCCTCGGCCGTGGCCCAGTCGCCGGTGAGCAGGTACGCGGTACGCAGCAGGGCGGCGGAGCGAGCCGCGACGAAGTCGCGAAACTCCTCCTCCAACGGGTCCCTGCTCGCCACCACGCACCTCCGCACCCCAGCCGTCCTGGCAGAGTGCCATGTCAGAGGCGCTCCGGTCCATGACGAAAGGTGCGCACTTGCTCCGATGTTCGGACGAAAACCTTCACGCCCCGTCGTCGGCCTTGGCCTCGTCGGCTTCCTTGCCCAGCCGCGCCTCGACCGCCTGCGGCTCGTACATCTCTTCGACCACTCGCAGGTAGAGCTCGTTCGGGTTGGGCAGGTTCTTGATCTCGCGTAGCGCCTGCTCCTGGCCGGCGGACTCCAGCACGAAGGTGCCGTAGTTGAGCGCCCGACCGGAGGGCGTCTGCTCGTACTTCATGTCGGTGACCCGGACCAGCGGCATCATGGCCACCCGGCGGGTGATGATGCCGTTGACCACCATGACCCGCTTGTTGGTCAGGATGAACCGGTCATACCACCAGTCGGCGACCTTCCACGCCACCCAGCCCATCACCGCGAACCAGAGCAGCACGGCGACGGTGGTCAACGCCCCGACGTTCTGCCCGGCGAGGAAGCCGGAGAGGTAGCCGAGCACGAAGGTCGCCGCGATGCCGACCAGCAGCGGGGTGGTGAGGTGGATCCAGTGCCGCTTCCACTCACCCCGGTAGCGCTCGGTGGGGAAGAGGTAGCGGGCGACCAGCGAGCTGGGCTCGTCCTCCAGCGGCAGCACCCGCCGGGGGGTGGCGCCGGTCGCGTCGGCGCGCAACCCGGCCAGCTCGTCCTCGGAGATCTGCGGAGGCTGGTAGCCGGCCTCCGGATCACGGATCCAGGCCCGGCCCGAACGACCCTCACCGGCGTAGCCCGGCCCGTCACCGTAGCCGACGTCGTCCGATAGGGACGGACCGTCGGACAGGCCGGGGCCGGCGCCGTAGCCCGGGCCGTCGTCGGGCCCGATCCGCGGGATCGGCTCGGTGTCGCGCTCGCGGCGCTCCCGGTCGGGGTCGTCCGGGTCGAAGGGTGGACCGGAGGGGCTGCCCATGGGCGGCTAGGCGACGAGGCTGGTGAAGAAGTCGCCGAACCCCTGGGCGATGTCGACGATCCCGCCGCCGAGCGACTTGAACACATCCGCCGCAGAGTTTGGCCGGTAGGCGACGAAGAAGATCAAGAATGCGATTCCGGCCCAGGTGAGGACCTTCTTGACCATGGCGGGCCATCCTCTCGCGCGGCGCCGGGTCCCATTACCGCAGCGGCACCCAGAGTATCAGTGTGGTGTCGTACAGTGAATATCTGCGTCCGTTCTCCGTCAATCCGGGAGCCATGTCAAGCTCTCCCGGGTAGGTACGGGGACGGTGCGCCGTACACGAGCTCGGGCGGAGTCCACTCGGTCAGGTCGTGCAGCACGACATCTTCCGCGAGCAGGTGACCCGCACTCGCCGGCCAGGCTATCGCATGCAGCCACATTCCCCGAGCCTCGCCGGCGTACGCGCTTCGATCCGTCGGCGAATTCACGAGCCACAGTGGAGTGGGATGCCCGCCGACCCGGATCCGGGCCTGCCCGACGTGCTCGGGGTGGCCCGGCCCAGGGTCGGTCAACGCGTCGGCCAACTCCGGTCCGGGGTCCGGGCCGGACAGCCCGGCCAGCCGGGTGCCCAGGCCGACGCCCGGCTCCTCTGCCACGAAGAGCAGATCGGCCGGGCCGCCACCGAGCGGCGCCGGGCCCGCGCAGGCCACCGCGGTCGCCCGAACTCCGGTGCGGTCGTCCCCGGCGTACGCCACGCCGGTGAGGGTCCAGCCGGGCGGCAGCGGCCACGGGCACCACAGCGGCGTGCCCGGCGGATCCGCGGTCGCCGCGGTGATCCGGTCCACCACGCTCGCCAGGATGTCCGCTCCGATGTGCTCGGGCACGTGCAGCGGTGGCACCGGGCCACAGTGCAGGCACCTCGATTCGGTGTGCATCAGATCCGGCGCCCGTACCGAGCCCCCGCATCTCGGACAACTCACCGCGACACTCACATCCCCACCGTCACCCCGGACCGCCGGCCCGTCAAGCCGGAACGCCCGATTCGGCACTCAGTGGCGTGGTCAGTCCGGCGGCGGCCCGGCGTGGGTGCGGATCCACGCGTGCATGGCGATGCCGCTGGCCACACCCGCGTTGATCGACCTCGTGGAGCCGTACTGGGCGATGGAGTAGAGCTGGTCGCAGGCGGCGCGGGCCGGTTCGGAGAGACCGGGCCCCTCCTGGCCGAACAGCAGCACACACTTCCGCGGCAGGGTGCCGGTCTCCAGTGGGCGCGATCCGGGCAGGTTGTCGATGCCGAACACCAGTAACCCCTGCCCGGCGGCCCAGCCGACGAACTCCTCGATCGTCTCGTGGTGCCGGACGTGCTGGTACCGATCGGTCACCATCGCGCCGCGCCGGTTCCACCGTCGCCGTCCGACGATGTGCACCTCGGCGGCGAGGAAGGCGTTGGCGTTGCGGACCACCGTGCCGATGTTGAAGTCGTGCTGCCAGTTCTCGATGGCGACGTGGAACCCGTGCCGGTGCCGGTCCAGGTCGGCGACGATGGCCTCGTGCCGCCAGTAGCGATAGCGGTCGGTCACGTTGCGCCGGTCCCCCTCGGCCAGCAACTGCGGGTCGTAGCGCGGGTCGTCCGGCAGGTCCCCCGGCCAGGGGCCCACGCCCACCTCAAGCTGGTCGTCGGTCACGGTCATCAGAGAGTACGGACCCGTCCCGCGTTCGCCACCGACGGCCTGCCGGTTCAACCCAGCCCGAGCGCGCCACCGAGCCGGTCCAGGAACCGCCGGTCGGCCGGGCTGGTCGACCGGTCGGCCGAGGGCTCGCCGGCGGCGGGCACCGCCCGGCAGACCCGAGCCGCGACCGACTGCACCCACTGGCGGTACGCGGCCGAGTCGGCGGGGTCGGCGCGCCGGTGCAGGACCCGGACCGCCGCCCGGCAGGCGGCCAGCAGGTCCACCAGATCGGTGAGCCGTTCGGTCGGGGGCTGGGTGCCGTCGTGGCGGGCGTAGATCGCGGCGACCACCGCGCGGACCAGATCGCTGTCGAAAGCCCGGCCGGCGGCGACCGCGTCCAGGCCGGCCAGGCCCGCCATGACCCCGCGCGCGGGCCGGCCGGGGCCCGGGGCGGCGGCGGCCACGAGGACCCGACCGGGCAGGCTGGTGAGCAGGTCCCACTCGGCGGCGGAGTAGACGGCGGTGGTCAAGGGTGCGGCTCGGCGACCGGCAGAGGGCGGCTCTCCGGCAACGGAGTGGCTCATCGGAACCTCCGGCGCCAGCATATGCCTCGAAACGGGAAAAGGGCCCCTTCCCCCTCAGAACCTGGTGTGGGAAGGAGCCCGACGCCGGCGCGGGTAGCCCGCCGCGGTGCTCAGCGGGGCTCGGGGAAGCTGGGCCGCTCCGGGTCCACTCCCTCGGGGACGTTGCTGGCCGCGTACTCCCGCTTGGGGACCATGACCTTGCGGCGGAAGACGCAGACCATGGTGCCGTCCTGGTTGTAGCCGCGGGTCTCCACCGACACCACGCCGCGGTCGGGCTTGGACCCGGACTCCCGCTTGTCCAGCACGGTGGTCTCGCCGTAGATGGTGTCGCCGTGGAAGGTGGGCGCCACATGCCGTAGCGACTCGACCTCCAGGTTGGCGATCGCCTTGCCGCTGACGTCCGGCACCGACATGCCGAGCAGCAGCGAGTAGATGTAGTTGCCGACCACGACGTTGCGCTTGAACTGGCTGGCCGTCTCGGCGTAGTGCGCGTCCATGTGCAGCGGGTGGTGGTTCATGGTGAGCAGGCAGAAGAGGTGGTCGTCGTACTCGGTGACCGTCTTGCCCGGCCAGTGCCGGTAGACCGCGCCGACCTCGAACTCCTCGTAGTAACGGCCGAACTGCATCCTGGTCCCCTTCGACGGGCGGCGATGGAGTTCGGCACAGCATGCCTTACCGGTGGTTAAGGTGACCCGCGGGGCGTGACCCCGGCGGAAAAGTCACACCGGTCGCTCGCTCGGGGGGAGACGCAATGAGCGGCGGGGCCCTCCCCGGCACCCGCCGCCCACGCTCTGATGCGGAGAATTCTGCCCTACGGCAGCGTAGGTTCAACAGAGACCGGCGTCACATTTACTCTTTTGTAACACTACTTTCCGTAGTTGAGCGCAGGGTGATCGGCGATCTCTGCAGGCCCGATACCTGCTTGTCAAGGGGCAAGTTACCGATTCGTAGCGCTCGATCGAATGGATCTCCCTGGAAACGCTCCCATCACGTCCGGTCACGCAAGTGCGTCATGCACTTGCGTTCCGCAGATCGGAACGCACAGACGTGGGTCGATGACCCTCAGTGCCCGCAGTCAGCCCACAGCACGTTTCGTGCCCGACCGCCCGGGAATTCGATACGGTCAGCCCTGGTTCTACGGGACGTAGACAAACCGCGGTGATCGGAGAGTGCAATGGCAACCGTTGAGCTGACCTCGACGAACTTCGACGAGGTGACCGGCAACGACGGAATCGTCCTGGTCGACTTCTGGGCCGACTGGTGTGGTCCGTGCAAGCGGTTCGCCCCGGTCTACGAGCGCTCCTCGGAGAAGCACCAGAACATCGTCTTCGGCAAGGTCGACACCGAGGCCCAGCAGGAGCTGGGCGCCAAGTTCGACATCCGGTCGATCCCGACGATCATGGCGATCCGCGACGGCGTCATCGTCTTCGCCCAGCCGGGTGCGCTGCCGGAGTCCGCGCTGGAGAACCTGATCGAGCAGGTCGAGGCACTGGACATGGACGACGTCCGTAAGCAGCTGGCCGAGCACAACCACTGAGCCGTCCCCGCGACGGCACGCGAGGCCGGGCCCGGTACGGGCCTGGCCTTCGTCGTACCCGGAAGCGCGCACATGATCACCTGCCCGGGCAGGCGGAACTGACCGCCGGTGGGAACCAACGCGGTCGGTAGATCCCGTATCGTCACGACCCGATGGAGAACCTGACCACCCGCGGGCGCGTGACCCGGCTGGGCGCGACCGCACTCGGTCTCGTCCTGCTGCTGGCCGGCACCTTCTGGGGCAGCGACGACGACTTCCCGTTCGGCCCGTTCCGGATGTACTCCACCTCGAATCCGCCGAACGCGCCGGCCCCCGACACGCGAGTTGAGGGGGTGAACAGCTCCGGGGCCGTGATCGACCTCGGCCAGGACGCGACCGGCATCCGCCGCGCCGAGATCGAGGGTCAGCAGGCCCGATACGCCGCCGACCCGACGCTGCTCACCGAGGTCGCCGACGCGTACGCCGAACGCCACCCGGACGCCGCCGAGCTGGTCGAGGTCCGCATCGTCATCCGCTGGCACGGCATCCGCGCCGGCCGGCCGACCGGCCAGCACACCGATGAGACCGTGGTCCGCTGGCAGGCCCCCCGATGAGTCGCTGGCTGACCGAAGCGGTGCCGCGAGGCCGCATCGCCGCGTTCCGGACCCTGATCTACCTCTTCGTCGCCGCCGACCTGGTCGTCTTCACACCCTGGGTACGGACCAGGGCCAGCGTGCCCGGCGAGCTCTACCAGCCGCTGCTGGTCGGCCGGCTCCTCCCGCTACCCACCCCGACCCCGGCGCTGGTGGCGGTGATCTTCTGGGTGCTGCTGCTGCTCGCCCTGCTCGCCGCAACCGGACGGGCGCATCGGCTGCTCGGCTGGTCGGTGTGCGCGCTGTACCTGTTGTGGATGATCATCGCGATGAGCTACGGAAAGGTCGACCACGACCGGTTCGGGCTGCTCGTCGCGCTGGCCGTACTGCCCACCGCCGGCCGCGCCCGGCACGGCGACACCACCCGCACCGAGGCTGGCGGCTGGGCGCTGCGGGTCACCCAGATCGCGGTGATCTGCACGTACTTCCTGGCCGCCTGGGCCAAGCTGCGCTTCGGCGGGCTGGACTGGCTGACCGGCTCGGTGCTCGCGCGGGCCATCATCCGGCGCGGCACCGACCTGGCGGACCTTATCGCCCAGGTGCCGTACCTGCTGATCGTCGCCCAGTTCGGCATCGTGGCCTTCGAGCTGTTCAGCCCGGTGGTCTTCCTGCTGCCGGCCCGCTGGCGGTCGGCCATGGTCGGCTTCTTCTACTCGTTCCACGTGGTGACCTTCGCGACCATCACCATCTCGTTCGCACCGCACCTGGCGGCGATGACCAGCTTCCTGCCGCTGGAGCGGGTCCGCCCGCTGGTCTGGGCCCGCCGGCTCGTCGGCCGCCCCACGGCCGAGCCGACGAGCGCCGCGGTCCAGGACCCGCCGGAGCCGAGCGCTGCGCCGGCCCTGGAGGGCGCCGAGCCGGCGCCGCTGGGCGGTCAGCCGCCGGTGGTCGGGCGACCGGTCGGGCCGTAGAGCCGCTCCCGGGCCTCCTGCGGAAGGGCACACGCCGCCGTGCCACCCGGCAGCCGGTGCCGGTTGCGCGCCACCCAGCGGTACGCCGGCCAGGCCGCGGCGCGCGCCGGCGGGAAGCGCAGCCCGGCGCCGGCGACCCGCCAGACCGGGCCGCTCGCGGCGAGCAGCTTCGCGATGGCGTCCGGGCCGGCGGCGCGTGAGCCGTCGGCGCCGACCCACTGCACGGCCTCCTCGCACTCGTCGGCGGTGAGGCCGAGCGCGTCCAGGTCGGCGAACTGCCAGGGCACCACCCGCGCGGCGGTGGGGATGCGGCGTTCGATGAACTCGGCGCACCGGGTGCAGAACGCGCAGTCCCCGTCGTAGACGAAGGTCGACGTCTTCATGCTGTCCATCCTCCCCTCCGTCACCGCCCGACCGGGCACCGGTGTCCGGCGGGTCACTTGCGCTTCCCTCGTACACGTGTTCGAATAGTGGCCATGCGTTGGGACAACCTCACCGCTCCCCCGGTTGAGGGAGACCCCGAGCGGGCAGCGCCAGCGACGCCACCCCTGCCGCTGGCGCTGCCCGGCGCCGTCGCCCGCACCTTCGACACCCCGGAGTTCGCCGGGATGACCTTCTACGAGGTGCGGGCCAAATCCATCATCAACCGTGTGCCGGGGCAGTCCCGCGTCCCCTTCGAGTGGACCATCAACCCGTACCGGGGCTGTTCTCATGCCTGCGTTTACTGCGTCTCGGGTGACACCCCAGTCTTGATGGCGGACGGGCGCACCAAGCCGATCAGCGAGTTGGAGCCGGGCGACCGGATCTACGGGACGGAGCGGCGCGGCGCCTACCGGCGATACGTCGTCACCACCGTGCTGGACAAGTGGTCGACCGTGAAAGCGGCTTACCGGGTCACCCTGGAGGACGGCACGACGCTCATCGCCAGCGGGGACCACCGCTTCCTGACGGAGCGAGGTTGGAAACACATCACCGGCGACATGGCCGGCACCGACCAACGCCCCTACCTCACCACCAACAATCGCCTGATCGGCACTGGCGCGTTCGAAACAACTCCGAAGGCCTCCCACGACTACCGTCGCGGCTATATCTGCGGCATGGTGCGTGGTGACGGAACCATAGGCACCTACGCCACAGGCAAGAGCTGGAGTCACCAGTTTCGCTTGGCGCTCGCGGACAGCGAGGCACTCGATCGTACCGAGCAGTTTTTGAGGGAAACGGGCGTCGAGACAAGCCGCTCCTCGTTCGGTCGTGCCATGCCTGACCGGCGGAAGATGGAGGCCGTCCGCGCTTCGGGTAAGCAGAAGGTCGATGCCATCAGGGAGATGATCCGATGGCCGAAACATCCGACTTCTGAGTGGCAGCGAGGGTTCCTCGCTGGCATCTTCGATGCCGAGGGCAGTTGCAGCCAGGGCATCCTGAGGATCGCCAACTGCGATGATCAGATTCTCAGCTACACGACGGAAGCACTGCGCGCCTTCGGATTCACCAGTGTTCTGGAGGACCGCCGGCGGACCAACCGACTGCGTTACGTACGGCTGACCGGGGGTCTCCCGGCACGGTTGCGCTTCTTCCATTTGACCGACCCGGCCATCACTCGCAAGCGGTCGATCGAGGGCGCCGCGCTGAAGCATCAGACCGCACTCCGGGTGGTGGGCATCCAAGCGCTCGGGCTGGAACTGCCGCTGTGGGACATCACCACCGGCACCGGGGACTTCATCGCCAACGGGGTGGTCAGCCACAACTGCTTCGCCCGGAATACGCACACCTACCTCGACCTGGACGCCGGGACGGACTTCGACCGGAAGGTGATCGTCAAGGTCAACGCCGGTGAGCTGGTCCGGCGGGAGCTGGCCGCACCGAAGTGGCGGGGCGCGCACGTGGCGATGGGCACCAACGTGGACTGCTACCAGCGCGCCGAGGGCCGTTACCGGCTGATGCCGCAGATCATCGCCGCCTTGCGAGACTTCGCCAACCCGTTCTCGATCCTCACCAAGGGCACGCTGATCCTGCGGGACCTGCCATTGCTGCGCCAGGCCGCTGAGGTGACCAGCGTCGGCATCTCCTTCTCGGTGGGCTTCGTCGACGAGCAGCTCTGGCGTTCCGTCGAGCCGGGCACGCCGCACCCGCGCCGGCGGCTGGACGCGGTCCGGGCGCTCGCCGACGCCGGTTTCTCCGTCGGGGTGCTGATGGCCCCGATCCTGCCCGGGCTGAGCGACACCGACGAGTCGATCGACGCCACCGTGTCGGCGATCGCCGCCGCCGGGGCGACCAGCGTGACCCCGCTGGCGCTGCACCTGCGCCCTGGCGCCCGGGAGTGGTACGCCCACTGGCTGGCCAGGGAGCACCCGCACCTCGTCCCCCGCTACCGCGAGCTCTACCGGGCCGGCGCCTACGCCCCGCAGGCGTACCAGCGGGAGCTGACCGCGCGGGTGCGGATCGCGGGCCGCCGGCACGGGCTGCACCGCGCTGATCTGGGTGACAACCGCAGCCTCCCCGAGCCACCACCACAGCCGGCTGAGCAGCTGACCCTGCTCTAGCCGGCGGGCGGCGCTACAGTCGGCGGGTGCGTACCGCTCAGCAGATCCTCGCCGACTCCGCCGTGATCGCCGTCGTGGGCGCGTCCCGCGACCCGGACAAGGCCGCGCACAGTGTGCCGTTGCAGATACAGCGGCACGGCTGGCGGATCATTCCGGTCAATCCGAGCGTCGAGGAGCTCTTCGGGGAGCGGGCTTACCCCACGCTGGCCGACATCCCGCACCCGGTCGACCTGGTGAACGTATTCCGACCGGCAGCCGACGCCGTGCAGGTGGTCCGGGACGCGGCGGCGATCGGCGCCCGGGCGGTCTGGTTGCAGCTGGGCATCGTCTCCGCCGAGGCACGGCGGATCGCCGAGGCCGCCGGGATGGACTACGTCGAGGACCGCTGCCTCGCCGTCGAGCGCGCCGTCGGCGCCCTCACCCGCCTCGGCTAAACCGCTCCCGCACGCTGCGGCCGGATTCATCACGCTCACGACCGACCGCCGTCTGCTTCCCTGACTGCGGGCCGGGCGGAGGTCAGAGCTTGTATTCCTTGAGCAGGCCGCGGGAGATGATGGTCTTCTGGATCTCGGAGGTGCCCTCGCCGATGAGCAGGAACGGGGCCTCCCGCATCAGCCGCTCGATCTCGTACTCCTTGGAGTAGCCGTAGCCGCCGTGGATGCGGAACGCCTCCTGGACGACCTCGGCGCAGTATTCCGAGGCGAGCAGCTTGGCCATCCCGGCCTCGACGTCGTTGCGCTGGCCGGCGTCCTTGAGCCGGGCGGCGTTGACCATGAGGGCGTGCGCGGCCTCGATCTTCGTGCCCATCTCGGCGAGCTTGAAGGCGATGGCCTGGTGCTTGGCGAGCGGCTGACCGAAGGTCTTGCGCTGCTGCGCGTAGCTGACCGCCAACTCGAAGGCCCGGATGGAGATGCCGCAGGCGCGGGCGGCCACGTTCACCCGGCCCACCTCGATGCCGTCCATCATCTGGTAGAAGCCCCGGCCCACCTTGTCGGCGCCGCCGAGGATCGCCGAGTCGGGCACGGTCACCCCGTCGAGCACCATCTCGGTGGTCTCGACGCCCTTGTAGCCCATCTTGTCGATCTTGCCGGGGATGGTGAGGCCGGGTGCGGTCTCGCCGAAGCCCGGCTCCTTCTCCAGCAGGAAGGTGCTCATGTTTCCGTACACCGACTCGGCGCCGGTGTCGGTCTTGACCAGGGTGGCCACCACGGAGGAGTACGCCCCGTTGGTGAGCCACATCTTCTGACCGTTGAGCACGTAGCGGTCGCCGTCGCGGACGGCCCGAGACTTGATGGCCGAGACGTCGGAGCCGGTCTCCGGCTCGGACATCGAGAACGCGCCGCGTACCTCGCCGGTGGCCATCCTCGGCAGCAGCCGGGCCTTCTGCGCGGCGGAGCCGTGCTGGGAGATGAGGTACGCCACGATGAAGTGGGTGTTCACGATGCCGGAGATCGACATCCAGCCTCGGGACAGCTGTTCCACCACCAGCGCGTAGGTGAGCAGCGACTCGCCGAGGCCGCCGTACTCCTCGTCGATGGTGAGGCCGAACAGCCCCATCTCGCGCATCCCGTCGAGGATGTCGGTCGGGTATTCGTCGGCGTGCTCCAGCCGCTGAGCGTGCGGGATGATCTCCTTGTCGGCGAACTCCCGGACGGTCTCCAGGATCGACCGCTGCACATCGGTCAGGCCGGGTGTCTGGGCGAGTCGAGCCATCTCAGCCTCCGGGGATCAGCGCACTACTCATGGGTAACTGAACGCTGGGTCAGTATCGGCCTCCGGGGCCAGCGAGGCCAAGGTGACCAGTCCACACAACCGCTGTGAAAAGGTTCACCGCTGCGGGTAGCGTCCGGCAAGAGGGACTTTTCCGGCACCGGCAGGAGGAGGACAGCCGTGAGCTACCCGCCGCCGTCGGGACCGCCCGAGGACGAGCAGCCGCCGTCACCCTACGAGCCACCCCCGGACCAGTCGCCCTACGCGCCTCCGCCGGCGGGCCAGTCGCCGTACGCGCCGCCGCCGGACCAGTCGGCCTTCGGGCCGCCGGAGCGCTCGCCGTACGGGCCGCCGGCGGACGACCCCTCGCCGTACCAGCAGCAGGGACCGCACCAGCCGGCGCACTGGGCGCAGCAGCCGCCGTACCCTCCGCAGGGCCCCTACGGGCAGTACGGCCCTCCGTCGTCCGGACCGGGTCGGGGCACCAACGTGCTGGCGATCCTGTCGCTGGTGTTCGCCTTCGTGTTCCCCCCGGCCGGCGCTGTCCTCGGCCACGTGGCCAAGCGGCAGATCCGCACCAGCGGCGAGGAGGGCGGCCAGCTCGCCACCTGGGGATTGGTCCTCGGCTACGCCTTCACCGGGCTCACCCTGCTGGCCTGCTGTGGTTGGCTGGCGCTGGTCCTCATCGGCAACACCGGCGACAGCGGCGGCTACTGACCGGCGGCCAGGACCCGTCCCCTGTGGACGTGCCCGGTCAACGGAACCGGGCCTCGCGGACGCTGTTACCGCCGTCCACCACCAGCATCTGACCGGTGATGTACGAGGCGGCCGGCGAGCAGAGGAAGCTGATCGCGGCGGCGACCTCGTCCGGAGTGCCCGGTCGACCGACCGGGGTGCCCAGCCCCTGCTTGATCTCCGCCATCGTGGACGCCGCGGTGTAGATGGTGCCGGGGGCCACCGCGTTCACGGTCACCCCGTCGGCGATCATCTCCATGGCCAGCGCCCGGGTCAGCCCGACCACTCCGGCCTTCGCCGCGGCGTACGCGGCCTCGGTGGGCAGAGCGTTGACCGGGCCGGCCGTGGCGGCCAGGTTGACGATCCGCCCCCAGCCGCGCTCGGCCATCCCACCGATGAACGCCCGACTGCACAGGAACGCGGTGGACAGGTTGCGGTCGATCTCGCCGCGCCACTCGTCGTAGGTCAGCTGCGCGACCGGCCGCAGCACACCCTGGCTGGCCCGACTGGCCAGGCCGGCGTTGTTGACCAGCACCTCGACGTCACCCAACTGCTCGGCGACCGCGTCGGCCAGCGCGCCGACCTCGGACTCGTCGGTCAGGTCCGCCACGAAGCCGGTCACCCCCAGTTCGGTGGCCCGCTCGTGGATGCGCCGGGTGGTGGAGACAATGGCCACCCGGGCGCCCAGGTCGGCGAGTCGGCGGGCGGTGGCGTACCCGATGCCGTCCGGGCTGCCCGCTCCGGTCACCAGGGCGACCCGCCCGTCGAGTCGCATGGTCACCGGGTCGGCGAGCGCGACCGGCTCGTCCGCGCCGGTGGCACCGGCCGGTGTGGCCGCACGGCCGCGCCGGCCTGCGCCGGGGCGGCTGACGTCCCGTCTCGGTCGACTGCCGGAACGATCGGCGGCGCGCGCATCCATTGCCATGCCAGGATCCTGCCCGGTAGGACGGGCCCGAGCAACGCGGCACCCGGGAGCGGGGGCATCCGGTTTGGTCGCCGCTGGCTACCCTGACGGCGCACCCGACCTGACGGAGAATCGCATGACCTATCCCCACGCACCCGGCGGCTGGACCGATCCCACCGGCCAACAGTCGAGCCCTCCGCTGGATCCGACCCTTGTGGCCGGACAGCCGGTTCCCACCCAACCCGGCCCGGCGGACCCGTACGCGCCGGTCGACCCGTACGCCGCTGGGCAGTTGCCCCCGGGTCAGCCGATGCCCGGGTACGCCCCACCCGGCTATCCGCCGCAGTACGCCGGCTACGGCTATCCGGCGCCCCAGAAGACCAACGGGCTGGCTATCGCGGCGCTGGTGCTGGCCCTGGTCGGCGCAACGTCCTGCATCACCGCACCGGTCGGCGCGATCCTCGGTCACGTGGCCCAGAAGCAGATCCGGCTGAGCGGCGAGGGCGGCGAGGGGATGGCGAAGGCCGCGATCATCGTCGGCTGGATCTTCACCGGGTTGCTGGTGCTGCTGATCGCCTTCTACGTCGTCATGATCGTCATCGCCATCGCGACGAGCGCCGGCAACGACAGCTACTGAGCGGCGAACGGGTCGGCACAGCGCCGGTTGTCGGGCCGCGACGACGGACGCCGGCTGTCGTCGCGGCCCGGCACGGTCACTCCGAGGGCGGGGTGAACGACGACGTACGGCTCATCCCGGCGGCCCGGCCCTTGGCGGCGACGACCAGCGCCATCTTGCGGGACGCCTCGTCGATCATCTCGTCGCCGAGCATCACCGCGCCGAGCTTGCCGCCGGCCTCCGAGGTGTAGTGCTGGTACGCGTCGAGGATCAGCTCGGCGTGGTCGTAGTCGGCCTGCGCCGGCTGGTAGACCTCGTTGGCGGCGTCGATCTGGCCCGGGTGCAGCACCCACTTGCCGTCGAAGCCCAGCGCCGCCGAACGCTTGGCCACCTCGCGGAACGCGTCCACGTCCCGGATCTGCAGGAACGGGCCGTCGATTGCCTGCTTGTCGTGCATCCGGGCGGCCATCAGGATCCGCATGAGGATGTAGTGGTACGGGTCGCCCGGGTAGTCCGGGATCAGCGCCCCGACCACCAACGACTTCATGTTGATCGAGGCCATGAAGTCGGCCGGGCCGAAGATGATGGTCTCCACCCGCGGCGAGGCGCCCGCGATGGCGTCCACGTTGACCAGGCCGGCGGCGTTCTCGATCTGCGCCTCGATGCCGATCCGGCCGACCTCCAGGCCGAGCGTCTTCTCGATCTGGGTGAGCAGCAGGTCCAGCCAGTGCACCTGCTCGGCGGTCTGCACCTTCGGCAGCATTACGCAGTCCAGGTTGGCGCCGGCACCCTCGACGACCTCGATGACGTCCCGGTAGGTCCACGGGGTGGTCAGGTCGTTGACCCGGACCACGCGCGTCTTGCCGGCCCAGTCACCCTCGTTGAGCGCGGCCACGATGTTCTTCCGCGCATCCGGCTTGGCCAGCGGGGCCACGGCGTCCTCCAGGTCGAGGAAGACCTGGTCGGCCGGGAGGCCCTGCGCCTTGCCGAGCATCTTGACGCTGGAACCCGGTACGGCGAGGCAGGACCGGCGGGGACGACCGACTGCGGCCATGGATGCGCTCCTTCCAGCGTCCGGCGGGCACGCCGACGCCACCTGACGACAGATCCGAGAAACTTAACGATCCCAAAGGGCGTGGTGACGCCACGGTAACCTCGCGCCATGACCGGGGTGAATGGACCTGTGGAAGATCTCACTGGGCGGCGACTGGTGGTGGTGACCGGCGCCAGCTCCGGCATCGGGCTGGCCGCCGCCGTGGACCTGGCGTGCCGCGGCGATCAGGTGGTGCTGGTCGGGCGGGACCCGGCCCGGTTGCAGGCCGCGGCGGAACGGGTACGGGAGACGTCGGGCGAGCGTCCGGAGTTGTTCCGGGCAGACTTCGCGGTGCTGGACGACGTGCGCCGGCTCGCCGAGCGGCTGCGCGACGCGTACGGCCGGATCGACCTGCTGGCCAACAACGCCGGTGCCATCGCACTTCAGCCGCTCACGACCGTCGACGGCTTCGAGCTGTCGATCCAGGCCAACCACCTGTCGCCGTTCCTGCTGACCAACCTGCTCGCCGACCGGATCGGCCGGATCGTGGTCACCGCCTCCGGCGCGCACCGCTTCGGCACGCTGGAGCCGGACGACCTGAACAGGCCGCTGGGCCGCTACCGGCCGATGGGCGCGTACGGCACGAGCAAACAGGCGAACATCCTGTTCACCGCCGAGGCTGCCCGCCGCTGGCCGGGCATTCCGGCACACAGCTTCCACCCGGGGGTGGTGCGGACCCGGTTCGCCAACGACAGCCGGCTGGTCGCCCTCGGCATGCGACTCCTGCCGTTCCGCAGCCCCGAGAAGGGTGCCGAGACCCTGGTCTGGCTGGCCAACCAGGACCGGTCCCGACTGATCGACGGCGGCTACTACCACGACCGGCGGCCGCGCCGGCCGTACCGCAAGGCCGCCGACCCGCAGCTCGCCGCCCGGCTCTGGGCGGCCAGCGCCAAGGCCGTCGGCATCGCGGACTAGCGTGACCACCATGCTGACGCTTGTCGCGCTCGTCGAGTTCCCCGTCGGGGCCGAGGCCGCCGGAAAGCGCTACGAGGACGCCGTGCTGGCGCTGCTCGGCCGGCACGGCGGCCACCTGGAACGGCGACTGCGCGGCATCGACGAGCGGGCCGAGGTGCACGTCATCCGGTTCGACGCGCGCGCCGGATACGAGTCGTTCCTCGTCGACCCGGAGCGGTCCGCGCTGCGCGCCGCACTCGGCGGGTCCGCGCCGACCACGCGCGTGATCGAGGTGTACGAGGCGTAGGGCGTGTCTCAGAAGCGCCGGGCGAGCCGCCGACCCCGCCAGCGCCGCAGCAGCGACAGCACCGGCAGGCCCACCACGAGCGCCAGGATGAACCCCATGGCGAGCAGCCAGAACGGCAGTGGCCCGTAGTCGGGTCGGCCGGTTTCGCGTACCGCGCCGTCGATCGCCAGGTCGGCGGCGACCGTCAGCTCGGTGATGCCCTCCGGGGTGCGGAAGAGCACCTCCGGCGCCGGTGCGCCCCGGCGCAGCACCACGAGTTCCACCCGATCCGTGCCCGGCTCGTGATACGGACCCCAGGCGATGTCGTGGTCCTCTGGCCGGTCCACCGCCTCCGGGCCGGGCACACCGACCAGCGCGACCGCCTCGTCCGCCGAGCGCCAGCCGAGCAGTTGGACGAACGTACGGGAGCGCAGCGGCGGGAACGGCGCCCCGGCCCGCGGTGCGTCGTCGACGGTGGACCGGACGGCCAGCGTCCAGGTACGCGGGTAGCCGGGCACCGGGCAGTCGGTACAGGTGGACCGGTCCAGGACCGCCACCGCACGCCCGTCCGGCAGCCAGGACCCGGCCCCGCCGAGCCGCCCGCCGTGCAGCGGCAGTTTCCGGTACGGCTCGGCGACGCCGTCCGCGTTGGCGTCGGCGACCCGGGCGAGCCAGACCTCGTCCCGGACCTGGAGGGCCAGTTCACCGCTGTCCGGAGAGAGCGCCGCCGTGCGTCCCGGCGGAATCCAGGCGGTGCCCACCGGGACCCGCAGGACGTCCTTCCCGCGCTCCCGGTCGTAGACCCCGACGTACGGGGTGGTGTAGGTGTTCGGCGGGGTGAAGGCGGCGTCGTCGTCGGCGTAGACGAGTCGCTCGCCATCCGCCGCGAACGCGAGCGGGTAGCCGTCCGTCCGGTCCGGGGTGAACCGCCCGGATGTCAGGTCGAGCAGGGACGCGCCGATCCAGGCGTACCGGCCGTCCGGGGACAGCAGCGCGTCGAAGCCCGGGGTGAGCTGCCCCGCGTCCAGTACCCGGTACCGGTCGGCGTCGGCTGCCAGCACGCCCATCCGGGTCTCGAACCAGTCGGTGCGCACGGCCGGGCCGCCGAAGAGCATCGCCGCCGCGCCGGGTGCCGAGTCCCGCACCGAGGCGGTGCGCAGCGGCGGGTCGACGATTCGGGTGGGCAGGCCAGGGGCATCGGAGTGTGGGGCGGCGGGCGACGGCAGGGCCACCGGGTGCAGCGCGTACCCGGTGCCGAGGAGCAGGACCAGCACGGCCAGCGCGCCGGCGGCGACGGCCCGGCGACGCCGGTGCCGGGTCCGCGCGGAGTCGAAGAGCCCAGCCGGTACGCGCGCGGGCGGAACGTCGTCGGCGAGGCGACGCAGCTCCTCGCTGAGCCGGGCGGTCATCGCGCCACCTCCTGCGGGTTACGGCCAACCAGCTCGGCCAGCTCGGGGGCGAGGACGCGCAGCCGCCCGAGGGCGTGCCGGGTCTGGCTCTTCACGGTGCCGACCCGGCAGCCCAGCAGCACGGCCGTCTCGGTCTCGGTGCGGTCCTCGTAGTAGCGCAGGACCAGGACCGCGCGCTGCCGAACGGTCAGCCGGGCCAACGCCGCTTGGAGCACCAGCCGCAGGTCCGTGTCGTCGCCCGGACCGGCCCGCTCCGGCAGCGCTCCGCCCAACCGCTCCGGCGGGCGGGCCCGGCGCCACCGCCACCAGCTCGCCGCCTGCGTGTAGAGCACCCGGCGCAGGTAGGCGGCCGGGTCGTCGAGCCGTTCCCAACGCACCGCGACCCGGGCCAGCGCCACCTGCACCAGGTCCTCGGCGTGGTGCCGGTCGCTGGTCAGCAGGTACGCGAACCGGGTCAGCCCGGCGGTCTCGGCCCGTACGAAATCGGCGAAGCCGTCCCGGGTGCGGTCCTCAGTCGTCAAACGGATCGCCCTCCTCATCCGGGCAGACGCCGGGCGGGCCCGCCCCGGAGGGAACCGCCATCCACGTTCCTCAGGTCGTCCCGGATTTCGCCCGGGCCGGGCGGGCGGTCAGTCTGTCAACGGGGCGGCGTCGGCGGGGAGCGGGGTGGGCGGCGCGGCGCGACGGCCGGCTCGGGCGCCACCGAGCACCACCACCGCGACCCCGACCAGCAGCAGCGCCATTCCCAACAGCGCGTACGGGCGGGGCAGCTGCCCCAGCCAGACCCAACCGAGCAGCGCCGCGCCGGGCACCTCCAGCAGGATCAGCACGCTGACCGTGGTCGCCGGGATCCGGCGCAGGGCGTAGTTGAACATCGAATGGCCGAGCAGTTGCGCGCCGGCCACCAGGGCCAGGATGGCCAGCCAGGTACGCCCGTCGAAGCCGGTCATCCGGACCCCACCGAGCAGGCAGACCACCAGCAGGATCAGCGCGCAGATCCCGTAGCAGATGGTGGTGTACGTGGTGGTGCTGATGCTGGCCCGGGCCCGCTCACCGAAGGCGGTGTAGACGGCGGCGAACAGGCCACCGGTCAGCGCCAGCAGGTCACCGAGGACGGCCCGCCCGGAGATGCCCACGTCCGCGCCGGTGGCGATCACCGCGCCGCCGACCGCCACCGCGATGCCGATCCAGACCACCGGGGGCAGCCCGCGGCCCTGGGCGCGGGCGATCAGCCCCTGCCAGACCGGCTGGGTGGCGACCAGGGCGGTGGCCGTGGCGACCGAGGTGAGCTGCGCGCTCGGCATCCAGGTCGCGAAGTGCGCGGCCAGCGCGACCCCGGAGAGCACGCAGTACAGCCCCTCCCGCCGGCCCGCCCGACCGGCCAGCGCACGGAACTCGGCGCGACGCCGGGCCAGCGAGAACGGGCTCAGCACGGCCACCGCGAGCAGGTTGCGCCAGAACGCGATGGCCAGCGCGGGAGCGGCGGCGTAGGCGATCAGCGGCGCGGACGACGACACGGCGACCACGGCCAGGCCGACCGCGCCGGTGGTCAGCGGATCCGGGGGCGGGCGGTGTGAGGAAGGGGGCACGGGAAGCAATCCTCACACGCTCGCGGATAACACAGAACGTCAGCACTCCGTTACGATCACGCGGGTCCGCGCCGGCGACCCTCGACCGCCCGGAGGCGCTTCCCCATGCCGACCTACCAGGCGGTGCTGTTCGACTTCTTCGGCACCCTGACCCGTCCGGTCCAGCGCGGCGCCGCCCACCTCGGCACCGCCGAGCTGCTTGGATGCCACACCGACACGTTGACCGAGGTGCTGGACCGCACCTACTACGAGCGGGCCGCCGGCCGGCTCGGCAACGCGGAGGCCACGCTGCGGTGGGTCTGCGCCCAGGCCGGCGTACACCCCAGCGACCATGCGGTGCGCGCGGCCGTGGCCTCCCGGCATCGCGCGGTCCGCGCGGACACCCGGCTGCGGGCCGACGCGGTGCCAGTGCTGGCGGCGCTGCGCCAGCGCGGCCTGTGCACCGGCGTGATCAGCGACTGTACGCACGAACTGCCGGCCTTCCTGCCACAGCTCGCGGTCGCCCCGCTGCTCGACGTGCGGGTCTTCTCGGTGCAGGTCGGACGGTGCAAACCGGATCCGGCCCTCTACCTGACCGCCTGCCGGCGACTCGGGCTCGCGCCGCGCGACTGCCTGTACGTCGGCGACGGCGGCAGCCAGGAGCTGACCGGCGCGGAGCGGGTCGGGATGACCGCGGTCCGGCTCGCCGCGCCCGACCTCGCCGAGCACATGGTCTTCAACGCCGACCGCGACTGGCGCGGCCCGACACTCAGCACATTGCGTGACGTGCTCGACCTCGTCGACGCCGAGGTCATCGGCGTGGCGGTCGGCTGACCGCACCGCGGCGGCGGGTCAGCGGCGGCGGACCCGGTGCAGGCGGAACGGCTTGCGGGTGGCCCGGACCGCCGGGGTCTCCCGGGGCGGTTCGGCCTGCGCGTCGGCCGGCAGGTCGGCGCCGGCCAGCGGGTCACCGGCCGGGGCGAGACGGTTCACCGCGCAGCCCTCGGCGGCCCACCGGGCCACCAGGTCGGCGGTCGGGCCGGACGCGTTCAGCCGCTTACCCGCCACCAGCGCCGCGGTGGTGTCCCATGCCTCGGTGCCCGGTCGCAGCCGGGTCACCCGGGCCGGCCAGGTGACGATCCGGCCGCCGTGGTCACCGCGCAGGGTGACCTGCGCCTCGGCCGCGTCGGCCAGCCCCGGCGCGGCCTGCTCACCCGGCCCGCTGACCACGAACAGCGCGCCCTCCAGCGGGGCGCACCAGAGTGCGAGCGCCGGCCCACCGGCCACGCTGACCCACGCCACCGCAGCCTTCTTCATCGCCTCGTCGAGCAGTGGCGTGCCACGGGGGGCATCCTCGTCCGTCACACCCGCATTGTCCCGCATGAGGACCTCCGCCGGTCAGCCCACGAAGGGCGGCACGGCGATCTCGCCCCGGGCCACCGGCATCACCTGGCCGGCGACCGTCGCGCCGACCACCACGCCGTTCTCCGCGGTGACCGTGCAGGCCAGCGCGGACGGACGGTTCATCTCCACACCCTGGCGCACGGCGTATCGGGACATCCCTTCGCCGGGCAGCAGGCCGCTGGCCACGAGCCAGACACCGAGACCGAGCGCCGCCGAGCCGGTCGCCGGGTCCTCCGGTACGCCGAGGCCGGGAACGAAGACCCGGGCGTGCGCGGTTTGGGTGGTCGGGTCCCAGGAGAAGACGCTGACGTGCGCCACCCCGTACCGCTCCGCCGCCGCCGGGTTCACCCGTGCCCGGGCCACCGACTCCGGCCGCACCGGCAGGTACGGGAACTCCAGCCCGCAGCCGGCGACCCGTGGGGGCGGCCCGACGTGGTCGTCCGGGACCAGCCCGGCGACCTCCAGCAGCGGCTCCGGGTCCAGCTCGGGGCCGAGGGTCGGGCTTCCACCGGTGAGGGTCGCCCCGGACGCGGTCACCTCGATCGGCAGCACGCCGGCGCCGCACTCCTGCATGACCTGCCCCACACCGAACATCCCGCGCCGGCTCGCGGTGACCGCCGCACCGACGCTGGGGTGGCCGGCGAACGGCAACTCCTCCACCGGTGTGAAGATCCGGGCCCGGTATGTGGCGCCGACCTGGGTCGGGGCCAGCACGAACACCGTCTCGGAAAGGTTGAACTCCAGCGCGAGCGCCTGCATCTGCTCCGCGGCCAGCGCCTCCGCGCCGAACACCACGGCCAGCGGGTTGCCGGCGAAAGGGCGGTCGGTGAAGACGTCCACGATCTCGTAGGACAAGGTCGACATGTTGATAAACACTAGGCGCTTAGGCTGGTGCCCGTGAGCACGCCGACCCGGGTCTACATAGCCCGCCTCGCCGGAGTCGCCGTCTTCGATCCGAACGGCGACCAGGTGGGCCGGGTTCGTGACGCGGTGGCCCGGCTGCGGGCGACCAAACGTCCCCCGGAGGTCGTGGGCCTGGTCGCCGAGATGCCGATGCGCCGGCGGATCTTCCTGTCCATCAACCGGATCACGTCCATCGACGCCGACGCGGTCGTGCTCGGCTCCGGCACCCTCAACCTGCGGCGCTTCGAGAAACGCCCGAACGAACTGCTGGTGCTCCAGGAGCTGCTGGACCGGCGGGTGCAGCTCGAACCGGCCGGCCAGCCCGGCGCGGTGGTGGACGTCGCCATGGAATGCTCCCGGGGTGGCGAGTGGTCGCTCACCCGGGTCGCGGTCCGCGAGCACACCGGCCGGCTCACCCGCCGCGGCCACCTGCACCAGGTGGAGTGGGACCGGGTGCGCGGGCTCAGCGGCATCGCCGACAACCGGGGTACGGCGAACCTGCTCGCCGTACTGGAGGACATGCGCCCGGCCGACCTGGCCAACGCCTTGCAGGACCTGCCCGACGCGCGGCGCAACGAGGTCGCGGCGGCACTGGACGACGAGCGGCTGGCCGACGTGCTCAGCGAGTTGCCGGAGCACGACCAGGTGGAGATCCTCGCCGCGCTGGACCGGGAACGGGCCGCGGACGTGCTGGAGGAGATGGACCCGGACGACGCGGCGGACCTGCTCAACGAGCTGCCTCCGCCGGAGCAGGACGTGCTGCTGGACCTGATGGAGCCGGACGAGGCCGACCCGGTGCGCCAGCTCCTCAAGTACACGCCGGGCACGGCGGGCAGCGTGATGACCTCGGAGCCGGTCATCCTGCCGCCGGACGCCACCGTCGCTGAGGCGCTCGCCCGGATCCGGGAGCCCCAGCTCTCCCCCGCGGTCGCCGCGCAGGTCTTCGTGACCCGGGCCCCACAGAACACCCCGACCGGCCGGTACCTGGGCATGGTGCACTTCCAGGCGTTGCTGCGCGAACCCCCGGCCGACCTGCTGGGCAAAGTCGTGGTCAACGACATCGACCCGCTGCGCCCCACCACCCCGCTGCCGGAGATCACCCGCCGGATGGCCACCTACGACCTGGTCGCCATGCCGGTGATCGACCGGAACAACCGGCTGGTCGGCGCCGTGACGGTGGACGACGTGCTGGATCATTCACTGCCCCGGGACTGGCGGGACCGGGACGCCCTGGGCGCCCTGAACTCCCCGGAACCGGCGCCGGATGGCGCGGATGGCTGACCAGCGGCGGGCCGAACGGCTCGACCAGCCACGCGAGCCCCGGGGGATCAAGCTGCCCCGGTTCGACGCGGAGGCGTTCGGCCGGTGGTCCGAGGGCATCGCGCGCGGGATGGGCACCGCCAACTTCATCGTCGTCATGACGGTGGTGATCGCGATCTGGTTCGGCTGGAACACCCTGGCCCCGGCCGATCTGCGCTTCGACCCGTACACCTTCACGTTCCTGACCCTGGTGCTGTCGTTGCAGGCCAGCTATGCGGCGCCGTTGATCCTGCTGGCGCAGAACCGGCAGGCCGACCGGGACCGGGTGGCGCTGGAGGAGGACCGGCGGCGGGCCACCGCGCAGAAGGCGGACACCGAGTACCTGGCCCGGGAGATCGCCGCGCTGCGCATCGCGCTGGGCGAGGTGGCGACCCGGGACTTCCTGCGCTCGGAGCTGGCCCGGCTGGCCGAGGAGCTGGACGAGGCGGGGCAGCGCCGGCAACGGTTGGAGCGCCGCCAGCAGGAGAAGGACAGCCGGCAGGAGAGGCGTGGCCAGCGGCCGACCGATGGCGCCGGGCTGGACGAACCCCGCGACGATCTGGACGGCGACGTCGCCCGCGAAGCCCGGCCGGACGCCACCGGGCCCCGCCCGCAGGACGGCTGACCGAAGGGTTCGATCGGGCCATCGATTCGCTCACACCGTTCCCGGCCAGCGGCCGGAGCGGATGCCCCGCGACGTAGCATTGCGGGCATGTCAGCACCCGTCAGCACCGTCGAGGACGCGATCCAGGCCGCCCTGGCCACCGTCAACGACCCGGAGATCCGCCGGCCGATCACCGAGCTGGGCATGGTCCGCTCCGCCGCGATCGACACCAGCGGCGTCGTACGGGTCGAGTTGCTGCTCACCGTCGCCGGTTGCCCGCTCAAGGACAAGCTGCGCACGGACATCACCGCCGCGGTCGCCGCGGTGCCCGGGGTGACCGGCGTGGAGATCGACTTTGGTGTGATGAGCCCCGAGCAGCGGCAGTCGTTGCAGTCGCAGCTGCGCGGAGGGGGTGCCAGCGAGGAGCCGGTCATCCCGTTCGCCCAGCCCGGCTCGCGGACGCGGGTGTACGCGGTGGCCAGCGGCAAGGGTGGCGTCGGCAAGTCCAGCGTGACAGTCAACCTGGCGGCGGCGCTGGCCGCCCGCGGGCTCTCGGTGGGCGTGGTCGACGCGGACATCTACGGCCACTCGGTGCCCCGGATGTTGGGCGCGGACGGCCGGCCGACCCGCGTCGAGGACATGATCATGCCGCCGCAGTCGCACGGCGTGAAGGTGATCTCGATCGGCATGTTCACCGCCGGCAACGCCGCGGTGGTGTGGCGCGGCCCGATGCTGCACCGGGCGTTGCAGCAGTTCCTGGCCGACGTCTACTGGGGCGACCTGGACGTGCTCCTGCTCGACCTGCCCCCGGGCACCGGCGACGTGGCCATCTCGCTGGCCCAGCTGCTGCCCAACTCGGAGATCCTGGTGGTCACCACCCCGCAGGCCGCCGCCGCTGAGGTGGCGGAGCGGGCCGGTGCGATCGCCCTGCAGACCCACCAGCGGGTCGTCGGCGTCATCGAGAACATGTCCTGGCTGGAGCTGCCGGACGGTTCCCGGATGGAGATCTTCGGTGCCGGCGGCGGTGCGGCGGTCGCCGAGTCGCTGAGCCGGACCATCGGCGCGCAGGTGCCGCTGCTCGGGCAGATCCCGCTGGACACCCGCGTCCGCGAGGCCGGTGACGCCGGTAACCCCATCGTGCTGGCCGAGCCGGAGTCGCCGGCCGCGCAGGCGCTCGGCACGATCGCGGACCGGCTCGCGCTGCGCCGTGAGTCGCTGCTCGGCAAGCCGCTCGGCCTCAAGCCCGCCGGGCGCTGAGCGCCCGGTCCGTCGTTAACCCGCCGGCCGTCCGGCCGGCGGGTGCGGGCCGGTCAGGTGGCGGGCCGGTCTGGTGACGGGCCGGTCAGGTGGCGTCGTCGTAGCTGGCTCGGGGAGCCGGCGCCGACGGGGTGCCGGTGGCCGTGCCGGACCGGGTCTCCTTCGTCCGCGGGTCCGCGGCGTTGGCCACGTCCTTCAGCTCGTTGTGCACGCCGCCGACATCCGCGCGCAGGTTGTCGTAGACGCCCTGCAACGGCTTGCGGATCGCCGCCTCGTCCTCCTCGCTGAGGAGGTGCTTGCGGATGAAGGCCTTCGGGTGCAGATCCTCGAGCTGAATGTCGGTGCCCAGCTCACGACTCAGGTCGCCGGTGGCGTTGCGGGCCATGTTGCGAAGGTTGCGCACCATCCGCAAGCCGTCGGTGATCACGGCGGGCAGCCGGTCACCGAAGATCAGCAGCGCCAGGAGCAGCAGCGCACCGATCTCCCACCAGTTCAGGTTGTCGAGCATCCCGCGGGCCTCCTCTCGGCGTCAGCAGCAAGACTACGCACGTCGGACGGCTTTCGGGCAGGGGGTGACCCGCTGTTCACTTGGCATCCGCGGCGAGGGTGACCGAGGTGTTCTGCCGATCGGCGCCGCGCCGGAACTCGACGGTCACCACCGAGCCGGGCGCGAACTTGCGGACCAGCGCGATCAGGTCTGTCGGCTCGGTCATCGGCCGGCCGTTGAGCTTCAGGATCACGTCTCCGACCCGCAGCCCGGCGCCGGCCGCCGGACCGGACGGCTCCACCGCGGCGAGCCGTACGCCGCCGCTGGCTCCCGCGCCCGGACCGCCGACCTGGGCGCCGATCACCGTACGCCGGGCCTTGCCGGTGCCGATGATGTCCTGGGTCACCCGTTTGGCCTGGTTGATCGGGATAGCGAAGGCGAGACCGATGTTGCCGGCCTCCTGACCGTCGGCGACCAGCGACTTGATGGTGGAGTTCACCCCGACCACCCGTCCGGCCCCATCGACGAGCGGGCCGCCCGAGTTGCCGTGGTTGACCGCCGCGTCGGTCTGGATCGCCGCGTAGTACCGCACCGGACCGCCCGGCTCGCCGGCCTGCATCGTCCGGTCCAGGGCGCTCACGATGCCGGCGGTGACCGTGTTGGCCAGCGAGAGCGGCGAGCCGATGGCGAGCACCGGGTCGCCGACCGCCAACGCGTCGGAGTCGCCGAACTCCACCGGCCGCAGCCCGGTCCGGCTCACCTTGATGACCGCGATGTCCGACTCCGGGTCCTGGCCGACCACGGTCGCGGCCGCGGAGCTGCCGTCGTTGAAGATCACCGAGGCCTTTCCGCTGCCGCCGGCCACCACGTGGTCGTTGGTGATCACGTGCCCGTCGGCGCTGGCGATGAAGCCGGAGCCCTCACTCGTCCCGCCGAGACTGCTCACCCGCACGGTGACCACGCTGGGCAGGACCCGTTCGGCCACCCCGGCCAGCGACTCCGGCTTGCGCTGGGCCAACGCCGGCGGCTGCGCCGGCTCGGCGCCGAGCACCGTCCCGCCGGCCCCGCCACGTACGGCGAACGCGTAACCCAGCGCGCCGCCGAGGGTGCCGGCGAGCAGCGCGGTGATCACCGGGATGAGCAGCAGGTGGCGCAGCGTCGGCCGGCCCGGCGCATCGGGGTCGGTGACCGGCTCTGGCTCGGTGCCCGCCGCCACCACCCCGGGCACCATCACGGCGGCCGGCGCCGCCGGATCCCGCCACGGATCAGCGAGCGCGTCGGACCACCAGGGCGACGTGCCGGCGGCGCCGGGCCCACCCGGCGCCGCGGTCGACGCCGGCCAGGTGGTCGGCGGCGCGGTCGACGCCGGCCAGGTGGTCGGCGGCGCGCTCGACGCCGGTGGGCTCCCGGCCGTCGACGCCCCGTCGGCCGCGGGCACGCTGCCGGCCCCCGGCGCTACCGGCGACCCCGCCGACGGGGCCTCTGCCCCGGGCGGTCGTGCCGGAGCCGGAGTTTCACCGCCCCGGCGCCAGTCCCAGCCGTCGGTCACGTCGGTGCCTCCCAGTCCGTCCCCGGATCCCGCGCCGCGTCGTCCGGCCACCGACCGGCGCGGTCGCGGCTGACGGGATACCGCCTCCAGGATTGCACGGATGCGCGCGGTGGAGTCAGCGGTTGCCTCCGGTGATCGCGGGGGACGGAGGCGCGGCTGCGCCACGCGACGGTCGCCTCTACGCTCACAGTGCCAACCCGCCCCCGCACCACGCACCGCCCCCGGAGGTGCCCCATCGCCACGGTCGCCGGTTCCGGCAGTTCGACGACCCAGGCTCAGCAGTTCGCCGAGTCGTACGTCACCGAGGATCTCGTCCTGCGCACCGCGCGCAGCCTGGCCCACGAGGTGGGCCTCGACGCGGTCACCCCCGGCGCCGGAGCGGCGCTACGACTGCTGGCCGCGGCCGGCAACGCCCGCGCGGTGGTGGAGATCGGCACCGGCACCGGGGTGAGCGGTCTCTGGCTGCTCCGCGGCATGCGCGCCGACGGCGTACTCACCACCATCGACGTGGAGGTGGAGCACCAGCGGATCGCCCGGCGGATCTTCAGCGAGGCCGGCTTCGCCGCCGGCCGCACACGGATCATCACCGGTCGCGCCCTCGACGTGCTGCCCCGGCTCGCCGACGGGGCGTACGACCTGGTCTTCGTGGACGCCGAGGCGACCGGCTTCCACGCCTGCGTGGAAGCCGCGCTGCGGCTGCTGCGACCGGGCGGCGTGCTCGCGCTCAACGGCATGCTGGCCGGCGGCCGGATCGGTGACCCGGCCGCCCGGGACGCGGAGACCGTGACAGTCCGGGAGACGATCAAGGCGGTGCGGGAGTCCGAGCACTGGATTCCCGCGCTGCTCCCGGTCGGGCACGGGGTGCTCGCCGCGGTGAAGTGCTGACCCCGGTCAGTCGACGCTGGCCAGCCACCGCAGGAGCGAGCGGACACCCCACCCGGTCGCGCCGCGGCTGACTTCGGCGTGGTCGCTGTCCGCCCAGGACGGGGCCGACATGTCCAGGTGCAGCCAGCGATCCCGCAGCTCGCCGGTGAACTCGCGCAGGTAGAGCGCGGCCACCACCGACCCGGCACCCTGGGTCGGAGCGCTGTACAGGTCGGCGATGTCGCTGCCCAGGTACTCGACGTAGTCGGTGTGCAGCGGCATCCTCCAGGCAGCCTCGCCGGCCGCCTCGCCCGCGGTGAGCACATCGGCGGCCAGCCGGTCGTTCTCGCTGTAGAGGGCGGCGGTCCGCTTGCCCAACGCCACGGCGTTGGCCCCGGTGAGGGTGGCCAGGTCGAGCAGCAGGTCCGGCGCGAGCTGCCGCACCGCGTACGCCAGCGCGTCGGCGAGGACCAGCCGGCCCTCCGCGTCGGAGTTGGTCGTCTCGCTGGTCGTCCCGCCGTAGTGCCGGACGATGTCGCCGGGGCGGAACGCCGAGCCGCTGACCATGTTCTCGGCCAGCGGGGCCAGCGCGGTGACCCGGACCGGCAACCGCAGCGTCGCGGCGCCGAGGGTGGCGGCGACGACCGCGGCCGCGCCGGCCATGTCCTTGCGCATCAGCTTCATCGCTGGCACCGGCTTGATCGAGATCCCGCCGGTGTCGAAGGTGATGCCCTTGCCGATCAGCACCACATGGGTACGCGCGCCGGCAGGGTTCCAGTCGAGCTCGACCAGGCGGGGGCCGCTGGCCGAGCCGCCGCCCACGGCGAGGATCCCGCCGAAGCCCTCGGCAGCCAGCTCATCCGGCCCACGGACCCGTAGACGCAGGTCCGGCAGGTCGGCCGCGGCGGAGGTCACCTGGTCGGCGAACCACTGCGGGTTCTTCACGGAGGAGGGCGTGTTGGTCAGGTCGCGGGCGAGTCGGGTCATCGCGGCGGTGGTCCGAGCCGTGGCGATGGCGGCCTCGTGCGCGGCCGGGTCGGCGAGCAGCAGGTCGACGCCGGCGAGCGCGGGCGGGTTACCCGCCTCGGTCAGCCGGAACCGGTACGAGGCGAGCAGCAGCCCCTCGGTCAACCCGCGGACTGCGGCCGGTGTCACCTCCGCGGGAAGCGCGAGAGTGATATGCGTCTCATCTACGGCGGCGCGGGCCAGGGCCGCGCCGGCGGTCCGCCAGGCCGCCTCGTCGCCGTCGCCGATGCCGAGCAGCAGCAGCCGGCCGGGGGTACGACCGGGGCGCAGATGGGTGCGGATCTCGCCGGCCCGGCCGGTCAGCCGGGCGACCGGCGCCAGCGCGGCGGCCTCCTCGGCGGTGCCGTCCGGCAGTGCGACGGCGGTGGGCGCCGGTACGGCGGAGGCGTCGCCATCCGCTGCCTGGTCGGCGGGACGGACGGGCAGGACAAGGACGTCGAGCCGGTCAGGCTCGGCGATCAGACGGATGGCGAGCACGCGGAACCGCACCTCCAGGAAAGTGTCGCGGAGCGGAGCCGGACCCGTTTCTCCGCACAGATGAAGACCCTGAGCCACCGGCGATGCCGGTGGCTCAGGGACCGAGGAAGGTTCCAGGCGGCGTACGCCGCCCGGATCAATCCTCACTCAGCCGGCGGCCGCCTTCAACGCGTCACCGAGCGCGTTGGCCTCGTCGGGAGTCATCTCGACGACGAGCCGGCCACCGCCCTCCAGCGGGACCCGCATGACGATGCCCCGGCCCTCCTTGGTGACTTCCAGCGGACCGTCGCCCGTCCGCGGCTTCATCGCCGCCATGTTGTCTCCCCTCAGACCTACACCAGGGTCGGTGGGTTGCCCCACAGCCACTTCGTCACGACCACCCGCAACGGTCGCGGGGGTGTCGACCAACGATTTTCCCTGATGAACACCGCCGGACCCAAACCGGAGCAGCATTGATGTAACAGCATCTAGCTTATCTTGAGAAGGCCTGTCACAATGTGCGGTCATGCAGGCACGGTCGGCACTCTTCGACCTGTACGGCGACCACCTCCGGCCGAGGGGTGGCCGCGCACCGGTCGCCGCCCTGGTCAAGCTACTGGCACCGTTGGGAATCGCGCCGCCGGCAGTGCGCACCGCCGTCTCCCGGATGGTGCGTCAGGGCTGGCTCGACCCACTCCGACTGGCGTCCGGACCGGGATATTCGATCACACCGAAAGCCGCCCGGCGACTGGACGAGGCGGCAGCCCGGATCTACCGGACCGGCCGGGTCAGCTGGGACGGGCGGTTCGATCTGCTTGTGCTGGAGGCGCCCGGCTCCCGCCGGGACCGGCAGCGGCTCGCCGCCAACCTCAGCTTCCTGGGCTACGGCACGCTGGATGAGCAGACCTGGGTGGCCACCCGGCCCGCCGAGGACGTCGACCTGCTGCTCGCCGAGGCCGGTGTCCGATTCGAGCGGTTCACCGCCTCGCACTTCGCCGGCACACCCGGCGCGATGGGCGTGGTCCGCCGGGCCTGGAACCTGAGCGAGATCGGCCGCGCCTACGAACGGTTCGTCGCGGACCAGCGCCCGCTGCTCGCCGCGGTCACCGCACGCAGCAGCGAGGAGGAGGCGTACGCGGCCCGGTTCCGGCTCGTGCACGCGTGGCGTACCTTCCTGTTCCGGGACCCGCAGCTGCCCCCGGCGCTGCTGCCCGAACGCTGGCCCGGCACCGCCGCGGCCAGTTTCTTCGACCGGCACGCGGCCCGCCTGCGTCCGGCCGCCGACCGGTACGTCGAGCAGTGCCTCGACGCCGGCAACCGCATCGTCCGACAGAAGGGTCGTTAGACACGTGACCGAACCGTTGCTGGTCGACCGGACCGACGCCGTCGTCACCCTCACGCTGAACCGGCCGAACGCGATGAACGCCCTCGACGTGGCGCTCAAGGAGGCCCTGCGGGACACCCTCGCGGAGCTGGAGACCGACCGGTCCTGTCGGGCGGTCGTGCTGGCGGGCGCGGGTGGGTCGTTCAGCGCCGGTCAGGACCTGCGCGAGCACGTGTCGACGCTGGAGGGCGCCGCGGGTAACCCGCTGGACACCGTACGGGCGCACTACAACCCGATCGCCGCCCGGCTGGCCAACCTGCCCAAGCCGGTGGTGGCCGCGGTCCGTGGGATGGCCGCCGGGGCGGGCGCGTCGCTGGCCTTCCTCGCCGACATCCGGATCGGTGGCCCGGCCACGAGCTTTCTGATGGCCTTCGCCAGGGTCGGCCTCGCCGCCGACACCGGCGCCTCCTGGACGCTGCCGCGACTGGTCGGGCACGCCAAGGCGGTGGAGCTGCTGATGCTGGCCGAGCCGGTACGCGCCGAGGAGGCCAGCCGGCTGGGGCTGCTCAACCGGCTGGTCGACGACGACGAGCAGGTGCTGCCGACCGCGCAGGAGCTGGCCGCACGCCTCGCCGCCGGCCCCACCGTCGCGTACGGGGCGATCAAGCGGCAGCTCTCCATCGCCGACGCCGGCACCCTCGCCGACGCGCTGGCCGCCGAGGCGCAGGCACAGGCGATCTGCGGCGCCACCGCCGATCACCGGGCGGCCACCCTGGCCTTCGTCGCGAAGCAGAAGCCGGTCTTCGAAGGACACTGACCGCGGCAGCCCGACGGGGCCTTCTAGTCGTCCTCTTCCGGGTCCTGGTTGGCCTCCGCGCCCAGCACGAACGCCTGCATGGCCAGCTCGTCGCCGGAGGGTGACACGAAGGCGGGCAGCTCACGCGGCCCCAGCTCCTGCACGTATGACCAGAAGAGCCGGACCGCCTCGGCCGGTGTGCCGGCCTCGATCGGCAAATCGAGGCTGACCAGCCAGGTGCGCCGCGCCGGGGGCGGGCCGAGCCGGTCGGCGAGCGCCCGGAAGGCCGCCGGATCCAGCGCGGTGACGGGCCCGTCGAGCGTCAGCCGGTCGGCCGGCACCGGCTCGTCGAATGCCCTCCGGGTGTACGCCACGACGAGCGCTCCGGGCTCGACCGGGGACTGCGGATCGTCCGGGTCCTCCCGGTGCCGTTGCGCCGGCGCGGTGACCCGGCCGAGCGCCACCAGCCGGGGCGGCGTGTCGGTCAGCACCGCCACCCGGTCACCGGGGCCCGGCCGGCTGACGCCCGTCAGCCCGGTCAGCTCCAGCGTGTCGTGGTGCACGAGCCGCTCGGCCTCGTACCGCTCGGCGGGCAGCAGCACCGCCCAGGTGCCCGTCCCGTCAGCGTGCCCGGCCTCGCCGGCCCGGTGGGCGGTCTCGGTCGTCATGCTGCCATCCCATCACGCCGCGGGTGGGAGCGTGACGTGGCAGCCGACGATGTGATCGTCGACCATGCCGGTGGCCTGCATGAGCGCGTACGCGGTGGTCGGGCCGACGAACCGGAAGCCGCGCTTCTTGAGCGCCTTGGCCATCGCTGTCGACTCGGGGGTGATCGCCGCGAGCTCGGCGAACGAGGCGGGGCGGACCGGCCGGTGCGCCGGGGCGAAGGACCAGAGCAGCGCGGACAGCCCGTCGGGCAGGTCGAGCGCGGCGCGGGCGTTGGCGATCGCCGCCTCGATCTTGGCTCGGTTGCGGACGATGCCGGCGTCGGCGAGCAGCCGGGTCACGTCGGCGTCGCCGTAGCCGGCGACGGTCGGGATCCGGAACTCGTCGAAGGCCAGCCGGAACGCCGGGCGCTTGCGCAGGATGGTCAGCCAGGACAGGCCGGACTGGAACGCCTCCAGGGTCATCCGCTCGTAGAGCGCGTCGTCGCCGTGCAGCGGCCGCCCCCACTCGGTGTCGTGGTAGACGGCGTAGTCGGGGGTGCTCGCCCCCCAGGCGCAGCGTGGCAGCCCGTCGGCGCCGATCACCAGGTCAGTCACCTCGTACACGCTAGGCCATCGGGCCGACAGCCCATCGCCGCCGGCCGGCGGTGTCCGGCGGCCGCCGCGAGCATGGTCAGGGCAGCCGGCCCTGCTCGACCAGACGGGCGAACCTCTTCAGCGCCTGGGTGAGGCCGACCTTGGAGCCGGGCCAGAGCACCGGCCACGCCAGCCGACCGGCCGGGCCACCCGGCAGGTGGAACCACTCGTGCCAGACCACCTGGGTGCGGGCCCGGTCCATCTGGGTGCAGCGCAGCACACCCGGGCCGCGCAGCAGCCGGCCGCAGTGCACCACGCCGATCTCGTACGGCTCGTCGACCCGGACCACCCGCATCTCGTCGCGCAGCACCACCGGGCCGAGCGCGGTCACCGCCTCGATCAGGCTGCCCTCACGGCCGTCGCCCTCGACCACCCGCAGTCGGGTGAAGGGGATCCAGTCGGACTGACGTTCCCAGGCGAGCAGCGCGGTGAAGACCCGTTCCGCCGGGGCGTTCACGATCACCGTTGCGGTCACCTCGCCGGCGCCGGGTTGGGCGGCCTCGCGAAGATCGTCGGCGCCCGGGTCGGTCACGCCGACTCCGACCGGACCACCGCGCCGTGCTGTCCGGCGCCATCGGCCGGCTCACCGTCGGTCGGCTCGTCATCCGCTGGCGCGACGGCCGGGGCCACGCCGTCGGAGTCTGCCGGGGAGGAACTGGCAGCGGGCAGCGGGCCGGCGGCGCCGGAGTTGGCGTCGTCGCCCGGCCGCGGACCCTGAGGAGCCGCCGCATCCTCGTTCGTCGCCGCGGTGGCGGACTGCTCACGGGCCTGGCGCAGCGCGTCCGCGTCGGCGGTGCGTCCCGCACGCAACGCGGTGACCTCCGCCTCCAGCACGCCGATCAGCTCGGACTTGTAGCCGATGTCGTAGGCGGCGCGGCGCATCGCGTGATCGACCTGGGCCATCCGGTACCCGCGCAGCCCGGTGTCGAAACGGACCGCGCCCACATCGGATTCGCGCAACGGCCGGGTGACCGGCAACGACACGGCCTGCGAGTCCGGTTCGGCGGGCGCCAGGCCCGGATCACGACCGGTGACCAGCACCGTCACGCCGAATACCACCGCCGCGACGGTCAACGCCACGACCAGGAAGAGCAGAAGCTGACCCATGCACTGATCGTGGCATGGCGACCGGCCGTGAGCGAGCCCACCACCCACCCCGATCACGATCATCGCCGACGCCGCCGGGCGTCCTGGCCGGCTGACCGGCTAGCGTCGGGACCGGCCGACGCGGCGGCGACGGTGCGGACTCTCAGGAGGCGGGCATGGCCGGGGCGCTTCGGCTGGGTGGGCGGACGTTCGCCCCCGGCGAGCTGGTGGTGATGGCGATCGTCAACCGCACGCCGGACTCGTTCTTCGACCGGGGCGCCACCTTCGCCGCCGACAGCGCGCTGCGCGCGGTCGAACGGGCCGTGGACGAGGGCGCGGCGATCATCGACATCGGCGGGGTGAAGGCCGGCCCCGGCGCCGAGGTGGACGTCGCCGAGGAGATCCGGCGCACGGTGGACACCATCGCCGCCGTCCGGGCCGCGTTTCCGGAGGTGGTCATCTCCATCGACACCTGGCGCGCCGAGGTGGCGGTGGAGGCCGTGGCGGCCGGCGCGGACCTGCTCAACGACACCTGGTCGGGCGCCGACCCGGCGCTCGCCCAGGTGGCCGCGCAGACCGGCGCCGGCCTGGTCTGCTCGCACGCCGGCGGGCTGGTCCCGCGAACCCGGCCGCACCGGGCCGCCTTCGACGACGTGGTCGCCGACGTGGTCGCGACGGTGACCGGCCTCGCCGAGCGCGCGGTGGCGGCGGGGGTACGCCCGGACGGAATCCTGATCGACCCGGCACACGACTTCGGTAAGAACACCCGGCACTCCCTGGAGATCACCCGCCGGCTGGATGAGTTGACCGGGACCGGCTGGCCGCTGCTGGTGGCGCTCTCCAACAAGGACTTCATTGGCGAGACCCTGGACCTGCCGGTGGCCGAACGGTTGGAGGGGACGCTCGCCGCGACGGCGATCTCCGCCTGGCTGGGTGCCCGGGTCTTCCGGGCCCACCAGGTCGCGCCCACCCGCCGGGTGCTGGACATGGTGGCCTCGATCCGCGGCGACCGGCCGCCAGCGGTGACCCGCCGGGGCCTGGCCTGACCGCTCGCCCGGCAACCGGCCGCGAACGGCCGGACGGACCGGCACGATCGCCGGAGGCCCGGGCGGTCAGGTCCAGCGCAGGATGTTCCTACGCCAGGCATAGAGGATGCCCAGCGCGAGCACCGCGACGAACACCGCCATCTCCACCACCGTGACCAGGCCGAAGCCCGGCCGGTCGAAGACGACCGCCCAGGGGAAGAGGAACACCGCCTCGACCGCGAAGAGGACGTAGAGGTAGGCGTAGACGTAGTAGCGGATCTGCATCTGCGCCCAGTCCGCGCCGACCGGGTCGAGCCCGCACTCGTAGCTGGTCCGCTTGCCGTGCGGCTCGGCCGGTCGGGCGGGACGTAACACCCGGTTGGCCGAGAATGCCGTAACGAAGAACAGGACGCTGGCGAGCAGCAAGAGCCCGAGCGTCGCGTACGAGCCCAGGTAACCGGTCACGTCCGGGAGCCTACCGCCCGCCCGAAAGGGCCGTCCCGAACACGTTACGGACTTGTTTCCGAATGGGACTAGTGCTCGAAGGCAACTGTTACCGAATACTGGACCCCCACCCATGTCACCGGAGGACAGATGGCCAGCGCGCAGGTTCCGCCCGGCTCCCGGGCCGCGGGGCGGCGTCCCGCGCCCCTGCTGGCGACCTCGCTCGCGCTCGGCCTGCTCGCGGCGCTCGCCGTGGCACCGGCCTGGGCCAGCGCGGCGACGCCGGACGCCAGCCCGGTCGCGGTGGTGAGCGATCCGGTGACCGAGCCCGAGCCCGTCCCCGAGACCACCCCGGCGGAGGAGCCCACCCCGACCGAAGAGCCCGGCGGCGATCCCCTGCCCACCGAGACGGCCCCGGAGACCACCGCACCGCCATCGGAGACGACGCCACCGGCCCCGCAGACCACCGCGCCGGACGTGACACCGGCGCCGACCACCGCCGCGCCCGCGCCGGGCAGCACCACCCGCCCACCCACGCCCGGACCACCGGCGCCCCCCGCGCCGTCAGCGCCCCCGGTCCGTCCGCCGGCACCGGGCCCGGACGCGCCGCCGCCGAACCCACTCGGCGTGCGGGTCACCACCGAGGACGTCACCCTCACGGGCGGGTACTGGAACGCCGCCAGCACCGCCACCACGCTGCGGGTCACGGTGACGAACACCGGCACCACCGCCCAGCGGATCCGACTCTCGTACACCCTGCCCGCCGGGCTGACCGACGCCGGGACGAAGGGCTGCACCGCCACCGGTGGTGGCGCGTACCGCTGCGGGGCCTGGACGGCCGAGGCGGGCGCTCGGTTCAGCAGCCTGCTCCGGCTGCGGGTCGCCGGCACCGCCTGGAAGCAGATGCCACTCAGCGGGTCCGTGCGGGTCACCGCGAGCGCGCCGGGAATCACCGGCGAGGCGGCCGACGTCCAGGGCTTCGCGGTGCTCTTCCCACCGGGCCCGCCGGTGCCCGGGATCTCGCTGGCCGCCGACGAGGTGAGCTTCGACATCAGCGGCGCGGCGAGCACCCTCGCGGTCCGGCTGGGCAACACCGGAACGGTGGACGCGGCCGGCCGGGTCGAGGTGGTCCTTCCGCCCGGGGTGAGCGTGCCGGCCCCACCGGCGGGCTGCGTGGCGATCGACCCGACCCGCACCCGGTGCGACACCGGCCCGGTGCCGGCGGGCAGGACCGCCGATCTGCGGCTGCCGCTGGAGGCGACCGCGCAGGCCCAGCAGGAGGCGCCGCTGTCCGGCGCGGTGATCGGGCAACTCGACCCGCGTAGCGGCCCGACCCGACAGGTGCAGATGAGTTTCCGGATCACCGCGGCCGCCGCGCTGGCCACCCCGGTGGTCTCCCCGCCCGCGCCCACCGGCTCGCAGGGCGTGCTCCCCGCCGGGGGTTCGGCCGACGACGGCGGGATGACCTCGGTGCAGCGCACCGCGATCACCCTGATCGTGATCTCCGCGTCGCTGGTGGTGCTGGCCCTCACGCTGGCCACCACCTCGCTGCGTCGCCGGCTCACCGACCCGACCACGGCCCGCACCGACTGACCGGCCACACCACGTGTCCGGCATGCGGCGAGGGTCGCTGGCGGGACGGCGACGGTGATCTGAATTACGGCGGGCTGCGCGAAACGCCGCAATACGGCGTAATCCTCAACCGGATCCGGTCCCAGTCGGCGGACCTCCGGGGAAGGTCGGGGGTCTGTTCGACGTAGGCTCTCAGGTGAGGAACGACAGCGGACCGGACCAGCCTGGAGCGGTGCGGTGCAGCGTTGCGTCAAGGAGGTCCCGTGACCGGGCAAGGCGAGGTCACCATCATGTTCAGCCGCCCGCGCGACCGCGCGCAGCGAAGCGAGGTGCAGGCGTGACCAAGCAGATCCGTCAACTCGACCGGGTGGTCATCCGGTTCGCCGGTGACTCCGGCGACGGCATGCAGCTGACCGGCGACCGGTTCACCTCGGAGACGGCGCAGCTCGGCAACGACATCTCCACACTGCCCAACTTCCCCGCCGAGATCCGGGCGCCCGCCGGCACCCTGCCCGGCGTGTCGAGCTTCCAGGTGCACTTCGCCGACTACGACATCCTCACCCCGGGCGACGCGCCCAACGTGCTGGTGGCGATGAACCCGGCGGCGCTCAAGGCCAACCTGGCCGACCTGCCCCGCGGCGCGGACATCATCGTCAACATCGACGAGTTCACCAAGCGCAACCTCGCCAAGGTCGGCTACCAGGCCAGCCCACTGGACGACGACTCGCTGGCCGGCTATGTCGTGCACCCGGTGGCGCTGACCTCGATGACCGTCGGCGCCCTGGCCGCGTACGACGTGTCCAAGAAGGACGCCGAGCGGTCGAAGAACATGTTCGCCCTCGGCCTGCTCTCCTGGATGTACTCCAGGCCCTACGAGTCGACGCTGCGCTTCCTGGAGCGTAAGTTCGCCGCCCGTCCCGAGCTGGTCGCGGCGAACGTGGCCGCCTTCAAGGCCGGCTGGAACTTCGGCGAGACCACCGAGGACTTCGCGGTCCGCTACGAGGTCAAGCCGGCGAAGATGCAGCCGGGCACCTACCGCAACATCACCGGCAACGCGGCGCTCTCGCTGGGTCTGGTCGCCGCCGGAGTCCGCTCCGGGCTGCCGGTCTTCCTCGGCGCGTACCCGATCACGCCAGCGTCGGACATCCTCCACGAGCTGAGCAAGCACAAGCGCTTCGGCGTGCTCACCATGCAGGCGGAGGACGAGATCGCCGCGGTCGGGGCGGCGCTGGGCGCGTCGTACGGCGGGTCGCTCGGGGTGACCACCACCAGTGGCCCCGGTGTGGCGCTCAAGAGCGAGACGATCTCCCTCGCGGTGGCGCTGGAGCTGCCGCTGGTGATCGTGGACGTGCAGCGCGCCGGCCCGTCGACGGGCATGCCGACCAAGACCGAGCAGGCCGACCTCAACATGGCGCTCTACGGCCGGCACGGCGAGGCACCCGTCGCGGTGATCGCGCCCAGGTCGCCGTCGGACTGCTTCTTCGCCGCGCTGGAGGCGGCCCGGATCGCGCTGACCTACCGCACCCCGGTGATCCTGCTCTCCGACAACTACGTCGCCAACGGCTCGGAGCCGTGGCTGCTGCCCGACGTGGAGTCGCTGCCCGACCTGCGGGTGGAGTTCGCCACCGAGCCCAACGGCGAGGACGGCACCACCTTCCTGCCCTACCTGCGCGACCCAGAGACCCTGGCCCGGCCGTGGGCGATCCCGGGTACGGCGGGCCTGGAGCACCGGATCGGCGGCTTGGAGAAGGCCGACAGGACCGGCGACATCTCCTACGACCCGGCCAACCACGACTTCATGGTCCGCACCCGCGCGGCCCGGATCGAGACGATCCCCGTGCCGGACATCGAGGTGGAGGACCCGGACGGCGACGCCCGCGTGCTGGTGCTCGGCTGGGGCTCGACGTACGGGCCGATCGGTGCGGCGTGCCGCCAGCTCCGCCAGCGTGGCCTGTCCATCGCCCAGGCGCACCTGCGGCACCTCGCCCCGATGCCCGCCAACCTGGCTGAGGTGCTGCGCTCCTACGATCGGGTGGTCATTCCGGAGATGAACCTGGGCCAGCTCGCCCACGTCATCCGGGCCCGCTACCTGGTCGACGCGATCAGCTACAACCAGGTCCGCGGCCTGCCGTTCACGTCCACGGAGCTGGAGACGACGCTGGAAGAGGTGCTGAAGAATGTCTGAGCCCGTCGCCCTCAAGCTGACCGCCAAGGACTTCAAGTCCGACCAGGAGGTCCGCTGGTGCCCCGGCTGCGGTGACTACGCGATCCTGGCGGCCATCCAGCAGTTCATGCCGGAGCTGAACATCCCCCGGGAGCGGACCGTCTTCGTCTCCGGCATCGGCTGCTCGTCCCGCTTCCCGTACTACATGAACACGTACGGGATGCACTCGATCCACGGCCGCGCTCCGGCGATCGCGACCGGCCTCTCGGTGTCCCGGCCCGACCTGTCGGTCTGGGTGGTCACCGGTGACGGTGACGCGCTCTCCATCGGCGGCAACCACCTGATCCACGCGCTGCGGCGCAACGTCAACCTCAAGATCCTGCTGTTCAACAACCGGATCTACGGGCTGACCAAGGGGCAGTACTCGCCCACCTCCGAGGTCGGGAAGATCACCAAGTCGACCCCGGCCGGTTCGGCGGACGCCCCGTTCAACCCGCTCTCCCTCGCGCTCGGCGCGGAGGCCAGCTTCGTCGGCCGGACCATCGACTCGGACCGCAAGCATCTGCAGTCGGTGTTGCGGGCCGCGGCCGAGCACCAGGGCTCCGCGTTCGTGGAGATCTACCAGAACTGCAACATCTTCAACGACGGGGCGTTCGACCAGCTCAAGGATCCGGCGACCCGGGACGACTACCTGATCCGCCTGGAGCACGGGCAGCCGATCACCTTCGGCGGCGCCGACGGCCGGTTCTGCGTGGTGCACCCGCCGGGCGGGTTCGGCTTGGAGGTCCGGGAGACCAGCTCGGTCCGCCCGGAGGAGATCGTCGTGCACGACGCGACGGTGGCCGACCCGGCGTACGCGTTCGCGCTGTCCCGACTGCCCGGCCTGGACCTGCGCAACACCCCGATCGGAGTGTTCCGCTCGGTGGACCGGCCGTCGTACGACAGCGTGGTGCAGAGCCAGCTCGCCGCCGCCAAGGCGAAGGTCACCGAGACCCCCGAGCAGCAGCTCGCCGGCCTGCTGGGCAGCGGCGACACCTGGACCATCCTCTGACCGGACGTTCCGAGCACGGCCGGGCCGGCGCCGGAACGTCCGCGAGCGTTATACCTCTGAGGCATAGATATGACTCTGAGGTATAACGCTCGTGACTGTGTTGGGCTGGCACGAGGGTTGGGCCGAGGAACCGCAGGGGCGCTCGTGGCAGCTGGACAGCGATGAGAAGGGGCCCGCAACCGATCCGGTTGCGGGCCCCTTCCGTTCGCGGTGGCGCAGACCTCGATCAGAAGATCGGGTTGAAACCGCCCCAGCCGCTGGAGATCACCTTGCCGCTCGCGTCGAGCCACTGGCCGTAGCCGTTGGTGGTGTAGAGACGCATCTGGTTGCTGCTGTTGACGCCCAACAGATCCATCATGTTGTCGCCGCTCCAGTCACCCGGAACCATGATGTTCTTGTAGTTGGCCCAGCCGCTGCCGATCTGGGTACCGGACGGGTTGGTCCAGCCGCCCGTGCCGTTGGACTGGTACATCTTCAGCACGCCCGTGGAGGTGCGGCCGATCAGCACCTCCAGCCCGTCACCCTTCCAGGCGCCCGGGGTGAGGAACAGGTTGAACCCGTTCCAGCCGGTGCCGATCCGGGTGCCCGACGGGTTCTCCCAACCGCCCGCACCGTTGCTGGTGTAGCGGATCAGGTCGCCGTTGGACTTGCGGACCATCAGGCTCGGCCGGTTGTTACCCAGCCAGTTGTTCGTCACCATGAGAGCGGTGAAACCCGCCCACCCGCTGCCAATCTTCCGGGCCCCGCCGACGAAGTTGCCCGCGCCGTCGGAGTCGTAGATGAACAGCTCACCGGTCGGCTTCATGGCCATGATGGACGGCTTGTTGTCGCCGTTCCAGTTGTAGACCCGGAAGACCCGGGTGAAGCCGGACCACCCCGCGTTGATCTTCCGCTTGTAGTAGAAGCCGCCACTACCGTCGTTGGAGAAGCCGCTGCCGTAGTACAGCTGGAGGTTGCCCGCGCTGTCCCGACCGATCAGGTCGGTGTGCCCGTCGCCGGACCAGTCGGCGTTGATCAGCTTCGGCCGGGTCAGGTCCGCCTTGATGGCGTTGCTGTAGTAGCTCAGCCGCTCGTAGTAACCCGGGGACGACCCGCACGGCTCGAAGCCCCAGTCGGTGATGCCGACCTGGACCCCGTTGACGAGCAGCGGACCGCCCGAGTCACCCCCGCAGGTGTCGCTGCCCGGCGTGGTGTCGGTGCCCGAACCGGCGCAGATCATCCGGTCGGATCGGTAGAGCGCGCCAGCTGCACAGTCCTCGTTGGACCGCATCGGGACGGTCGCCTTGCGCAGCCGGCTGTCCATCACCGCGTCGTTCGACGAGGTGACGCCGTAGCCCGCGATCTGGGCCGGCGTGCCGGCCGCGTACGGGCTCTGGTCGCCCTGGGCGCTCAGCGCCACCGGGGTGTACGCGCTGGGCAGGTTCTGCTTGAGCGTGAGGACCGAGACGTCGTCCAGGATCGGAGCGTAGGGGTCCTGGTACTGCTGGGCGATGTTCCAGCTCGGGTGGGTCCAGGTCGAGCTGACCTCGGCGACGTAACCGCTGCCGGGGATGATCTGACCGTTGCTGTCGAACAGCCGGTCCTTGCCGGCGAGGACCCGCGTGGTGCCGGGCCCGTCGGCGGTGCAGTGCGCGGCCGTCAGCACCTTGTTGGGGGCGATGATCGAGCCGGTGCACCAGTACCAGTAGTACTCCCCACCTTCCTCAATACTGGTGACGATGCCCACGATGTACGGAAACTCGGAGGCGCTCGCCAGACTTCCCTGGAAGACCTTGGGAGACGCAATCGAGCCGGACTCGAACGCCCGGCCCTTGGCGCCCGGCTCGGGAAGCGTGAGCTTCCCCTTGTGCAGGTTCGGCAGCTTGCTGAACCGGTCCGGTTGGGAACTGCTCGCCGCGTCGTACACGTCGCCCCCGGCGGGGGCGGCGTGAGCACTGGTCGCGGGTGCGACCGCCGCCGCGCCCGCGAGAGCGAGGCCCGCCGCGACACCGGCGTACCACCGCCGTCGGGCTCCTGCGGATGTTGCCACTTCAGCCACTGATTGTTTCCCGTCGTCCGATTAACGAGGTACTCGGAACGGCCCGGATGAGATGCGTCCGAACGGACGGGAAGGTGACGACCGACGCCGGAGCCTCCGGTGCCGTGCGAAATTGTTTCCCCCGTCGTGCCTGCGCCAGCGACACCGCGCGAGCACTCGCTGCGGCGACCTCATTGGCAGTTCCAAGCCGCCACACCGTAGCAAGCATCAGGGCGCGAAAAAAGCTCCAAATAGAGGGTCTTCGCTCGGCCTAGGGGAGGAACGTGGGACCTCCGTCCGGGGGTGGCTGGCCTTCCGGCGCGGAACGGCCAGCCACCGTCCAGACCAGGGGTCTCGCTCAGCGCTGCGCGGAGGACGGCAGCCAGAGGTTGTCGATCTCCTTCTCGGTTGCCGCGAGGCTCGCCTCGTGCAGCGGGATCAGCTCGGCCATCGCCGGGACCGACGGGGCGAGGGTCAGCTCGGTGCTGATGAAGCGCGGCTCCATGCCGGTCAGCGCGAGGCCGTGCGGAAGCCACGGCTCGGCGTGGTCCCAGCCGTAGCGGGGCGTGCCCTCGCCGTAGCCACCACCCCGGGTGGCCAGCACGACGAACTCCCGCCCGCCGAGCAGACCCTGCTGGGAGGCCGGGTCGTACGCCAGGCCGGGCACGATCAGGTGGTCGACCCAGGCCTTGACGCTGCTGGGCGCGCCGTAGTTGTAAAGCGGCAGCCCGAGCAGCACCACGTCGGCCTGCTTCACCTCGTGGATCAGCTGCTCGCTGAGCTCCCAGGATTCGCGCTGCGCCGGGGTGTGCTCGTCGGGGGGCGTCATCCGGGCCAGGCCGCCCGCCGCGTCCAGGTGCGGCAGCGGCTCGGCGCCCAGATCTCGGTACGCCACTGTGCCGTTGGGGTGGGCTGCCTGCCAGACGGCGACAGCGCGGGCGGTGAGCCTCCGGCTGACGGACCATTCGCCACGGATGCTCGAGTCGATATGCAGCAGATGCATGATTCCTCCCCCAGGGATCGTTCGTGAAGCGCCAACTATTTATAGCAGGCCGATGTTCCATCAGCTCGGTAGACTGGGTCACATGTCCGCCGCCCCGCTCGATCCGTCGGAGCACCGCTCAGGCCCGCTGCTGGACCATCTGGCCCGGCGGATGCGGCTGCGGTCCGAGTCGGTGCTGACGCCACTGAGCCTGCGGCCGCGACATCTGGTCGCGCTCACCGTGCTGCGGGACGGCGGCGGGACCAGCCAACAGGCGCTCGCGAGCACCCTGTCCATGGACGGCACCAACATCGTCGGGCTTCTCAACGACCTTGAGGCGATGCAGCTGATCGAGCGGCGCCGCTCGCCCGAGGACCGCCGACGGCACGTCGTCGAAATCACCGAAGACGGGGCAAAACGCCTCAGCGAGGCCGAGTGCGCCCTTGCCAGCGCCGAGAACGAGGTGTTGGGCGCACTGGAGGCGGCCGAGCGGGAGACGCTCTACCAGCTGCTCCGGCGGGCCGCCAGCGGGACGACCGTCACGTGCGAGGCAGTGATCTGCGCGGGCGACGCCTCAGCCGACAACCGTTGACGCCGCCACGCGGCGTACGGCTCAGATCGCCGAGGTCGACTGGGGGCGGTCGTCGCGGACGTGCACCAGCATGTCGCCGGTCTCGATCACGGCGCCGGCCCGGTCGGCCAGGGTGACCACCTTGCCCCGCCGCACCAGGGCGATCACCAGAGAATCCAGCTCGCGCGGCGAACGACCCACCTCGTCCCGCTCCGCCGAGCGCATCGCCAGCGCCATGCCCTGACCCGGGGTGAGCAGGTCCTCCACCACGTCGATGAGCGGCGGGGCCGAGGTGGAGAGACCGAGCAGCCGACCGGCGGTGGCCGAGGAGACGATCACGTGGTGCGCACCGCTCTGCTTGAGCAGCGGGGCGTTCTCCGCCTCCCGGGCAGCCGCGATGATCCGGACCTGACCCGCGGTGAGCTGCCGCACGGTCAGCGCCACCAGCACCGAGGCGTCGTCGCTGTCGGTCGCGATGATCACTGCCTTCGCGTTCCGGACGTGCGCCTCGTTGAGCACGGACGACCGGGTCGCCGAGCCCTCGATCGCGACCAGTCCGGCAGAGGTGGCCTGCCGCAGGGCAGCGCTACTGCGCTCCACCACCACGATCCTCGACCGATCGAGGCCGTTCTCCAGCAGGGCGGAGACCGCGCTGCGGCCCTTGGTGCCGTAGCCGCAGATGATGACGTGGTCCTTCACGGTTCTCCTCCACCGCGACAGGCGACGGCCGGTCCGGTACTGATCGGTCAGGACTTCCAGGGTGGTACCGACCAGGATGATCAGGAAGAGCACCCGGGCGGGCGTGACGAAGAGGACGTTGACCAGCCGGGCCGACGGCGCGGCCGGGGTGATGTCGCCGTAGCCGGTGGTGGAGAGCGAGACGACCGCGTAGTAGAAGCAGTCGAGCAGCGTCAGGCCGTCCTCGTTGACGTCGCGGTAGCCGTCCCGGTCCAGGTAGACCGCGCTGACCACGGCCAGGACCAGGGCCAGCGCGGCGGCCAGCCGTAGGCTCAGCGCGCTCAGCGGACCCCGGCGCTGCGCAGGGAAATGGATCACCGTCGAACCTGCTCCGCCACTGTCACCTGCACGCCCACAACATAGCGGGTGGGCCGTACGCCGCACGTCCGGGTCGCGCGGCGGACAACCGGCCCCGGGCCCGCACCCGACTACCTGACGACAACGACGAACCGGTGCGGGCCGGCAGACGGAGGGGGCGCGACCCTCGTGACGACAAGCGGCGGACGGCGAGCCGAGGCCGACGACGAATACACCGAGTACGTGAGATCCCGGATGGTCCAGTGGCGACGGACCGCGTACCTCATGTGCGGGGACTGGGACCGGGGCGACGACATCCTGCAACGGGTGCTCACCGAGCTGTACCGCTCCTGGAGCCGAGTGCGGCAGGCCGATCACCTGGACGCCCTGGTCCGCACCATGCTGCTGCGGCGGCTGATCGACGAGCGGCGGTTGCGCTGGTCCCGGGTACGGCTCGGCGCCGCACTGCCCGACGTGTCGACGGCCGCCACCGACCCGACCGACCGGATCACCCTGGTCGGCGCGTTGCGACAGGTGCCTCCACGCCAACGCGCGGTGCTGGTCCTGCGGTACTTCCAGGATCTCAGCGTCGAGGAGACCGCCCGGGCCATGGGCTGCACGACGGGAACCGTCAAGAGTCAGACCGCGAAGGGTCTGGCCACCCTGCGCACCCTGCTGTCCACCAGCCTGACCGGCAACTGAGAGGAGCGACGATGCTGGATGAACGCCAGATTGGCGACCTGATGCTGGCCGAGATCGAATCGGCGGAGCGACCCTCCGCGGTGTTGGACGTGGACCGGGCGATGACCACCGCGCGGCGGCAGCGCCGCCGCGCACAGGGGGTCGGTGCGGCGCTGCTGGTGGCGGCGCTGGCCGTCGGCGGGCTGACCGTCCCCGACCTGTTCGCCCCGGAGGGCCCGCCGGCACCGTCCGGTGCGGCAGCCCCCGCCGGCCAGACCGGTCTGCCGGCCGCCTTCACCGCGATGGATCCACAACGCGTGTACGTCCGGTTCGGCTGGCTGCCGGACGGGTTGCCCAATCTCCAGTACCAGGCCGGGCTGCTGCTCTCCGGTCCCGGGGTCTACCTCGGCGCGTCCAACGCCGCCAGCAGTGACCAGCGGCGGAGCGTCAGCGTCGACCTCTACCCGAAGGGAGTGGAGCCACCGGCACCGCAGCGCGACAGCGGGCAGCCGGCCACCGTGACCGACACCAGCGATGGGCCCGACCTGAACGGCGGGGCCAGCACCTTCACCGCGTACGGCGGCGCCGAGGCGCCGGAGGCCATCCTGCGCTGGCGGTACGCCCCGGACGGCTGGGCACAGCTCCGGGTGGTCGGCACCGGACCGGACGTACGGGGCACCGCGGTACAGGTTGCCCGATCGCTGCGATTCGGCGCGGACACCGTCCCGATGCCGGCGACCGTGGCGGGACTGCCCACCAACCTTCGGATGATCACGGTCAACGTGTCCGAGTCACTGGACGAGCCCCGGTCCTGGTACGCCGGGTGGACCTGGACCGCGGAGCCGACCACCGCCGAGCCCCAGTGGCAGCGGGCCCGAACGCTGTCCGTCGGGGTCTCCCGCTACCGCCACATCACCGATCCCGCCGACAATGAGTACGTCGACCCGAACACCACCGTCGACGGGCACCCGGCGCGGTTCGGTGGACAGGACGGCAACGAGTCGCTGACCGTCTACGACGTGAACGGGGCGAACGTGTCGTTCGACGACAGCGCCCTGCTGCCCGCCGGCGGCACCCGGGCCCTGTTCCGGCACATCACGCTGGCCCGGGACCCGGCCGACTGGCACACCCACCTGACCCGATGAACCGTCGGGCCCGCGCCGAGCCGCGGGGCGGGCCCGGACGGGTCGGCCCCGACGGCCGGCAACGGGCATGATGGGGGTGGCCAAACCGACGACCGCGAGAGTGAGGCCCGCATGTCGTTGCTGCGACGAGTGATCGGCGGGGTGCTGCGCCGCCTGCGCCAGAGCCAGGGCCGCACGCTGCGCGAGGTGGCCGCGTCCGCCGGCGTCTCCGTGCCGTACCTGTCGGAGGTCGAGCGGGGCCGCAAGGAGGCCTCGTCGGAGGTGCTCGCGGCGATCTGCCGGGCGCTCGGCATCCGCCTCTCCGACCTGCTGGAGGAGGCTCGCGACGATCTGCGACGGGTCGAGCCGCGCATCCCGGCCGCGCCGCGGGCGATGCTGAGCCGGCTCGAGCGGGTCGAGGTGGCTCGACGCGACGCCGGCAACCACACGCTGCGGGTGGGCCCGCGCACGGCCGGGCCGATCCTGCACCGGGGTCCGGGGGCGGCCGGCCCGACCCTGCACGTCGGCGCGGTGCCCTCCGCCGGTGGCTTGCGCCCCGGTCCGCGTACCGCCGCCCTGCGGGGCTGTGCGCGGGCCCGGGCGGGTGCGCGGCGGCTGACCGCCGCGTAGGCCGCGCGGGTTCTGCCGTCGGCGGATCTGCCGGCGGAAGAATCCCTGGGCCAGCCACCGTCGCCGCGCGCACGCTGGAGGGGCCGGTCCACCGGGCGGTCCCACCGCCCGCCGGCACGGCGGAGGGCGACTGCGAATGATCGACAATGGTGTACGGATGCTGGACGGCGGGCAGCCGTCCTTCGGTGATCAAGTGTTCGAGCGGCTGCTGCGGGAGCGCATCGTCTTCCTCGGCACCGAGGTGACCGAGGAATCGGCCAACCAGATCTGCGCGCAGATCCTGCTGCTCGCCGCCGAGGACGCCGAGCGGGACATCTACCTCTACATCAACTCGCCGGGCGGCTCGGTCAGCGCCGGGATGGCGGTCTACGACACGATGCGCTACGTCCGCAACGACGTGGCCACGCTGGCGCTGGGGTTCGCCGGTTCGATGGGGCAGTTCCTGCTGTGCGCCGGCGCGGCCGGCAAGCGGTACGCGCTGCCGCACTCGCGGGTGATGATGCACCAGCCATCCGGCGGGATGGGCGGCACCGCCTCGGACATCACCATCCAGGCGGAGAACATGCTGCACGTGAAGCGGACCATGCAGGAGCTGATCGCACAGCACAGTGGACGGACGCTGGACGAGATCCAGCGGGACTGGGACCGGGACCGCTGGTTCACGGCCGAACAGGCCTTGGAGTACGGCCTGATCGACCACGTGCTCACCCGCGCCGAGCAGCTACCGTCGGTCTGACCTGTGCCAACGCCGGACGCGGCCCCCTCGATCCGCGTCCGACCAGGCACGAGCGGGCCTGAGTGGTGCCGACCCCGATACGTCCGAGCCTATTCCCGCCGGTGGGAATAGGCTCGGCTGGAGAGGCGCAGCGCATTTCCACGGATTCTCGTTACAGAGATCGGCGTAAATCTGATGCGCCCCAGCCACCGACACCTCGGCATCGCGATGGGGGTGATGCTGGAGAAAGGCGGCCAGCGGCGGTCCGTTAGGGTCGCGTCTATGCGTCGACTGATCCCAACCCTTTCGATCGCCCTCGCCGCCGCCCTCGTGGCTGGCTGTGGCACCAACTCCACCGGCGACTCCGCCGCACCCGCAACGTCCACAGCGGACCCGGTCACCGCCATCCGGCAGGCCATGGATCGCAGCCTCGCCGACACGGTCACCATGGACGCCTCGATCAAGGCCGGCACCCAGTCGATCACGCTCAGCGGAAAGATGGACCCCGCCTCCCGGGCGGTCCAGGTCACCGGCAACGCCCCGGAGCCGATGGAGGCCCGGCTGATCGACGACGCGGCCTACATCAAGTCGGACTCGCTCGAGGGCGAGAAGCCGTGGATGAAGATCGACCTCAGCAAGCTCAAGCCGACCAGCTCGCTGCGCCAGTCCTTCGACCTCAAGGCGCAGACCGGCATCATCGGCGGCGTCGTGTCGGCGCAGGATGCGGGCGGCGGCCGCTACACCGGCACCGCCGACCTGGGCAAGGCGGCCGAGGCCGCCAGTTCCGATGGCGGCATGCGCCAGGGCCTGGAGTCGTCCGCGAAGCTGGCGAAGGACCCGACGGCGATCCCGTTCGAAGCGACTGTCGACGCCGATGGCCGCCTCACCGCGCTGTCCTACACGATCGCCACGAAGACGGTGGGCGACCTGGTCACCGACATGCGCATGAGCGACTTCGGCGAGAAGGTCTCGGTGACCGTACCGCCCGCCAACGAGACCGAGCCCGCCTCCGCGGAGATGTACAAGTTCCTCTGATTCCCGATAGAACGCGGTGCCCTGCGGATGGTCCGGAGGGCACCGACCGTTTCTGCGGGAACACCACCGCCGCGATCAGCCATCGCGATCGGCCGCGTACGAGGCCGGCGGTTGGGCGCTCTTTGCCGTCGTCGTGGCGAGGAGCCCGCACACGGCGGTGGCCAGTCCGAGGGCGACCGCGGCCGGGTTGACGTACCCCGGCACGGACGACGTGACGTACGTGTCACCACCGTCGAGGTGGCATTCGAAACGGAGCGGCAGGTAGCTGACCCCGTACCCGGTGACCTGGCTCGCCAGTTGCGTCCCGGCTTCCCGACACGGCTGGATCGGGAAGGAGCCAGCTCCCCCGTCCTCCGCCTGCATCACCGCGACGCCGACGTGGAGCAGTCCCCACGCGTACATGGCGACGGCGGCGGCGCCGACGAGGAGCGCCGCCGCCCGCAGCCGCGCCGGCCGGGAGCGCCCGCCTCTACGAAACACCGCGACGAGCCCCCGAACGGTGAGGACCACCGTAGTGACGGCGCCGCCGAGCGCGGCGAGGAGCAACACGAGAAACAGCATGGCGCCGTCCTTGGTCTCGCGGGGTCGTCACGGCGCCGAGCGGGCGGCGCGGTGACTCAGCCCAGGTCCTGTCAGCAGTCGAACGGTCGACTGCTTCGGGAACCCAATCACCCGCTGACGGCCACTGTCCAAGACCGCACGTCTGTCGGTCCGATAGGCGTCCGGATATCAGCCCTGCCTGTGGGGGTCTGCGGGTCGTCCCGGCGAGAGGCACGGCGGGAGGCATCCAGAGCCGAAGCCCCCGTCGCCACGGCCGGGAGCGCCTTCGCCTCGCCTCGCCTCGCCTACCTGGATCTTGCCCCAGAGGTCATCAGCGGAGTGGAGTGGGGAGAGGCACTTCCCCGCTCAGAGCCTTCTCGGCCAACTCGATGCGCTGACGGTGCAGAGCGCTGTCGCTTAGAGGGTGGCCGGGCACGTTGGTACAGCGTTGGGCTGCGAGGGCATCGCAAACCGGACATTGAAGGAACAGCCCGCTGGATGGCACCAGGTCGACACCTTGAGCCAGCGCCGCCCGGCCGATCTTGACGATCGCCATGTACAGGTCGTAGTCCTGGTGCCGCGCGGCGGCAGCAGCCACCGCCCGCATCCCTTCCCAGGACTGTTCGGCGGCCCCTGGTTCGTCTACGTCGATTCGCACGATTGCGCATCCCCGCCCTCAGGTCGGCCAAACCCCACAGCTCATCCGTCCGCGGCCTGAACTGCCCCTTGGGCCCGGGACACCTCTTGACCTGGCATTCTGCCGAGGAGGGGGAAAGCGCTATGGCGGCCTCCGGCATCCAGAGCCGCGACCCCGTCGCCACGGCGGATCGGTGGCGCCTGACGCAGACGCTCGGAATCCGGCGGAGTCGCCGCAGGTGTTGTGCGTGCCCCCGGCAGGATTCGAACCTGCGACACACGGTTTAAGAAGGAGAGAGCCCTTCATGGACTGCGGACTCGCCACCAGCACAAACGGTACCGGCCAGGCCGGCCGCCCATGATCATTCCGCGCATACTCCGGATGCCCGCGATCGCTGGTAATCTTGGATCAGATCTCGTCCTGTGTGGTCTGGGTCCGACGGCCTGCTAGCCACAGGCCAGACGCTCGTAGCTGTCGGTCTTACAACCTTCCTCGCTCCCCTGCTGAAGCACTTGACAGACGGCCTCAGGAGCCGGCCGATCCCTTCGCGGATCACCGTCCATCGGATGCTGATCCGCCACGGCCTGATCGATCCGACACCTCGCTGGCGTCGGCGGGAGGGCTACCACTTCGCCGGCAGGCGCGTCACCGTCCGCCTCGACCGCGGCCTCATGCAGATCACCGCCGACGACGTCCTGCTACGCAGCCTGCCAAACCCCCTCACCGCGGCCGAGATCGCCCGCATCCGCGACGCCCGCCCCGCCGGACCACCACCTACCCCGGCACCCGAACCCGTGCGGGTGGAACGCCGCGTCAGCTGCCGAGGATCCCTGGTCATCGCCGGTCAGCGCACCCACGTCGGCATCGCCCACGCCGGAGCAACCCTCGCCGTCGAAGCCGCTGGCACCACCTTCCGCGTCTACGACGCCGATCAGCTGATTACCGAGGTCGCCCGATCCACCACCAAGGCCATCGCTAGATTCAAAGCCCGTAAACCAGAGCCCCCACGACGGGCAGCCGCCCCGCTCGCCCGTCCAGCGCAAGGAGTAGCAGCCCGGTGAGCTTTCACATGCACCTGCGGGCCACGGCCTCCAACGAGGTCCCACAGGACTTCTCGTCGCTGCTTGACTTCATGTGGGCCGCCTGGGAGGCGCACCCGGAGGAGTACGCGGCTGGCATCGCCGATTCCATCGAGAAGGACTTCGGCCACGTCGACGAGCTCTACACCATGGGCACGGACCACGGTGACGCCACGAATGCCGCCAGCACTCTGCCGATCTTCGGCGGCCGCCAGATATACAGCAGCCCGGCGAAGGACCAACCGCCGTTCGTCATCCTCAGCCCCGCCGAGACGCGAGGAACGGCCGAGTTCCTCCGCATCGTCTCCTTCGACGAACGCTGGCAGATCGCCGGGGCGAAACTCTCCACGCCATACGTCGGCTGGAAGGACGAGAACGCGGCCAGGAACATCTTCCTCGGCTACCACAACGACCTACGCACCTTCTACGCGCGGGCCGCACAAGCCGGACACACGGTGATCAAAGCCTTTTGGTATTAGACGCCGTCGGGCAACGCGGCCCAGAACAACTAGCCGCTCGACGCGCAGCTGGCTACCCGCGACACAAGATCGTCTAGCCGGACGTGTCACCCACGTCCCGATACTGATCTGTCACGCAGGTCCTGAGACCCGACATCGCCGGCAGCCGGCTGTCGGGCTCCATTTGATGAGGGACGGACCGGTGTCAGATGTTGGGTGATAGTCCCCGGCCTCTCCGCGCTTCGGGGTCACAGTGCGTGCTGACGTGCCGCCGATCGGCGAGACACGTGATCATCGACCCGGTGTAAGACGGCAATCCAGACACCGCCCCGGCTGTGTGCTCAGCGCATGACGACGCCGATCACGTTTTCCACCGGCACTGGGCCGTTGTGCGAGGAGTCGTTGGCCGCCTCTCGGTAGTCGCCGAGGAGGTAGAGCGTCCCCGCAGGCACGGTGGTGGACTCGAACGCCGCTGGGGCCCCGAAGGCCGGTTCATTGACGTAGGGCTCGTCCTGGGCGGTGCGGTTACGGATGATCCGGCCCTGAGCGTCGCAGCAGGCGATGGTGTCACCAGGCACCGCCACCACTCGTAAGATCCGTGGCGTTCCATCCGGATTCCAGCCGTGGCTGTCCGGTGGATCGAACACCACAATGTCGCCCGTGCGCGGCTGGTATTCGCCCGGCTTCACCACCTTGGCGGTGACAACCGAACCTACCGTGATCGTTGGCTCCATGGTGGGGGAGTTGACCTCGTAGCGCTTGTTCCGGGCACCATCGCCGAGCGCCCCGCAGGCGGTCAGCGAAACGACGAGTCCGACCAGGACGACCATCTTCCGCACGCCTGGATCCTGCCAGGCCGCTTCGCGCCTAGCGAAGTCGGCGCTGGAACCGCCGGAACGGGTGCTGCGTTCGGCCGACCGGGCGGGAACTTAGGCCACCACCGTCACGGTCAGTGCCGGTCCACCAACCGCATCCGGTAACAGATCAAGTGAAGCCAACGTGTCACCCATCTTCCGGAGTACGACATCGCCGGCAGCCGGACTGTCCTGTTACGGGACATGCTTGACGCTCGCGTCCCACCTGATGCCCGACATGATCCTCAAGAGGGAGTTGCGAAGCCCTCACGGTCCGCGACAGGGGCGTGCATCGCGGCACGTCAGTGCGTTCAGCGGAGGGTGAGCCGATGCTCGGCGATCTGTTCTTCCACCGGCCGACCGGACCATGCCAACCAGGGGTCCACGCCGGACTTGGGCACGACCACCGGCCCGTTGCCTGCCAACGCGTCGGCTATGCGACCCGACTCGATGAAGGCGCGAGCCTGGTAGCTAACAGACCAAGCGGTTTCGTGCTCCCGCGTTCCGGCGATCACCCATTCACCCGTGCGGATCTCGTCAACGCGATCAGCGAGGAAGGCAAAAGCAATCTCGCTAGCCTCTTCATCGGTCATGCTCGCGACCCTAACGCCGAAACACGACGTCGCCCCCGGCCGGGACTACGCCGGCGCCGCTTCGTCCAGGCCGTGGCTGCCGCCGGACTCGCCGACGTGACTCCGCACGACCTGCGCGCGACCCACGCGAACTGGGTTGCCGACTCTCACGGCGTGCTGGTCGCCGCCCGCCGCCTCGGACATGCCAACGCGAGCGTCACTACCCGGCACTACGCTCGCGCGATTGACTCCCTCGATGCCGAGGTGGCCGCTCACCTGGACAAGGTCGGACGGGCACGATCGGGCACGCAACGGGCACGGAAGTCCCGCACAAACGAGAAATGATCGGTGATCAAGGCTATGACCTGGTGCCCCCGGCAGGATTCGAACCTGCGACACACGGTTTAGGAATGGGTTGGTACCTGGTCGGAGGCTGGCCGGTTCACCAGCCCAAACACCGCGTCACCTCCCTGCCACTCTCTTGATCATTCCGCGTGTATTCCGGATCTTGCGGCAACAACGCGAGTTCGGCCTACCCGCATCGCTCTAGCCGTGGCACCGATGGTTCCGTACTCTCCACCGCCATGGGGAACCTTGCTGCGGCGGGCTTCGGCGCCCTCGCCAGCCTCGTCGTTGTAGCCCTTGGCGCTTGGCTTCAGGCCCAACGCGAGCGTCGGCACTGGCTCCGTGATCAGGAGCTTCGAGGGGCGGTCGACTACCTCACCAGCACGCGGTACTTGCTCAGCCAGTATCGGAAGGTGGGTGAGCTGGGCATGGATCAGGACGACCGACGAGAGTGGCGAAACCGCATGCAATCCGCGCGCTCGACTCTCAGCCTCCTGTGCAGCGCTCGGACGGTATCGCTGGCGAATGACGTTGCGGAGGCTCTCTACCACCTCGGCCCGGACTCTGACGAGGCTCAGAAGGCAGCCGCGGAGAGCGCCTTCCAGAACCTGGTTTGGCAACTGCGGAAGGAACTCGGCTCACCACAGCTCGACGGTTGACAGTCGGTTGAAGTGCCCGTTTGTCAACCCATGCACGTGACGCCTCGCTTACAAGCTGTGTGCGGCGCGTCCGTCTCCGTCTGGGGGCGGCCGTCAGCTCGGGGCAGCGTCCATCCCTGGTCTCGCCGGTGCGTTGGCGTCCGGGGCGGTGGCTGTCAGGGTTGCTGTCGACAGCTCCCCCGCTGGCAGGTTCAGCTAAGCCCGACCCCCGCCCGGGGGAGCCTGGTCGGCGTTGTCCTGGTACAGCTGGACAAGGCGCTCCGCCGTGCTTGGCTATACTCTGCCGCCGTGATTGAGGACGTGTCCGGCACGCTCCATGGGTGGATCTGGCGGTCCAACCTCCTGCCCTTCCTGAAGATGACATCGGATTTCGTCCGCTACAACTTCGGAAGTGAGGATGAGGATGCGGTCTTGACGGGCCTCGCCGACACGGACCCCGAGGCATCTCGCTGGTTCGACTATCAGCTTGCTGGCGAACTGCCGGTGACCTTGGGGCTCACGGGTGGGGAGGACGTCGTCTTGATCGATATAGACCTAGACGGGCTGACGGAACGCTTCGTAACCCAGATCGGGGTGCTCCTCGACGTCTTCAGCGTTTACCGCGTTTCAGAACAACCCGGCCTATGAAGATGCGTCGGCCCTGAAAAACGGCTCAGCGCTTCGCGTTCCGCGCCACCCAGAACACGATGAGCGCCGCGATGACGACGATCAGAAAGACGCATGCTATCCCCCCGATGATGCCCATATCGCCAAATTACCGTGTTGTGCACAGCGGGGGATTCGGTTTCGAGGATGCACCGGGGTCCGACTTCGAGGCGACACCCGCACGCGCCCGTCCAGCCTCGGCCGCCACCGTTGAGGTCAACGACTGATGTCAAGTCGCCGCCGCTGTCAGGCTCCCTGCGCGCTGAGGGTGACCCCCCGTCGGCGGGAGCCGGGTAGGTCGCACCAACGGCTCCGGCTGGGTGGCAGGGACTGTCGACACGCGCAGGGTTGCGGCCATCTGGTGATACCCGGCCACGGTTGTTGCTATGGGTTTCGCTGCCTTCTTGCTGCCTGGGCTGCCCTTCCGTCGGCCTCGGCGAGCCGCCAAGCCGGCGTGTCAGATTGCGACCGGGTGGCGCGGTTCGTAGAGACCGAGTTCGCCGCCACCGGGCAGCCGCAGCGCGGTGCGCAGCCCCCACCGCTCCTCGGTGACGGGGATCGTGAACTCGACGCCCTTCGCGGCCAGGTCGGCCATGGTCGCCGCGACGTCGTCGCACATGAGGAAGAGTTCGTGGGCCGGCTCGCCCTCGGTCGGGTGCATGGCGAGCTCGGCCGGCGGGAGCTTGAAGATGAGCCAGCCATGGCCGGCGTCGACGTGGTGGTAGCCGAGCGTGTCCCGGAAGAAGGCGCGGTCCGCCTCTGGGTCGCGGCTGTAGATGATCACATGAGCACCATTGATCATTCACCGACCATAATGCTGAGGCCAGCCGTGGCAACGCCAATCTCGCCACAAAATGCCACCGCCGCTCGCGCCGCCCCATCTGTCGACACCGGGGGCCAGGTTCCCGTAGCTGGGGCCATGAGCAGGGCGGGAAACCCGGTCCGGCCTCCGACGGACGGCCTCGTACGTTGATGAAAGAGACCACAACTGAGACCAGCAGAGCCAGGGCCGGCTTGAGCAGCGCCCAGGCACGCTTTCCAAGTCTGCTCATCCCCGTACGCGCTTGACCGGGTCGGTTCGCTACCACGGCGAACTCGACCAGTCGTTCGTCTACGGTCGCCCCCGCACGGTCACGAACGAGACGACAAGTGAGACGAAGACACGAGGGTGGCGTCGCTGCTTGACCTCGACGCTCATGGGATGTCAGTTACCGCTGCTATCGATCCGCGAGAGGTGCGAGCAGGTGCGATCCCCGTCGGGAGACCGGCTGGACCTGTCCGCCGGCTGCGCTCACAACTTTGTGACTGCGTCCTCGAACTTCTTCGCCTGCGACGGTTTCACCTTCCCGGTCAGCCGCACCAGGATCCGCCTGTCCGCCGGTCGATAGTGGTACTCGGTGCCGAGGATCTGAGCGCCCTTCAGGGCGTCCTGGATGTACGTCGATCGGGCGTCGGCGTCCCCTGCCGTCGCGAACACCTCGACCACCAGGCCGCGGTCGATGCCGTACTTCTCGGCGTCCTTGTCACCTCCCGGCACGTCCGCTGAGGCACGGGAGGTGTACTGCCCAGGGCGACCGAGCTTGTCATTGGGATCAGTGTTCTCGTCCTGTTCGGCGGTATTCGACAGCGGAAGCGCAGCAGCGGTGAGAGCCCTGACCACGTCCTTGGCGCCCATCGCCGGCTTCTCGCTGGGGCTCACGGGGGCGGCCGGCGTCGTGGCACTCGCAACCGTCGACGGCCCTGCAGCGGCCGGAGGCTGGCTGTTGCCACAGCCTGCCAGAGCGAGGGCCAGAGCAGCGACGGCGCTGGTTGTGGCGAGCTGGGAACGATACAACAGGACTCCTCAGTTGACTTGCCACGCAGAGGTCGTGCGGCCTCGCCATGATCCACAATTCGCGTTGGTCACGCCATCGTCCGCGCGGTCGATCAACTTTCGGCTAGTCGACGGACAATCGGTCCGGCTGGTACCACATGTCCCCAAGGCGGGAGGCTGCTCCTGGTCGTAGTCCTGGATCTATGGATTGACGGCGAGGCGGTTGCTGACGGCCCGGTGCGCAGGCCGCGAGCCTCGGCCGGCCGGTCGAGGGCTGTAGTGGTGCCGTGGGTTGCTGTACGTCCGTGCTGTACGGCGACCAAGTCGAGACGGAGCCTCGACCCCCGTCGGGGGGAGCCTGGTCGCCCATGTCAGGGAGTATCAACGAATCGCGTAGGTCGCGCTCCCGCAGCATCTGCTGATCGGGCTGATGATGCCGCTGTTGCGCCGCGGTGGGGTCACGCTGGGGTCCATGCTCTCGCCATCGCCAGCCGGGGCTTTCTTGCCGCGTGGCGTCGCGGCTTGCCCGAACCACTCAACGGCGCTACCGCCCTCGGGCAAGCCGGATGCCCATTTGGGTGCTTGGCAGTTCATCCGAGATTTCGCGGCGCCGTGGGCAGCCCCCATCGGCCACCGCCTCCTAGTCGACACCGCGCCAGTTGCGCGTCCCACCCGTCCCGCGAAGATAGCTATTCATCTTGACGAGCAATAGCTTCATGCGCGGTAAGGCCGCCAGCACCATTACAACAAACAAGGATAGATCGAGAGCCCATAGGGCCCAGCCGCCAAACGTTGTGAGCGCAGGAACGACGATGACCAGAGCAAAAAGGGAAGCGCCGGGGAAGAGTAACCCCATTGCAAGCGCTTTGAGGACGTAAGAGTTTGGCGAGTGGCGCCTATAGTAGCTTTCCCAGCTAAGCAGCCGGTCTTCGCCGGTTTGCTCGATAACTAGCGGTCGTAGGACGTCATTGACATAGGAACCAGCTAGCGTCTTATCTCGACCCTCTCCTAAGATTGCCAACTCGAACGCAGAACTGAGGATCGGAATAACCAACAACAAAGAGGTCCCTGATTTACCAGAAAGCACCAGGCCGACAGTGACTCCCATCGCAGTTACATAAAAGCTGACGAGGCTGATTCGAGCTAAATCCTTGTGAAGGATTTCCGCGCGGGCCGCATTGAATTCCGCAAGGATGATAGTAGTTATTCGATCTGCTGCAACTTTCTCGGATGATGGCTTTTCTCCCACGCCCCCAAGCTACTTGCTCGATGCAACAAGACCGGCTCCGCCATCCCGATGTATGCCAAGCTCCGCCAGCCGTCTCCGGCGGAGCTTGACCCGTTCCTCCCGAATTGCCAACAACGGCTTCTGATTGGGTTGCATCCGAGGTCCCGCAGGCTGTACCGGCCCGCAACGGAGCGGTGCGGTCGCCGTGGTTGCTGCACTTCCCTGCTGGACGCGTTGTCGCTCACCTTGGCCACCGGTTTGGCTGGCCGTTGCTCTACATCAATGCCGTCGGCCTTCCGACACAGCTGGGTCCGTTCGGCGGAGGGGCTAGGCGTAGTGCGACCGCCAGACTGACTTCCTGGCTTGCAGCCTTTAGAGCTTGCGAAAGAAGGACTGCAATGGAGCAGGCAGCGCTAGCAATCTCTATCATCGCGGTGGCACTGTCCGGACTCATCGGATGGAGAGCCCTGACCCTCGCGCGGCATGCGAATGCGGTGCCGACGTTGGTGGATCTCTTCGCCGAGCACAGAGGCGCCCACCTCAGCCGAGCCCGTCGCTTCGTGTACCGGGAATTGAGCAGCTTCGACCTAACGAAGGGGCTCGATGGTCTGCCCGACGAGGCACGCGAGATGGTCCGGGAACTCGGATGCTTCTACGACAACCTTGGCGCACTCGTTGCCCATGGGATAGTTGACGTCCATGCCGTTTCGGGCTACCTCGGCGGGTCGATCGTTCCAGTCTGGGAGGCGATGCTGCCGCTCGTCGAGGCCGAGCGCGCAACCCGGACCGTTCACTATGACCGGGAAAGATGGCAAGCCTACTTCCAGAACCTCTACCTGCTTGTCAAGGAGCAACCTCCAGGCGACGCCCGCATGCATCAATCCCTGTGGCGACTCAGCCGGTGACCCAGCCTCGATGTCGGCGGCCTGATTCCCGTCGACGAGCCGAGCTGCGAAGGCAGCTCGCCACAGCCTCCGATCCCTCGCTTGTAAGCTCTGTGCAGGTCGTCCGGCAGCGTCCGGCCACGTTCGCAACCTCGGACGATGATCCGTACTCGACTGCCGGCGGACACTCTCGTCCGGCGCGGTTGCTGTCGCCGTTGCTGTCAACAGCCACCGTCGCCTCGTCGCCGGACGCTGCCTTGCAAAGGCGGCTCGATGCAGTAAGCGCTTGCCGATCAGTCTCAACGACTGGCGTGGGAGTCGGGGACGGCGTCGTCCTGTGCCAGCGGATACCGTTGGCTGTCGTGCGTTTCGCTGATTTCTCGCTGACGAAGGACCTTATCGGGCTGGACCTGCGAGCACGGCGGCATCCTCCATCGCCCGCACACGCGGTCTGAACCTATGCCGATGCCCGGCGAGGTGATGCGGCATGAGACTCAACGCAACCGTCACCACCAGGACGCCAACCGGGATCTGGGCTGTTTGGCCGCAACCCGGGGCCGCTTAGGTACGTCTGCCCTGCACGTCGCAGTTCCACTTGTCAGAGGCTTTCGGCTGTAAGCCCTGCGTTGACTTCCCATGGGCCTTGTCGTCATCAGGCCTCGGCCGGTCGGTGTCGCCTTGCCGAGGCCCATCGTGTCCGCTCATGTCACTCCTTCCCGAGCTTCCCGGCTGGCTGCATCACCCGGCCCACGCGCTGGCTGCCTGTGCTGCCGAACAACTGCTGCGCTCCTAGCCCTTAGGGTAGAAGCCGCCGGTGCATGCGGGCTAGGATCGCCGGCCATCGCCGAGGTGGCGGCCCACGCCGGCCGCACGTCGTCCCGGCCACAGCACAAGCCGTCGCTCACGTCACGGCCGAGCGTGGCAGTCTGGTCCCTTCTTGATCCATGCGGCATGATTCCCGCATGACAGCGCTGCCGCTCCCTGAACTCTCCGCTGAGGCGCGCCGGGCTGCCGTCATGGCGTCCAAGTTCCCGCGGGTTCGCTACATGGGCTCGAAGTACAAGCTCGTTGAGCGGCTCGCGGCAGTCTTCAGCCAACTCGGTGGAAGCACTGCGATCGATGCATTTTCCGGCAGCGGTGTGGTTTCGTACGCCCTCAAATCTCTGGGTTACTCGGTAACCTCTAACGATTTCTTGAACTTCCCGGGCTTCATCGCACGAGCCGCTGTTGTTAACCAGGGTGACGCACTTTCAGACGAAGAGGTCGAGTCGATCTGTGGTACGCCCGCCGATGACCGTGACTTCATCCAAGATAAATTCGACGGACTCTATTTCACGGCCGACGACCGTAAGTTTCTTGACGGGGCTTGGTCTCATATTGAGCTACTGGAGGGGCATAAGCGAGACCTCGCAATTGCGAGCCTGGTCCTTGCGGCCGCACGGAAACAGCCACGTGGCGTCTTCACCTTCACCGACCTACGGTACGACGACGGCCGCAGAGATCTGCGGTTGAGCCTGAAAGAGCACTTCCGGGAAACAGTCAAGGCGTATAACGGCGTCGTTTTCGACAGTGGCCACGAGTGCTTCACCGCGACCGGCGATGTCTTCGACTTGCCAACAAAAGGCTACGATATCGCCTATCTCGATCCGCCCTATGCGCCACCGCGGGACGACAACTGCTACATCAAGCGATACCACTTCCTCGAAGGGCTTTCCGTGTACTGGCGAGGGCAAACAATCCTCGAAAACACGAAGACCAAGAAGCTGGCAAAGCGCTACACGCCGTTCTCGTATAAGCATAGCGTGGAAGACGCGCTCTTCAGGACCTTCAAACAGTTCCATGAGTCGACGATTGTTCTCTCATACTCGTCTAACGCGGTGCCAGACTTGGCCACAATCGAGAGGCTCTTGCGGGAGGTAAAAGAGAAAGTCGACGTGCACACACTTGAGCACAAGTACTCATTTGGCACTCACGCGACTGCCGCCCGGCGGAACGCGTTGGAGTACATCATCATTGGGCGTTGACCTTGACTATCATCCCCTCATTTGACGCTTATGTGGCAACCCTCGGCAGGCTGACTGCACACGTGGACCCCACAGCGTCCAGCCCAAACGCGATCCAGATAAAGAAGGCCGCTGACTCTCTGGCCGAACTTACCTCCATTAGCGCAGACGTCCTAGTTGACTGGGTGCAGGAGAATCCGAGAGCTGTCTACGCTCTCGGATTAGCGGCCGGACTTTCGCACGAGAAGCTCAAAAATTTCCTTAAGGACCATTTTAATACGCAGGGCTGGGTGCTTCTCGCGAAGAACCGCCCGCGCGATCTGATCGAAGTCATGGATCGTGAACTCGACCTGATCCGCTTAGTGGAGGTTCAACGCCGGCGCACGTATGACTTCGGCGACCTTCTTACAGCGCGCGCCGGGTCACGCGCTATCGCAGCTCGTGCAGGGCAGTCCGGACGTAAGGTAGAGGATGAAATTGAGCTCATTGCGCAAGATGTAGGGTTGAAATGCGAGCCTAGGACCCGCTTTGTGGGGCGGGCTGGCCGAGATGCACCCTGCGACTTAGCGATCCCGTCAGCGAAATCGCCCGTGATCGTGGTTGCAGCTAAAGGCTTCGACAGCACCGGCTCAAAGCTGACCGATGCGGTACGCGAGATCGTAGAGATGGCCGAGGTACGCCTCCCCACGCAGTTCGTTATCGCAGTTATTGACGGTATAGGCTGGAAGAGTCGCACGGCCGACCTACGGCGAATTTACGACCTTTGGGCCACCAAACAGATCGACGGCATGTATACGCTCGCGACCCTGGACGCCTTCAGGGACGACATCGAGCATGCTGCTCGCTTACGGGGACTTCTCTGAGGCGACCGGCCGAATTTCGCATCTCCGCCATCCCGATTCGCCTGTGGATGTCAAGCCCCGTCGGCCGCCGTCTCGTCGACGGAGCTTGGCTCCTCCTCCCGAAGGAACGATCCGCTACTACTTGCCTTCTGGCCTTTCCGCTGCCTCGGCGGCTTCGATCATGGCAGCCAACGCCGTTGGAAGCCGCCACTCCCGGCAAAGCTCCTCGTACATGCGGCCCAGGTTCTCGGCGCGGGAAAAGCATGCCCAGACCTGACTCAGGAAGAAGGCCACCGGGGCATTGTCGGCCGACATTTGCAGCATTGCAAAGCACTGACGCAAGTCCTGTTGAACATCTCCTAACGGTCTCCAGGTTCCGGGACCGGCCATCTCCCAGATATCTAACGCTAAGTCAGAGGCGAAGAACTGCTGAAGCATGTCTCCAACATCTGAGGCACGTAGCGCTCCCATAGTTGAGCCTTGCAGATGATCGGCATTATTGAGGGCGGCGTTGTACTCGTATCTCTGATATCCAAACGTCAGGAAAGCGGAAAGCAGCTTCGCCCGGCGAGCCAACAGCCTGACGTATGCAAAACTTGAGTTCCGATAATCCAGTCTATTAAATTCGGGGATACGAATTGTAGAGGAGGCTTGGCTTCGCCAGCGCACGTTCTCGGGCGTTAGTACCTTAGAAATGTAGTCGTTCAGGCAGACGAAATACACCTCTTGCGTCGATTCATCCACAATTAGCAGCAGGACGGGGATAGCAGCTCCCATCGACTCCACCGTCCGCAACTCCGGAGTCTCCAGCACCTGGCGGATTACCTCAATCTCCTCCTCCTCTGACGTTTCGTCGTACCGTAGCGGTCCCTTGGCTACATTGCCTCTGTGTCGAATCTTCAGCCTCCTAGAGCTCACGGATGAAGTAGTCTTCACTTGGGCAAATATGTGTTCGCCGTATGCGTCTGCATGCTCCGCGCCATCAGCCTCCGGCTCAAAAACTTCGATATGGAGGTCCAGGCCGTAGTCCGGCGTAATATCACGCACCACCCAGTGCGCGGGCAGCTTAGATTTTACGATCTTTATTCCCTCATCACCGCGGATTTGCGCGGTTACACGCCGTTTCGTTCTGCTCACGGTCCAATGCAACCAGGCCTTTGGCCTTAGGACAACAGCCCAATGGACACGGGCTCGACCTCTTTCCATCCCGTCTGCCATCGACCCGCTCTCGTGAGGAGCGGGCCGCCGCCCGGCCCGCCACGTCAAGCGGACCTTGACGCAGGTTCGGGCGCTGGCGGGTCGGGCGGCGGTCTGCTCGCTTGCCCGGGTCGATGGCAGACGGGATGGCCTACCGCAACCACCCGCGGACCGCCACCCGCCGGCGCAGCCAGGCCATCCCGGAGCCGGAGCGCCCCCGCCGGAGGCGCACTAACCGCAACCCCGAGACCGCCGCCAGCGCGCCGACGCGGCCGGCGTGCGCCCCCTAGCCGCGCGGGCTCGTGGCCGCGCGGCCCGGCCGGCTGCCGGCTCAACCTCTCGTCGGCCAACGCCTGTCGTTCAGCGGCGGCCCACCGGGTTTCCCGCTGTCCGCGCCAGCCGCCGGGCGTGTTGCGTGGCCGGAGCGGAGCGACAGCGGAGTGCAGGCCGCGCGCCCAGGCGGCGGCGCGTGCGGCCCGTCAAGGGCCGCCTTGAAGACGTACAGAAACTTTGCACAACATCGCCGGCAGTCCGGTGTCCGGTCTCGGGACCTGCGTGACACATCGTTATCAGGACCTGCGTGACAGCCAGCCGTGGCAACGGTCAGGCGGTCTCCCGAAGCGCTTGGGGGAACGTGGCCTCGGTGATGGACGCTGTACCGGCCATTGGCATCTGCTCGTGCATCGTGATCACATCGCCGGCTGTCAGACGTCGCCACCGTTCCGGGCTCAACGGTGCTAGACGAACAGCACCGCGCTCGCCGGGTTTGAGGTCCGGCTCGCGCTCGACCCAGATCCGCGCGACGTACAGATCCGGGTTGCCCGCGGCTGTCACGTCCCCGATGTCCCACAGCGGTCGAAGGCGCCCATCGCCTGGTATGGGCATGTGCCGGCCACCTGAAGCAGTGGACTCGACGAGCTGAAGGTCCGCGCGGATAACGCCGTGAAGCACTTCAAACCGACGCCAGTGACACCATCGCTCGGCTCTGTCGAGCTGCATCCCATGAGCGGCCTGGGCGCAGAGGTCCCAGAACGAGGTTTCGGCGGGGTGGACATCGCCAAGCTCCATGAGGATGTCCAGTGCCGCTTCCCAGTCATGGTGTCCGAGGTACTCATTCGCATCGGCCACCGTCCAGCCAGTGCCGCTCGTTGCTGACGCAGGGACGCGAGAGGCGGCCTGGCGAAGAAGGTCGGGGACATCCATGCCGTGATTCTCCAGCAAGGCCCGACGGTCCTGTCTCCGCGCAAGAGGCGGCCGGTTCGAGATCGTCTAGCCGGATGTGTCACTCACGTCCCGAGACTGATCTGTCACGCAGGTCCTGAGACCCGACATCGCCGGCAGTCCGGTGTCGTACTCCGCTTGATGCGTTACCCGGTGGCTTCGCTTGACGGGTGACTCCGGAGTCTGATGACTACCTGCGGTCCGGCCCGGTAAGGTGGCGCCTTCGGCGGGCGCCAGCTCCGGTCCTGATTGGAGTTCCCACATGGGTGAGTGGAGCACGATCACCTACCTGCGCACCGCCGACCTTGACCACGCCGAGCGCGCGGTCACCGCGCTATGCGCCGGCGAGGGATACGCGCCGCTTCCGCCGGGCACGCCGGCAGGGCGCGACACATGGCGGCCCGGACCGTCGTACGTCCAACCGCTGTGGACGATGGCGCTGATACCCGGCGCCGGCGAGTGGACCATGGTGATGACCCTCCCGCACGCGTTGCTCGGTACCCGCCGCCCCGGAGCCGACCGCCCACGGCTTGTCGACCTGGCGGTCGCGGCCGGGTGTGACGCGTTCACCTTCGACCTGTTCGACGGCACCGCCTGGGTGCTCGCCGAGGCGAACCCGCGCGGCGAAATGGCTCTGTCCGGGTTCCTCGACGACGATTGGCGGTACTTCGAGGAACCGCTCAGCGAGGACAACGCCGATGTCGGATTCCGGCTGCTGGACGTGCCGGAACCGCTACGCCAGGCCGGTAGGCGCGGCCTGATGTCGTTCCTCGATATCGGCGAGCTGGTGGTCGGCGACCGGTACCCGGACGAGTTCGGTCCCGCCGACCGGCCATGGAGCCGGCACTGGCTCTGGTACAACGGCGTGCAGGCGGAGCTGCAAGACGGCCGGGACATTCCCGTTCCGGGCGTCCGGGTGCGCTTGTTCGCGGCGTAGCACCCGGACCCGGCTACGGCATCCTGCACGGCGGCCCTCCGGCGGCTCGATGTCCACCCGCTGAGGCGAAGATCGTCTAGCCGGATGGGTAACGGATCAACTGAGCGCAATCCGTAACACATCAACTGGAGCCCGACATCGCCGGCAGTCCGGCCGGCCTTCCGGGTGACGACCGCCGCCGGTTGCCCGGGTCAGGCGTTGGTCGAAAGAAGGAGGGCTCGTAGCGCGATCGCCCGGGACTCGATGAGCTGCATGCGGAGCTGCCACTCCGCGGTTGCAGTCCAGTCGGCCTGTGCGGTGATCTGGTCGGGGTGCTTTCGGTACAGCAACCCTGGTTCGTCAATGAAGTACCCGTCGGCGATTACTGAGGCTGCGAGTAGTAGTCCGGTGTCCTCGCCGCCGGGTAGCGCCATCCAGCCGCCGAGGGCGAGCGCGAGTTCTCGTCGGATGCACAGCGTTGCGGGGTGCACAGGTAGCCGGTAGCCGTTGTTGTGAAAGTAGGACAGCACCTCGGCCCGGTCGAGTCTGCCTTCCGCCGGGTCGGCATGCTGCCAACTGACCGTTGACCCGTCAGGCATCAGGTCAAGGACGCTTGATGTTGTCCAGCCAATGTCAGGGCGAGAGCTAAGAACCTCGATCTCGCGTGCGAGGGCGCCGGGTGTGAGCTGGTCATCGGCATCTAGGACCCGCAGTAGTGAGCCCTGGCTCCGCGCCATCGCCATGTTGCGGGCGACTCCGGGGCCGCCCGCTTTGCCGGTCGCGCCCAGGACGCGTGAGTCTTGGGGTAGAGCGGCCTCGACATCTCCGGTGCGGCCATCCTCCTGAACGAGCCATTCCCAGTTCCAACCGTCGGGCATCTCCTGTGCCCGCAGCGACTCGTAGGAGTCCGCAAGGTAGGGGATGCTCGGCGCGTGGACCGGGGTGACTACGGAGATCAGCCTTCTCATTCCGACCACCTCGCCAGCTTCGTTGTGTAAACGAACTCAGTTCGGTCACCTGGAAGGACGACGTTCGACACCTCGACCACGCAGTCGCGCGTGTCGATAGAAATCTTTCGGAGGATCAGAACTGAGACCCCCGGCGGCAGATTCAACGCCTCGGCTTCCTCCGGCCCCGGAGGTCGCGCAGTGATCTCGTCAACGATCCGATCTAGCTCGATCCCGATGCTGAGGAGCTGGTTCTGCGTTCCGCCCGGCCACGGCTCGTTGTGAGCATCAAGGAGCGCTGGATTCTCGGCAACGACGTCGTACACCATGTATGAAGTGTTCAGGCTCAGTGGCGCGTTCTCTCGTCGTGAACCTGTTCGGTAGACGCGCTCAAGCATCTTGGCACCGACCGGGACGCTGAATAGTCGGCCCAGCTCGACGGTCGCGGGAACTGTTCGGTACTCCGCCGAGAACTCAAGGTCCTGCATGGTCAGTCCTGTGTCGCGTTCCGTCGCGCCCGTGCGACGTCTCTGGGACTCGGGTAGCCGGGCGCGGTCCTTCTCCCATTGGTACCGCTCCGGCGATCGCCGCACACGCTGGCGTGGTGCCCGAACGAACGTGCCTCGTCCGTGGCGACGATCTACCAGCCCTTCGGCCTCTAGGGCGTCCAGGGCTTGCCGCACGACCGGAAGGCTGACCTCGTAGTCGGCCTTCAACGTCTGTTCGTTCGGCAGCTTGAATTCCGGTGCCAGCTCGCCGGAATGAATCTTTTCCCGCCAGTCTGCGGCGATTCGCTCCCATTTAGCCACGGCTTCACACTCCTTCGCGTCACCACCGAGTTTAGGTCTTCATGAAGTCTTGACGCGAGACATCCACCGTCGTACGTTGTCTTCACGTCTTCATGAAGACATGACGACGACGGAGTGCGCCGACGAACGGTGCCCCAGCAGAAGGAGACAGCCTTGAAGCTGTACGTGGACACCACGAGCAAGCAGGTGACGGCGTCGAAGGACCCGGAGCCGAAGAACGACCAGAACGGCAACCAGAAGTCCGAGAAGAACACGGGCCGGCTCATGTGGTCCACCCAGGTCTTCGTGCTCGACGAGAACGGCGGGGAGGTCATCACCATCACCACGGCGGGAGAAAAGCCGAGCGTGAAGGTGGGCGACTTCCTGGCCGTCGAGCAGTTGGAGGCCATTCCGTGGGCGACCAACGGGCGCAACGGCGTCGCGTTCCGGGCGGTCTCGCTGAAGCCGAAGACTGGTTCTCCGGCCAAGTAGGTCCCTCGCACCGCTGTGCTGTGTGAGCCGCAGGTGTCCGTGGCTCGCGAAGCGGCCTGATGGTCCGCTGAACCCATCCACACCAAGGGTCCGGGAGTGCTTCTGACTCCTACATTCCCGAACCTGGTCATCACCGGTGGTGGTGGCATCCCCGCAAGAGCTGGCGCGGGGTCGGTCTGACTCCTACATCACCCGACCCCGTGCCTTCCAACTCATCCCAACCCAACTTGCACTTGGGAGGACTCGTCGTGTCCAAGTCTAGCCCCCGCCGCTTCGCCGGCAGGTCAACCGGAACGGTGACGGTCATCGAGGCCAAGGTCCACCGTTCCTCCGCACGCAACGCCAAGATGGCGTTCATTCTCACGGCGGTCATCGTCGGCCTTCTGTCGGCCGTGGTGGCCGCTTCCTACATCCACCCGATCCTCGCCGTCTTCGTCGGCGCGCTCATCGGCGTACCGACCGGCGGCCTCGTCTGGGTGCTCGTCCGCGTCTGGCCGGTGATCCGGCTGCTGTGGTGGTGGAGCCTCGAAACCGCCATGGCGGTTCTGCTGCTCACCGCGTGGGTGCAGCTGGCCAACCACACTCCAACCCTGGTGACCCTGCTCGTGGTCGCCCTGGTCGTCGGCGTCCCCGCCGCCATCCGCCCGATACGCCGCCAGATCAAAGCCTGGACCTGGTGCCTGATCGTCCGGCACCGCCTGCGCGTGTGCTTCGCGCAGTTCATCATCGCCAACCAGTCCGGCAGCCTGCCGCTGATCCTGTGGGCACGCCCCACCCCCGTCGGCGAACGCGTCTGGGTCTACCTGCGCCCCGGCCTGTCCGCCAAGGACCTGGAAGGCCGCCTCGACAAGATCGCGGTCACCTGCCACGCCTCCACCGTGCTCATCGAGCGCGCTTCGGAGAACAACGCCGCCTACCTGCGGTTCGACATCAAACGCCGCGAGGTGCTGACCGCCCACGTCGCCTCCCCGCTGGTCGACGTGATCGACCCGACCGCACCCGTCTCGGCATCGCCGCTGACGGTCCCCACCGCCCTGGACCTGCCGGACATCGACGCTCCGACGATCAGGATTCCGACCCAGGGCAAGCCGGCGAAGAAGCCGGCCACCACCGCCAACGGCAGCAAGCCCGCGGCTTCGTCGTCGTCCGTGCCGGACGACGACACCTCCGACTGGATCTGACCCACACCCACCCGGGACGCGAGGAGTCGACTTCGGCTCGTTCGTGTGGCTCCTCGCGCCCACAACGCCCAGGAGGGCACCCATGACCACCACGACTCCCACCACCGCTGAGGCGGTGCCGGTGGGTCCTGGCCTGTCGATGTTCGACCCGATCTTCATCGGGATCGACGAGTTCGGCCAACCCGTCTACCTCGACGTCATCTACCGCAACCTGCTCACCGCAGGTGAACCCGGCGGCGGTAAGTCCGGCCTGATCAACAACATCTGCGGCCACGCCGCTCTGTGCGACAACACCCGCCTCGTGCTCTTCGACGCCAAACTCGTCGAACTCGGCCCCTGGCGCGACCTCGCCGACGCCTTCATCGGCCCCGACATCGACCACGGCATCGACGTCCTACGCCGCCTCCTGGTCGTGGCCACCAACCGCCACGCCTGGCTCCTGGCCAACCGGCGCCGCAAGCTCGCCGACGGCGACGGCATGTCCGTCATCGTCACCATCATCGACGAACTCGCCATGTTCTCCACCGTCCTCGGCACCAAGCAGCAACAGGAGGAGTTCTCCACCCTCCTGCGAGGGCTCGTGTCCCTCGGTCGGGCCTGCGGCATGCCTGTTGTCGCCGCGACTCAACGGCCGTCGTGGGACATCATCCCCGCCAGCCTGCGGGACCTGTTCGGCTACCGGGCCGCGTTCCGCTGCACGTCGCTGAACAGCTCGAACATCATCCTCGGTCAGGGCTGGGCCGAGCAGGGCTACACCGCCTCCGACATCTCCCCAACTAACCAGGGCGCGGCCTACCTCCTGGCCGAAGGCGGCGTTCCCCGCCGCATCAAGGCCGCCTACCTCACCGACACCGACATCTACAACATCGCCGACTACGCCGCCTGGACCCGCCGCCCCACCTCGGGCAGCAGCAGCCCGGCGGTCAACCCGACCGAGTGGGAGATGGCGGCATGACCACCCGCGAACGCGCCTACGCCAAGGCCAACAACCAGCACGCCGCGACCTTTACCGAACTGTGGATCGTCGGCCGTCCCGAGGACATCGCCGCCATGGTCCGCGTCGCGTCCGCTAGCGGCCGACTCGTCTACGTCTCCGCGCCGACCCTCGTGGGCGGCGACGACAACCGCCACCGCCGTTACCTGCGGCTGCGCACCCACTGATCGGCCGACAGGACCGGGACTTCGCCTGGCAGCAACTGCCGGTCCTGCCGACCACCAACCAACAGCCCCGAAAGGACGTGGCTGCCATGAAGGCTACCCACAACCCACCCACCCCCGCGCCGGTCAACACTCCTGCTGACCTGCTGCGGATGGCTGCCCTCTACCTACGCCGGCACGGCTGGACCCAGGGCACCTACTACGACATCTACGAGCCCGCCGACTACCTCACCCCGCCGGCCTGCGCCGCCGGAGCTATCGGCATCGCCTGCGCCGGACACCGCGTCGAGCACTTCTCGCAGCTCGACCCCGACGCCCTGGCCGACTACCTCGCCACCCTCGGCGCGTTCGTCGACTACCTCGACACCACCGCCCCGGTCTTCCTCGTCGACATCGACGGCTACCTGACCGACGAGCACACCTCGCCCTACTCCTGGAACGACGACCCGGCCCGCACCGCCGAGCAGGTCGTCACCGCCCTCGGCGCGGCTGCTGATGAGTGGGACCGCCTCCACAACCAGGGAGGCGAGCTCTGATGTTCACCGTCAAGGCGTCCTTGACGCACACCCCCCGACGGAAGCGCCGTGAGGTCGTCGAGAACGACGCCTTCGCCGCGTTCGCCCGGCGCATCATCCGCGCCCACGGCCGCCGCGTCGCCACCGGCGACGTCGAAGCACTCCGCGACCTGGTCGCGCTGTCCTCGGTCATTGACGACGCCATCGGTGAGGCCGTGATTGGCCTGCGGGCGTTCGGCTACTCCTGGTCAGAGATCGGTACCCGGCTCGGCATCTCCAAGCAGGCCGCCCAGCAGCGCTGGGGAGACAAGCCATGACCGACCTTCGCAGCGTCGACCTCGACGCCCTGACCGACCGCACCGGCATCCGGGTCGAGTTCTACGACCCGCTCGGCACCCGCTACGGGTTCCCCACCTTCCCCTACCACTGCGCCCCGGACGGCCTGGCCACCGTGCGGCAGCTCCGCGCCGCCGGCCTGCGCCCCGCAGGGCAAACCCCGGTCGCCCAGATCCTCTGGCGGCACCGCAGAAACCGTCGAGTCGCCTACCTCTACCGCCTCGACATGGCCGCACCCAAGCGCACCGCCACGCCCGCCCAGCGGGAGGCCATCGCCAAAGCGCTTCGCGCCCGCCGGACCTGCCGCGTCTGCGCCCAGGTCAAGCCCTACTACATCCCCCGCCGCTACGGCGAATGCCTCGACTGCCACGAAGGGAACCCGTCGTGAGCTTCCACCTGTCTGACCCCTGCCTGTGGTGCATCGAGGGCAGCTCGCCCGCCGGCATCCACGACATCCTCGGCCCGGTCTACAAGCCCTGCCCCGTCTGCCTCGGCCCCTACGCCCTCTGCGAGGGCGACGGCCTGTTCCCGGCCGACTTCGCCTGCCTGCCCTGCTTCCGCGAGCAGATGGCCACCCTCGGCCTGGCCCCCGTCATGTGCGCCCACTGCTCCGGCGTGGTCGACCTCATCCCCCTCGACATCATCCCCGCTCCGGAGGTGACTCCCCATGTCGAGCACTGACCCCAGCGCCGTCACCGAACAGTTCGCCGCCGAATACGCCCGCAACGCCGTGCCAACCATGCTCAAGGCGATCGGCTCCATCAAGCGCTACAACCGGTTCGTCTTGCTGGGTGCGCTGCTGACCAGCTACCTGCACCAAGCCCACTACCTGTGGGCGCAGAACGCCGGCTACTTCGCCTACCTGGTGCCGCTGATCTTCGACGCGGCCATGGTGTCCATGCTGACCGTCGTCCGCACCTCCGGCATCGCCAAAGACGCCAAACGCGGAGCCCTGGTCGTCTTCGCCGCCGCCGCACTGCTGTCGGCCACCATCAACTTTGCTTCCCCGGGCAGCCTCGGCCTGCGACTGGTCTTCGCGCTGGTCGTCGTCCTCGTCATCGGCGTCGAACTCGTCGCCGGACGCATCCGACCCGACTTCGCCGCCATCCAAGCCGAAGCCGCCGCCCTCCTCGCCGCCGTCAACGACCTCACCACCACGGCACCGGCCACTGAGCCGACCGACACCCCGGCCACCCCGCCGGCCGTCGACACCACTCCGGCCGCTGCGCCGGTCGTCGACAACCCGCCGGCACCCATACCGGCCGCCATCCAGGCACCCGCCTTCACCCCGATCCCGGTTGCCCGGCCTGAGGTGCCGGCGCACCTGATGCCCACCGCCCGGTTCGTCATCGGACGGCACGAGCAGAGCACCGGCCGACCCATCACACCGGATGAACTCGCCGGCCTGCTCTCGGTCACCCCGGACATCGCCCGGGAACTGCTGCACACCATCACCGGCCACACCCCGGCCGTCAACGGCACCCCCGTTGGTGGTGCCCGATGATTCACGTCGTCGACATCGAGCAGGTCACCCACACCTGCCCGGCCTTCTCCGAGGCGCACCCCTACGACACCCGACGCACCGTCATCCACGTCATCCCCGGCGGTCCCTGCCGGACTCCGGTCACCATCCGCTGCGGCGCGACGACCGCCACCATCGCATGTCACCGGCACGAACCGGCCGAGCGCCAGTGCGGCGCCTGCCGCATCATCGTCACCCAACACACCATCACCACCCGACACCACGAGGTCGTCGGCTGATGGATTCGACGCTGGACCTCACACCCCGTGCCTCGGCCCGGGGTGTGGGCTCGAACGCCGACACCACCAGTCCCTACGTCGGCTACACCGCCGCCGGCTCCGCGTTCACCCGCGCACGGCAGCCGGACTACTTCGGCTGGCTGGAACACGTCCGCGCCGCCGCCGGCTGCACCCGTCCCATCCGGTTGGCCGGCCAGCTCCTCACCGTTGAATCCGCCACCGGCCGGCTCCTGGACGCCCGGCACACCGACGCCATGCCCGACGCCGCGATCTACAAGGCGTGTGGCAACCGCCGCGCCACCGTCTGCCCGACGTGCGCCACCGTCTACCAACGCGACGCCTACCAACTGCTGCGCGCCGGCCTCGTCGGCGGCAAAGGCGTCCCCGAAACCGTCTCCCGGCACCCGGCGGTGTTCGCCACCTTCACCGCCCCGTCCTTCGGCCCCGTGCACGTCCGCGCGGTCAAGCGCCACACCTGCGCCAACCGCAAACGCTGCGACTGCCGCCCCGACCCCTGCCACGCCCGCCGCAGCACCGACCCGACCGCCGGCCTGTGTTCCCACGGTCGCCCGGCGGTGTGCTGGGCACGCCACGAACCGGCAGACGCTGTCCTCGGCCAGCCGCTGTGCCTGGACTGCTACGACCACGACCACCAGGTCGTCTGGAACGTGTTCGCAGGCGAACTGTGGCGGCGCACCAAGCAAGCCGCGGAACGCCACCTCGCCCAACTCGCCCGCCGACGCGGCATCCCCCCGGCCCAGATCGTCACCGCCTCCGGCAAGGTCCGCACGGTCGCCCCGGTCCGGCTGTCCCACGGAAAAGCCGCCGAGTTCCAAGCACGCGGCGCAGTCCACTTCCACGCCCTGGTGCGCCTCGACGGCGTCGACCCCACCGACCCCACCGCCGTGATCCCACCACCGGTGGTGTTCACCGCCGCCGACCTCGACGACGCCATCCGCCACGCCGCCAACCAGGTCGACTACACCACCCCCACCCACCCCGACCAGCCCGCCGGCTGGCCGGTCGCCTGGGGCACCCAGCTCGACATCCGCCCCATCAGCCTGACCGGAAGCGGTGAGGTCACCGACGGCATGGTCGCCGGCTACCTTGCCAAGTACGCCACCAAAAGCACCGAGGTAACCGGGCACCGCTCCGTCAGGCTTACCGCCGACACCATCGGCGACTACGCCGACCCCGACGGCGACCACACCGCCCGCCTCATCGACGCCTGCTGGCGCATCGGCCGACCGGTCGGCACACCCGTCCCGCTCTCGCAGCGGCCCCGGGACCACCGGCCGACACCCGGCTTCGCGAAGCGCTGGGAATGCCCCGACTGCGGCACCCACACCCGCTACGCCGCCTGCCCCGTCTGCGTCGCCCACCGTCAAGCCGCCCTTGACGCCGAACCCACGAAACCGGCGACGGCCAACCCTTACGCCCGGCTGCGCCGGTGGGCGCACATGCTCGGCTTCGGCGGCCACTTCCTCACCAAAGCCCGCCGCTACTCGGTCACCTTCCAACTCCTGCGCGACACCCGCGTCACCTACCGACGCAACGACGACCAGGACCAGGACGCCAGCGAGGCCATCAAGGCCGCCGACCACCCCGGCGACACCACCCTCATCGTCGGCACCCTCACCTTCGCCGGCGTCGGCTGGCACACCACCGGAGACGCCCTGCTTGCCAACACCGCCGCCGCCATGGCGCGTGCCCGACAAGCCACCGGCCGCGAAGAGCTCGCCCATGAACTCAGCACCACCCACGCCAGCACGACGCCGGTTGCCGCTTGATCCGAACCAGGAGGAAAGGACTCTGACCGTGGACGACGAACTCATGACCGTTCCGGAGGTGCTTACTGCGCTCAACAACGTCTCACGCCGGACGTTCTACCGCTGGCGCGAACTCGGCATCGCCCCGGCCTGCATCCGGCTTCCGAACGGAGAGCTTCGGGTATCGAAGAAGGATCTCCGGATTTGGCTGGAGCAGCGACGCGAGGTTGCGGCGTGAAGTCTCGTCGCGTCCGCATCTGGGCGATCAAAACCAACACCCCGGACGGTGGCCGGTCGAAGAAGGCCAAGCGGTCGTACACAGTCCGTTGGGTAGTGGCCGGGCGCGAGAAGTCCCGCACGTTCGTCACGCGGGCACTGGCGGATAGCTTCCGGTCCGACCTGATGCAAGCCGCCAACCAGGGCGAGGGGTTCGACATCGCAACCGGGCTACCGGATTCGATGACGGAGGCCCCGGTGGCCGTCACCTGGCTGGACTTTGCCCAAAAGTACGTCGGCATGAAGTGGCCGGGCGCTGCGGCCAAGTCGCGAGACAGCATGACGGAAGCACTCGCCACCGTCACGGCGGCGCTCGTCAAGGACGCCCCCGGCCCGCCGCCGGTCGAGCTGCTTCGCCGAGCGCTGCGAAACCACGTGCTGCCGCCGCCGACTCGTGGCCTGGACATGCCGCCGGACACTGCTGACGCGGTGCGCTGGCTGCGTCACGCATCCCGGCCTCTGCCTGACCTTCGGGACGCGGCGACTGTGCGGGGTGCGCTCGACGTCTTGGCGGTGAAGCTCGACGGCAAGCCAGCCGCCGCAACCACGGTGCGTCGGAAGCGGTCGGTGTTCTACAACGTCCTTCAGTACGCGGTCGAGCTGGAAGAGTTGGAGTTCAATCCGATCGACAAGCTTCGCGTGCGGTCGCAGCGGAAAAGGATCGCTGAGGTCGTCGATCGTCGAGTGGTCGTCAACCAGCGCCAGGCGCTGGAACTGCTGATCGCGGTCACCTACGTCGGCCAGCGGGGACGGAAGGCGAAACGGGGTGAGCGCTTGGTCGCTTTCTTTGCCTGCCTGTACTTCGCTGCGCTCCGTCCCGGAGAGGCGCTGGGGCTGCGTGAGCAGGACTGCGACCTTCCCGAGACGGGATGGGGTCGGCTGACGCTGGCAAAAAGTCGCCCACAGGCGGGCAAGCGGTGGACCGACAGCGGCCAGGTCCACGACGATCGTGGGCTAAAGCACCGTGCCGAGGACGAGCCGCGCGGTGTGCCGATCCCGCCCGCGCTGGTGAAGATCCTGCGCGAGCACATTGAGCGGTTCGGCGTCGCCAAGGACGGCCGCCTGTTCCACAGCGAGCGGGGTAACGTCGTTGCCGCCTCGACGTACTCGCGCGTCTGGGATGAGGCGCGTCGGTTGGCGCTGACTCCGCGCCAGGTTGACTCTCCGCTCGCCGGTCGGCCGTACGATCTGCGGCACGCTGCCGTGTCGCTGTGGCTCAATGCTGGCGTCCCGGCAACCGAGGTCGCCGATCGGGCCGGGCACTCCGTAGATGTGCTGCTCAAGGTCTATGCCAAGTGCATCGACGGACAAGAGGCCACCGTCAACGGCCGGATCGATGAGGCTCTGACCGGCGTGGCCTGGCCTCGATGAGGGTCGCCGCTCCGGACCTTGCTCCGCGTACCCCGGCTGACTTGGCCAGATACCGCCATGTTCATTCCGCGCATATTCCGCGACCTACGACAACCGGCGGCTTCCAGTGACCTACGGCTGCACACATGTACTAATAGAGCGCGGTGCGTCTTTCCTGCTCAGGCAGCATTTTGGCTGATCATCGAGGTGCCCCCGGCAGGATTCGAACCTGCGACACACGGTTTAGGAAACCGATGCTCTATCCCCTGAGCTACGAGGGCGCGAGCGCTCAGTTTAGCGACCTGCGCGGCGGCCTGCGTTGGCAGGGAGCCACCCGCTTTGACCTGCGTTGTCCCGGCCGGCGGGCCCAGGCGGCGACCACACGTGCGCCAGCGGCAGCCCGATGCCCGGGGAAGGGTTGGCGCGGCGGTGCGTAGATCAACATTAGATAGATAAATTTGCATGTCTCGTTTGCTTCGGATATGAAGTCTGCAAGCACGTCTGGGTGCTGTCCCTGGGAGGAGCGACGATGAAGCATGCCCTGCGCCGCCTACGAACGGTGGCGATCGCGCTCAGCGCCGGCACACTCGGGCTGAGCCTGCTGTCCGTACCCGCCGCCGAGGCGCACTCGGTTCAACCACTCGCACCGCACTCCGAGCGTGCACCCGAATCCGAGCAGTTCTCCGCCGAGGGCGTCACCACGGTCGGTGAACTACGGACCACCACCGGCTCGCTGTCCTACGCGCAGGACGGCGGGACGCAGATCATTCGGCACCCCGGTGCGTCGTACGTCAAGGTGCACTTCAGCTCCCTGCGCCTGGCCCACGGCGACTACGTGACCGTGTCGAGCCCCGACGGCCGGGAGAGCTACCGGTACGACCGCTACCTGAACCGGGCGACCGGCGCCGACTACACCACCGACGGGCAACCGGGCTTCTGGGCGATGTCGGTGGAGGGCGACACCGCGGTGGTGACACTGCACAGCAGCCGTGCCTCCCGCAGCAGCGCCGCGACCATCGACCGGTTCTGGCGCGGCTACGACCGCACGGAGATCACGCAGCACAACTTCACCACGCAATCCGTCTGCAGCACCGACGCCCGCCGCGACGTGGTCTGCTACCAGACCAGCCACCCCAACGAGTACGCCCGGGGCAGGGCGGTGGCGCGGCTGCTGATCAGCGGCGGTGGGATGTGCACCACCTGGCGGGTCGGCAACACCAACCGCATGCTGACGAACAAGCACTGCTTCTCGACGCAGTCCGCCGTCAGCGGCAGCGAGATGCAGTTCAACTACCAATGCGCCACCTGCGGCGGCTCCAACCCCGGCGCCGGCACCAAGGTCAGCGGCGCCACCCTCTACAAGGTGAGCAGCGGCGGCTCCAACCAACTGGACTACACCCTTTACTCGGTGAACAACTTCGCCAACATCCAGTCGTTCGGCACCCTGTACCTGGCGACGACCGCCACCACCACCGGCACGCGGAATTACGTTCCAGGGCACGGCGACGGCAACCCGAAGCGGCTGTCGATCTTCGAGGACACCCAGAACGGCGCGAACTGCACCGTGAAGAACGCGAACTACAACACCTGGAACATCAGCTACAGCTGTGACACCTCCGGCGGCAACTCGGGCTCGCCGGTGCTGAACGCCAGCCACCGGGTGATCGCCCTGCACCACCTCGGCGGTTGCCCGTCGAATCAGGGCGCGAAGGCGCACCTCATCTACAACGAGATCGCCAGTCTGATCGACAACGGCTGACGACGGTGGCGACAACGGGCCGTCGGGGCGCGATCCGCCCCGACGGCCCACCGGCATCGGCGGTCACGACCGCAACGGCCGGGCCGCCCAGTCGGCGGCGTGCTCATCCGGGTCACCGGTCCGGAACAGCGGCGGCTCGTGCAGCAGAAAGTCGCGGTGGCTGATGTTCCAGGCGTACGCGCCGGCCATGGCGAAGGCCAGCACGTCCCCCACGCCGATCGGCCCCGCGGTGGCCGAGCGGGACAGCACGTCCTTCGGGGTGCAGAGCTGCCCGACCACGGTGACCGGCCCGCCGTCGGTGCGCGGGCCGTCGGCACCGCGCCGCCGGTGCACGCTGAACGGTTGCGGGTGGCCCTTCGCCGCGGGTGTACGCAGGTGATGGGTGCCGCCCGCCACCACCACGAACCACTCGCCGTACGAGCGCTTCACGTCGACCACCTCGGTGAGGTACGCCCCGCAGTAGGCGGTGACCGACCGGCCCGGCTCGATGCGCAGCCGCACGCCGGGGTACGCGTCGAGGACGTCCGCCAGGGCGCGGCCGTAGCTCACCCAGTCGAATCGCGCCGCCGGGTCGGCGTAGTCGACGGCCATTCCTCCCCCGACATCGACCTCGGCGGCACTGACCTCGGCGACGGACCAGCGGACCACGGCGGCGGCGACCGCGCCGGCGAGCGGGGCGTCCAGCCCGCTGGCCAGATGGGCGTGGATTCCGCGCACCTCGACGCCGGCGGGCGGCCGGCGGGCACACTCCACCGCGTCGGCCGGATCCATTCCGAACGGGCTGGGCCCACCGCCCATGACCAGGCTCGCGCCGGGCACGGCCACCGGCAGGTTCACCCGCAGCAGCACCTCGGCCGACCGGCCCGAGGCAGCGGCCAGCGCGCCGAGACGCCGCAGCTCGGCCGGCGACTCGACGTGGATGCGGTACACCCCGGCGGCGAGGGCCGCGGCGAGATCCTCGTCGGTCTTGCCGGGCCCGGCGTACGCGCCCGGCGCCCGGCCCGGCAGCACCTCGGCCAGCCTGCGCAGCTCGCCACGACTGGCGGCCTCGAACCCGTCGACGACCGGGGCGAGGGTCCGCAGCACCCCCGGGTCCGGGTTCGCCTTGACCGCGTACAGCAGCTCGACCCCCTGCGGCAGCGCCGCGCGGCCGGACCGGGCATGTGCGGCCAGCCCGTCGAGGTCATGGACGTAGACCGGTCGGGTCACCGTGGCCCGCCCATCGGATTCGGCACCGGCACGAACGGGGCGGCACGGTCGGCGTCGCGTCGCCACCGGACCAGCAGGTTCGCCTTGGCCACCAGCGGCTCCCCACTCAACAGCGCACGCAGCTCGGGCGGATCGCCGAGGTCGGCCGACCCCGCCTCGACGACCGTACGGAGCTCCTGCCACAGCCGCGGCTCGATCCCCGGTCGCCCGTCGGCGAGAGCGCCGCAGACCCCGCCCAGGTGGTTGACGAACAGGCAGTAGACGACCCGGCGGCGGGCGTCCCGCGGACCGTAGCCGACCTGCGGCGGGACGCCGTCCGGCCAGCTGGCCCACCGGTCGGTGTCCAGCTTCACCCCCTCCAGGTCCCGCAGCAGCATCCGCACCGGGTGACGCTCCCGGTCGAGGACCACGACCACGTTCTGCAGATGCGCCTCGTGCACGACGCCGTGGCTGAGCCAGCAGCGCAGCACCGTCGGCACCAGCAGCCCGATGTACGCGCGCCACCAGGGCACCGGATCCGGTACCGCCAGCGGCGTGGCGGCCAGCGCCGCCGCCAGCACCGGGGTGTCCCCGGGTCGCAGGTGCGGACGCAGGCCGGTGCGCAGGATGGTCCCGTACGCCTCGTCCGCGCCCGGGACGCCGACCGTGCGGTAGGCGGGCTCGGCGAGCACCCCGACCCCGGCCGGCATCGGCACCCGGGCCAGCAGCTCGGTCAGGGCGACCGCGCCGGTGAGTTCGTACCGTGCGTTCTTGCGCAGACAGTTGGTGATCCGTACGTGCAGGCTGGTCTTGACGAACAGATCGGCGTCGGGGGCGTAGAGAGTGCGGACGCTCGCTGTCGGCCGTACCGGAACACCGGCCGCGCCGAGGTGGCGAAGCCGCGGGTCCGCTGGCGGGATCAGCGACAGCTGCCAGGGGTGCACCGGCAGCACCCGGTGCCCGGCCGGGGGCCGCGGCGGGTCGAGGGCGGTGATCAGCGGGTCGAAGGGCCCGGCGCCGGCGACGAGGTCGTCCGGTACGGCGAGCCAGTGCAGCCGGAACGCGGTGCGCAGCTCCGGCGCGTAGGCCCGCCAGCTGTCCGGATCACCGCTGCGCCACTTCGGCGTGGGGTGGTGGGGGTGGCCGAAGATTAGCGACTGTTCGGAATCGACGTACGCGTCGATGGCCGGCTCGCCGGTGGGGGTGGGATCCTGCGCCGGACGCTCGGCGAGCAGCCGGGCCACCGTGTCCCGGCTGGCCTGGACCTGCCCGAGGAACTCGTCGTTCACCTGGCCGGTACGAGCGGCGAGTTCCGCCGCGACCAGGGCGGCCAGGCCGGCAGCGTCCAGGTCCTCCCACCGGCCGTCGTCGGTGTTCCGCTGCACCGGCCCGGCGTACCGGTGCGCGCCGAGCGGCGAGGTTCGCGCGACGGCGCAGCGCAGTGTCACGCCGAGGTGCCGCAGCAGCAGGCGGGCGGCCCCGCCGACCACGGTGGCGTCGCCGTCGGGCAGGGCGATCTCGCGCAGCAGGCAACCGAAGACGGTGTGGGCCGCGGCCAGGTCGGCGAGGTGGCTGGCGCCGACGCCGGGCCGGGAGCGCAGCTGTGCGCTCGTCATCGTGTCTCCCGGAGGTAGTTCGGGCCGGTGCGCCGGTAGTACTTGTTGACGTCGGAGCAGCCGAGCCGCTGCTTGGGCAGCAGGGTGCCGGCGGTGAGCATCGCCTTGATGGGCAGGTGGGCGGCCCGCAGGACCCGCTCGGTGAAGGATCGCACCGCCGGCCCGTCGCCCCAACGGTCCCGCGCCGCCGCCAGCCGGGGCGCGAGAGCGGCGGCCGGTGCGGGCACCGGCAGCCCTCTGTCGACCAGGGCGATCAGGGGCGCCGCCGCGGCCAGGTGCAGGGTGATGGTGATGAACACGTCGGCCAGCTCCTGCGGGTCGCGTGCCCACATCCGCTCGTCCCGCAGCGGGAGCCCCGCCGGGCCGCCGTGCCGGAGGTCCAGTCGGGCGCCGTCGTTGTCCTTGTAGAGCAGGCCGACCGACCCGTCCGGGTGCACCAGCAGGTGGATGTTCTGCGGGTGCGCCTCGAGTGCCACCCCGTGCCGTAGCCAGAGGCAAACGTGCCAGTCGAGCAGCAGATCCAGGTAGGAGTCGAGCAGCGTCTCGGGCCGTCCGCGGCTGACCCGTTCGAGGACGGTGCCCGCGACCGGATCGGGTGCGGCGAGGGCGGCGACCGGCACCACCTGCACCCCGTCCAGATCGCGCGGATACCGGCGCAGCAGGAAACCGCGACGTTCGTCGCCGTCGACGTACGCGTAGGTGCTCTCGTCGGCATGACGGATGCGGCCGGCGAAGGCCGGTTCCGCGGTGGCGATCCGGTCGAGCAGCCCGGCGACCGTCGCACCGTCAACCAGCGAGCCGGGGTGCAGTGTCCGACGGTTGCGGGCCCCGAGGCTTGCGGTCGGCAGCGGCACCTTCAGGTGCAGGTACGGGTCGTGGTCGAGCGCGACGGTCCGCATGGAGAGGGTGGGCCGCGCGGAGATCATCGGTAGGTCCGCCGTCGGTATCGCGTCGCGTGCCGCGGTGAGCGGATGCGCCGGCATCAGCACCTGATCCGGGCGGGGAGCCGACGGCCACCACGCCGGAAGGTCGCCGGTGCTGGTCACGCCCTCGACGGGCACGGCGTACCAGCGCAGGGGGAAGCGCGGCGCGTGCTCAGGCGCGTACCGGAGAAGGTCGTCGTCGTCGAGTCCGTGCCGGCACCGGTCGGTGGGGTAGACCGGATGACCGTGGTGCGCGGCGAGCACGTCGTCCAGGAGCGCCGCCGCCATGCCGGTGGGGGTGATCGCACGCTGGGCCGCCACGTCGGCGAGCACGCGTGGCCGGGCACGGGCAGCGAGCCGCCGGGCCCGCAGGTCGCCTCGACACTCGGCAACGAAGTCCCGCCAGCCCGCCTCGGCCTCGACGTCCCCGTGCGGAGCGAGCAACGTCAGCAGACCGTCCAGTGTGTCTGCCCGCAGGGTGTCCCCGTCGATGACGACGTGCACCACCGGCGCGGCGCTGCGCAGGACCTGCTGGAAGCCGTCCGCGCGAACCGGAATCCGGAGCATCCCGGCGTCGTGCGGGACCTCCCACCAGTCGGGAGCCGCCAGTCTGCCTCCGCTGAGCAGGCCGAGGTGGTCCTCGCGCAGCAGCGCGTCGAGCACCCGGAGGAACACCTCCCGCTCGCAGTCGTCACTCACTCGACAATCGTCCACTGGAGGTCGCGGCGGAAGGTGGCCAGGGACGCTCGGACGATGTCCTGATCGGGGCCGATCGCGTGCAGCACGGCGAGGTAGTCGCGGTTGGTGCCGGTGCGGGCGGCGGTGCGGCCCACCTCGCGTAGGGGTCGGCAGCTCAGCCGGACGTCGCCCCGGGTCGTGTCCAGTCGGCCGGGTGCCGCGGCGAGCCGGCCCGTCCGGTCCGCGCAGACGTACTCGACCCGGGCGTACCGGTCGACGGTGGCGGGCAGGTCGAGGGCGGCCAGCGGTTCGCCGAGGTGCAGCCGGATGACGTACTCGAACAGCGGCACGCCGAGCAACTCGGCGAGGATCAGGTCCATCCGATCACCGATGAGGCGGTAGTTGACCTCGATGAGGCGGACCCGGTCGTCCTGGACCACGTACTCGGTGTGGCAGGCGCCGAGGCCGACCCCGAGCGCGTCGAGTCGCGCTCGCAGCTGGGTGCTGGTCGGCTGCGCCGGGGGTGACCAGTCGAGGCTCTCCTCGGTGAAGGTTGGCGGCGGACCGAGGTGGGTGCGCCACCCGCCGAGGTCGGCCAGCGCCGTACCGTCGCCGAGGGTGTCGTAGGTCCGCAGCTCTCCCGCGAGGTACTCCTCGACCACCAGGGCGACGTCCGGCCGCCGGCCGCGGATCTCGGCGACCCGGGCGCCCAGCTCCCGGTGGTCGGCCACGAGGTAGGCATCCTCGCTGGCCACCCCCTCGCGGGGTTTGACCACCGCCGGGAACATCTCCTCCGACACGGCGGGCGGGACACCGGGGCCGACGGCGACGGAGCGGACCAGGTCGAGCCCGGCCGCCTCGATCGCCCTGCGGGCCGCGGCCTTGTCCTTGCAGAGACGTGCCGCGTCGGGATCCTTGCCGGGAAGACCGAGCTTGCGGGCGGCGATGGCGGTCACCTCCTGAAGGTGGTCGCTGTTGGACAACAGCGCCACCGGTCGGTCGGGTGCTGTCGCCGCGACCACCGCTGCCGCGTCCCGGATCGCACACCGCGCCACCGGCGAGCCGGCCGGCCACTCCCCGGGTCGATCGGTCAGCACGGTGACCGGCAGACCGAGCGATGCCGCCGCCGGGAGGAAGCCCTCCAGGACGGCGTCGGTGGGGTTGAGCGCGGTGATGTAGAGCCGCATACCGCCTCCGTCGCCTAGGACCATCGCCGTTATTAGGCTAGCTTATCCTTATTGTGGAGGTATGCGCGGTCTGGGTGGCTCTGCTGCCTACCCCCCGACGGGCTCAGACTCCGACCGTTGCGCCCGGTGCAGCAGCCCGGCGGCCACCAGGCCACCGACCAGGACTGCGACGGCGCCCACCGTCTGCCCGGTCTCCAGCGCCGAGGCGAAGGCGACGGTGACCGCCTCCCGTTCCGGCCCTTCACGGGCCGCGGCGAGAGCCGCCGGAAACGATCCGGCACCGGCCAGGGTGGCCGGCAGCAGGGCGGCGAACCGGGCGTTCAGCACGGCGCCCAGCACGGCGATGCCGAGGCTGCCGCCGACCTCGGTCATGGTGCCGTCGACCCCCGCGCCGGCGCCGGCCTTCTCCGCCGGGATCGCGCTCATCACCGCCTCGACGATCGCCGGATTGGCCAGAGCGCAGCCGACACCCATGACGAGCAGCCCACCCAGCAGCACTCCGTAGCCGTCGGAGGGGAGCAGGGTGACCACCGCGAGACCACCCGCGAGCAGCGTCATGCCCACGGCGATGGCAGCCGCCAACCCGAGCCGACGGATCAGGGCCGCGGCGACGCCGCTGACGTTCAGCAGCACAATGGACAGGGCGAAGGGCGCCATCCGCAGGCCGGCCTCCCAGGCCGGATAGCCGCGGACGAACTGCAGGTGCTGGGTGAGCAGGAACAGCGCGCCGGTGGCCCCGAACGTGATCAGGACGACGCCGGAGATCGCGCCGACGAAACGCCGGTCCCGGAAGAAGTGCATGTCCAGCATGGGGTCGGTGGTCCGCCGCTCCCAGTGGACGAAGAGCCCGAGCAGGAGTACGCCGACGGCCGCCGTGCCGAGCACCCCGGCCGACACCCAACCCCGCTCCGGCCCGGAGATGATCGACCAGACGACGGCGGTCAGCCCGGCGGTGGAGAGCACCGCGCCGACCACGTCGAGGCGGCCACCGGCCGCATTCCGGGACTCGGGTATCAGCGCACGGCCGACCACCAGGCAGACCAGCACGACGGGGACGTTCATCAGGAAGATGGCGCCCCACGGCAGGTGGGCGAGGATGGTGCCACCGATCGGTGGTCCGACAGCGAAGCCCAACGCGCTGGTGGCAGCCCAGATGCCGATGGCCCGGGACCGTTCGGCACCGTCGAACACCTGCATCGCGACCGCGAGGGTGGCGGTGACCAGCAACGCACCACCGATGCCCATCCCGGCCCGCGCGGCGATCAGCTGCCCGCTGGTGCTGGCGAGGCCGGCGGCCAGCGAGCCGAGCCCGAACAGGACCAGCCCGGCGAGCAGCATCCGACGGCGCCCGTACCGATCGGCGGCGCTGCCGGCGGTGAGCAGCAGACCCGACAGAACCAGCGCGTACGCGTTGATCATCCATTGCACGTCGGCGGTGCTGGCGCCCAGCTCGGTGGTGAGCACCGGCACCGCCACGGTCAGCACCGTGTTGTCCAGCACCACGACGAGCTGGGCGGCACAGAGCACGGCCAGGATGAGCCACCGGTGGGGCAGCCGGGCCGACGCGGTGGTCAGGGTGGCTGACCGAACCGCCGTCTGACCGGCGGTCGGCGCGTCCACAGCCGCCCCGTGTCCGCCACCTGATGTCACGCCACTGCCTTCAGAGCGTCCGGTGTGGGCTCCGTGGCCGACCCGGGGAGGGGCGCACGGGGGAACCGTCGCTGGTGCGCGAGGCCCAGGGCGACCCCGGCGACCACCAGCAGGATGGCGGCGACCGCGACGGCCGGATAGCCGACCCGATCGGCCGCCGCGAGGCCGACGGAGGCGGCCACGAACGAGCAGACCAGCCCGAACGACGACAGCACGGTGAAGTCGGTGCCGCCGGTGCCGGGTCGGGAGTAGTCCATGTTGACCGTGTAGAACACGACGTTGGCGATCGTGTAGGCGACCATGAAACAGCAGAGCGCGACGACCGTGCCGGCCAGGGGCGCGCTGCCGTTCATCAACGGCAGCAGCATCATCGTCGACAACACGAGGGCCAGTCCCCCGACCACCAGCACACCGCCGCGCCCGAACCGCCCGATCCCGAGCCCCGCGAGCAGACCGGCCACGATGGCCGGCGCGCTGATCACCACACCCGTCACCACGCCGATCCGGCCCAACGACCATCCCGCGTCGACCAGGGCCGGCGTCACGAGGGCGTACGCCATGCCGGCGCCGACGTAGACCAGGGGCACCACGCCGAACGTCCACCACCGGCACCCCGGCTGGCCGAACACCGACAGCAGCGCCCGGTAGGCCGTGCCGACCCGGGCCACCCGGTCGGTACGGGCCGGCTCACGGAACCGCCACACCACCAGCAGGCCGATGGCTGTCAGCGCGGCCAGCAAGCTGATCGCCGGCACCCAGCCGAACCGGTCGTAGACCACCACGCAGGCGCCGCCGCCGAGCAGGTTGCCGAGGTAGCTCGCCGCCACCTGGATGCCGTTGCCGGTCCCACGGGCCGACTCGGTGAGCATCCGCACGGCGACCGCGTCCACGGCGATGTCCTGCGTGGCGGAGAAGAGGACGTACAGCGCGCAGATGGCGATGACCGGGCCGAGCGCGTCTGCCGGGCGGGAGAACGGCAGCAGCGCCAGCAGGGCGATGACCAGGGCGCTCTGGAGCACGAGCAGCCAGGATCGGTAGTGGCCACGGCGACGGGAGCCGTACTGGTCGAGGATCGGCGCCCAGAGGAACTTGACGGGCCAGATCAGACCGACGATCTGCAGCAGGGCCAGGGTGTCCAGCGAGGTGCCGCCGTCGCGCAGGATGGCGGTCAGCCCGACGGTGATGAAGCCGATGCCGAGATACTGCGTGACGTACAGCGCGGTCAGGGTGCCGAGGCGACCCGTCATGCGGCTTTCCAGTACGCGAGAGACGTCAGCTGACCCTTGTCGACGCTCAGGGTGCGCCGGACGTGCCGGACGATGGTGCGGGTGCTGGCCGCCTCGCAGGCCACCCAGTAGTGGGCCGCGTCGCTGGCGGGCAGGGCGGCGCAGACCGTGTCGACCAGGTGCTGCCCGGCGTCGCGCCGAGGCACCCAGGTGACGTCGTGGTGCGCCCTGGCTCGTGGCGTGAGCGCCTTCTCGCCCTCGTGGGCGTACTCCAGCCAGACCGTTGCCGGGATGTCGGCGCCGGCGTCGAGCAGGCTGTTCACCGCCGGCAGGGAGGCCGCGTCGCCAACGAGGTAGAGGTGCCCGGGTGCGGGGTCTGGCAGCTGGAACGCGCTGCCCTGGACGGTGGCGCCGATGGTGTCGCCGACCCGTGCCGTGGTGGCCCAGCGTGCGGCGCAACCGTCGTGGATGGCGAATTCGAGGCTGAACCGGCCCGTCGCCGGGTCGGGGTCCACCAGCGTGTACGCGCGCTGGTGTGCGCGGCCGTCATTGTCGAACCACAGCCGGACCCACATCGTGGGGTGGACCCCGCACGCCTCCAGCAGGCCGCCGCCGTCCAGGAGCAGCCGCTGGTAGTGCCCGTCGATCGACTCGGCGCCCAGCACGGTCAACCGAAGGTCCCGGCCTCCCATGGCTTTGAGGACCAGGGCCTCCCAGTTCCGTTTCACGCACCCCTCCAGGTAAGGTCAGCCTTCGTTAGGGGAGGGTAACCTAACCTAACACCGGACGGAACACGTGTCCCCCTCGCTTCGGCGCAGTGCCTGAATGAGCCACGCCGACCGCGACGAGCGCCAGTTGTGGGCGGACGGGCATCGACGCACTCGCCCGGTCACGGCCCACCTCACCGCCCCTCAGCAAAGGACAGCGCGACATGACATACCAGGAGAAGATTCCCGGCCTCGGCGAGTTGTCGCTGGTGACCGTCGACCCCGACCGGCACGCCGAACTCCTGCACGTCTGGGTCACCCGCCCCCGCAACTCCTTCTGGGGCATGGGGTCCCACACGCTGGAGCAGGTACGCGAGATCTACGCCTTCGTCGACAGCCTGCCGACGCACCACGCGTACCTGATCATGATCGACGAGGAGCCGGTCGGCCTCTTCCAGACCTACCAGCCCGAGGCGGACCCGGTCGGCGAGCGCTACCCCGTCCAGCCCGGCGACGTCGGGATGCACCTGCTGCTCAGCCCCGACCGGCGCCTCGCCCAGGGCCTCACCGCCGCCGCCGGTCCCGCCCTCGCGCGCTTCCTGTTCCGCGACCCGGCCGCCCAGCGGATCGTCGTCGAGCCGGACGTGCGCAACCACCTCGCGCTACGCCGACTGGAGGTCGAGGGCTTCACCTTCGGGGCCGAGATCGAGATGCCGGACAAGCGCGCCCAGCTCGCTTTCCTCACGCGCGCGCGGTTCGAGTCGGACCACCCGACCCCGGCCTGACCGCCGACTCGGCCGGCAGCGGAGGGTGCTCGCGCACTGAGGGCATGCGCTGGCGCATGACGAACGGCGATGCCGGGTATGGTGCGGTGTATTGGTGTCGCCGGGCCTTCCCCGGGATCCAGACACCGCGCTCTGGCGCCAGTGCGAGCGCCGCGTTTGTCACGAGGTTGTGCGGCAGGAGTTGCCGACGGCCCAGACTCACTCCTTGTTGAACAAAGGACCCGTGCATGACATCGAACGGAACTGATCGACCCGTGTTGTTTCTCGCCAACGCGGCCGCCGACGGGCTGGACAGCTCGAGCGTGACCGTCGACGGCAGCGAGGAGGCCATGCGGCGCCTACGCCATCCGTTCGCGGTGAAGCCGGCCCGGCCTACTGCGACGGCGGGCGACAACCCGGAGCAGCGCGACTGATTTGAGGCTCCACTCCATCTGCCCCACCACGGGCTCCCCACTCACGAGCATCCTGCCCTCGCCACGCTGCCGGAAACCGGGCGCAGGATCCTGAGCCGCGCTTCCACGGCAGCCTGGCCCAGGCCCAGGTCGGCATCTCGCGACTGCACGCCTCCCGGCTGATCACCCAATCGTTGGCCGGGCTGCGCGGCCACCTCTCCGACGACCGCGCCCGGACCTGTTCCGGCATAGATTTTCTGGGCCGGCCGGGGCCAGCTTCGGCGGCAGGATCCGGCGCCGATCCGGCGGGCGGTAGGCGACGAGACCCTCCTGACAGCACCACTCACGCTGCCGGGTCCGGCCGGCGCCGTTACGGTCGAGGTTGCCGGAAGCGGTCCCCCGACCCCGGGGTGGCCGGGGAAACGCCGACGAACAGGACAGCCATGACGGTTCACATCGATCTCGCGGGCAGGACCGCGCTGGTCACCGGTTCGACCCAGGGGATCGGCGCGGCCATCGCGGCCGGCCTCGCTCGCGCGGGGGCCCGGGTGGCGGTCAACGGCCGTACCGCCGCCAGTGTCCAGAAGGCGGCGGTGGCGTTGCGGAGCGAGGTCCCCGGTGCCGACGTGATCGAGGTCGATGCCGACGTGGCCAGCAACGAGGGCACCGCCCGGACCCTCGACCTGCTGCCCACCGTCGACATTCTCATCAACAATCTGGGCATCTTCGGCCCCACTCCCGCGCTGGAGATCTCGGATGACGAGTGGCGTCGCTACTTCGAGGTGAACGTGCTGGCCGGCGTCCGACTGACCCGGGCCTACCTGCCCGGGATGATGGAGCGCGGCTGGGGACGCGTGCAGTACATCGCCAGCGACTCGGCGGTCGCGATCCCGGCCGAAATGATCCACTACGGTGTCTCCAAGACGGCACTGCTCGGCGTCTCACGCGGGTTCGCGAAGGCTGCCGCCGGCACGGGCGTGACCGTCAACTCCGTGCTCGCCGGGCCCACCCACACCGGCGGCGTCGAGGGCTTCATCTCCGACCTCATGGGCGACAGCCTGCCGTGGGACGAGGCGCAGCGGGAGTTCATGCGGCAGCACCGGCCGCAGTCCCTGCTTCAGCGGCTGATCGAGCCCGAGGAGATCGCCAACATGGTCACCTACCTCGCCTCTCCCCTCGCCTCCGCGACGACCGGCGCCGCGGTCCGGGTCGACGGCGGCTACGTCGACGCGATCATCCCGTAGGCGTTCCGACTGAGCATCACCACTCAGAACTGGACGATGTGACCCACCCGTGGTGGCGTACGGCCACCGAGGACCTCGATCCACGCGTGCCGCAGGGCTTCCGGCCCCGCGCCGACCCGGACGTCGAGCCAACCGCTCACCACCGTGGTGAACCGTTGCCAGGCCTCGCTGAACCGTTGGTCCAGCCCTTCGCGGCCCCAGTCCAGACTGCGCTTGCGCATCTGGACCGGCGCGAAGAACACCTCCTCGGCCGCGTCGGCGTTCGGGGTCTGGTTGGTGAGCCCGACCGCGATGTCCCGGACGAGTTGGTCACCGAGGTGTCGTCGCAGAGCGGTACGGGTCGATGGCGCTCCGGACAGATCGAGATAGACGGTCGGAACCACGTCGAGGACGCCGATGTCGTCGTAGGAGTGGACCTCGTCGTAGCAGCCGAGCGACCGTGTGAAGGCGACGTTGCCCGGTGCGGTGAGCCCGACCAGGCGCGGGCCACGGCCGTGCAGTTCGAACGCCGTGGCGTAGGCGGTCTTGCTGGACGCCGACGACAGCACCAGCGAGGTTGCGCCGTGGAAGCCGTTGTCGGCGACCTGGTCGGCCAGCATGAAGGAGGTGAAGAACAGTGGCCGGAACAGGACGAGCAGATCCTCCTGCTCGGGCCGGTACGCCGGGTCGCCGGTGGTCGACCGGTAGGCGTTGTACGGCGAGGGCAGCCCGGCCCGGTGCGTGCTCGCGTCGCGGAACCCGGACGCGTCCACCCGGTGCGGCCGCACCACGAGGTGACCCGCGGGCGGGAGGTAGCCGTAGACCCGCTGCCCCTCCGCGACCTCCGGAACCGTCGACGCGATCACCTCGGCGAAGCCCCACAGCGGCGGGAGCCCCCACTGCGACCCGAGCCCACGGGCGTCCGGTGGGAAGAACTGCCAGTAGCGCATCGAGTCACCGAGCACCGCGTAGGTCACGTTGTTGGCGGTCAGGCCGACACGGTCCACCCGGAGCAGCGCCTCACCGTCGGACAGAGCGGAGGTCGCGCCATCGACGATGGTGGTCCGGCCGAGGTCATCACGGGCCACGGCGAATGTCCATGAGGCAGGCATGGTCTGAAGCTAGACAGTCCCGGAAACGGAGACAAGTGCACTTCCAATGCAAAATCCCGCTCACGGGGAGGGCGCGTCGGCCAGGTCGGCCGGGTCGAGGTGCAGGGTGGCGAGCAGGCCGGAGTGCTTGGCCGGGTCAACCTGCTCCGGGAGCTCGCGCTCGACCCAGTCGGCTCTGGCCTGCTGGCCCCGATCACGAAGTGCGTTGACGATCCGGTCCCTGGCGATCTTCATCTGGTGCTCCCTGGTTGAGCCGTCCCCAACGTCATGCTCGCCGGACGGCGGTGTGAACGGGTCGGACTCCACCACCGGCCATCGCGCCGAACCCGAATGTGCGGTGACCGGTTGATCCGACAGCCGGACGTGGTCGGTGATCAACCAACACGACCAGCACTCGCGGCGATGAAGATGACAATCGTTAACGCCCCTCGTGGGCTGGTGGCGACAGCGACTGCCGGCCACCGGGATCCCGGGCGACATGCCCACCGTACGCCCTCGCTCTGTGGAAACGCACAATCCGGCGCTGGCCGTCAGGGTGCGATGCGGAGGACCCGGATCGCACTGTCGTCGTGATCGCTGAAGCGGTACCTGAGCCCGGCGAACGGACTGCCGGGAAAGTCCCCGGTGATCGTCGTGGTCACGATGGTGCCGGCGGGAGTGCTGTCGACGTCGGTGATCTCGTACGACACCAGCGGCACCTCGCGGCGCCACTCGCGGATCGCCTCGATGCCGCGGTACTCGGTCGACTCGTCCTCGACGACGGCGTCCTGCGCGAAGAGGGCGAAGTAGTCCTCGGAATCCGGCTGGCCGGCGAGTTCGAAGTAGCGGCGAATGATGTCCGGCGTCGCCGGGTTGGCGGTCATTGTTCGGTGTCCCTTCTGGACGGTGCGGGTCGGGTCGGGTCAGACCGTCGGAATGGTGCCGCCGTCGATCACGTGCTCCGCGCCGACGATCGACGAGGCGCGGTCGGAGACCAGGAAGGCCACCAGGTCGGCCACCTCGTCCGGGCGTGCCGGGCGGCCCAGCGGGATACCGCCCAGGGAGTCCATCAACTGCCCGAGGGCGGTGTCGCGGTCGACGCCGTTCCCGGCGGCGAGGCGGTCGACCAGGGCGTCGGCGGCGGTGGTCTGAATGAAACCGGGTGCCACGCTGTTGACCCGGACGCCGTACGGCGCCACCTCGTTGGCCAGGCCCTTGCTGTACGCGGTCAGCGCCGCCTTGGCGGCCGCGTACCCGAGGGTGGCCTCGTACATCGGCTTGCGGCGCTGGATCGAGGAGAGGTGCACGATGGCACCCGCGCGCTTCTCGATCATGGATGGAACGAGGCACCGGTCGAGGCGTACCGCGCCGAGGAGGTTGAGATTCAACTCGTCGGCCCAGGCCTGCTCGGTCAGCGCGGCGAAGCCACCCGCCGGGGCGTGCGACCCGCCGACGACGTGCACGACGATGTCGGCGCCACCCTCGCCGAGCAGGCGTTCGGCCACCGCCTGCGCGCCGTCGACGCTCGACGTGTCGGCGGCGATGAACCGGTCGGTGAACTCGAACTCCTCGGGCTCACTGCGGGCACTGACCCACACGTCCGCGCCGACCTCGCGCAGCCGGGCGGCGATCGCCGCGCCGGCACCCTTCGTGCCGCCGGTCACCAGGGCGCGGCGGCCCTGGAGCGAGTCCCGTGGGGACACCGTTTCGGACATCGGACACCCCTGTCTGCGCAGCATGAAGCGGGCGTCGTCGGGACGCCGTATAGTTGCTTCTGAAACAGAACCTACTGACTTCGACAGTAGCACCGACTCGAAAGAGGGCACATCCGTGGCAGGAAAGATCCGCTTGGAGGACCGCGAGTGCCCGCTGTCCAGCGCGCTGGGCTACGTGGGCGAGTGGTGGACACTATTGATCCTGCACGACGCCTTCGACGGGTACACCCGGTTCGACCAGTTCCAGGCCAACCTGGGCGTCTCGTCCAGCATCCTGACCAGCCGGCTCAAGACCCTCACGGGCCAGGGGCTGCTCGAACGACGTCGCTACCAGACCAGGCCGGACCGCTACGAGTACGTCCTCACCGACCTCGGCCGCAGCCTGCGGCCCGTCGTGGTCGCCCTGGCCGCGTGGGGCAACTCCCGCCTGGACCCGAGCGAACGCAGCATGATCCTGGTCGACCGGAACACCGGCGTGGAAGCCGATCCGGTCATCGTCGACCGGATCACCGGTCGTCCGCTCGACGACGGCGACTTCGTCTTCGCCGCCGGCCCGGCCGCCAGCGAGATCATGCGCAGGCGCTACGAGCACATCCCGACCCAGTCGGCACCTCTCTGAAACACGCTTGGTGGCCGCAGTCGTAAGTTCTTCACGCCGGCAACGCTCTTTCGTCATGACCGGGCGAGGAGTCGGGTCTCCACTGCGTCGGTGACCGCGAGGTGCCGGCGGCGGCTCGGCATCATCATGGTCGGGTGGGAGATGCTCCAGGCCGCGCTAGCGCAGATCATCTCCTTGATGCGGGCGGCGGTCCGACCCGTGATGACGGTGGACGTGACCTGATCCTCGGGGGTCACGCGCTGGATGATTGCATCGCGGCGTCCGAGGCTGATGCACTGCAAGGAGTAGCCGATCGTGGTCTCGGGAACCTTGCGACCGGTCAAGCGCGCGGCGATGACGTCGGCTGCCAGCCACGCCATCGGGTTTGCCGAGGCGCAGGACATCCGCAGTGGCTTGCCGCCCGCTCCTTCGGCGAGCGCGGCGTCGCCGACGGCGTACACATCGGGGTGCGAGACCGATCGCATACTGGCGTCGACGACGATCCGGCCACTGTCGGACACCTCAAGGGTGGTGGCGGCCGCGATCGGGTGCACGGTGAAACCCGCGGTCCACACGGTCACCTGAGCCTCGATCTTTCTGCCTGCACCGGTGACCACGCCGTTCGCTTCGACGCGCGCGATGTCGGCATGGTCGTGGACCGTGATGCCAAGCCGGTCCAGGGCGCCGCGCAAGTGGCGCTGGGCCTTGTCGCTGAGCCAGCCGCCGACGCGGCCACGGGCGGCGATCGCGACCTCAAGGTCCGGGTGGGCTTCGGCGATCTCGGTGGCTGCCTCGATGCTGGTCAGGCCGCCGCCCACGATCAGCACGGTCCCACCGCGCTTCACCTCGCTCAGGCGCGCCCGCAGCCGGAGAGCGGCCTGCTTGCCGGCCACGTCGTAGGCGTGCTCTGCGACACCGGGGACGCCGTGATCGGTGATGGCGCTGCCCAGGGCGTACACGAGAGTGTCATAGACGAGGGTCTCACCGCCGAGATCGACGGTCTTGCCTTCCACATCGACAGCGGCGACCCGCGCGGTCCGGACCTGTACGCCGGTGCCCGCGTAGACGTCGCGCAGTGGGCGAGGCTGCAGATCTTGCCCGCTCGCGAGCTGGTGCATGCGTACCCGTTCGACGAACTCCGGGTCGCCGTTGACCAGGGTGATCTCGATGTCGTCGCGGTGCAGCCGCTTGGCGAGGCGCCCGGCGGTGTTGGCTCCGGCGTATCCGGCTCCCAGGACGACGATGCGGCGCTTCATGGCTCGCTCCTATCTGGTTGCTTTCACCTCCTGAACCGGACAGGCGCGCGATCCCTGACAGGGAACGAGTGTGAACTGGGTCACCAATTCACCACCAGTGGGCGATGAGGTCCAGCGGCCGCCCACTGGCGCGCGACGCGCTGAAGTTTGTCCGGGTTGACCTGGATGTGGATCGACGCCAGGCCGTCGGGGGTCGCATCGAGGCAGAACACGCCGATGACCTGCTCGTCGACCTCCGCCAGCACGGCAGGACCGCCGTTGACGACGACGGCGTAGAAGGCGGGAGTGCCACCGACGAGGGCTCGCTTGGCATCGCTCGGCTGGAACAGAGCACGCAGGTACTTCGCGATGTCCATCGCTCCGATGACCGGGGTCCTGCGGGCATGAACCTTGCCGCCGCCGTCGGCCATGCTGACCGCGTCGTCGACGAGCAGCCGGATCAGCGGCTTGGTGTCGCCACTGAGGGCCGCGGCGAGAAACTCCTCGACGATCGTCCGGGCGGCGACCGCATCGATCTCCGTGCGGGATCGTTCGACAGCCAGATGCTGCCTGGCACGCCGGTAGATCTGCTGGCAGTTCGACTCGGTGATGTCCAGAATCTCCGCGATCTCGCGGTGCGCGTACCCGAACGCCTCGCGCAGCACATACACCACGCGCTCATTGGGGGACAGCCGCTCCATCAGGGTGAGCATCGCCATGGAGACCGACTCGCGCTGCTCGAGGGTGTCGGCGGGGCCGAGTATCCGATCTCCGTCCAGCACCGGCTCAGGGAGCCACTGCCCCACGTACGTCTCCCGCCTGGCCCGCGCCGAGGTGAGCTGGTTGAGGCAGAGATTGGTGACCACCTTCGTCAGCCACGCTTCGGGCGTCTCGATCCGTTCCCGGTCCGCCGCATGCCAGCGCAGGTACGTATCCTGCACCGCGTCCTCCGCATCACCGGCCGATCCCAGCAGCCGATAGGCGATCGCCTCCAAGCGGCCCCTGGAGCTCTCGAACAGATCGGCCTCGTGCGTGCGGAGCGACATTGCCCCATGATTGATCATGCGCGCAGGCCGCGTCTACTCACCCCAGACACCCTGGATCACCCGTGTGAGACCGTGGCCAGGGATGCGGGCCCTGCCGTACTGGACCCCGCCGCATGACCCCCGAAGGATTTACACCTCAGACCACTTAGTGCTGGTGCGGCCGGTTTCGGACGAGGGCGAGAGCGAGCACGGCGGTCGCGAGGAAGACGACGCCGTTGACCCGCAGGCCGGCCTGCACACCGGCGGTCAGTGCCTCGGCGAGCGCGGACCGGACCGGTTCGGGCAGCGCCGGGTCACCGGTGGCGCCGCCGGCCACCGCCGTCCGCACCGCCGTCCGGGTCGGCTCGCCCACCTGGTGAGCGGCGAGCCGGTCGGGCAGGTCGGCCAGCATCGTGGTGGTGAGCAACGTACCCAGCAGGGACGAGCCGAGCACCGAGCCGACCTGGCGGGCGGCGTTGACCGCACCGGAGGCCATCCCGGCCTGGGCGGGCGCGACGCTGGCCAGCGCCGCCGCGGTCGCCGGGGCCACCACCAGGGCGCTGGCGGCGCCGAACAGGGCCAGCAGCGGCCAGCGGTGGTCGAACGGGGTGGTCGGGCCCTGGGCGGCCAGACCGAAGCTGGCCAGGGCACCGAGGACGAGACCGGCGGTGAGGGGGGCCTTGAACCCGGTGCGGCGGATCGCACGCCCGGCGGCGAAGGCGGCGACCGCGTAGACACCGAAGAGCACCAGCATCCGCCAGCCGGTGTCCAGCGGGCTGAGCGCCTGAGCACGCTCGTGGAACAGGACGAGCAGGATCGCCACACCGGTGAAGCCGAACAGCGACACCGCCGCGACGACCATGACGGCGCTGAACGACGCGGACCGGAACAGCCGTACGTCGAGCATCGGCGCGCTGGTACGCAGCTCGACCAGCACGAACCCGACCAGCGCGGCGGCGGAGACGATCCAGGTCGTCGCCACGACCGGGCTGGTGTAGCCGTCCCGCCCGCCCCTGATCATGGCGTAGACGGCGGCGGCGATGGCGATGGTGCCGAGCAGCAGACCCGGCACGTCCAGGCGGCCCGCGCCCTGCCGGGACTCGGCCACCCCGATCGCGGCCACGACGAGGGTGACCACACCCAGCACGATCGTCGACAGGAAGACGCTGTGCCAGTGAAAGTGCCGCAGCAGGGTGCCGGCGATCAGCGGCCCGACCGCCAGGCCGATGCCGGAGGCGGCCGACCAGGCGGTGATGACCTCGGTGCGTCGGTGCGGGTCGGTGAAGGTCGCGCCGAGGATCGCCAGGCTGTTCGGCAGGATCAAGGCCCCGCCGAGGCCCGCCACCAACTGCCCGGCGATCACCCAGGCCGCGGTGGGGGCCGCGGCGACGACGGCGCCACCAACGATCATGGCGATGACGCCAGCGGCGAACATCCGCCTGCGCCCGTACCGGTTGCCCAATGTGGCGGCGGACAGGACCAGGCTCGCCACCACCAGGGTGTAGGCGCTGGGGATCCAGATCAGGGTGGTCGGGTCGACGCCCAGGTCGCGCTGGATGGTAGTCAGGGCGGAGACCGTCGCGGTGATCTGGAGAAACGTGATCATCGCGCCCAGGCACATGGCGATCAGGGTCATCGCGCGGGAGCCGCGAACGGATGGACGCGCGGTGGCGGTCGGCGCGGGTGCGCTCGCGTGCGGCGGGCGTGCTGATCCGATCGGGGCCGTGGTGCGCTGGTCGGTCACAGGGGGTCCTAAGGTTCGGTCCACGCGGGTGCCGGGGTCGACGGCGACGGCGGGGAGGCGGACGGCGCCGGTCAGGCAGCGCCGACTGACGTGGGCTGACTTGCGCATAGCGAAGCCAGAGCCCAGTCAAGCACCTGACTAGCGGTTGCGCAAGTCAGGCCGTACGCTGGTGGCATGGCGGATCTACGTGACGACCGCGACTCCTGGTCGATGGCGAACTGCTCGGTCGCCCGCGCGATGGACATCGTCGGCAGCAGATCGACCATGTTGATCATGCGGGAGGCATTACTCGGTACGCGCCGTTTCGACGACTTCGTCCGTCGGGTCGGGGTCGGCGAGCCGGCCATGGCCGCCCGGCTCAAGGAACTGGTCGGCGCCGGCCTGCTCGAACGGATCCCCTACCGGGAGCCGGGGCAGCGCACCCGCCACGAATACCAGCTCACCCCCAAGGGCCGTGAACTGCTGCCGGTGGTCACCGCCCTGCGCAACTGGGGTGACACCTGGGCCGCCGACGAAACCGGCCCCGGCCTCCTCGTCACCCACCACGGTTGCGGCAAGCCGATCCGCGCGGTGCTCCGCTGCGAAGCTGGCCACGACGTCAAAGATGACGAGACCGACATCCTCGCCGGGCCGGGCCTGATCCGGCGCGGGTGACCGCAGGCGTCATCCGGCCGGTTCGAAGACGGCCCGTACGCAGCCGTCGATCCTGTTCTTGAACATGCTGTAGCCCTGCGGAGCCTGGTCGAGCGGCATGGTGTGGGTCGCCAGGTGCTCGGTGACCAGTTCGTCGCGCGCCATCCGTTCGAGCAGCATCGGAATGTAGCGGTGGCCGTGCTGCTGGGCGCCGCGCAGCGTGAGGCCCTTGTTCATCACCGCGCCGAGCGGGAACCTGTCCACCAGACCGGCGTAGACACCGAGCAGGAACACGCTGCCACCCTTGCGGCAGTTGTGGATGGCGTCCCGGGCGGCTACCGGCGCGTCCGGCTCCAGCCGCAACTGCTGCTTGATCTGGTCGTACCAGGACTGCGGGCCGGTGCTGTGCGACTCCATCCCGACCGCCTCGATGCACACGTCCGGCCCCCGCCCGCCGCTGCGTTCCAGCAGCTCGCCGCCCACATCGTGGCTCTGGTAGTTGAGGGTCTCCACCCCCAGGTGCGTCTCCGCCATCCGTAGCCGGTCGTCGAAGCGGTCGATCACGATCACCCGTTCGGCGCCCAGCAGCACCGCTGCCCGCGCCGCCATCTGGCCCACCCCGCCGGCGCCCCACACCGCCACCACGTCACCGGGCCGGACACCGCCCAGGTCGGCGCCCATCCACCCGGTGGGAGCGGCGTCGGAGGCGAACAGCGCACGCTCGTCGCTCACCCCGTCCGGAACCGGGAACGCCCCCTGGTCCGCGTACGGGACCCGGATGTACTCCGCGTGACTGCCCGCGAAGCCGCCGAGGGCGTGCGAGTAGCCGTAGCAGCCGCCGGGCATTGGGCCCCGGGGGCTCTCGATGACCGCCGGGTTGGTGTTGCCGTTGTCGCACAGCGAGAACTGCTGCTGCTGGCAGTACCAACAGCGACCGCACGAGATGAACGAGCAGACCACCACCCGGTCCCCCACCCGGTGCCTACGCACCTGCGGGCCGACCTCGACCACCTCACCCAGGAACTCGTGGCCGAGGACGTCGCCGCGCTCCATGAAGGGGAGGTAGCCGCCCAGCAGGTGCAGGTCGGAGCCGCAGGTCACCGTCTTGCGTACCTTGATGATCGCGTCCTGCTCGTTGCGCAGCTGCGGCTCCGGCACCTGGGTCACCGCCAGCTCGTCGGCGCCCTGCCACACCAGTGCCTTCACCGCTGCCCCTCCTGTCGGCCCTGCCGTCTCACCGCCCGGTCCGACGCTAGCGGCGGGCCGGCGCGGCGGCGGTGGTTCAGCCGGGTTGCTGCCAGGCGGCGAGGCGGAGCCCAAAATGACGCGCAAAGTACCCGTGACGTTACGCTTGTTTCCAAGGTTTCCGGCCGGTTACGAGCGCTTCTCGACGATCGATACCGCTCCTACGTTTCGGCCACCGTCATCAGTCGTGGCGGCCGGCACCGAACGTGGAGGCAACGACGTGCCACAACCGAACGCACATCGGACCGGACGGACGGCGGCGGGTGAACCGGCGCGGGCCGCGGGGGCGATGGCCGAGCTGGAGGCCGGCATCGAGGGCCGCGGCGCGCCACTCGCCCTGGCCGTCCTGCGCCGGTGCCGGGAGCTCGTTCCGAACTGACGCGTGGTGTGCCGCCGACGGAGGAGCCGCCGACGGCACACCACAATGGATCAGAGAACGATCTGATGCACCCGGTCGTCGACGCCGCGTACCGCCAGCCAGGCGCTGCCGTCGGCGCCTGCGGCGGCCCCCGGTGCGCCCCGGAACGCGTCGGTGGCGAACTCGCCACGACGGAACCAGCCGCCCCACGCCCCGTCGACCAGGTTGCGCTGCCAGAGCCGGTTGTCGGCGGCCAGCGCGAAGAGGTAGACCCGCCCCTCGGTGGCGAGCAGGGTCGGGCTGCCGCTGGTGGTGCCGCCCAGGCTGGTCCAGGCCGACCAGGTGGTGCCGGTCCGGCTGCGCCACCACACCTCGTCGGTGCGGCTGCGGACCGCGACGTGCAGCAGGCCGGCGTCGTCGACGACGGCACTCGGCCGGCCGTAGATCGGCCGGTCGTCGGGCGCGCCGATGCCCGTCCAGCCGCTGCTCGGGGTACGCGAGAAGAGCATGCCGTCGGCACCGCGGACGATCAGCGTCCACTGGGTCGGGCTGGTCCAGGCCACCGTGGGCCCGTCGGTCACCGTGCCGCCGAGGCTCCGCCACGGCCCCCACTTGCCGGCGACGTAACTGCGCTGCCAGGCCGCGTTGTCGGTGCCCCGTACGAAGACGTCGATCCGGCCGCCGGCGGAGCCGTACGCGGCCGGCTGGCCGAGGATCCGGCCGCCGACCGGGCCGCCGAGGGACGTCCACCGGGTCCCCCAGGTCGCACCCGAGCGGGTGTTCACCGCCAACGCGCCCTGCGCCGTCCGGACGAAGGCGGTGGCGTGCGTGTCGTCCACCCGGACCAGCGCGGGGCTGGCGCTGGCGGTGCCGCCGAGGCTGGCACCGGCGACCTGGTCGGCGCCGGTCAGGCCGAGCATGGCCACCCCGTGCGCCGGGACCTGGACGGTGTACGAGCCGGTGAACGGCTGGACCCCGGCCGTGCCGGGCTCGGCGTCGACGGTGTTGCGGGCCCACAGGTCGCGGACCGCGACCGGCCCGCCGAGCGCGACGTCAGCGAAGTTGACGGTGATCTCCTGAGCGGTGTCGTGCCGGTTCAGCAGCGCGACCGCCCGCCGGCCGGAGCCGGTGAGCACCTTGCTCCAGACCTGCGCGTCGACCCCGGTGTCGGCGACCTTGACGCCCTGCCGGACCAGCCGGTCCTGGTTCACCGCGATGATCTCCGGGTTGGTCAGGGCAGAGATCATCTCGCTGGGCAGGCCGCGCGGGTCGGAGCCGATGACCAGCGGGGCGGCCATGATGGACCACATGCCGAGCTGCGTCTTGGACTCCTCCAAGCTCAGCTCGTATCCGCCGCCGGGCAGCGGACGCATCGGCAGCAGGTAGTCCGGGTCGTTGTAGTGCCCCGGCCCGGTGGCCGCCGGGTGGTACGCGTTGACGTCCATGTTGCGCAGCACCCACGGGAACGCCCACTGCGGCGTCGGGTCGGTGAGCCCCACGTCCGTGTAGGTTCGCCAGGAGTCGGCGACGGTGGGCGCGTACGTGTAGGTCCAGGTGGAGAGCTGCTCCGGGGTGTACGGGCCGCCGCCCCAGTCGGAGCTGACCGGGTTGCAGATGTTCAGCAGCATCGGCCGGGGCGACTGGCGTACCGCGTCGGCGAGCTCGCGGAAGGTCGCCTCCGGGTCGAGGCCCGCGGCGCGGCCGCAGAGCCAGTCGGCCTTGAGCGCGTCGAACCCCCAGCCGGCGAACTGGGCCACGTCGGCCCGGTAGTGGCCGTTGCTGCCCAGCCCGCACTGCCCGGGCAGGTACGGCCCGGCGTCGGTGTAGATGCCGGCCTTCATGCCCTTGCTGTGGATGTACGCGGCCAGCGCGCCCATCCCGCCGGGAAACCGGGCCGGGTCGGCGACCAGCCGGCCGGCCTCGTCACGGGGGGTGGGCGCGGCCCAGTTGCCGTCGATCCAGACGTAGGTGTAGCCGGCGTCCCGCAGGCCGCTGCTGACCATGAAGTCGGTGACCGATCGGACCTCGGCCTCGGTGGGATCGCCACCGAGGCCGAAGTAGGTGTTCCAGCCCTGGTAGGGCGTCGGGGCCAGCCCGCTGTTGAAGAAGGTCGGGGCGCCCTGGTCCTCGGCGCCGGTGGCGGCGGGGGCGTGGCCGGGCCGGCCGTGGCCGTGGGCCGGGGACGGATCGCTGTGCGGTGGGCCGGCCGTGGCCGGCAGTGGGCCGACCAGGCCCAGGCCGAGCACGGCCAGGGCGACGGTCAGCGGTCGGATCAGGCGCATGGGGGGTACTCCTGTCCCTCGGGGGTGGGGTGCGGTGGTGCCCCGGCCTCAGTCGCGGCGCAGCACGATGAGGTCGGCGTCGTGGGTCGCGCTCCAGTGCACCGGCAGGCCGACCGAGCTGAGGTGGCTGCCGGAGTAGTGCTTGTCGCCGTGCCGGTAGTGGGCGGCCGGGCCGAGGCCCCGCAATGGCAGCCGGACCGGGCGGGACGGGAGCAGGCCAGCGCCGTCGAGCCGGCCGGTGTGCCAGGCCAGCACGACCACCCGGCGCTCGTCCGGCGCGGTGTACTGCACCGCACAGCGAGCCTGGTCGGGGCCGCCGATCAGGTGCGCCTCGCCGTACGTGACGACGTCCCGGATCTCCTTGTACCGGGCGATCCAGCCGGCCGCCTCGGCCCGCTCGGCGGCGCTCCAGGCCCGGATGTCCGCGCCGATGCCGAGCACGCCGGCCATCGCGAGCACGAACCGGAACGCCAGCGAGCGCGGACGCGGATCGAAGAGGCCGGGCGCGTCGGTGACCCAGGAGCTGAGCAGGTGCGGGGCGTTGGCGTGCAGGAAGCCGTACTGGATGGCCAGCCGGTCCAGCGGGCCGGTGTTGTCGCTGGGCCAGAACACGTCGGCGCGGGCGGCCATCGCCAGGTCGGTCCGCGCGCCCCCGCCGGCACACGCCTCGATCAGCACGCCGGGGTGGTTCCGGCGCAACCGCTCGTAGATCCGGTGCAGGTTGGTCACGTGCGCGCCGTCCAGGTCGAGCGGGCCGACCCCGCCCGGGCGCCCCGGCTCGGTACGCGGCCGGTTGAAGTCCCACTTCAGGTAGTCGATCTCGTACCGGCGGAGCAGACCGTCCACGGTGGAGTGGACGAACTCGGCGACCTCCGGCCGGCCCAGGTCGAGCAGGTACTGGTTGCGTACGGGGGTGAGCGGACGGCCGTGGACGGAGTAGACCCACTCCGGGTGCTCGGCGTAGAGCCGGGACCGTGGGTTGACGCACTCCGGCTCGACCCAGAGCCCGAAGTTCAGCCCGAGCGCGCGGACGTCGGCGATGAACGCGTCGAACCCGGCCGGGAACTTCGCCGGATCCGGCGTCCAGTCGCCCAGCCCGGTGGTGTCGTCGTCGCGGCCGACGAACCAGCCGTCGTCCACCACGAACGTCTCCACGCCCAGCTCGGCGGCGATCTCGGCGAGCGCCAACTGGCTCTTCGCCTCGACCGCGAAGTAGGTGGCCTCCCACGAGTTGTAGAGCACCGGGCGCGGCGTCAGCCGCTCCCCGGCGAGCAGCCGCTGGTGGGTGTGCCAGACCCGGGCCAGGCCGTCCAGGCCGTCCGGGCTGTACGCCCCGGTAACCATCGGCAGGGTCAGCCGGTCGCCGGGGGCCAGCTCCAGCGGGCCGTCGACCAACTGGCGGCCGGCGCGGACCCGGGTCAGGCCACCGGTGTCCCGCTCGGCGCTGATCTCCCACGAGCCGGTCCAGGCCAGCGCCGTCCCCCAGGTGGGGCCGGCCGGCTCGGCGGTGTCCCGCACGGCCAGCCAGGGAACGTGCAGGTGCCCGGGTACGCCCTGCGAGCTGCCGATGGTGAACGTGCCGTGGCCCAGCTCGACGTGGGAGAGCTGGAACTCCTGCGCCCACTGCCCCCACTGGTGGCTGAGCAGCGCGCCGTGCGGCGTCGGCACACAGAACCCGGCCGACCCGGCCCGCACGACCCGCAGCGGACCGCTGCCCTCGTTGGTCAGCTCGACCCACCGCTGCACCACGTCGGTGCCGGCGGGCACCCGGTAGTGCACGGTGACCCGTAGCCCGGTCACCGGGTCGGCGAAACCGACCGCCAGCTCCCGCTGGTCGGCGTCGACCCGCACGTCGGTGTGGCCGAAGCCCACCCGGCGCTCCCCGCTGGCCGTCTCCACCACCAGGTCGGCGCCGGTGAACGGCCGGTCGGCGTCGGTCGCGTACTCGATCGGGGCGGCGTCCCCGGCGGTGAGGAACGGCACCGGGCCGTCGTAGGCGACCGGGGACGGGCCGTCGGAGACGCCGTGCGGACCCCACGCGACAAGCTCCAGCCAGCGGCCGTGCGCCGGCACGGTCACGGTGTACTCGGTGTGCGCGCCGCGCAGCGTCCAGCGCTGCCCGCCCGGCGCGGGGGCGGTCACTTGACCGCCCCGAGCGCCAGGCCGGAGACGAAGTGCCGCTGGAAGCGCAGGAAGACCGCGACGGTGGGTACGGCCGCGATGACCGTGCCGGCGGCGATGACGTTCCAGGACGAGACGAACTGACCCTGGAGGCCGAGCAGTGCCGGGGTGACCGGCATGTTGTCGTCGGTGCGCAGCACGGTGATCGCCCAGAGCAGGTCGTTGAAGATCCAGGTGAAGGAGAGCGCCCCGAGCGCGGCCAGCGCGGGCCTGGTCAGCGGCAGCATCACCCGGGTGAAGATCTGCGCCGTGCCGGCACCGTCGATCGTGGCCGCCTCCTGGATCTCACCCGGCAGGTCCCGCATGAAGCCGTGCAGGACGAAGGTGTAGAAGCCGAGCCCGAAGCCGACCTGCACCGCGATCAGCGCCCACAGCGTGTCGTACAGGCCGGTCAGCTCGCTGAACTTGGCCACCGGGATGAGCAGGATCTGCGGTGGCAGGAGGTTGCCGGCGAGCATCAGCAGCAGGATGGTCCGGCGGCCGGGGATCCGGAAGCGGCTCAGCGCGAACGCGGCCATCGCGGCCAGCCCCAGGCTCAGCGCCACCGACGGGATGGTGACCAGCATGCTGTTGATGAGCGCGCGCAGCTCGCCGCCGTCGGTCCACGCCTGCCGGTAGGTGTCCAGGGTGAACGAGCGGGGCAGGCTGCCGACCCCGTGCGCGGCGATGTCGTCGAACGACCGGGTGGACATCACCACGACCCAGAGCACCGGGCCCAGCCAGAGCAGCGAGAGCAGAATCATGCCGGTGTGGAAGGCCCCGGTGCGGAGCTTGTTCATCACGCTTCCTCCCGGAACGCGCGGATCAGGTAGCCAAGGATGACCGCCAGCGCCAGCACGAAGATCACGACGGCGATCGCGGAGGCGTAGCCCAGGCGCAGGCTCTGGAACGCGGTCGAGTACATGTAGGTGCTGAGCAGCTCCGACGAGTGGTACGGCCCGCCCTTGGTCAGCGACCAGACGATGTCGAACGACCGCAGCGAGTCGATCACGATGACCGAGAGCACGACGGCGTTGACCCCCTTGAGCTGGGGGATGGTCACGTGCCGCAGCCGCTGCCAGGCGTTGGCGCCGTCCATCCGGGCCGCCTCGTGCAGCGCCGGGTCGATCGCCTTCAGCCCGGCCAGGAACAGCACCATCACGTACCCGATCTGCCGCCACAGCGCGGGCAGGATCACCGCGTACAGCGCGGTCTGCGGGTCGGCGAGCCAGGGTCGGATCAGCTGCTCCAGGCCGACCGATCGCAGGAACGAGTCGAGCAGCCCGTCGGGTTGGTAGAAGACCCGCCAGACCAGCGCGGTCACCACTAGCGAGAAGACCACCGGGGTGAACAGCGCGGCCCGGTAGAAGCCGACCCCGCGCCGTTCCCGTTGCAGGACCAGCGCCATGCCGAAGCCGCCCAGCACGGAGAGGCCGCCGAAGAGGACCAGCCAGATCACCGTGTTGAGCAGCGCGCCCCGGAAGGTGGCGTCGCCGGCCATCTCCACGTAGTTGTCGACGCCGACGAAGGTGGGCGGCGACATGCCGTCCCAGCGGGTGAGGGAGAACCAGAAGCCCTGGATCGCCGGCCAGAAGACCCAGACGCTCTCGACCAGGAACGGTACGAGGACGAACGCCACCAGCAGCGGCGACAGTCGAGCCGACCGTCGCCGCCGCCGGGTGGGGGTGACCGAAGTCGTGGAGATCGTTGCTGTCACGTCAGCCCTTGAAGACCTTCTCGGCGCCGCTCTGCCACTCCCGCAGGATCGCGTCGATCTGGTCCGGCTTGTCCATGAACTTGGTCAGCGCGGTGTCCGCGGTCGGCTGGAGCGCGTCGCTGGAGTCGCGGTTGAAGAACTGGGTCAGCTCCTTGGCGCCGTCGAGCATCGCCTTGCCCTTGACCACGAGCGGCGAGTCGGACGCCTTGGCCTTCGGGTTGGCCGGCAGCACGATTCCGGAGCTGGCCTTGACGTACGCCTCCTGCGCCTCGACGCCGGCCAGGTAGGTGAGCAGAGCCTTGGTGCCGGTGGAGTTGGCGGTCTTGGCGCTGGCGAAGAAGCCGTCGGTCGGGGCCTCCTCGGCCACCGGCACCGCCGGGTCGATGATCGGGAACTGGAAGAAGTCCAGGTCGCCGAGAGCATCCTTGGGCGCCGCGTCGGCGAAGAAGGTGCCGATCAGGAACATGCCGGTCTTGCCGGCCAGCAGGGCAGTGGTCGCCTCCTGGAACGGGTAGGCCTTGCCCTTGGGGTCGAAGTAGGGCAGGGCCTCGCGCCAGCGGGTGAAGACAGCCTTGACCCTGGGGTCGTCGAAGCGCTGCTTGCCGGCGAGCAGTTCGCGGTGGAACGGGGCGCCGTTGATCCGGATGTTGAGGTAGTCGAACCAGGCGGACGCCACCCACGGGGTGTCGCCGAGACCGATGCCGATGGGCGGGATGCCCTTGCTCTTCAGCGTCTCGCACAGCGCCAGGAACTCGGTCCAGGTCTTCGGCTCCCGCACGCCCCACTTGGCGAAGTTGGACTTGCGGTAGAAGAAGCCCCACCAGTAGTTGTTCATCGGCACGAAGACCTGCTTGCCGCTGGCGTCGGTGGAGAGGGTGCGTAGCGACTGGGGGTAGTCGCCCAGCGACTTCCAGACGTCGGAGACGTCCAGCAGGAGGTTGCGGCTGGCGTAGTCGTTGGCGACCGAGCCCGCGTACCAGGTGTAGAGGTCCGGCGGGTTGGCCGAGGTCAGGTACGTCGGCAGCTGGGTCCGGAAGGTCTCCGAGGCGATCGTGTTGAGGCTCGCCGTGCCCTTGCCCTGCGCGTTGAAGTTCGCGATCAGCTTCTCCATCGCCGCCTTGGCCTGCGGCGAGGAGAGGTTGGACTGGATGGTGACCGCGCCGGAGCCGTTGCCCGCCGTCGGCCCGCTCGCGGAGCTGGCGCACGCGCTGAGGAACGAGCTGGCGCCGAGGGCGCCCAGGCCGGCGAGCCCGAGGTGGCCAAGGAATCGCCGGCGACCGGGGTCGAAGTCGCTCACGGGGGTGTCCTTCCTCTACGACACGTAGCGTCACGGCGCAATGTGTCGGCCATGTGAATGGTGTGACCAGAAGGTTGCATCGACCCTCGGCGGCTGTCAAGATATCTTCGTAATTAATGATTAGATGAGACCAAGGCGAGGGTCAGGTGGATCAGCTTATGCGCCGGCTTGAGGGTAAGAACGCGCTGGTCACCGGCGCGATGGGCGGGATCGGCGCAGCCATCGCCCGACGACTCGCCGCCGAGGGAGCGGCAGTCGCGCTGCTCGACGTGGCCGACTCGACCCCGCTGGCCGGCGAGCTAACCGCCCGGGGCGACCGAGCACTGTCCGTAATGGGCGATGTCAGCGATGAGGCCGACTGGTCGGCCGCCGTGGCGGCGGTGCACGGCAGCCTCGGCCCGGTGGACATCCTGGTCAGCACCGCGTACGCCGTGCAGGTCGCCCCGGCACACGAGACCAGCCGACAGTCCTGGGACCACCAGCTCGGGGTCAGCCTCACCGGCTCGTTCCTCGGCGTACGCGCCTGTCTGGACGATCTGCGGGCACGCGCGGGCTCGGTGGTGCTGATCTCCTCGGTGCACGCGCTGGTCGGGCTGCCCGGGCGACCCGCGTACGCCGCGGCCAAGGGCGGCCTCGTCGCGCTCGGCCGCCAGCTCGCCGTGGAGTACGGCCCACAGGTGCGGGTCAACACCGTGCTCCCCGGGCCGATCCTCACCGACGCCTGGGCCGAAGTGTCCGAAGAGGACCGTCGACGCAGCGTCGCGGAGACCGTGGCGAAGCGGTTCGGCACGCCGGACGAGGTGGCCGCGACGGTGGCCTTCCTCGCCTCACCGGACGCCGCCTACGTCACCGGCGCGAGCCTGGTGGTGGACGGTGGCTGGACCGCGGTGAAAGCCTCGGCCTGAGAGATCGATACCGACCAGCGAGAAGGCCAGGAGAGCATTGGCACAGTACGCACGCCGCGGCGTCCACGGGCAGACCGTCGAAGCCATCGCCCGCCGCATCCTCACCGGTGAGATCCCCGCCGGGGCGACCCTGAACATCGTCGCGCTGCAGGAGGAGTTCGACGTCAGCCTGACGGCGCTGCGCGAGGCGCTGAAGGTTCTCTCGGCCAAGGGCATCGTCGACGCCCGGCAGAAGCGCGGCACGTTCGTCCGGCCGCGGGCGGACTGGAACCTGCTCGACGGTGACGTGATCCGCTGGCAGTTCGCCGAAGGCCCCCACGAGCGCCTGCTCGACCAGCTGCACGAGGTCCGCGCCATCATCGAGCCGGCCGCCGCGCGGCTGGCCGCCACCCGGGCCACCGAGGACGACATCGCCGCGCTCGACCGGGCGCTGGTCGAGATGGCCGAGGCCAACGGCGACCCCGCCGCCGCCGTCGCCGCGGACCTCTCCTTCCACCGCGCGCTGCTCGCCGCCACCCACAACGAGCTGCTGGAGCGCATGGAGGTGGTGATGGAGACCGGGCTCGCCGAGCGGGACCGGCTGGTGCACGGCGGCGCGCCGCACGACGACCCGGTGCCCAGCCACCGCGCCGTGGTCGACGCGCTGCGGGCACGCGACGAGACGGCGACCGAGACCGCCATGCGTGAGTTGCTGGACAAGGCTGTCCGCGACGTCGAGAAGGCACGGGGACAGAGGGGCAGTCAGTGAAGATCGAGCGGATCGAGACCTTCCTGGTCGCGCCACGGTGGTTGTTCTGCCGGGTGGAGACCGACGACGGGCTGGTCGGGTGGGGTGAGCCCGTGGTCGAGGGGCGCGCCGAGGTGGTGCGCAGCGCGGTCGAGGTGCTCTCCGAATACCTGATCGGCGAGGATCCACTCCGGATCGAGCAGCACTGGCAGGTGCTCACCAAGGGCGGCTTCTACCGCGGCGGCCCGATCCTCTCCAGCGCGGTCGCCGGCCTCGACCAGGCGCTCTGGGACATCGCCGGGCAGGCGTACGGCGCACCGGTGCACGCCCTGCTCGGTGGGGCCGTCCGGGACCGGGTGCGCATCTACTCCTGGATCGGCGGGGACGAGCCCGACGAGGTGGCCGACGCCGCCGCCGCGCAGGCCGCCGCCGGTCTCACCGGGGTCAAGATGAACGCCTGCGGGAGACTGTCTGCCATCCCCACCTCCGCCGAGGTGGACGCGGTGATCGGCCGGGTCGCCGCAGCCCGGGAGGTGCTCGGCCCCGACCGGGACATCGCACTGGACTTCCACGGCCGGGCCGGGCTGGCCGCGATTCGCCGGATCCTGCCCGAGCTGGCCCCCCTGCGTCCGTTCTTCGTGGAGGAACCGGTCCTGCCCGACCAGGCCCACCACCTGCGCGACATCGTCGCCGGTACGCCGATCCCGGTGGCCACCGGGGAACGGCTCTACGGCCGCTCCGAGTTCCTCGGCCCGTTGCAGGCCGGGGTCGCCGTGGTCCAGCCGGACCTGTCACACGCCGGCGGGATCTCCGAGGTGCGCCGGATCGCCGCGCTGGCCGAGACGTACGGCGCGTTGCTGGCCCCGCACTGCCCGCTCGGCCCGATCTCCCTGGCGGCCAGCCTCCAGGTGGCCTTCGCGACGCCGAATTTCCTGATCCAGGAGCAGAGCATCGGCATCCACTACCACTCCGGCTCCGAGCTGCTGGACTACCTGGTCGACCCGGAGCCGTTCCGGTTCGTGGACGGGCACATCGGCCGGTTGGACCGGCCCGGTCTGGGCATCACGGTGGACGAGGCGGCGGTGCGGCAGGCCGCGCGTACCCCACACGCCTGGCGGAACCCGGTCTGGCAGCACCGCGACGGGTCGTTCGCCGAATGGTGACCGGGGGTGCCGGGCCCGCGCCGGTGCCGCTGCGGGTGGCGTACGACGCGGCACGAGGCGGCCGGTGGACCAGCCTGCGCGGCGGCGGCCGGGAGTGGCTCTGGCGGGGGCCGGAAACCGGCCGGCACGAGGTACGCCCCGACGCCGCGTTCATCGACGCCGGCGGGCTGGAGGAGTGCCTGCCCACCGTGCGCGGCCGGCCCGACCACGGCGAGGTGTGGTCCCGGCCGTGGCGGACAGCCGGTCCCGGAACGGTGGTCATCGAACGCCCCACGTTCACGTTGACCCGCCGGATCACCGACCGGGACGGCGTGGTGGTGGCCGACTACCGGCTGGCCGCTGAGCCCGGCCACCGGTTCGTGTGGGCGGCGCACGCCCTGCTCGACCTCTCCCCCGAGGCCCGTCTCGACGCGCCGGCCGGCACTCCGACCCGGCTGCACCCGGAGGCCGCCGCTCTGCTGTCCCCGGGCACCTGGCCCGCCGGCAGCCCCTGGCTGACCGGGCCCTGGCCCGCGCCGGCCGGGCTGGCGCTGGACACCCTCGGCCCGGACGACGGCACCGCGCTCGGTGCGGTGCTACTCGACTGCCCCCGGGTTCAGGTGACCGACGGCGCCGACCGGCTGACCCTGGAGCTGGAGTGCGCCGACCAACCCCGCAGCACCGCGCTCTGGCGCAACCTGGGCGGCTGGCCCGCCACCACGCCCTACCGCAGCATCGGTGTCGAACCGATGCTCGGCGCCGCCTTCGACCTGGCCGATGCCGGTCCGTCCGACGCGGCGGTCGTTCCGCCCGCCGGTGAGGTCGCCTGGCGGCTCACCCTCTCCGCCCACCGCTTCCGGTAAGGACGCCCGCGATGAACCTGCTCGACGAACTGCGTACCCACCGACTGCTGGCCATCGTCCGCGGCCCCGACCCGGCCGCCGCGCTGTCGGGGGTGCTCACCCTGGCCGAGAGCGGCGTCGCGCTGGTCGAGGTCTCGCTGACCGGGGCCGACGCGCTCGGCACCATCCGGCGGGCCCGAGCCGCCCTCGGGCCGGACTTCGCCCTGGGCGCGGGCACCGTGCTTAGCGCCGAGGACGCCCGCGCGGCGGCCGACGCCGGCGCCGGCTTCCTGGTCACCCCGGCGTTGGCGCCGAGCCTCGCCGAGGGCGGCCGGCTCGGACTGCCGGTGCTGGCCGGCGCGCTCACCCCCAGCGAGGTGGTGCAGGCCAGCAGCGGCGGAGCCACCGCGATCAAGCTCTTCCCGGCGGCCTCGCTGGGCGGGCCCGACTACCTCGGCGCGCTGCGCGACCCGTTCCCCGGCATCGCGTTCGTGCCGGTCGGCGGGGTTGACGCCGACGGCGCGCGGCGCTACCTCGACCGGGGGGCCGTCGCGGTCGGCGTCGGCTCCCTGCTGCTCGGCGACGCCGTCCGCGGCGGCGACCCGGCGGCGCTGCGCGAGCGCGCCGCCGTCTTCCTGGCTGCGGTCCGAGCGTGACCGACCTGCTCACCCTCGGCGAGACGATGGCGGCCTTCCGCGCCACCGGCCCCCTGCGGCTGGGTGGCACCGCCGGGATCTCGGTCGCCGGGTCCGAGTCGACCGTGGCCATCGGCCTGGCCCGGCTCGGCCACCGGGCCGCCTGGGTCGGGGTCACCGGCGCCGACGAGCCCGGCGAGCTGGTCCGCCGCACACTGCGCGCCGAGGGCGTCGACCTGACCTGGTCCCGGGTGGACCCGACGGCCCCCACCGGGCTGATCCTCTTCGAGTCCCGGGTCGCCGACATCAACCGGGTCACCTACCACCGCACCGGGTCGGCCGGTTCCCGGCTGCGCCCCGCCGACGTCACCCCCGCCTTCGACCCGCCCCGGCCACCGCCCCGGCTGCTGCACGTCACCGGCATCACCTGCGCGCTGGGCGCCGAGCCGTACCAGGCCGTCGTGGCGGCCGTGCGGCTCGCCCGCGCGGCGGGCAGCACCGTCTGCCTGGACGTCAACCACCGGCACCGGCTCTGGTCCATCGCCGAGGCCGCCGCCGCGCTACGGCCGCTGCTGCCCTCGATCGACCTGGTGGTCGCCTCCGACGACGAACTGGCCGTGCTGACCGACGCCGCCGACCCGGTCGCGGCGCTCCGGGCGGCCGGCGTGACCGAGGTCGTGGTGAAGCACGGCGCCGACGGGGCCACCAGCCACAGTGCGCTCGGCACCGTGCACCGCCCCGCCCGCGTGGTGCCGGTGGTGGACACCGTCGGCGCCGGCGACGCCTTCGTGGCCGGGCTGCTCTCCGCCTGGCTGGACGGGGCCGACGCACCGGCCCGGCTGGACCGGGCGGTCACCACCGGCGCGTTCGCGGTGGCCACCCGGGGTGACTGGGAGGGCCTGCCCGACCGGGCCGAGCTGGCGCTGCTCGACCACGGGCCCGGCGGCACCGTGCGTTGAGCGCCGGTACGGCCGACCGCCGGAGAAGATTCGTTGGAGGAGCGAGATGGAGCTGACCGAACCGACCGCGTGGAGCACGGACCGGTTGGAGCTGGGCGAGGGGCTGCGCTGGGTGGCCGGCCGCCTGGTCCTGGTCGACCTGCTGGCCGGGCGGCTGCTGGAGACCGACGGCGACCGGCCGGGCCCGCTGCGGGAGCTGCGCCGGCTGGACGTCCCACTGGGCGCGGTCGCCCCGGTGGCCGGCAGCCCCGGCGCCTGGCTCGCCGCCGCCGGCACCGGCGTCGCGCTGCTGCCCGCCACCGGTGACCCCCGGCCGGTCGCCGACCTGGTCGCCGGCGGGCCCGAGCCGGCCCGGATGAACGACGCGGTCGCCGACCCGCACGGCCGGTTCTGGGCGGGCAGCATGACGTACGCCGGGGTGCCCGGTGGGGGCACGCTGTACCGGCTGGCTCCCGGCGCGGCGCCGGTGCCGGCCGTCACCGGGTTGACGGTGCCGAACGGTCCGGCCTTCGACGCCGCCGGCACCACCATGTACCTGGCCGACTCGCCGCGCGGCGAAGTCGACCGGTTCAGCGTCGACCCGGACACCGGTGCCCTGCACGGGCGGGAGCCGTTCCTGCGGCTGACCACCTCCGAAGGCGGCCCGGACGGGATGACGGTCGACGCGGCGGGTCACCTCTGGGTCGCGCTGTGGGGCGGCTCGGCGGTGCGCCGCTACCGACCGGACGGCACGCTGGACCGGGAGATCCGACTCCCGGCGAGCCAGCCGGCCGGCATCTGCCTGGGCGGCCCCGACCTGCGCCGGCTCTTCATCGGCACCGCCCGGTACGGGCTCGCGCCGGCCGGACCACTGGACGGCGCGCTGCTCGCGGTCGACGTCCCGGTCCCCGGCCTGCCCACCGCGCTCGCCGCCACGCCGGGCGACGGCTGACCGGAGGCATATCGGACGCCGGGGCGGGAATGACCACCCTCGGTCGGCGTGGGCCCGACCGACCGGCAGGGGGCGAGGCGATGAGATCCGCGCGGCGGGCGTCATGAACGGGCCGGTCGGCGACGAGCCGCTCGGCGAGCTGGAGCTGGTGCACACCTTCACCGGCCCGATGCCGACCGGCGTGAGCGTCTCGCACCGGGGCCGGATCTTCGTCAACTTCCCCAAGTGGGGCGACGAGGTGCCGGCCACCGTCGTCGAGCTGCGCGACGGCCGGGAGGCGCCCTACCCCGACCAGCCGTGGAACGACCCGTCGGGGGATGACGACGCGGGCGCGTTCGTCTCGGTGCAGAGCATCGTGGTGGACCCGGCCGACCGACTCTGGGTGCTGGACACCGGCAGCCCGATGTTCCAGCCGACGAAGCCGGGCGGGCCGAAAATGGTCCGGATCGACCTGGACACCGACCGGGTGGCCCAGGTGATCACGTTCCCGCCGGACGTGGCGCTGCCCACGACGTACCTCAACGACGTTCGATTCGATCTGCGGCGGGGCGAGTCGGGGGTCGCGTACATCACCGACTCGGCGAGCACCGGGCCGAACGGGATCATCGTGGTGGACCTGGCCAGTGGGGCCTCCTGGCGACGGCTGCACGACCACCCGTCCACCAAAGCGGAGCCGCTGACGACGTTCCGCCCGGTGGTCGAGGGCCGGCCCTTCCTCGAGCGGCCGGCGGACGGGCCGCCGAACGCGGTGGGCATGGGCGCCGACGGCATCGCCATCTCGGCCGACGGCACCCGGCTGCACTACTGCCCACTGGCGTCCCGGCGCTGGTACAGCGTGTCCACCGAGGCCCTGGCCGACCCCGGGGTCACCCAGGAGGCGGTCGCGGCGACCGTGGTCGACGAGGGTGACAAGGGCACCGCGTCGGACGGGCTGGAGACCGACGACGCCGGGCGGCTCTACCTGACCTCGTACGAGCACAACGCGGTGCTGCGCCGGCGGCCGGACGGCGAGTACGAGACCGTGGTCCACGACCCTCGACTGCTCTGGCCGGACACCATGTCGGTGGCCGGCGACGGGTACCTCTACGTGACCGCCAACCAGCTGCATCGGCAACCGCAGTACCAGCGGGGGCAGGACCTGCGGCGCCGGCCGTACGCGCTGTTCCGCACCCGGATCGACGCCGGGCCGGTGCTCCTGCTCCGCTGACCGGGTCAGCCGATCGGCAGCGCCCGGTCCAGCAGGTCGAACAGGGCCACCCAGTGCCGCTCGGTGGCCGGCTCGTCGTACGCGGCGCTGTCCGCCATGGTGTAGCCGTGGTGCGCGCCCGCGTACACCTCGGAGCGGTACCGGACGCCGGCCGCGTCGAGCGCCTTCTCCAGCGTCGCGATCTGCTCGGGCGTCATCGACTGATCCTCGTCGGCGTGCCCGAAGTACACCTCGCCGGTGATCGAACCGACGCCCAGGTGGGGGCTGTCCGGCGCGTCGGTGACGATCCGTCCGCCGTGGAAGCTCGCCGCCGCGGCGATCCGGTCCGGGTGCGCCTCGATGGCCCGCAGCGCGTTCGTGCCGCCCATGCAGTAGCCGGTGACCGCCACGGGGCCGGGCCGCACGTCGTCCCGGGCCGCCAGGAAGTCGAGGTAGGCCGCCGTGTCCCGGCTGATCACGTCGGCGGTCAACCCCCTGACCAGCGGCATGATCTTCTCCAAGATCGCGCCGCGCTGGTCCGCCTCGCCGAGGCGGGACAGGTCGAACAGCGGCGCGCGGCCGGCACGGTGGAACAGGTGGGGCGTCAGCACCAGGTAGCCCCGGGCGGCGATCCGCTCCGCCATCTCCACCAGGCGCGGGCGCGGGCCGAACGCGTCCTGGAAGAGCAGCACCGCCGGGAACGGGCCGCCCCCGTCCGGCCGGGTGAGGCAGGCGTCCGCCACCCCTTCGCCGGTCGGGATGTCCACCGTCGTCGTCTGCACCGGGTCCTCCTCGTACGCCCACCGTCGGTCCGTCAGGAACGCTACCCGTCAGGTCAGGTCGCCCCACCGGCAGTCGGCGTGAACAGGGCGTCAAGGATTGGCGGTGGCCCGTCAGAACGGCGTATCGACGGGCGGTCCGCCGTCGCCGACTGGTGACGATGGGTCCATGAGCCCTTGGCGGATGAGGCGCTGGGAACGGGGACACCTGCCGGCCGGCACCGAGACACCGTCGGCCCGGGACGGCACACCACGTGACGACCGCCCCGGCCCGCTGGCGGAACCTCGCACGACCGGGTCGGACGAGCCCGAACGTCGGCACGAGGCGCTGGTCAGCGTCCGACTCGGCTCGTCCGCGCCCGGCAGTCACCTGGTGGAGTACCTGCGGCACGAGCCGTGCGTGGTCGCCGCGTGGTGGATCGCGGCCGACGTGGACGCCGTGGTGCGGCTCTCCGCCGACAGCATCACCGTGCTGCACCGGGCCGTGGCCGACCTGCGACGTCGCGCCGGGGTGGAGGTCGTGGTGGCGCATTTCATCCTCCGCGCGCTCGACCTGGCCACGCCGGCGGACCCGCGCGTCGTACGCGACGCTCCGGCCTGGGCGGTGCCCGCAGCATGAGCCGCACAGCCATCGCCCCGCGGATCGTGGTGGGCGTCGACAGGTCGTTCGCCGGGATGCAGGCGCTGCGCCGCGCGGTGCAGCTGGCCCGCCGCGACGGCACTCAGCTGGACGCGGTGCGGGCGTGGGTCTTCGCCCCGACGTGGCGGCCCGGCACGCTGACCTGGCGCTGGCAGGACGAGTGCGACCGGGCGGCCCTGGCATACCTGCGGACCGTCTTCGACACCGCACTGGGCGGCATGCCCCGGGACGTGGCCGTGCGACTGGTGGCGGCACAGGGGTACGCCGGGCAGGTGCTGGTCGACCACGCGCACCGGGAGTCCGACCTGCTCGTCCTCGGCAGCCCAGAACGGGGACGGTTGGGCCGGTCGCGCGGGCACGTCACCCGGTACTGCGTGGAACGGGCCGCCGTGCCGGTCATCGCGGTCCCCGCGCCGGCCTGGGCGCGGGCCGCGACGATCCGCCGCTTCGCCCGCGACCTCGAACGTTTCAGCCGATGACCGTCGCCAGAGCGACGGCACGAACGGAAAGGATCGCCCCGACCATGGACGAGGCCCCGATAATCTATGCCGTTCCGGTGCGGGATCTGCCGGGACGGATGGTGCGGACGGTGCGAACCGGCCGGTCACCGCAGGGTCAGCGGGTGGGCATCGCCTTCACCCGGTCCGAGTTGCTGGTCACCGCGATGGGCGCCGATCAGCCGTGGCAGGAGCTCTGCGAGTCGGCGCTGCGCGGCATGCTGCGTCCGCTCGGCATCGACCGGATCCAGGTCGACCCGCTGCTGGTGGCGCCGCCGCTGGACCCGAGCATCGGCGATCGGGCAGCTCCGACCGTGCCGGCCCGGGGACCAGCCACCCTTGTCGGCCCACGCGACATGATCGACCCGGTCCCGGTCGGCACCGGATCGGGCGCCGGTCAGGGGCGGTAGCGGTAGCCCATCCCGGGCTCGGTGATGAGATGCCGGGGCCGGGCCGGGTCGTCCTCCAGCTTGCGCCGCAGCTGGGCCAGGTACTGCCGCAGGTAGTTGGTCTCGTTCTGGTACTCCGGCCCCCACACGTCCTGGAGCAGCTGGCGCTGGCTGACCAGCTTGCCGGGGTGGCGCAGCAGCTTCTCCAGCACACTCCACTGGATGGGGGTCAGCTTCACCTCGGTGCCGTCGTCCCGCCGGACGGAGTGGTCGGCGAGGTCGACGGTGTGTTGGCCGATCCGCAGCGCGGGTACCGCCTCACTTGACGCGCCGAGCCGCCGGGTCACCGCGCGGATGCGGGCCAGCAGCTCCTCCACCCCGAACGGCTTGGTGACGTAGTCGTCCGCGCCGGCGTCGAGCGCCGCGACCTTGTCCTCGCTGCCGGCCCGCCCGGAGAGCACGATGATGGGTACGGCGGTCCAGCCCCGCAGCCCGCGAATCACCTCGACCCCGTCGATGTCGGGCAGCCCGAGGTCGAGCACCACCAGGTCGGGCGGGTGGCTGGCGGCGGACTTCAGCGCGGCCGCCCCGGTGCCGGCGACGTCCACGTCGTACCGGCGGGCGCGCAGGTTGATCCGCAGGGCCCGCAGGATCTGCGGTTCGTCGTCGACGACCAGGATGCGCGTCATTCCTGCGGCCCCTCCGAGCTGGTCTGCGCGGCGGCGGGCAGCCGCAGCACCATGGTGAGCCCACCGCCAGGGGTGGTCTCGGGGCTGATGCTGCCACCCATCGCCTCGGCCAGACCCCGGGACAGGGCAAGCCCGAGGCCGACGCCGGTCTGGTTGTCCCGGTCACCGAGGCGCTGGAACGGCAGGAAGACGTGCTCCCACTGGTCCTCCGGGATGCCCGGCCCACGGTCGATGATCCGCAGTTCCACCTGGCCGGCGTGCGCGCTCGCGGTCACGGTGGGCGGCTGCCCGGACGGGCTGTACCGCAGCGCGTTCGCGATGACGTTGACCAGCACCCGCTCCAGCAGGCCGGGATCGGCGGTGGCCGCGGGCAGGTCGGCCGGGATGTCGGTCACGACGGCGGCGGCGGGTGGGCCGAGTTCGTCCAGCGCCCGGGGTACGGCGTCCTCCAGGCCGATCGCGCTCGCCGTGATGCCGAGGACACCGGCCTGGAGCCGGCTCATGTCCAGCAGGTTGCCGACCAGCCGGGCGAGCCGGTCCAGCGACTCCTCGGCGGTCTCCAGCAGTTCCGCGCGGTCCTGCTCGTCGAACTCGATGTCGGGGCTGCGCAGGCTGGTCACGGCCGCCTTCGCCGACGCCAGCGGCGTACGCAGGTCGTGGCTCACCGCGGCGAGCAGCGCGGTACGCATCCGGTCCGCCGCGGCCAGCGGCCGGGCGGTGGCCGCCTCCTCGGCCAGCCGTTCCTGGCGCAGCGCTACGGCGGCCTGGGCGGCGAACGCCTCGACGATCCGCCGGTCGGCCGCCTCCAGCCGCCGGCCACTCAACACAACGGTGATCCGCTCGTCCACCGGCACCGCCGTCTCACCGCCGTCCGGCGTGCAGGCCGGCCGCTCGCCGACGCTGGCCACCACGCACCAGGCGCGCTCCTCGCGGGCGCGTTCCGGGCGACCACCGGCCTCCTCGGCCAGCTCCAGCACGCTCACGGCGCGCAGCCCGAAGGTCTCCCGAAGCTGATCCAGCAGCGCGGGCAGCGGGCGTTCGCCGCGCAGCACACCACCGGCGACGGCGGCGAGGGTCTGCGCGTCGGCGGCCGCCCGCGCCGCCTCGCGGGTCCGCCGCGCCGCCACGTCGACGATCCAGCTCACCGCCAGCGCCACGCCGACGAAGACGGCCAGGGCGAGCAGGTTGTCCGCCTCGGCGATGGTCAGCGTGCGGTACGGCGGGGTGAAGAACCAGTTGAGCAGCAGCGAGCCGCCGAGCGCGGCGACCAGGGCCGGCCACAGCCCGCCGACCAGGGCGACCGCCACCACGGCCACCAGGAAGAGCAGGATGTCGTTGGTCAGAGTCAGGTCGGGCAGCGACCTCAGCAGCAGGGTGAGCAGCGGCACGCCGAGCACGGCCAGGGCGAAGCCGAGCAACCGGCGGCGCCGGGACAGCGCCGCCGGCACGGCCCCCGCCCGGCGTCCCCTGCCGGCCTCGGTGTGGGTGACCAGGTGCACGTCGATCGAGCCGGAGAGCGCGGTGGTGGTCACGCCGACGCCCCTGGCGAACAGCTGCGCGAAGCGGCCCCGGCGGCTGGCGCCGAGCACCAGCTGGGTGGCGTTCACGCCGCGGGCGAAGTCCAGCAGCGCGGCCGGCACGTCGGTGCCGAGTACCTGGTGGTAGGTGCCGCCGAGGCTCTCCACCAGCACCCGCTGCCGGGCCAGCTGCGCCGGGTCGGCGCCGGCGAGGCCGTCGCTGCGGGCCACGTGCACGGCGAGCAGGTCGGCGCCCTTGCTGCGGGCGGCGACCCGGGCGGCCCGCCGGATCAGCGTCTCGCCCTCCGGGCCGCCGGTCAGCGCCACCACCACGCGTTCCCGGGCCTCCCAGGTGGTTTCGATGCCCTGCTGACTGCGGTACCGGTCGAGCTGCTCGTCGACCTTGTCGGCCAGCCAGAGCAGCGCCAGCTCGCGCAGCGCGGTGAGGTTGCCGACCCGGAAGTAGTTGCCCAGCGCGGCGTCGATCTTGTCGGGGCGGTAGATGTTGCCGTGCGCCATCCGCCGGCGCAGCGCCTCGGGGGTCATGTCGACCAGCTCGACCTGCTCGGCGGCGCGGACGATCTCATCCGGCAGGGTCTCCCGCTGAACGGTGCCGGTGATCTGGGCGACGACGTCGTTGACCGACTCCAGGTGCTGCACGTTGACCGTGGAGAGCACGTCGATCCCCGCGTCGAGCAGCTCCTGGACGTCCTGCCAGCGCTTGTCGTGCCGGGAGCCGGGCACGTTGGTGTGCGCCAGCTCGTCGACCACCGCGATCTCCGGCCGGCGGGCCAGCACCGCGTCCAGGTCCATCTCGGTGAACTCGGCGCCCCGGTAGTTCATCGTGCGGCGGGGCACCTGCTCCAGGTCGCCGAGCATGGCCGCGGTGCGCTGGCGGCCGTGGGTCTCCACGAAGCCGATCACCACGTCGGTGCCGCGCGCGGCCCGCCGCTGGGCCTCCTCCAACATCGCGTACGTCTTGCCGACGCCGGGGGCGGCTCCGAGATAGATGCGCAGTTCTCCGCGTGGCACGAAACCATCCTCTCCGATCAGAAGGAAGGGCCCCTTCTTAACGCCTGGCGATAAGAAGGGGCCCTTCCCAACGCGGTCAGCGAGCGGGGAACTGCTTGTCGAGCGCGATGTTGAGCTCCAGCACGTTGACGCCCGGTTCGCCCATGAAGCCGAGCGCCCGCCGGGTGGTGTGCTCAGCCACCAGCCGGCGGACCGCCTCCGGGTCCGCGCCGCGCTCACGCGCGACCCGGTTCACCTGCAGCTCGGCGTACGCCGGGCTGATCTGCGGGTCGAGGCCGCTGGCGCTGGCGGTGACCGCGTCGGCGGGCACCGCCGGGTCGGCGGAAGCGTCGCCACGGATCGGGGTGACCACCCCACCGGCGGCCACGTAGTCCTCGCCGGGCTGGGCCAGCTCCACCTGCACCCCCTGGTACGAGGGGACGAACGGGGTGGCCGGGGCGGTCTGGTTGACGCTGACCACCCGGATGACCGGGCCGGTCAGACCGTCGGCACGGAAGACGGCGAGCACCGCGCCCACCCCTTCGGCGGTGCAGAACGGGCGCCCGCCGTCGACGCCGTTGAGCTCGCCGACCTCCTTGCTGCGCCCGCAGACCTGGGTGAGCAGGCTCTCGCTGGACTCCTCCGGGTCGGTGGCGATGGTGTCGACCACGCTCTCCGGGCCCAGGTTGCTGGCCGAGGTGGCGGTCGGGTCGTAGCCGTCGCCAGCGGCCGACGGGCGGGACTGGAAGTACCGCGGGACGGGGTTGCCGTCGCCGTCGGTGAAGGACTGGCCGATCAGCGAGCTGCCGACCGTCTTGCCTCCGGCGTCGATGAGCGACCCGTCGGCCTTGTGGTTGAGGCCGGGCAACTGGCCGACCGCGACCAGAGCCAGCGGGTAGACCAGCCCGAGCAGCACCGTGAAGACGAGCAGGGCGCGCAGGGCGGCGAGGTGTTGGGCGAGCCAGGTGGGTAGGCGCATCACGAAATCCCCGGGATGAACTGGATGAGCAGGTCGATGAGCTTGATCCCGATGAACGGCACGATGATGCCGCCCAGTCCGTACAGCAACAGGTTGCGGCTGAGCAGCTTCGACGCGGCGGCCGGCCGGTACCGCACGCCACGCAGGGCGAGCGGGATCAGCGCGATGATCACCAGGGCGTTGAAGATGACCGCGGACAGGATCGCCGACTCCGGGCTGGACAGCCGCATGATGTTCAGCGCGTCCAGGCTCGGGTAGAGGCCGGCGAACATGGCCGGGATGATCGCGAAGTACTTCGCGATGTCGTTGGCGATGCTGAACGTGGTCAGCGCGCCCCGGGTGATCAGCAACTGCTTGCCGATCTCCACGATCTCGATCAGCTTGGTCGGGTCGGAGTCGAGGTCGACCATGTTGCCGGCCTCCTTGGCGGCCGACGTGCCGGTGTTCATCGCCACCCCGACGTCGGCCTGGGCGAGCGCCGGCGCGTCGTTGGTGCCGTCACCGGTCATCGCGACCAGCCGGCCACCCTCCTGCTCCCGCTTGATCAGCGCGAGCTTGTCCTCGGGCGTCGCCTCGGCCAGGAAGTCGTCCACCCCGGCCTCGTCGGCGATCGCCTTCGCGGTGCGCGGGTTGTCGCCGGTGATCATCACGGTCCGGATGCCCATCCGACGCATCTCGTCGAAACGCTCCCGCATACCGGACTTGACGACGTCCTTGAGGTGGATGACGCCCAGCGCGCGGGCGGGCTCGCCGTCGACCTGCTCGGCGACGACCAGCGGAGTGCCGCCGGTGCCGCTGATCGCGTCCACGATCTCGCCGACCTGCTCGGTCGGGTGCCCGCCGTTCTCCCGGACCCACTTCATCACCGCGGCGGCGGCGCCCTTGCGGACCCGACGCGCCGTCCCGACCGCGCCGCCGTCCACGCTGGCGTCCGGCGTCAGGTCGACGCCGCTCATCCGGGTCTGGGCGGTGAACGGTACGAAGGTGGCGTGCGGCATCACGCCGGGCTCGCGCTCGCGCAGCCCGAACTCGTTCTTCGCCAGCACCACCACCGAACGGCCCTCGGGGGTCTCGTCGGCCAGGCTGGACAGTTGCGCGGCGTCGGCCAGCGTTGCGGCCGTCACCCCCTCGACCGGTACGAACTCGGCGGCCTGCCGGTTGCCCAGCGTGATCGTGCCGGTCTTGTCCAGCAGCAGGGTGTTGACGTCGCCGGCCGCCTCGACGGCCCGGCCGCTCATGGCCAGCACGTTGCGCTGCACCAGTCGGTCCATGCCGGCGATGCCGATGGCGGAGAGCAGGGCGCCGATGGTGGTGGGGATCAGGCAGACGAGCAGCGAGATCAGCACCACCCCGGTGACACCGGAGTCGGTGATCGCGCCGCTGTCCGGCGCGGCCGCCTGGTACGCCTTGGAGAAGATGGCCAACGGCTGAAGGGTGACCACGGCCAGCAGGAAGATGATCGTGAGCGCGGCGAGCAGGATGTTCAGCGCGATCTCGTTCGGCGTCTTCTGCCGGTTGGCCCCCTCGACCAGGGCGATCATCCGGTCGATGAAGCTCTCCCCCGGCTTCTGGGTGATTTTCACGACGATCCGGTCGGAGAGCACCCTGGTGCCGCCGGTGACCGCGCTGCGGTCCCCGCCGGACTCCCGGATGACCGGGGCCGACTCGCCGGTGATTGCCGACTCGTCGACGCTGGCGATGCCCTCGACGATGTCGCCGTCACCGGGGATGATCCCGCCCGCATCGACCAGCACGATGTCGCCCTGGCGCAGTTCCGGCGCGGGCACCGCCTCGTCGGAGTAGGCGTTCGCCCGGGCGCCCGGCGTCCAGTTGATCAGCCGGGTGGCGATGGTGTCCCGCTTGGCCTGCCGCAGCGTGGCGGCCTGGGCCTTGCCCCGGCCCTCGGCAACCGCCTCGGCCAGGTTGGCGAAGAGCACGGTCAGCCAGAGCCAGATGGTGATCGCCCAGGCGAACACCGACGGGTCGGTCACCGCCAGGACGGTGGTGAAGGCCGCGCCGACCTCGACGATCAGCATCACCGGGTTGCGCCACAGCGTGCCCGGGTTGAGTTTGCGCACAGCGTCCGGCAGGGACCGGATCAGCTGCTGGGGGTCGAGCAGACCCCCACCGACCCGGTTGCCCTGGGTCGCCGGGGTGCCGGGCGTCGGTTGCTCGCCGGTCCCCGATTTCACAGGGGTGACGGACATGTCCTCGTTCCTCATGATGGTCACAGCCCCTCAGCCAGCGGGCCGAGCGCGAGTGCGGGAAGGAAGGTCAGCGCGACGAGGACCACGGTGACGCCGACGACCATCCCGATGAACAGCGGTCGGTGGGTCGGCAGGGTGCCCTCGGACGCGGGGGTGGGTGCCTGGCGGGCCAGCGAGCCGGCCAACGCGAGCACGAAGATGAGTGGTAGGAACCGGCCCAGCAGCATGCACAACCCGAGCGCGGTGTCCCACCAGGTGGTGTTGACGGTGATGCCGCCGAACGCGGAGCCGTTGTTGTTGCTGGCCGAGGTGAACGCGTACAGCACCTCGGAGAGGGCGTGCGGGCCGACGTTGAGCGCGGTGGAGTTGTTGCCGGTGGCGAACGCGGCCGCCGTACCGACCAGCACCAGGATCGGCGTGATCAGGAAGTAGAGCGAGGCGAACTTGATCTCCCGCGAGCCGATCTTCTTGCCCAGGTACGCCGGGGTGCGGCCCACCATCAGGCCGGCCACGAAGACGGTGATCACCGCGAGGATGAGCAGGCCGTAGAGACCGGAACCGGTGCCTCCCGGGGCGACCTCGCCGAGCATCATGTTGACCATCGGCATCATGCCGCCGAGCGAGGTGTACGAGTCGTGGAACGAGTTCACCGCACCGGTCGAGGTCAGCGTGGTGGCGGCGGCGAAGGTGGCCGAGTTCGACACGTCGAACCGCACCTCCTTGCCCTCCAGCGCCGCGCCGACCGCCTGCGGCACCGTGCCGTGGCCGGCCAGCTCGAAGACGTTGGTGATGGCCACGGAGGCGAGCGCGAGGATGCCCATCACCGCGGCGATGGCGTAGCCCTGGCGGTTCTGTCCGACCATCCGGCCGAAGACCCGGGGCAGGCTGAACGGGATCAGGAGGATCAGGAAGATCTCCAGCCAGTTCGTCCACGAGGTGGGGTTCTCGAACGGGTGGGCGCTGTTGACGTTGTAGAAGCCGCCACCGTTGGTGCCCAGCTCCTTGATCACCTCCTGGCTGGCGACCGGACCACCCGTGATGGTCTGGGTGCCGCCGGTCAGGGTGCTCACGTCGGTGCCGGCGGAGAGGTTCTGCACCGCTCCGCCGATCATCAGGAGGATGGCGCCGAGCACCGCGACCGGCAGCAGGATCCGCAGCGTGATCCGGGTCAGGTCGACCCAGAAGTTGCCGAGCTGCCCGGTGCGGCTGCGGGCGAAGCCCCGTACCAACGCCACCGCGACCGCGATGCCGACCGCCGCCGAGACGAAGTTCTGCACCGCCAGGCCGGCCATCTGCACCAGGTGACCCATCGTCGACTCACCCGAGTACGACTGCCAGTTGGTGTTGGTCACGAACGAGACGGCAGTGTTCCAGGCGCCGTGCGGCACCACCGGGTCGAAACCCAGCGACAGCCACAGGTGGTTCTGCACCCGCTGGAACAGGTAAAGGAACAGGATCGAGACCGCGGAGAACGCCAGCACGCTGCGGGCGTACACACCCCAGGTCTGCTCGGCGGCCGGGTTGACCCCGACCAGGCGGAAGATCCCCCGCTCGACCCGGGACTGCCGGGTGCCGGAGACCGCCCGGAACATGTAGTCGCCGAACGGCTTGTAGACGGCGACCAGGGCCGCCACCAGCGCCAACACGAAGATGACGCCTGCTGTGGTCATCGTCATCAGAAGCGCTCCGGGAACAACAGGGCGAACACCAGGAACGCGCCCAGGACGATCGCGAGCACCAGGCCCACGGCGTTGACGGCACTCACAGCTTTTCCACCGCCCGCACGACCAGGGCGAGCACTGCGAACAGCGCCACCGTCAGGACCACGAACACCACGTCAGACACGCTGACTCCTCATACCGGAAAGGTTCGTCGCGACCGCCTCCCGGTCGCGCCGGGCAATCAAAGCCCCACCACCTCCCCGACGACAGGGGCCATAACGCGACCATGACGGCGGTGGACTTTTTCTTGACGCGGTTTTCACAACCGCACCCTCAACAGGTGAAATGCGGCACGAATCGCTCAGGTACGGCGGGGTGCGGCAGCGCCCGTGCGCGGGCGGAAGGAGAGGAGAGGAGGCGCGCGCCGGGTCAGGCCGGCCGGCGGGCCACCAGCACGTCGCGCATGATCGACTGGTCCACCCGGTGCCGCAGCGCCAGGTAGGGCTCCGCGTCGACCACAGTCAGGCCGGCGGCGGCCAGCGCCGCCGCCGCGTCGTCCCGGCCTGCGACGTGGGTGTTCCAGGAGATGCCGAGCGCCCCGCCGGGGCGCAGCAACCGGGCCCAGACCGGCGCGGCGTCCGCGAGCAACGCCAGCGGGTCCCGGGTCAACCCGTGCTCGGCGGTACGGCTGCCGTGCTGGACGCCGTACGGTGCGTCCGCCACGACAAGGTCGAAGGTCTCCGGCCGGAAGAACTCGGCGGCCCTGGTGGTGTCGGCGTTGACCACGTCCAGCAGGTGGAGCTGGCCGGCCTTGTGCTCCTCGCGGGTGGGCGCCAGCTCGATCCGCACCCGGCGACCGACGACCTTGCGCTCCCGTCGCACCGGCCCGGACTCCAGCACCCGATGCTTGATCCGCTTCTGCTTCAGCCAGGTGGTGATGAACGCCCGGTAGGCCTCGACGTCCTTCTGATCGCGCTCCACCCCGGCGGCGTCGAAGCCGTACATCAGCGCCTGGTTGAGGGTGGTGCCGCGACCGCAGAGCGGGTCGAGCACCCGGAACCGCCGGGTGGTCAGCTCACCGGCCCAGTCCGAGGCGAGCAGGGTGACGTTGAGCAGCAGCTTGGTGAACTGCTCGTTGGTCTTGCCCGCGTACTTCTGGATGGTGATCAGGTCGTCGTCGTAGCGGTCCAGCCGGCTCCACTCGATCGGGCGCAGCAGCTCGCCGACGACCTCGAACAGCGCGTACCCCGCGGAGAGGTTGCCCAGCATGGCCAGGTCGCGCTCGGTCAACCCGTCGCCGGCGAAGGTGAGGTACGTGGCCCCGCCGACCGTCGTCGTGTCCACGTCGCCGATCCGGCCATCGAGCGCCGACCGGCCGAAGATCTCCAGCTCGGCCCGGGTGAGGTCGATGGCGGAGCGGGCGTACACCCGGTTGGTCGAGGGCAGGATCAGCAGGCCGTAGCGCGTCATGGTCCGGCGAGTATTCCACAGGCAGCCAGGGTGCCCGGGAACTGGAGCGGGGGCCGGACCGACTACCCGTACATGGGGTGTGAGCAGTGGCGGGAGGTCCTGTCGGCGCAGTTGGACGGCGAGGAGACCGCCGCGGAACGGTCGGCGGCACAGCGGCACCTCGACGGGTGCGCCGAGTGCCGGGTCTGGTTGACGGCTGCGGCGGCGTTGACCCGTCGGGTCCGTACCCGTCTGGTCACCCAAGCGCCCGACCGGACCGACGCGATCCTGGCCGTCGCGGTGCCACCGGCGCGACGGTCGCGGTGGCGGTCGCGGTGGCGACCCGGCGCGGCCTGGCGCGGCCGGCTGGTCGCCGGGCTGCGGGCGGCGCTCGGGCTGCTCGGCGCGGTGCAGCTGGTGCTCGGCCTGGCCCAGGTGGGCCGTGGTGCGGCCGCCGACCACCTGCACCCGACCGGCCAGCACCTGTGGCACGAGTCGGCCGCCTGGAACGTGGCGGTGGGCGCCGGCTTCCTCTTCGTGGCGGTACGCCGGAGCCCACCGGCCGGCCTGGTGCCGATGCTCAGCGCGTTCGTCGGCACGCTGCTGCTGCTCTCGGTCAACGACCTGGCCACCGGCACGGTGGGTGCGCAGCGGCTGGTCAGCCACGGTTTCCTGGTGGGCGGTTACCTGATCACCGTGCTGCTGTCCCGGCCCGGACTGCGACCCGGAGGCCCCGCGCCGCAGCGGCAGCCGGCGCCGTCACATTGGCGGTTCCGGGCGGACGAGGTCGACCGGCCGCTGCGGGTGGTCCGCTCGGAGTCCTACCCGGCGCAGGCCGCCGACCGCCACGCCACCCCGGCCAAACGAGCTGGTCAGGCCGGTGACCGTCGCGCAGCCTGAGCGCCGGAGGCGCGGGCCGGTCAGCTCGCGCCGGCCTGGCCGCTGCCACCCACGATGACCTCCGGGATGACCTGCTCGACGATGGTCAGCAGCGTGATGGTGAGCAGCACGTGCACCTGGGCTCGGGTCAGCGCGCCGCGCTGGAGCCATTCCCGCGCGGTCGAGGTAGCCAGCCCGCCGTAGGCCCGAACCATCCCGCGCAACTCCTCGCGGTGCTCCGCCTCGTGGGCCAGGCCGACCGCGACCAGGATCCGGTCCGCGGCGACCTCCTCGGCCTCGGCGAGCACCCGCTCCACGTCGGCGTCGCCGCCCATCCCCCGGGCGGTCACGGCGGCCAGCCAGGAGGTGCTGTGCCGGGAGACCACGTCGAGGAACCAGGAGACGCTGGCGTCGACCCGGGACGTCAGGTCCCCCTTGGGCAGCCGCTCCAGGGCCACCTCGGGGATGGTCACCATGACCCGGACGACCTCCAGGTAGAGCTCTTTCTTCGTGCCGAAGTAGTGGTTGACCAGGCCGCGCGCGACACCGGCCTCCCGGGCGATGTCGGTGGTCGACACATCCGGGTACGCGCGCTCACCGAACAGCCGGACCGCGCAGGCCAGGATCTGCCCGCGCCGGGCGTCCGGCTCCAACCGGCGGCGGCGCGGAGCCGTCTCGACACTCATCTGCCCGACCCTATCGGCGGCTCACTGTTCCGGCCTAGGTTCGGGCTCACGCGGAGGGCACAGGTGGGGCCACGCCCTCCACACGCAGAGTCAGTGGACCGGCGTCCTCACGGTGGGTCGCCTCTGCGCCGGGAGCCCCTGGCCTCCATCTTCCCTTTGCTCTGCTTCACTCCACGCAACACAGGCTGTGAGCAGCAGGTACGCCCCGGTCGCCGTGCGACCGCGCGATTGCCAGAATGAGCGCACGGTAACTGTTGCGCCCGTTGAAGCAGAGCAAAGGGTGCAGGGTGGGAGCGCCCAGCTCAGGGACTCGTCACGTTGGGTCACGGGACATGGGGGCGCTGAGTAGTGCCGCAACCGCCCGCCGCCGACCCTCGTCGAGCCATCGGCAGTCGCGGCGTCCGCCCGATGATCGAGAGTTATTGACATGCCGCCAACAGGGCGCGAGGGTGTTGCACATGCCGACGCTCACATCCGACGGTTCCTCCTCACCCTGGCGTGAGGCGGAGCACGACGACCTGGCCGATCTCGCCCGCACCTTCTTCACCAAGGAGGTGCTGCCGCACGCCGAACGCCTGCTGGCGCAGGGCCATCCGGACCGCGAGCACTACCGGCGCGCCGGCGAGCTGGGGCTGCTCGGCCTGTCCGTCCCGGAGGAGTACGGCGGCGGGGGCGGCGGCTTCACCCACGAGGCGGTCATGCTGCACGAGCAGGCGTACACCGGGGAGAACAGCCTCGGGCTGGCCGTCCACAGTGGGATCGTCACCGGCTACCTGGCGGCGTACGGCAGCGAGGAGCAGAAGCGGCGCTGGCTGCCCGGCCTGTGCCGCGGCGACCTGATCGGCGCGATCGCGATGACCGAGCCGGACGGCGGCTCCGACCTCCAGGCGATGCGTACCCGGGCCGTCCGCGACGGCGACGACTACCTGGTCACCGGGGCGAAGACGTTCATCACCAACGGCGGCCTGGCCGACCTGATCATCGTGGCCGTGAAGACCGACCCCGAGCAGCGGGCCGCCGGTGTCTCGCTACTGGTCTGCGAGGTCGGTGGCGACCCGGCGGGCTTCCGCCGGGGTCGGCTGCTCTCCAAGATCGGGCTGCACGCCAACGACACCGCCGAGCTGTTCTTCGACGAGTTCCGGGTGCCGGCGGCCAACCTGCTCGGCGGCGCCGAAGGGCTGGGCTTCATCCAGCTCATGCAGCAGCTCCCGCAGGAGCGACTGGTGATCGGCGTCGGCGCGGTCGCCGCGATGGAGCGTGCGATTGAGCTGACCGTCGCGTACACGAAGGAGCGGGCCGCCTTCGGCAAGCCGCTGATGGGCCATCAGAACACCCGGATGGTGCTCGCCGAGTGCGCCACCCGCACCCGGGTCAGCCGGGTCTTCCTGGACGACTGCATCGTCCGGCACACCCGCGGCGAGTTGGACGTGGCCACGGCCGCGATGGCGAAGTTCTGGCTGACCGACGGCCAGTGCGAGGTCATCGACCGGTGCCTGCAACTCTTCGGCGGCTACGGCTACACCACGGAATACCCGATCGCCCGGATGTACGCCGACGCCCGCGTTCAGAAGATCTACGGCGGCACCAACGAGATCATGAAGGAGTTGATCGCCCGTGCCCTCTGAGGCGTACGTCTATGACGCGGTCCGCACCCCGCGCGGACGCGGCCGGGACACCGGCGCGCTGCACGGGGTCAAGCCGATCTCCCTGGTGGTCGGCCTGATCGACGCGCTGCGCGAGCGCAACCCCGGCCTGGACGTCGACCGGCTGGAGGACCTGCTGCTCGGCATCGTCACCCCGATCGGCGAGCAGGGCGGCGATCTCGCCCGGGCCGCGGCGCTCCTGGCCGGGCTGCCCGACCAGGTCGGCGGGGTGCAGCTCAACCGGTTCTGTGCCTCCGGGCTGGAGGCGGTCAACTCCGCCGCGGCGCGGATCCGCTCCGGCTGGGAGCATCTGCTGCTCGCCGGCGGGGTCGAGTCGATGTCCCGGGTGCCGATGGGCTCCGACGGCGCGGCCTGGGCCACCGACCCGCAGACCGCGCTGGCCACCTCGTTCGTGCCGCAGGGCGTCAGCGCCGACCTGATCGCCACCCTGGAGGGCTTCACCCGCGACGACGTGGACGGCTACGCGCTGCGTTCGCAGGAGCGGGCCGCCAAGGCGTGGGCAGGTGGCCACTTCGCCCGCTCGGTGGTGCCGGTCCGCGACGGCAACGGGCTGGACATCCTCACCGTGGACGAGCACCCCCGCCCGGAGACCACCCGGGAGGCGCTGGCCCGGCTCACCCCGTCCTTCGCCACCATGGGCGAGGCGGCCGGCTTCGACGCGGTCGCGTTGCAGAAGTTCCACTGGCTGGAGGCGATCGAGCACGTCCACCACGCCGGCAACTCCTCCGGCATCGTGGACGGCGCGGCGCTGGCCCTGATCGGCTCGGCGGAGGTCGGCCGGGACCTCGGCCTCACCCCGCGCGCCCGCATCGTCGGCGCGGCGGTCAGCGGCGCCGACCCGACGCTGATGCTGACCGGCCCGATCCCGGCCACCCACAAGGCGCTCGCCGCCGCCGGGCTGACCGTCGCCGACATCGACCTGTTCGAGATCAACGAGGCGTTCGCGGCGGTGGTGCTCAAGTACGTCCGCGACCTGGGCCTGGACCCGGACCGGGTGAACGTCAACGGCGGCGCGATCGCACTCGGCCACCCACTCGGCGCGACCGGAGCGATGCTGCTCGGCACCGCGTTGGACGAGTTGGAGCGCCGCGACCTGCGCCGCGCCGTGGTGACCCTCTGCATCGGCGGCGGCATGGGCGTCGCCACCGTCATCGAGCGCTGCTGACCCGGAGGACGACCATGACCGACACCATCCGGTACGACCGCGGCGCGGACGGCATCGTCACGCTCACCCTGGACGATCCCGACCAGTCCGCCAACACGATGAACCGGGCGTACGCCGCGTCGATGAGCGCGGTGCTGGACCGGCTGGAGGCCGAGCGGGACGAGCTGACCGGGGTCATCGTGACCAGCGCGAAGTCCACCTTCTTCGCCGGCGGTGACCTGCCGGAGATGGTCCGGGCGACGCGCGCCGACGCGCCCGCGCTGGCCGAACTGCTCGGCACCATCAAGCGGGACCTGCGCCGGCTGGAGACGCTGGGCCGGCCGGTGGTCGCGGCCGTCAACGGCTCGGCGCTCGGCGGCGGCCTGGAGATCGCGCTCGCCTGCCACCACCGGGTCGCGCTGGACGCGCCCGGCAGCCGGCTCGGGTTGCCCGAGGTGACCCTGGGCCTGCTGCCCGGCGCCGGCGGCGTCACCCGGACGGTGCGGATGCTCGGCCTGGCCGGGGCGCTGACCACGGTGCTGCTCACCGGCCGGCGGATGCGCCCGACCGACGCCCTGGCTGTCGGCCTGGTCGACGAGGTGGTGTCCACCCCGGCGGAGCTGCTGGACCGGGCGCGGGCCTGGATCGCCGCCAACCCCCGGCCGAGCCAGCCGTGGGACCGTCCGGACTACCGGATGCCCGGGGGGACCCCGGCCAGCCGGTCGCTGGCCGCGCAACTGCCGGCCTTCCCGGCCACCCTGCGCAAGCAGCTCAAGGGGGCCCGGCTGCCCGCGCCGGAGGCGATCCTGGCCACCGCCGTCGAGGGCGCCCAGGTCGACCTGGAGACCGCGTTCACCGTGGAGACCCGGCACCTGATCGGGCTGCTCACCGGGCAGGTCGCCAAGAACATGATCGGCGCGTTCTTCTTCGACCTGAAGGCGGTCAACGGCGGCGCGGCCCGACCGTCCGGAGTGGACGCCGCACCCGTGCGCCGGGTCGCGGTGCTGGGCACCGGCATGATGGGCGCTGGCATCGCGTACGCCTGCGCCAGCGCCGGCCTCGACGTGGTGGTGAAGGACGTCTCGCCGGAGGCCGCGGGCCGCGCCCGGGAGCACGCCGAGAGGCTGCTGGCGCGGAAGGTCCGCAAGGGCCGCGCGACCGAGGCGGACGCCCGAGCCGTGCTGGACCGGATCACCACCACCGACCGGGTGGACGCGCTGACCGGCTGCGACGCGGTGATCGAGGCGGTCTTCGAGGACCCGAAGCTGAAACGGTCGGTCTTCGCCGAGGTGCTGCCGGTGCTGGCGCCGGACGCCCTGCTCGCCTCCAACACCTCCACCCTGCCGATCACCGGACTGGCCGCCGGGGTGGACCGCCCGGCCGACTTCATCGGCATGCACTTCTTCTCGCCCGTGGATCGGATGCCACTGCTGGAGATCGTCGTCGGCGAGCGGACCGGCGACGCGGCGCTGGCCCGGGCGTTCGACCTGGGCCGGCGGATCGGCAAGACCCCGATCGTGGTCAACGACGGCCGGGGCTTCTTCACCAGCCGGGTCATCGGCCGGTTCATCGACGAGGCGGTCGGCATGATCGCCGAGGGGGTGCCGGCCGCCTCGGTGGAGCAGGCCGCCCTGCAGGCCGGCTACCCGACCGGGCCGCTGGCGATTGCCGACGAGGTGAGCCTCACCCTGATCCAGCGGATCCGCCGGCAGTTCGAGGCGGCCGGCGAAGGCTTCCTACCGCTGCCGGCGCACCGGCTGGTGGACGAACTGGTGGACGCGTACGACCGGCCGGGGCGCGCCGCCGGGCGCGGCTTCTACGGGTACGCCGACGGCACGCGGGGCCGGTTGTGGAGCGGTCTCGCCGAGCTGACCACCGACGCGGGCCGGGCGGTGCCGTTCACCGACCTCCAGGAGCGGATGCTCTTCGCCGAGGCGCTCGACGCGCTGCGCTGCCTGGACGAGGGGGTGCTGCGGACCGAGACCGACGCCAACATCGGCTCGATCCTCGGCATCGGCTTCCCGGCCTGGACCGGCGGGGTGATCCGCTACGTCCGGCAGTACGCGGGTGGCCCCGCGGGCTTCGCGGCCCGTGCCAACGAGCTGGCCGACCGCTACGGCGGCCGGTTCGCGCCCCCCGCCGACCTGGTCGACCGGCTCGCCTCCTCGGCCACCCGCCCCACCGAAGCGGTGAGCGCAACGTGACGGCCACCGACGTGCCGGCGGGCGGCAGGCCGGACGGGCCGGGGCGCGGTGGGCCGCTGGCCGGGGTACGGGTTGTCGAGCTGGCCAGCCTCGCTCCGGCGCCGTTCGGCTGCATGGTGCTCGCCGACCTCGGCGCGGACGTGGTGCGGGTGGATCGGCCGGGCGGCCCGGCCGCAGGACGGCTGGCGGCGCCGACCGGCGGGCCGCTGCAACGCGGCCGGCGGGTGACCACGCTCGATCTGAAGTCTCCGGCCGGAGTGGCGGACCTGCTGCGCCTGGTGGATCGGGCCGACGTGCTGGTCGAGGCGTACCGGCCGGGGGTGGCCGAGCGGCTGGGCTTCGGGCCGGAGACCTGCCGGGCCCGCAACTCCCGGCTCGTGTACGCGCGGATGACCGGCTGGGGTCAGGACGGCCCGCTGGCGCCCCGAGCCGGACACGACATCGACTACATCGCGGTGGCCGGGGCGCTGGAGCCACTGGGTCGGGCCGGCGAGCGTCCGTACGCCCCGATGAACCTGCTCGGCGACTTCGGTGGAGGCGGCATGCTGCTCGCCGTGGGCGTGCTGGCCGCGCTGCTGGAACGGGAACGCTCCGGCTCGGGCCAGGTGGTCGACGCGGCGATGGTGGACGGTTCCGCACTGCTCACCGCGTTCCTGCACGGGTTGCTCGGCACCGGCTTGTGGGCCGCACCGCGTGGGCGCAACATGTTCGACGGCGGGGCACCGTTCTACGACACGTACCGCACCGCCGACGACGGCTTCATGGCCGTCGGCGCGATGGAACCGGCCTTCTACGCCGAGCTGCTGACCGGCCTCGGCCTCGCCGACGAGCCGGACCTGCCCGCCCAGTACGACCCGAGCGGCTGGGACGAGCTGCGCCGGCGGTTCACCGAGCGGTTCGCCGAGCGGACCCGGAACGAGTGGACGGCGGTCTTCGCCGACCTGGACGCGTGCGTCGCGCCGGTGCTCGCCCCCCGCGAGGCGCACCGGCATCCGCACAACGCCGCCCGGGGCACCTTCGTCGAGGTCGGTGGCGAGATCCAGCCGGCCCCGGCACCCCGCTTCGACCGGACACCGACCGGCCAGCCTGCCCCGGCACCGGACCCGGAGCACGACGTCCTACCCGTCGACACGATCCTCGCCGACTGGCCGTGACCCGCGCGGCGGGCCGGCCACGGACCCGCCTGGCACCGGGCGACCGGGGATACGCTGCCCGGATGGCAGCGTGCCCCGAGCTGACCTGGCCGCGCCCCCACCGGGGACGCGGTCGGAGTCTCTCCGGGGCAACCCCGGGGGCGTCACATCCACCTGGGCACCACACCACAGGTGCGTCGGCACGCTCCGCGAGCCTGTGCACCCGTACGACCGGGATTCGTCGGGGCACGCTGTCATCCACCCCGGGCCGGCCGTGACGACAGTCGGCTCGCTGGCCGTCGCGCTCGCCGACGCGTTCCTGGCGGCCGACCGCTGGCAGCGCGGCGACCTGGTCGCGTCCGGCGGGCGGGTGCTGAGCGTACGCCGCCGTTGGCTGTGGCCGGTCGCGGACGCCGCGCTCGCCGCGTACCCCCGGGCCCCGCGTGACCGGCCCCGGGAGCTGGCCGCCTTCCTGGCCAACCTGGCGCTGCTGGGCGAGGTGGTCGGCGCGGCGCGGCAGCGCGGCCGACCCGTCGCGGTCCGCGCCCGGCCGGTGACGCCGACCCGCACGGTCCGCCGGCCCTGGTCGACCCCGGTCCTGGACGACCTGGCCGACCTGGCCCGGCTGCTCGACCTGGCTCCGGAGCAGCTCGACTGGTACGCCGACCGCCGGGCGATGAACCGTCGCGCCGACAATCAGCGTCTGCGCCACTACCGGTATCGCTGGGCCGCCGGCGGCCGGTTGATCGAGGCGCCGAAGCCACGGTTGCGCGCGCTGCACCGGCGGCTGCTCGCCGAGGTGCTGGGCCCGCTGCCGGTGCATCCGGCGGCGCACGGGTTCGTGCCCGGCCGTTCGGCGCACACCTTCGCCACGGCGCACGCTGGGCGGGCGGTGGTGGTCCGCGTCGACCTGGCCGCGTTCTTCAGCAGCGTGCCGGCCCGACGGGTGTACGGGTTTCTCCGGACCGCCGGCTATCCGGAGCCGGTTGCACATACGCTCGCCGCGATCTGCACCACCCGAACTCCACCGGCGGTGCTCCGTGCCGCGCCGGCCGACCTGCCCGAACGGCCGTGGCGGCTGAGCGTGCTGCGCGGCGGGCACCTGCCGCAGGGCGCGCCCACCTCGCCTGCGCTGGCCAATCTCTGTGCGTTCCGGCTCGATCGCCGGTTGACCGGGCTGGCCGCCGCCTTCGACCTCGACTACCAGCGGTACGCCAACGACCTCGCCTTCTCCGGCGAGCTGCCGCCCCGGCGGGTCGCCGACCTGCTCGCCGCGGTGACCGAGGTGACCCGAAACGAGGGCTTCCGGGTGCACCCGGGCAAGACCCGGGTCCGTGGCCGGGCCGACCGGCAGCTCCTCGCCGGGCTGGTGGTCAACGAACGGCCGGCGGTGCCGCGCGACGAGTACGACCGGCTGCGCGCGATCCTGCACAATGCCGCCCGCACCGTGTACCGGTCGATGGCTGACCAGTTGCTGGAGGCCGCCGCGAACCTCGACCTCGGCGCCGACGCGCACGAGGCGACCGACATCGCCAACGCGGAACTCTTCACGAGGATGGAGCTGCCCGGTGGGTATGCAGCTACCTCCTGAGCTCGTCGAGGCTCTGGGCTGGGTCGGCTTCACCTGGCCGACCGCCGACGAGGAGCTGCTGTTCGAGGCGTCGCAGCTGTGGTTCGCGTTCGCCGGCCGACTGCGTACGGCGGTCGGGGAGGCGGAGGCGGGCGCTGCGAAGGTCGGGGCGACCAACATCGGGGACGACGTCCGGGCGTTCGAGCAGGCATGGCAGGGCGAGGAGGGCGCGCCGCGCCGGATGGAGGACGGCGCGCAGGCGGCCGAGCTGATCGGCATGGCGTTGCTGGTGATGGCCATCATCACTTTGACGCAGAAGATCCTCGTCATCGTCCAGCTGACGATCCTCGTCGTGCAGGTGGCGATCGCGCTGGCGGCGGCCGCGCCCACCCTCGGCGCCTCGCTGGCTCAGATCCCCGTCTCGATCGGCCTGGCCCGGATGGCGATCCAACGGATCATCAAGGAGGTCATCGAACGGGTCGTCAAGGAGATCATTCCGCGGTTGCTGAAGCGGGCGAAGACGCTGCTGCGCCGTTTCGCGCGCAAGGGCCCGAAGCGCGGCGGCCCGGGACGAACCCCGGTGCCCGGCCCGCACACCACGCCCCGTTACCACAACACCAAGCCGATGCTCGACAAGTACCGGAACGAGCACCTGCCGGGAGGGCACTTCCCGACGGCGGTGCGCCGACTCAGTCCGGAGGAACTCGAACAGCACCGGGTGTTCTTCGACAGCAACGGCGTCCTGCGCAGCGCGAAGAACGGCGAGCCGTTCGACACCTCGAGCGCCCAGACCGTGTTCAGCGGCAACGGCCAGGCGATCTTCGTGATGGACCGGAACGGCAACCTCTACGCGTCCAACTACCAGAAGGTGGGCGACTTCCACCACTCGACGCTGGGTAACGGGCAACCGGTCGCGGCGGCGGGCGAGCTGGTCGTCAAGGACGGTATGGTCCAGCACGCGACGGCGCGCAGCGGTCACTACCAGCCCGACGTGAGCCACATGGGCAACCTCGATGCCGAGTTCAAGCGCAACGGCCTCAGTGACGTCCCGATCATGGGCTGGGACGGCAGACAGATCTTCTAGGGGAGTTCACAATCATGGGTACGGACAGTTGGAAGGGCCACGTCAACGGGATCCTCTACGGGATCCAGTTCGACCGGGCGCTCGACGACACCGTGGTGACGCGGGTCGCCGACGGCGTGGTCGGCGGGCTCTACCCGGGTGACCGGGCCGAGACGCTGGACGCGCTCGATCAGGCGCTGCGCTACTCGGGCCCCCTCAACGACCAGGCCGAGACGCACCACAGCGAGGAGAACATCCGGGCGTTCCTCGGCCGACTCTCCACCGCCCTCTCAACCCGCGGCTGACCCCCCGGGCCTCCGTGTCGATCAGGAGGTTCCCGCCCGGGACCTGACCTCTCGTTCGGGGAACCTGGTCGACCGAGATGGTCGCGCCGGGTGGCGGCGCAAGGGGCGGTGGTACCAGGTGGCGAAGAGGGCGACGGCGAGCAGCAGCTCGGCCACGTCCCCGCCGTAGTACATGAGCTGGGCTGCGGAGCGGAACGCCGCCGGGTCGGGGTCGGCCAGCCCGGGCGGCAGGGTGCCGGCGTGCGCGTAGAGGTACTTGGCGAGCGCGGAGTGCCCGGCCGCCGCGCCCAGCAGCGCGCCGAGCCGCACGGCCAGCCCGGGACGGCGGGGTGCCGGGTCCAGGCCGACCAGCGACCACGCGAACAGGTATCCGGCGGCCAGGTAATGCAGATGCAGGGCGTGGTGCAGGGTGGGCTGGCGCTCCGCCGCCGCGTACAGCGGGGTGAGCAGCACCAGGGCCAGCCCGCCCGTGCTGAGCAGCGCGGCGGTGACCGGGTGGGCGATCAGGTGCAGCGGGCGGGCGCGCAGCAGCCGGCCGATGAACCGGCGGGTGGTGTGGACGCGATCCGCAGCAGCAGTGTCACCGGGGCGCCGAGCACCAGCCCGAGCGGGGCCACCATGCCGAGCAGCAGGTGCTGCGTCATATGTCCGCGCGGATCGTCGGGGAGCTGCGCGAACGGCCCGACCGCGACCGCCAGCACGGCGCAGCCGGCCAGCCAGGCGCCGCTGCGCCGGTGGTCCCAGCCCCTTGGATCGCGTGCGGCGGCCACGAGGTAGCCACCGGCCAGCAGACCGACCGCCGCCAGCGGAAACCAGCCCGGGCCATCCGCGGCGTGCCCCCCGTGCGCCATCACCGGCGCCGCGAACCAGCCCGGGGCGTCCGGGGCGAGGGTCGCCGTCACCGCTGGCCGTCGCCTGGCGGTCGGGATCGCGCCCGCCAGACCAGCGCGGCGCCCACGAGCAGCAGTATCGCGCCGCCCACGTTCCACACCACGTCGTACGGCACCAGGTGGACGCCGTAGCGGATCTGGTGCAGCCGGAGCACCTTGTGGTCGACCAGCCCGTCGAAGAGCTGGAAACCCCCGGCGCCGAGCAGGACGCCACCCCAGGCGAACCGGGCCGCCAGGGCGCCGCGCCGACGCAGGTCGGCGAACCAGAAGAAACCACCGACCAGGGCGATCAGCTCGGCTGCGTGCAGCAGCCCGTCGGAGAGCAGACCCACCGACAAGGTGGACCGGTCGTAGAAGTGGTGCCAGGCCAGCAACTGATGGAAGACGATCTCGTCCACCGCGGCCATCACCGCGACCCCGATCAGGACACCGGCGAGGATGGACGACCGGACCTCCGGCACGGCGGCGGTGCGCGCACTCGGCAGGCTCGAACCGACCACCACACACCTCGCATCCGCCTCAGGTGAGGGTCGAACTACCCGAGACCGGGCGGAACATGCCCACCGAGCCGCAACGCGCGTCCAGCCGGCGGTGATCGACACGAGATTGGCGATGTCGGGGTGTCGGACCTGATGGGACACCGCGACTTCCCGGACCTCGTGTTGATCGAGGCCCCGCCGGTCAGCGGGGCGACGACATCCCCGTTTCGCGCCTCCGGCACGGCTGACGGCATGATCATGGAGCCTGAGAGGCAGCGAACCCGGAGAGGGAGGTGCACGTGCCGGACGCGGACGAACTCGTCGCCGAGGCGCTCGCGGCGGTGCGCGGCACCGACGTACGGCAGGCCGAACGGCAGCTGGACCAGCTGATGGTCGGCACCGGCGCGACGGACGGCACGGCGGCGGTGGACACGGCGCTGCTGCGTCGCCTGGTCCGCGGCGTGGCGCGGCTGTGGCGGCGCGGCTGGCAGCCGGCCGACCTGGACCGGCTCACCACCCGGCGGCTCGGCGCCCGGTCGGCACGACTGGTGCGGGACGCGATGGCCGCCCAACGGCGCGAGCAGACCGGGCCGGTTCCGGCCTGGTGGGACGAGCAGTTGCGCGAGCTGGCCGCCGAGGTGTGGTGGGACGACGACCGGAGCGTGCTGGCCGGCTGGTCCGCCCGGGAAGGGCTGGACCGGGTCGACGCCCTGCGCACGGCCGTGGACACCCTCGTCCTGGTGGAGAGCCTGCCGCCGATCGCGGTGCTGCGTCCGCCACCCGGCACGACCGGGGCGGCGGCAGCGAGCCGCCCGGCCGGCGCGGCCCGCAGTGGGTCCGGCATGCTCGAACGGGTACGGGCGCTGCTGGCCAAGGCCGAGTCGACGACCTTCCCAGCCGAGGCGGAGGCGTTGACCGCCAAGGCGCAAGAGCTGATCGCCCGGCACAGCATCGACGAGGCGCTGCTGGCGGCCGGGGCCGACCGGGGCGACCTACCCGGCGGCGTGCGGCTCGGCACCGACACCCCGTACGCGGGTGCGAAGGCGCTGCTGGTGCAGGAGGTCGCGGCGGCGAACCGCTGTGCGGCGGTCTGGTCCGACGACCTCGGCTTCGCCACCGTGCTGGGCTGGCCGGCCGACCTCGTGGCGGTGGAGCTGCTCTACACCTCGCTGCTGGTCCAGGCCACCGCCGCGATGCTGCGCGGGCGGGCCGAGCGGCGACCGGGGGCCGGGCGGCGGACCCGCGTCTGGGACGAGTCCTTCCTCAACGCGTTCGCGCTGCGGATCGGCGAGCGGCTGCGCGCGACCACCGAGGCGGCGGACCGGGCGGCGGCCGAGACGGCCGGCCCGGAGCGGCTCCTCCCGGTGCTCGCCGCGCGCGGCGAGGCGGTCCAGGAGCGGCTCGACACCCTCTTCCCGGGCGTCACCCGGCACCGGCTCAGCGTCCGCGACGCCGAGGGCTGGTCGTCCGGCACCTCCGCGGCGGACCGCGCGTCGCTGGACGTCGGCGGGGGGCCACCGCCCCGACAGGTACCGGGACGCCCCGACCCACGTTGACCCAGGCAGCGTGGGAACCGCCACCGTCGAAAAATTCTGCGATGTTCTTCGGTAGGCGGTAGGGAACGGAGCTTCGGCTCCGACCCTCCGGTGAACCGCGTCCCGACCGGGGCGCGACCAGGACCCGAGGAGCATCGCCGTGAAGTACATGCTGCTGATCTGGAACCGGCCCGGCTTCACCGAGGAGCTGACCGAGCGGGAGCGCACCGCCCTGTTCGGCGAGGTCGACGAGATCATGAAGGAGCTGACCGAGTCCGGTGAGCTGGTCGGCGGTCAGGCGTTGGCCGACCCGTCGCAGACCCGGACGGTCCGGCTCGCGGGCGGCCACCCGGAAGTCGTCGACGGGCCGTTCATGGAGAGCAAGGAGCAGTTCGCCGGCTACCTGGCCGTCGACTGCGACACCCCGCAACGGGCCGCCGAGATCGCCGCCCGCTGGCCGGACGTGCGCTTCGGCGGCGCCCTGGAGGTCCGCCCGATCATGGACGAGGCCGGGACGGAGATGTGACCGACGACCGGACGGTCGAGGACCTGCTGCGTATGCTCGCGCCGCAGGTCCTCGGCCTGCTGGTCCGCCGGCACGGGCAGTTCGACCGATGCGAGGACGCGGTGCAGGAGGCGCTGCTCGCCGCCGCGACGCAGTGGCCCGGGCAGGGCTTGCCGGACAACCCGCGCGCCTGGCTGCTCACCGTGGCCAACCGCCGGCTCACCGACGAGTGGCGCAGCGAGCGCGCCCGCCGGGACCGCGAGGTGGCGGTGGCGCTGCGCGAGCCGGCGTACGCCGGGGTGGCGCCGGCGGCCGACGCGGAGCCCTCGGTGGCGGACGCCGACGACACCCTGACCCTGCTCTTCCTCTGCTGCCACCCGGCGCTGGCTCCCTCGGCGCAGGTGGCGCTGACCCTGCGCGCCGTCGGCGGGCTCAGCACCGCACAGATCGCCCGGGCGCACCTGGTGCCGGAGGCCACGATGAGCCAACGGATCCGCCGGGCCAAACAGCGGATCGAGGCCGCCGGCGCCCGGTTCAGCATGCCCGCGCCGGGTGAGCGCGACGAGCGGCTGCGGACGGTGCTCCGAGTGCTCTACCTGATCTTCAATGAGGGGTACACCGCGTCCAGCGGGCCGGACCTGCACCGGGTGGAGCTGACCGGCGAGGCGATCCGGCTCGCCCGCGTCCTGCACGGGCTGCTGCCCGGAGACGGCGAGGTGACCGGGCTACTGGCGCTGATGCTGCTCACCGATGCGCACCGGGCCGCCCGGGTCGGCCCGGACGGCGAGCTGGTGCCGCTGACCGAGCAGGACCGGGACCGGTGGGACCGGACGGCCATCAAGGCCGGCGTCGCGCTGATCACCGAGGCGCTGACCTGGTCACCGCCCGGCCCGTACCAGCTCCAGGCGGCGATCGCCGCGGTGCACGCCGAGGCGCCGACGGCGGCGGCGACCGACTGGCGGCAGATCGCCGCGCTCTACCGGCTGCTCGCCCGGATCGCGCCGAATCCGATGGTCACCCTCAACCAGGCGGTGGCGGTGGCCATGGTGGACGGTCCCGAGGCCGGGCTCGCCCTGCTCGCTCCGCTGGACGCCGACGAGCGCACCGCCGGGCATCACCGGCTCGCCGCGGTCCGGGCCCACCTGCTGGAGCTCGCCGGGCAGCTTCCGGCGGCGCGGGACGCGTACCGGGCGGCGACCCGGGGCACCACCAGCCTGCCCGAGCGGCGTTACCTGGAGCTGCGGGCAACCCGACTGGCCGCCCAGCGATGAGTTCCGGCGGTCGCGGGAGTCGACGTGGCATGGGAATGGTGAGCAGTCAATTGTCGATCTCGTTGGACGGGTACGTGGCCGGGCCGGACCAGAGCCGGCAGGATCCGCTGGGCCGGGGCGGGCTGCGGTTGCACGAGTGGTTCTTCGGCCTGGACAGCTGGCGGGCGCAGCACGGGCTGACCGGCGGCGAGCGGGGAGTCGACGCCGACCTGGTCGACGAGCTGACCCGGGACATCGGGGCGTACGTGATGGGCCGGCGGATGTTCGGCGGCGGGGACGGCGACTGGGACGAGAGCTGGCAGGGCTGGTGGGGCGACGATCCGCCGTTCCACACCCCGGTCTTCGTGCTCAGCCACCATTCCCGGGCGCCGCTGGTGATGCGGGGCGGCACCGAGTTCCGGTTCGTCACCGACGGCATCGAGTCGGCGCTGCGGCAGGCCCGGGAGGCGGCGGGTGACCGGCAGGTGTCGATCGCGGGCGGCGCGAGCACGGTCCGGCAGTACCTGGCCGCCGGGCTGATCGACACCCTGCATCTGCACCTGGTGCCGATCTTCCTCGGGGCCGGTGAACGGCTCTTCGACGGGATCGCGCCGCGGCTGGAACAGGTGGCGGTGGTGGCCGGGCCGACCGTGGCGCACCTGCGCTACCGCGTCCTGCGCTGATCGCGGCACCGGCGGGTCGGTCACGCCGACGGGTCGACGGCCGGGCAGCTGGTGCCCGGACGGGGCACGACCACGCTGGTCAGGTAGCGGTCAGCAGCGCCGGCCACACACGGGCTGGTGGTATAGCTGCCATGCCCCCATCCCTGATAGGTGAGCAGCACGCCGTGCTCGCCCAACTGCCGCGCCACGTTGGTGGCCCAGTTGTACCCGCTGGCCGGGTCGTGCACGGTGGCGGCGAGCAGCAGCGGCACCTCGGTGCGGACCCGCAGCCGGTGCTGCGGGTTGGCGACCGGCGCCGGCGTTCCCAGGCAGGTCACGGGGGCGAACACCGCCGGCGGATAGCGCAGGTCGGGCGCGAGCCGGCCCATCCGGCGCAGGTGTCCGGCGTACTCGCGGTAGTCGCGGACGGGCAGGCTCCAGTCCTGGCAGAAGACCGCGAACGGGTACGGAGCCACGGCGTCGCCCGTCGACGTGTCGCCGGCCGGGGGTGCGGTCGTCGGCGCGGTGACGGCGTCCATTCTGGCGATCCACCCGGCCAGCTCCGGCCACCGGTGCGTCTCGTAGAGCTTCTTGTGGGCGAGCCGGCTCAGCTCGAACGGGGTGAGCGCCGCACCGGGCCGGTCCGGGTCGGTCAGCGTCCCGCGCGCGGCCCGGCCGTGCAGCCCGGCCCAGACCTCCCGGACGTCCCGCCCCCTGAGCGGGCAGCCGGCGGACCGGGCACACCAGGCGACGAATTCGTCGAACGCGCCTTCCGCGGTGACGGCCTGGGTGTCGAGGAAGGCACGGATGTCGAGGCTGTGATCCATCGCGGCCTCCAGCACCATGGCCCGGACGCGGTGCGGGAACAGCTCCGCGTACCGCTGCCCGAGCAGGGTGCCGTACGAGCTGCCGTGGAAGGTCAGCAGCCGCTCGCCGAGCGCGGCGCGGACCGCGTCGAGGTCGCGGGCCGCGCTGGTCGTGTCCACGTGGTCGTAGAGCGGCCCGGTCCGGGCCCGACAGTCGGCCCGCAGCAACGCGTTGCCGGCCAGCGTGGCGTCGAACTGAGCCTGGTCCGCTATCAGCTGCGGTTGCCGGGCGAGCAGGTCCGTCGAGCAGATCACCGGGTGGCTGCCGCCGGTGCCGCGCGGGTCGAAGCTGACGATGTCGAAGCGGCGGCGCAGCTCGGCGCTGAACCGGGAGCTGCCGGTCACCACCCGGTCGACCCCGCTGTCGCCCGGCCCGCCGGGGCCGAACACCAGTGCGCCGGTCCTTGCGGACGGGTCGGTGGCCGTCCGACGGGCCAGCGCCAGGTCGAACCTCTCGCCCCGAGGCCGGCGCCAGTCCACCGGCAGGGACAGCGTGCCGCACTCGGCGGTGGCGTCCCCGGGGCAGGGCCGCCAGTCGATGGTGGGGCCCGGTTGTGCTCGGGCGGCGGCCGGGCCGACCGGGGTCAGGCCGGTGACCGTGAGGGCCAGGGCGACCGCCCAGCCGACGGTGGATTTGCGTACGCGCAGCATGGAGTGCTGTCCTCTCCTCGAAGGAGCGTCACGGGAGAAACTCGCCCACCGGGCGAGGTGGTGCTGCTTCCACCGGGCCGTCGAGTAGCCGCTCGACGGCCCGGTCCTTTCGTGCGCCGGGTTCACTCGACCTCGCGCAGGACGCGTTCCAGCGCGCCCATCCGGGTCTCCATCCCGCTTAGCCGGCCGTCCAACGCCGCGAGCAGTCGGGCGTTCTCCGCCTGGGCCTGAGCGGCGGTCTCGGCGAGCCGGCGGTAGTCGTCCGCGCGGGCCGATTCGAGCCGGGCCCGTCGGGTCTTGGCGAGCTGCACGATGGTCACCGTGAACACGCTGATCAGCAGGGCGAAGATGCCGATCGCGCCGACCACCTCGGTCCAGTCGTGCTCGCTCATCGCTCCGCTCCGGGCTGCTCGGCCGAGTCGGGCACGGTCAGCGTCTCGACCGCCGCCGCGATGATCTCGGGGGTGAGTGTGAGCACGAAGGGCTCCACCTCGTAGTAGTTCATGGCTTTCCCGTCCTCCGACAATTCCAGGCGTGCGGTGACCAGCCCGGCCGCCGCCAGCTTCCGTAGGTGGACCTGCAACAGCGCCCGGCTGATGCCCAGTTGCCGGGCCAGCCGGCTCACGTAGGCGCGCTCGCGGGCCAGTGCGGCGACGACCCGCAGCCGGTGCGGGTTGGCCAGCGTGGCCAGCACCCGGACCAGGTCGTCACCGGTCGGCGGCGGAGCGGCACTCATAAGCAGCCCTTGCACATGCCAAGAGAAGTTAGCAGGTGCCGACGTGCGGCGACCGGGGTTCGGGAGCGAATCAGGGGGATCTCAGGGTCCACCGAGGGGCCGGACAGACAGCACGCCGGGCCGGTGAGATCACCGGCCCGGCGTGCGGAGTGCGTCGTACGTCAGCTCTTGAAGGCGTCCTTGATCTTCTCGCCAGCCTGCTTGAGCTTGGCTCCGGCCTGGTCGTTGCGACCCTCCGCCTCGAGCTGCTCGTTGTCGGTGGCCCGACCGGCGCCTTCCTTCAGCTTGCCGGCCGCATCCTCGGTGGCGTTGTTGATCTTGTCGTCGATACCCATGTGCCAACCTCCATCGCGAGCGTCGCTACGCCACCAGCAGTACCCCTGCCATCGCCGGTCCAACCATCCCGACTACACCCCGTCGACGGGGGCGGCCGGGCGGAACCGGCGCAGACGCAGGCTGTTGGCCACCACGAAGACCGAGGAGAGGGCCATCGTGGCGCCGGCGATCATCGGGTTGAGCAACCCGGCAGCGGCCAGCGGCAGGGCCGCCACGTTGTACCCGAAGGCCCAGAACAGGTTGCCCCGGATGATGCCGAGCGTGCGCCGGGACAGCCGGATGGCGTCCACCGCGGCGTCCAGGTCGCCCCGGACGAGGGTGAGGTCCGACGCCTCGATCGCCACATCGGTGCCGGTGCCCATCGCCAGGCCCAGGTCGGCCTGCGCCAGCGCCGGGGCGTCGTTGACCCCGTCGCCGACCATCGCCACCGACCTCCCCTCGGCCTGGAGTCGCCTGACCACGTCGACCTTGCCGGCCGGCAGGACCTCGGCGATCACCTCGTCCACGCCCACCTCGGCGGCGACCGCCCGGGCCACGGTGACGTTGTCCCCGGTCAGCAGGACCGGGGTGAGCCCCAGGGCGCGCAGCCGGGCCACCGCCGCCCGGCTGGTCGGCCGGACCACGTCGGCGACCGCGAGCACACCGCAGGCCCGCCCGTCCCAACCGGCGACGATCGCCGTCCGACCGGTCGCTTCCGCGTCGGCGACCGCCCGCTGGACCTCCGGCGGTACGTCGAACCCGCGCTCGCGCAGCAGCCGGAGCCGACCGATCAGCACACTCCGGCCGTCCACCGTGGCGCTGACGCCCAACCCCTCGACGTTGGCGAAGCCGGTCACCGGGGGCAGCGTCCCGGCCTCGGCGGCGCCCGCCGCGACCGCCCGTGCGATCGGGTGCTCGGAGGCGGCTTCGACCGCCCCCGCGAGCCGGAGCAGATCGGCACGGTCCGTACCGGCCGCCGGCACGACGTTCACCAGGGTCATCCGGCCGGTCGTCACGGTGCCGGTCTTGTCCAGCACCACGGTGTCCACCCGCCGGGTCGACTCCAGCACCTCCGGTCCCTTGATCAGCACGCCGAGCTGAGCGCCCCGGCCCGTGCCGACCAGGAGTGCGGTCGGCGTGGCCAGGCCGAGCGCGCAGGGGCAGGCGATGATCAGCACGGCCACCGCGGCCGTGAACGCGGCGGTCGGCCCAGCCCCGCTGCCGAGCCACCAGCCGAGGGTGCCCACGGCGAGCGTGATGACGATCGGCACGAACACGCCGGAGATCCGGTCCGCCAGCCGCTGCACGGCCGCCTTGCCGCTCTGGGCCTGCTCGACCAGGTCGGCCATCCGGGCGAGCTGGGTGTCCCCGCCGACCCGGGTGGCGGTGACGACGAGCCGGCCGCCCGCGTTGATCGTGGCACCCACCACGCCGTCGCCCGGGCCGACCTCGACCGGGACCGACTCGCCGGTGAGCATGCTGGCGTCGACGGCCGACGTGCCCTCGTCGACCACGCCATCGGTGGCGATCTTCTCGCCGGGGCGGACCACGAACCGGTCACCGACGGCGAGCTGGTCCACCGGGATCAGGGTCTCCACCCCGTCGCGGAGCACCGCCACCTCCTTGGCGCCCAGTTCGAGAAGGGCGCGCAGGGCGGCGCCGGCGGTCCGCTTCGAGCGGGCCTCGTAGTAACGGCCGGCGAGGATGAACACCGTCACCCCGGCGGCGGCCTCTAGGTAGATGTTGCCGGCGCCGTCGGTGCGGGTGATGTCGAAACGGAACGGGTGGGTCATGCCGGGCATCCCGGCGTCGCCGAGGAAGAGCGCCCAGAGCGACCAACCGAACGCGGCGAGGGTGCCGAGCGAGACCAGGGTGTCCATGGTCGCCGCGCCGTGCCGCAGGTTGGTCCAGGCGGCCCGGTGGAACGGCAGCCCGCCCCAGACCACCACCGGGGCGGCGAGCGTCAGCGACAGCCACTGCCAGTAGTCGAACTGCCAGGCCGGCACCATCGCCAGCACGACCACCGGCACGCTGAGCGCCACCGACACCCAGAGGCGGGTACGCGGGCCACGCAGCGCGTCCACCGGCTCCTCGGCGGTGGAAGGTGGGGACGGCAGGGACGCCGTGTAGCCGGTCTTCTGCACCGTGCCGATCAGGTCGTCCGGCGTGACGCCGTCGACGTACCGGACAGTGGCTTTCTCGGTGGCGTAGTTGACGGTCGCGCTGACCCCGTCCATCCGGTTCAGCTTCTTCTCGATCCGGGCGGCGCAGGCGGCGCAGGTCATTCCGCCGATCGCCAACTCGATCCGGTTCGGCGCCTCGGGCAGCGGTCTGCTGGTGGTGGTCATCATCTGGTCCCGTCAGTTGTGCCCGTGCCCGGGGATGCCGTGGTCGGCGTCCCCGGTCGGCGCGGGTCCGCTCGGGGTGGGATCGGTCGGGGTGGGATCGCCACCGGTCGTCGGTGCGCCGGTGGGCGGGGTGGGCGAGGTGCCGGCGACCACGGTGAACTCGGCGGTGTGCACCCGCCGTGCCGGAAGTCGAGGTAGAGCCGGTAGCTGCCGGCCGAGGGCACCTCGGCGAGGAAGGTGACAGCCGGACCGGGCGGGGTGCGCCCGTCGCCGGGTGTCCCCTCCGGGTGCACGTGCAGGTATGCCAGGTCACCCCGGCGCAGCGCCACGAGATGGCCGTACGCGCCCAGGTAGGGCTCCAGGTCGGTCACCGGCCGCCCGTCCCGGCTGACGGTCAGTGTGAGCGGCGAGGTCCGGCCGGGCTGCACCGCGCCGGCCAGGGTGACCGTGTAGCCGTCGACGGTCGTGCTGGTCGCCGGCGCGGGCAGCGGCCGTTCGGCCAGCGTTCCGGGGACCGTCACGTCCACCCCGAGGGTCAGCGGCTCTCCCCCGGTCGGGGCGAAGTCGGCGAACGCCCGCCACTGCCCGGGGCCGGCCAGTGGGGTGGCGACGCGCCACGTGCCGTCCGGGGCCAGGTCGGGATGCACGTGGCGGAAGCCGGAGAGGTCCCGCCGAGCGACGATGAGATGCATCCGCTTGTCGTGCGCCACGTCGAACCGGGTCACCGGTCGGCCGTCCGGGCCGCCGATCCGAAAGGCGAACTCGCCGGCCGGCGCGGCGACCGGTTCGAGGGTGTAGCCGCGGTCGGCGACGAGCAGGCCGCCGGGGAGCCGGTCGGCCGCCTCATCGTGCTCTCCGTGGCCGGCCGGGCCCGGCTCGTGGGCGGCCCCGTCGTCGTGCCGGTTCTCGGCGACCGGGGCGGCGGGACCGGCCACCTGACCGATCCCGTACGCCGCGCCGAAGACCGCCGCGAGGCCGAGGGCGAATCCGCCCAGTCTGGTCACCGTATTCATGCCGGGCCTCTCGATCAGGCGTCGACGAGGTCGTAGCCGGCCTCGTCGACGGCGGTCCGGACGACTTCCACGTCCAGCGGCTGGTCACTGCTGACGGTGACCCGGCCGGTGGCCAGGTCGACCTGAACCTCGCGCACACCCGCGATGGCGCCGACCTCGGCGCTGACCGAGCTGACGCAGTGCCCACAGGTCATGCCCTGCACCTGGTACGTCGTGTTGACCATCGAACCGTCTCCCTCCGCCACCTCCGAGCCTATACCCCCCAGGGGTAAATCGAAGGCGGACGTCTGTCCTTGTGTTGTACCGGTACCCGGTGGGGGTATCCCCGACAGAAAGGGACAGTACCATACCCCCCGGGGGTAGGCTACCCTGGTCGCCATGACCGCACCCACTCCGATCCGCGGATACACCGCCAGCAAGGATCAACTGCTCGCGCGGCTCCGCCGTGTCGAGGGGCAGGTCCGGGGCATCGAGAAGATGGTCGACGACGACCGCTACTGCATCGACGTGCTCACCCAAATCTCCGCGATCCAGGCCGCGCTGGACAAGGTGGCGCTGGGGCTGCTCGACGGGCACGCGCGGCACTGCATGCACGAGGGCGCCGCCGAGGGCCGGGCCGACGAGATGGCCACCGAGATGATGGCGGCGGTCGGCCGGCTGATGAAGCGCGGCTGAGACCGGGTGACGCTCGCCCGGTCCGACCGGACCGGGCCGTCACTCGGTCTCCGGGTCGAGGCGTACCCCACGCAGCAACTGGGCGTTGAGCGCCACCACGATGGTGGACGCGGACATCAGCACCGCGGCCAGCGCCGGGCTCAACGCCACCCCGGCCCACGCCAGCACCCCGGCCGCCAGCGGCAGCGCCACCACGTTGTAGCCCGCCGCCCAGGCCAGGTTCTGCCGCATCTTCCGGTACGACGCCCGCGAGAGCCGGACCACGGCACCGACCCCGCGCGGGTCCGACGAGGCCAGCACCACCCCGGCGGACTCGATCGCCACATCGGTGCCCGCGCCGATCGCGATGCCGACGTCCGCCCGCGCCAGCGCCGGCGCGTCGTTCACCCCGTCGCCGACCATCGCCACGGTCAACCCCCGCCGCTGAAGCTCGGCCACCCGGCCGTCCTTCTCCGCCGGCAGCACCTCGGCGAAGACCTCGTCGACACCCCGCCGGAAACCCAGGTCGGCGGCGACCGCCTCGGCCACCGGACGGGCGTCACCGGTGATCATGGCGATGGCGCGGACGCCCGCGGCGCGCAGCTCGACGATGGCCTCCCGGGCCTCCGGACGTACCTCGTCGGTCAGCGCGAACGCGCCGAGCACGGCGTCCGGCGGCCGTACCAGGTACAGCACCGCGGCGCCCCGCGCCGACCAGTGGCCGATCGCCGCCTCCAGCTCGGCCGGGAGCGACAGGCCCAGCTGCCGCAGCAGCGCCGGACCGCCCACCGCGTACTGCGTACCGTCGACGGTGGCCTGCACCCCGCGCCCCGGCAGCGACCGGAACCCGACGGCCGGGGCCGGTCCGACGCTCCCGGCCGCCGCCACGATCGCCCGAGCCAGCGGATGCTCGCTGTCGGACTCCACGCCGGCCGCGATCCGCAGCACCTCGTCCCGCGCGACGCCGGGTGCCGTCGCCAGGTCGGTGACCACGTGCTCGCCCCGGGTCAGGGTGCCGGTCTTGTCGAACAGCACCGCGTCGACGGTCCGCATCCGCTCCAGCGCCAACCGGTCCTTGACCAGGATCCCGGACCGCGCGGCCAGTGCGGTGGAGAGCGCGACGACCAACGGAATGGCCAGCCCGAGCGCGTGCGGGCAGGCGATCACGAGGACGGTGACCGCGCGGACCACCGCCTCGTCGGGCCGGCCCAGCGCGGTCCAGACCAGCACGGTCAGCACGGCGGTGCCGGTGGCCAGGTAGAACAACGCGGCCGCGAACCGGTCCGCCAGCAGCTGGGCCCGCCCGCCGGAGCGCTGCGCCTGCGCGACCATCCGCTGGATGCCGGCGAGCGCGGTCTGCTCACCCAGCGCCTCGACGCGGACCCGGATCGCCGAGTCGGTGGCGACGGTGCCGGCCACCACCCGGTCCCCTGCCGACCGGGCGACCGGACGCGACTCTCCGGTGATCATCGACTCGTCCAGCTCGGCGCCGCCGTCGACGATCCGCCCGTCCGCCGGAACCCGCCCACCCGGCCGGACCAGCACCACCTCGCCGACCCGCAGCTCGGTCACCGGCACCGGCTCGACCCGCCCGTCCGCCGCCACCCGCTCGGCATCGTCGGGCAGCAGCGCGGCCAGTGCCGCGAGCGCGCCCCTGGCCTGACCGATGGCCTTCATCTCCTGCCAGTGCCCGAGCAGCATGATGGTGACCAGCGCGGCAAGCTCCCACCAGAAATCCAGGTCGAAGGCGCCCACGCTGGTGGCCAGTGACGCGGTGTAGGCGACGGTGATGGCCATCGCGACCAGCAGCATCATGCCCGGCGCCCGATCGCGGACCTCGCGGACCGCGCCGACCAGGAACGGCCAGCCGCCCCACCAGAACACCACCGAGCCGAGCACGGGCCCGACCCAGGACCGGCCCGGGACGTCCAGCCCGAGGCCGAGCCGGTCCAGCACCAGGTGGCTGGTCAACACCACCGGCACGGTGAGCACGAGGCAGACCCAGAACCGGCGGCGGAACATCGCCGGATCGTGCCCGGCGTGCTTGTCGTGCTGATGTGGCCCGCCGTCGGCGTGTCGCTGGTGGCCACCGGGCCCGGCGTGGCGCTCGTCGACGGCGGGACGATCGGGGTCGGGCGGCGACGGAGCGGGCATGACTCCAACATGCCGGTCCGGAACCCGCCACGCGAGCGGTTCGACCACCCGACACTCCGGCACGACCTGCGTCCCCGGGTCGGGCTGGTTAGCATTCCGACGATGGCCCTCCGGATCCCGCTACGCAGTTGGGCAGAGGTGCCGCCACGTTGTGGCGTCACCTCCCGCCGACCGGGCCGAGCTTTCACCCTGCGTGGTCACGAGGTCGCCGTCCAGCGATCCGGCGCGCTCGTCGCCGCTTTCCCGCGGCGGCGGTGAACCGACCGGCCCGTCGGCACGTACCCCGCACCGGATCGTTGGGAGTCTCGCATTGGGTTCCGACCACACCCGCTCCGCTCCGTCCGCCCCACCCCGGGTGCGACGGATCCTCGTCGCGACGGTGGTGCCCCTCTTCGTCGCGACCGTGCTCGCCGCGGTCGTGCTCTGGCCTCGCGACGGGTCACCGCGGACCGACGGCGGTGCGAACGTGCCGCGCTACCACGGCACGGTGACCCGGGTGGTGACCGAGCCGTGCCCAGCGGCGGCGCCGAACCCCGAGGGCACACCGAGCGTCGGGGACGGGCCGTGCGGCACGGTGGACGTCCGGGTGAACGACGGGCCGGCCTCCGGCCAGCGGATCCAGACACCCGTGCCCGCCGGACCCGGCGCGCCCCGGGTCGAGGTCGACGACGAGGTCATCCTGGTGGAGCTGACCGACCCGACCGATCCGACCGCCAGCAGTTGGAACATCGCCGAACACCAGCGCGGCGCGCCGCTGCTGTGGCTGGCGGTGATCTTCGCCGCCGCGATCGTCGCGTTCGGCCGGTGGCGGGGCCTGGCCGCTCTGGCCGGGTTGGCCGCCAGCTTCGCCATCCTGCTCACCTTCGTGCTGCCCGGAATCGGCGCCGGCCGGTCGCCGCTGCTGGTAGCGGTGGTCGGTGCCGCGCTGATCATGTTCGTGGTGCTCTACCTGACGCACGGGGTCAGCGCGCAGACCTCGGTCGCGGTGCTCGGCACCCTGGGCAGCCTGGTCCTCACCGGCGTACTGGCCACCATCGTCAGCGGCGCCACGCACCTCACCGGCTTCGGCAGCGAGGACGCCACCACCCTGTCGATGTTCCAGGCCGACGTGGACCTGCACGGCCTGCTGCTCGCCGGGATCATCATCGGCTCGCTCGGGGTGCTCGACGACGTGACCGTCACCCAGGCGGCCACCGTGACCGAGCTGGCCAACGCCAACCCCGGGCTGACCCGGTTGCAGCTCTACCGGGCGGCGACCCGGGTCGGCCGGGCGCACATCGCCTCCACCGTCAACACCATCGTGCTGGCGTACGCGGGCGCCTCGTTGCCGCTGCTGCTCCTGCTCACCGCTGACTCGCGACCGATCGGGCAGATCCTGACCAGCGAGTTCCTCGCGCAGGAGATCGTCCGCAGCGGGGTCGCCACGCTCGGGCTGATCGCCGCCGTACCGCTGACCACCGGGCTGGCCGCGATGGTGACCGCAGCCGGCCGGCAGACCACCGCGCCCGCCGCCGAAGCGCCCGCCCCGCGACCCCAGCCCGACCGCGCCGAGGCACTGGCGGCGCTGAGCTCCCCGCGCACGGATCGGCCCGACCTCACGTCGCCCGACCCGACGCGGACCACACCCTCATCCACCGCCACCGACCGGTGGCCAGAGCCGAACAGGAGCACGGATACGGCATGGTGACACTCCTCAACGTGACCACGTCGGGCGTCCGCCCTGAGAACCGCATCACTGGTCACTCAGCGCCATGGCGAAATGACGCTTTTAGTCGGTATCAGGGCGTAGCTCAGCCGGTGGGCTCTCGGGTAACCTCACTGCCGGTTACCGATGAAGGCGCGAAGCGGCGCCTGCGGTGCCACCGCCCAATCGCCAACCGGCGAGCCGGGAACCCAGGTACGTGGGGTGAATCCGCGACAGCGGTAGGGGCCACTTCCGCCCCGAACCCGTCAGCTAACCCGGTCGGCGGTCGACGGAAGGGAACATTGTGACGGCACCCCTACGCCGCTGGTTGACACCCGTGGTGGCCGTGATCGCCGCACTGACCGTGCTCGCCGGGCCCCTCCCGGCGCAGGCCGCCCCGACGACCCCCACACCGTCCGGGCACGAGGAGGACGGCGAGCCCCAGCTGCTCAACGACGTGATCGAGCAGACCAACCGCAAATTCTCCGCGGCCAAGTCCAAACTGAACACGTCGAAGAAGAAGCAGCTGCAGCTGGCGCTGGATGTCGACCGGGCCAAGGCCGACCTGAACGCACTGGCGCCGCAGGTCGGGCAGATCGCCGCCCAGTCGTACCGCACCGGCCGGATCGGCCCGCTGGCGATGCTGCTGGAGAGCGAAGCCCCGGACTCGTTCGTCCAACGTGCCGCCGCACTCGATGAGATGAACATGGTCAACGAGAAGAAGCTCGCCGAGGTCAACGCGGTGAAGACCCGCGCTGAGCAGGCCAAGCTGGCCCTCGACGCGGAGGTCCGCGAGCAGCAGAAGCAGACCGCCCTGATGGCCAAGGAGAAGCGCGAAGCGGACAAGGCCCTCGCCCTGGTCGGTGGGAAGGGCTTCACCGGCGGGCTGGTGTCGGCCACCTCACCGGTCGCCCGGCTCGGCCCGGGCCGGACCGCCGACGGCGACTGGAAGTCCGAGTCGTGCAGCCAGAACGACCCGACCACGTCCGGCTGCGTCACCCCGCGCACGCTGCACGCGTACAAGGAGGTCAAGCGGGCCGGATTCAACCGGTTCGTCGGCTGCTACCGATCCGGGGGGCCGTGGGAGCACCCGAAGGGCCGCGCCTGCGACTGGTCTCTGCAGAAGAGCGGCTTCAGCCCGTGGCACAACGAGGACACCCGGACGTACGGCAACAACGTCGCCGCGTTCCTCATCCGCAACGCCGACCGGCTCGGCATCTACTACGTGATCTGGAACCGGCAGATCTGGTTCCCGGCGACCGGCTGGAAGTCGTACAGCGGGCCGTCGAACCACACCGACCACGTACACATGTCGCTGCTCTGACCCACGCTCTCCGTCGAGGGCCGTTCCGCGTGACGCGGAGCGGCCCTCGACGCGTTCAGGCGGCGGGCGCGGCCGGACCGACCGGCGTGCTGGCGTCGATCGGTCCGTCGAGCGTCGTGGCCGGCACGGCGGCCACCGGACGCACCACTCCGGCGGCCAGCCGGTACGACACCCCTACCACCGCGCACCGCCCCCGCTCCACCTCGGTGGCCAGCACGGGCGACTGCCCGAGCAGCGCCTCGACGGTCTGTGCGATGTGGATGTCGACGATGCGGCCGATGTCGTCCACCCCCTCCGCCTCGGCCCGACGCAGGCTGGGCAGCACGGCGTCGACCACCGCGCCCAGGTGCCCCTGGGGCGGGTTGCCGGTGGCTGCCGACTCACGGGCGGCCTGCACCGCACCGCACGAGTCGTGGCCGAGCACCACCACCAGCGGGGTGCCGAGCACGGTCACCGCGTACTCCACGCTGCCCAGCACCTCCGGGCCGGTGGTGTGCCCGGCGGTACGGACCACGAACAGGTCGCCCAGCCCACGATCGAAGATGATCTCGGCGGCCAACCGTGAGTCGGAGCAGCCGACGATCACCGCGAAGGGGTGCTGCCCGTCGGCCACCGCGGCCCGGTGTCCGGCATCCTGGTTGGGGTGGCGGGGTGCGCCGCGGACGAAGCGCCGGTTCCCGGCGATCAGCTCGGCGTACGCCTGGGCCGGCTCGGTGAGTGCCGGCGTCGGGTCGGCAGTACGCTGCGAACCCGGCTGCTGGCCGGGTGTACCGGGACGGCTCATCCCCGCACCTCTTTCCACGCGTTGACCTGCTCAACCGACTCATCAGCGGGGCGGCGGCGGGCGCTGGTCCGGGTTCCACGGTCACACGCACCACAAGATGCGTCAAGTTATACGTGATATAGATTTCATACGTTGCCCCTCGGAGCGCCGCTCCGGCGACGCTCCAGGGGGCACGAAGCACCGGAGAGGCGGACCCACGATGGCGAGCTCGGCGACGGCGGCTGGCGACACCGGCGGCCGGAACTGGACGTTCCTCACCAACCACGGGCACGTTCTGCTGGCCATCGGCCGCGACCCCACCGCCCGGCTGCGCGACGTGGCGGCCGAGGTCGGCGTGACCGAGCGGGCCGCGCAGGCGATCGTCGCCGACCTGGAGGCCGGCGGCTACCTGCGCCGCACCCGGGTCGGGCGGCGCAACGAGTACACCCTCAACCCGGCCGGCCACTTCCGGCACCCCGCCGAGGCCGACCGCCAGGTCGGTGCTCTGCTCGCGCTCTTCGCCGAGACACCCGCCCCGGAGGCCGCCCCCCGCTCCTGAGCGCCCTCGCCGGGCCGTTGCCCGACCGCGACACAGCGGTAATCTCTGCGGGTGCGCGAATGCCTGCCGTTGAGCGCGACCGACCCGTCCCGCCGCCGTACCGGACGTGCCGTCCACGCTGTCCTCAGTGGAGCGCTGGCGGTCCTGCTCGGCGCCGCCCTGGCGGTCGTCCCCTCCCCGGCGGTCGCGGCGCCGCCCACCTGTGGCCCAGGTGGCGAGGACGGCCTGGTGGAGATGCCGTGGGCACTGCGCCGGCTGGACCCGGCCTCGGCGTGGCCGCTGTCCCGGGGCGCCGGCGTGACGGTGGCGGTCATCGACTCCGGGGTCTCCGCCGTCCACCCGCTGCTCAAGGGCCAGGTGCTTGAGGGCCGGGACTTCAACGGCCTGCCGGCCAGGCAGGGCCAGTGCGACGAGGCCGGGCACGGCACGATGGTGGCCGGCATCATCGCCGGCAAGGAGGGCACCGGCGTGCCGTTCAGCGGCATCGCCCCGGCGGCCCGCATCCTGCCGATCCGGGTGCTGCCGGACACCAAGGGCACCAACGACGAGGCGCTGCCCGGGCAGATCGCCGCGGCCATCGACTACGCGGTCGGGCAGGGCGCCGACGTGATCAACCTGTCCCTGGTGACCCTGGACCGCCCCGAACTGGAGGCGGCGGTCAAGAACGCGCTCGCGAAGCGGGTGGTGCTGGTTGCCGCCGCCGGCAACCGGCAGGAGCAGCAGCAGGAGAAGACGGGTTACCCGGCCGCGTACGAGGGTGTGATCGCGGTGGCCGGCGTCGACGAGCAGGGCGGCCACGTGGGCACCTCGGTCAGCGGCGCCTACGTCGACGTCGCCGCACCGGGGTTGAACATCGTCGGCCCGGCCCCGCGCGGGAGCGGCTACCGCGCCGAGCCGACCGGCGGCACCAGCTTCGCCGCCGCGTACGTGTCGGGAGTGGCCGCGCTGGTCCGGGCAGCCCACCCGCAACTCGACTCACAACAGGTCGCCGACCGGCTGGAACGGACCGCGGACAACCCGCCGGACGGGCACAACGCCGAGATCGGCTACGGCGTGGTCAACCCGTACCGAGCCGTGTCGAGCCTGCTGGGCACTCGTACCGATCCGCCCGCCGGTGCGCTCCCCGCGCCCGCCCGGTCGGACGACCCGCTGGGCTGGCAACGCAGCGCCGCGATCTGGGCGGCGGCGGTCGGCGGGCTGCTCGCCGCGCTGCTGCTGGCCGCCCGGCCGATCATGAATCGAGGCCGCCGACGCGGCTGGCGCCCGGGACGGCGCACCGACGCAGCGATCACCAACTGACCGGCGCCGCTTGATCGCGCCTGGCACGGTCTCCGGCGGCCGTGCCCGCCACGGCACCGACGAGTCGTCCCCGTCGGTGCCGTGCCGTCCTGACGATCAGCGCAGGATGCCGGAGGTGCCGCCCCCGTCCGCGCCCCACACGTCCTCGTCCTCCTCCAGCCAGGTGTTGCGGGGAGTCTCCTCCTCGCCGTAGCCGGCGCCCGCACCGGCGCCCATCCCGGCCATACCCGCGCCTCGCGCACCCGCGCCGCGGCCGCCGGCCCCGGCACCCGTCGCGCCCCGACCGGCACCGCCCCGGCCGGCACCGCCGCCGGCGGCGCCACCCATCCCGGGTGCCATGCCGCCGCCCGCGCCCAACTTGCCGCCCGCGCCGACGCGACCGCCGCCCCGGCCACCACCGCGGCCGGCGCCCGCCGCGCCACCACCCATCATCGGGCCCATGTTGGGGGAGACCGCCCGGCCGAGAGCGCCACCGCCCGCGAGAGCGCCCGTGCCAGCGCCGGCTCCGGCGCTACCCAGGCCGCCGCCGCTGCCGAGCCCACCGGCACCGCCGAGACCGGAGGAGCCCAGGCCGCCGCCCCCCAGGCCGGAGCCGAGACCGGGCGTCCCGCCGCCGCCGGCACCCGCGAGCCCGCTGCTGTAGTCGTCCTCCAGACCCCCGGTGCCCGGCACCCCGCCGGTGCCGGGGTAAGCGCCCGAGCCGGTGCCGTACCCACCGGAGAGGTCGGGGTGCGTGCCGGAACCGCCGGGCAGGTTGCCGGTGTCCGGCATGCCGTTGGCGTCGATCGAGGGCCTGGCGCCCAGGTCGCCGATGGACGGTTTGCCGCCGCCGATGTCCGGTACGCCACCGACCCCGCCACCACCGCCGCCACCGTTGTCCAGCTTCGGAATCTCGGTCTTCGGTGTCTGGTTCTGGAAGCCGCTCGCGTCACCCGGGGTGCCCGGGGCGATGTTCTGGTAGTCGCCGCTGACCCGCTGGTATACGCCCGCAGCCTCGTCGGACCGGTCGTTGATCCAGTCGGCGACCGCGGTCACCGGATCCAACCAGCCGAGGAAATCCGGCGCCACCTTGGCCTCGAAGAAGCCCACGCTGAGGGTCAGCTTGGCGTTCCGCGCCTCCAGCACGTCGTTGACGCAGGTCGCCGGGACCGGGAAGTCCCGCTGGGCGGCGGTGAGTTTCTCCGCGGCGCTCTTGAGCGACTGGACGATGCCGGTGCCCTTCTCGGCGTCCGCCACGATGTTCCCGGTGTCCTTGGCGATCTGCTCGACGTGCCCCTTGAACGCCTCGTACGCGGGGCCCTTCCAGACCGTGCCCAGGTCCTTGATGTTGGTGTCGAGACTCTGCTTGACGTTGTCGAGATTCTTGATCAGCTGCTCCCAGCCAAGGGCGGCGCTCTCCACGTCACCCGGCCGGCCGTCGATGACGACCTTCTGGCACATCTCTTCCCAGCTCAGGCCCATCTGCGTCCTCCCCGTTCTAGCGACCGTCGCCGTTGCCGGCCACGTCGCCGAAGACCCGCTGCATGTCGGCGGCGGACATCGCGTTGGCGTGCTCCGCCGTCTCGTAGTTCTCCTTGACCTGACGCAGTGCCTCCGCCGCGTCGTACAGGCTCTGGGAGAGCCGCCGGACGCCGCTCTCGGTGCCCTGGTAGAGCCCCTGGTGCTTGGCGGCCAAGCGACCGGCCCAGTCGAAGCCACCGAGCGGGCTCGCCGGGCCCCCGGGCGCCCCGGTCGCCGCGCCGGCGGCCGCGCCGCCCATCAGGTCCTGGATGTCGACCATGTCGTAGGAGAGCTTGTTCAGGTACGCCGCGTGGGTCTCCAGCCAGTCGATGGCCGAGTCCAGGCTGGTGGCGTCCCACTCGGTCTTGACGCCCGCCTCGCCGGGCGCGGTGACCAGACCCTTCGGCGTCGCGGCGTGGTTGACGTTGTCGATCTCGAAGCCGGTCACTGCCAGACCCGGCGTCATCACCCCGGCCGCCGGGACCGGGATGTAGATGTCGTTTGCCTCGAACCGTTCCGGCTGCTTGGTCGTGTCGTCCGTCATCGGTCCCCTCCCCGAAAACCTGACTGGTGGTCCGCGCTCACTGCTGCTGTGGGCCGGTTGGCGGTGGAGCGTGCCCCGGGCCGGCACCCGGCCAACCAGGCCCGCCCGACGGCGGTGCCGGCGCGGCCTGAGCCGGCGGGTAGCCGGGCGCGGGTTGGCCCGGCGGCGGATAACCCGGCGTGGTCTGAGCCGGCGGATAGCCCGGCGGCGGATACCCGGGCGCGGGCTGGCCCGCCGGCGGACCGTAGCCCGGGCCGGGATGTTGCGGTGGAGCCTGACCCGCTGACGTCGGCCAACCGGGCGGACCCGCGGGCCAACCCGGCGGCGGCCCCGGGGGGCCGGAAAGCGGACCGCCGACGGCCACCCCCTTACGCCGCTTGCGACGCCGCAGCACCACCAGCAGGATGACCAGCGCGACAATCGGCACAGCCAGGCAGAGCCCCACCTGGACGATGGCGCCGGCTTTGTTGGTGACCCCGAACTCGACCGCCGAGCCGCCATCGTCGCCGGGCCGGGCGGCGCCACCGCCGGGCCGGGTCGGGTCGGCCGCCGTGCCCTCCAGCAGCGGATTGGCCGTCACCGCCGGCACCGAACGGGTCAGCGCGGCGAGCGGGTCGACCGCACCGAAGCCGAACTGCGGGTCCCGACCGGCCGGCCCGGCATCCCGAGCGGTCTTGACCAGCCGGTTGATGACGTTGACCGCGTCGAGGTTCGGATATTTGGCCCGGACCAGCGCCGCCACCCCGGAGAGGATGGCGGCCGCCGAGCTGGTGCCGCTGGCCACCGTGTAGCCGTTCGGCGAGACCGCCTTGGGCGCCGGCCCGATGATGCTCTCCATGGGTGCGGCGAGCACGATCTCCGGGCCCTGCACCGAGCCGGCGAAGAAGCCACCGCGCTTGTTCAGCCCCGAGACGGCGATCACGCCGGGGATGTTGGCCGGGAGGGTGACCTGCCGGTCGCCCTCCTCGATGTTTCCGGCGGAGACGACCACCACCGCGTCCTTGCCCAACGCGTACTTGACGGCGTCCGTCAGGTCCGGATCGGGGCGAGCCGGGTCGCCACCGTAGGAGATGTTGATGACGTCCGCGCCCGCGTCCGCCGCCCAGCGGATTGCGAGGACCATGTCGACGCTGGCCGCACGGGGCCCCATGGAGACCGGGAGGATCTTCGCGGCCGGCGCGATGCCCAACTCCCGCGTCGTGCCCCCGCCGCGGCCGGCGATGATGCCGGCCATCGAGGTGCCGTGCCCGGACTTCGCGTCGTCGTCGCGCCGCCCGTCGGGAGCGGCGGCAGCATTCACGCCGTGCCCCGGCAGCACCTGACCGCGCAGGTCAGGGTGCGAAGGATCCACACCGGAGTCGACGACCGCGACCACGACGCCCTTGCCCCGGGTGATCTCGTGCGCCTGGGGAATCTTCAGCGAGTCGAGATACCACTGCAGGCCACGGACCGTGTCGGCGGCGCGGGCGGGTGCCGGGACCGCGGTGGAGGCCATCGCGGCACACAACGCCAACACGGCCGCGGCGGTGACCCGCGCCGAACGGAAAGACTTCCCCGTACCCATCGCTCTCCCAGAACCTGTGTCGACGCCAACGCAATGCGGCTCCGGTCCGGTCGAACCGGACCGGAGCCGCACCGGTGATTGTCTCAGCCCCACACCTTGGCGTTGCTCATCTCGGTGGAGACGTAGTTCTCGCGGGCGATGCCGACGGCGCCGCCGATCTCGTTCAGGATCCGGTTGATGTCCCGGACCGACGAGTCCCACTTCGCCTGGTGCTGCTCGTAGGCTGCCCGGTCCTCGCCGTCCCACTGGAGCTTGGACAGCATCGACCGCAGCGTGTCCAGCTTCTCGTCGATGGTCTTCGAGATGGCCTGCATCTGCTGGTTGCTGCTCTCGAGGACCGCGTAGTCAACCTTGATCGTCACGATTTCCTCCTCTGCTAACTACGGGATCACGGGTTGAGAGCAGAGTGGAACTTGTCCAGCATCTGCTGCTGCTCTTCGTCGTTGACCTGGTGCGTCGTACCCGACTTGTCGAGCAGGTCAGCGATGCTGTCCATCGCCGTCAGCAGGTTGACGGTGTCCTCGTTCCAGCGCTGCATGAGCGACTGGAAGCCAGTGGACGCCTGACCCTTCCACGCCATGGCCAGGTCGTCGACTACGTTCCACAGCTTCTTCAGCTCGCCGTCGACCTCGCTGCGCGTGGACCGCACGTCACTCGCGGCGGTATGCAGAGTCGCAGCTTCGACCTCGAACGCCATGCTTCACACCCTTCCGTCATGTTGTGGCGGCGGCTTTGCCGCGCCCCTCCCCCGCGGCAAGGCAGCAACACCCCACCGACGGACACTCCAGTGAAGACCGTAGCGGAACCGGTCCAGCCCGCGCAGCCCTGACCGGCCACGTTCGATGGATAGTGATGAATCAGGGCACGCGGATCCGATGGTCCGCGGCAATTCGAGCGTTCCGTGGCCTGGTCGGCCACCGGAACGACCCGGCCCGAGCCGACCCTCGTCACGACGGCTCGGACCAGGCGGTCTGGATCAGCTGCTGGCCGTCCCGGCGGCGAACGAGAGTGCCCCGGCCGGGTGGCTGCGGGCTCGGTCGCAACGTGCCGAAGACCGCGCCCTCCTCCCGGTTGCCGGACATCAGCAGGCCGGGCGAGTCCAGTTCGCGCAACCGTTGCAGCACCGGCTCGTAGAGCGCCCGGGACACCCCGCCGACCCGGCGCGTGACGATCAGGTGCAGGCCGATGTCACGGGCCTGCGGCAGCAACTCCTGCAGGGCGCTGAGCGGATTGCTGCCACCGGACGCCACCAGGTCGTAGTCGTCCACCATGATGTACAGGTCCGGGCCCTTCCACCAGCTGCGGTCACGCAGTTGCGCGGTGGTGACGTCCGGGCCGGGCAGCCGGTTGGCCAGCGCGCTGCGGATCGAGCCGAGGCCCTGGGCGAACGCCTGGTTGGACGGGGCGTAGTCCAACAGGTGGTCCCCCTCCACCGCGCCCAGCAGCCCGCGCCGGTAGTCGGCGATCACCAAACGGGCCTGCGCCGGCGTGTACCGCTCGGTGATGCCCCGGGCGATCAACCGCAGCAGGTTGGTCTTGCCGCACTCGGCGTCGCCGAAGACCGTCAGGTGCGGCTCGTTGGCCAGATCCAGGTAGACCGGTGCGAGCGCCGACTCGTTGACGCCGATCGGCAGGCCGGGCGCCGACCGGTCGATGATCCGGGCCAGCTCGGCCACGGGCAGCCGGCGCGGCAGCAGCCGCACCTTCGGCGCCGGACGGCCCGGCCAGTTGGCCGCCACGTGCCCGGCCAGGGCGATCGAGGCCTCGCTCAGGTCCTCGATGTCCCGGCGTCCGTCGATCCGCGAGATGGCGGTGAGGAAGTGCAGCTTGTCGCGGGTCAGGCCGCGACCGGGTGCCTTCTCTGGCACGTTCGTCGCCGCGCGCCGGTCGATCTCGGACTCCGACGCGTCACCCAGGCGCAGCTCCAGCTTGGTGCCGAGCAGGTCCCGCATGTTGATCCGGATCTCCGCCCAGCGCACCGCCGTGAGCACCACGTGCACGCCGAAACCGAGGCCCCGGTTGGCCAGCGTGGTGATGGTCTGCTCCAGCTCCTCGTACTCCTGGCGCAGCGTGTTCCAGCCGTCCACCACCAGGAACACGTCGCCGAACGGGTCGTCGGCGAACTCGCCGGCGGCCCGGCGACGGCGGTAGCTCGCGACCGAGTCGATGCCGTGCTGGGCGAATCGCGTCTCCCGGTCGTCCAGGACGGCGACCACCTCGGCCACCGTACGGCGCACCGCCTCGACGTCCCGCCGGCCGGCGACCCCGGCCATGTGCGGCAGCCGCTCCAGGCTGCGCAGCGCGCCGCCGCCGAAGTCCAGGCAGAAGAACTGCACCTCGCGCGGGGTGTGTGTGAGCGCCAGCGAGGCGAGCAGCGAACGCAGCATCGTGCTCTTGCCGCTCAGTGAGCGACCGACGATGACCACGTTGCCGCCGGCGCCGGCCAGCTCCACCATCATCGGGTCACGGCGCTGCTCGTACGGGCGGTCCACCACGCCGACCGGCACGGTGAGCCGTCCCCGGCCCGGCCAGGACGCGGTGCACAGCCCGTACGTCGGGTCGACGGCCAACTGGCCGAGCAGCTCACCGAGGCCCGGCGGGTCGGCCAGCGGCGGCAGCCACACCTGGTGCGCCGGCTGGCCCCGGCCCTTGAGCTGGTCGATCAGCACGTCGAGCATCGCCATGGCCTTGCCGTCGGCCGGCTGCTCCGGCTCCGGCGCGGTGTCCACCGGCAGCTGCGGGGTCTGCGCCGGGATGAAGTCGACGCCGTACGGCACGATCCGGCGCTGCACCAGGGCCTGCGACGCGGACGCCTGCTGCCCCGGCGCCCGGTACGGCCCCGACACGTACGCGGCACGGAACCGCAGCATCGTGCTGGTGTCCGTCTTCAGGTAGCCGTGGCCCGGCGCGTTCGGCAGCTCGTACGCGTCCGGAACGCCGAGCACGATCCGGCTCTCCACGGCCGAGAAGGTACGCAGACCGATCCGGTAGGACAGGTGGGTGTCCAGGCCGCGCAGCTTGCCCTCCTCCAGCCGCTGGCTGGCCAGCAACAGGTGCACGCCGAGCGACCGGCCCAGCCGGCCGATCATCACGAACAGGTCGATGAAGTCGGGCTTGGCGGCGAGCAGCTCGCTGAACTCGTCACAGATGATCAGCAGGCTGGGCATCGGCGCCAGTGGTTCGCCGGCGGCCCGGGCCTTCTCGTACTCGAAGCGGGAGACGTAGTTGCCGGCCGCCCGCAGCAGCTCCTGTCGGCGCACCATCTCGCCCGCGAGCGCGTCGCGCATCCGGTCGACCAGCGGCAGCTCGTCCGCCAGGTTGGTGATCACCGCGCTGGTGTGCGGCAGAGCCTCCAGCGAGGCGAACGTCGCGCCGCCCTTGAAGTCCACCAGGACGAAGTTCAGCTCCTCCGACGAGTGCGTCACCGCCAGCGCGGCCACCACCGTTCGGAGCAGCTCGCTCTTGCCGGACCCGGTCGCACCGATCACCAGACCGTGCGGGCCCATGCCCTCGTGCGCCGACTCCTTGAAGTCCAGCTCGACCACGTTGCCGTCCGGGCCGACGCCGAGCGGGATGCGCAGCCGGTCCCGGTGACCACGCGGACGCCAGGTCTGGTGCACGTCCACGGCCGCGGCGTCGCCCACGCCGAGCAGGTCGGGCAACTCCATGCTGCGGGCCAGCGGCTCCTCGTTGCTGGCCTGCTGCTGGGACAGCCGGTAGGGGGCGATCTGCCGGGACAGCCCCTCGGCGGCCTCGGCGGTGAGCCGGTCCGGTCGACCCAGCCGCGACGACGAGCTGCCCCGGACCAGCTCGAGGTTGCTTCCGTCGCCCACGTCGAGGCAGAGCAGCCAGCGCCCGGCGTCGCGCGGCACCGTCCCGGACAGGTCGATCAGCGTCGCGCCGAGCAGCCCCTGACCCAACAGCTGGCAGGTCGGCGCGATCTCACCGCCGTCGACCACCACGATCACGTGCGGCGCGGTGGTCAGCGGCTTGGCCTCGGACGCGAACCGGGGTCGCCCGGCCAGCTCCCCGGCGAGTGACTCCTCGGCCTCGGCCAGGCTGGCGAAGACCATCCTGCGGGCGCCGGCGGCGTCGGTGCGCCCACTGTGGTGGGCGTGCGGCAGCCACTTCACCCAGTCCCAGACCGACTGCCGATCCGGTGCGGCGACCACCGCGATCACCAGGTCGTCCGGGGCGTGGAAGGTGGCCAGCTGACCCAACGCCGCCCGGGTCAGGTCGAGGACCGGCTCCCGGTCGCCGCGCAGCACCACCCGGCTGAACGCGCGCACCGACAGCGCGGTCGGCAGGTCGGGCACGGTGGAGTGTGCCCGGACGAACCGGCGCAGCGCGATGGCGCTCATCGGCTCCAGGTCCTCGACCGGCTTCGTCTCCGGCGGGACGATCTCCACCGCCAGCCGCTGCGGGCCGAGCGCGATCCGGGTCTCGCCGAAATCGTCCTCGATGATCCGCCGCTCCCAGAGCCGCCGGGACGCCGCGATCGACCAGAGCGCGTCGGGCTCCGGGTGCCGCCAGGCCATCGCCGCCCGCTGCTGCCCCGCCGCGCGCCGGGTGCGCTTGCGCATCTGGGCGAGGTAGCGCATGTAGTCGCGGCGATCGGCGTTCAGCTCCGCCTTGTCGTTGCCGCCGCCGTTGGTCAGCGACCCGATCGCCATCCCGAGCATCGAGACGCCGAACAGACCGCCGGCGACGTACGTCATCATGCCGCCGCCCCGGCCGGCGTAGAGGAAGGCCATCGCGCCGACCCCGCAGACCATCGGCAGGATCATGAGCAGCTGCCCCATCCCGCGGGGCGTCGGTTCGGGCAGCTCGGGCGGGGACTCCAGCAGTACCTCGCCGCGCGGCAAGGCCGGCCCCGGCTGACGCGGGAGCCGGCGGAACACCACCGTGCTCACGGCTGTCTCCTCCCCAGAAGCGGCCTCAACGACCTGCCGTCGCGGACCCAAGTCCGCGGGTGGGCATCGTACGTGCCCGTCATCGTAGGTAATCTCCCGTGGGCGCGGTGGACCCGCACCGCGCGGCACCGCGGGCCCGCTGATCGTAGAAGGACACCAGGAGGCCACTGTGGCAACGAAGACGGCGACCGGTGGTCTGAGCCGGATCACCATCGTGGCTCCCCGTACCCGAATGGATCTGGCCCTGCCGTCGGACGTGCCGATGGCCGACCTGCTCCCCACCCTGCTGCGCTACGCCGGGGAGGACCTGGCTGACGAGGGGGTGCGGCACGGCGGGTGGGCACTGTCCCGGTTGGGCGGTGCGCCCCTGGACGGTGGGCGTACCGCCGGGCAGCTCGGCGTCCGCGACGGCGAGGTGCTCTACTTCAACCCCCGGTCCGAGGCGGCCCCGGAGGTCGTCTTCGACGACGTGGTGGACGCGGTCGCCACCGCCACCAACCAGCGCCCCGGCGCCTGGCAGGTCGGCGCGACCCGTTCGTTCGCGGTGTTGTTCGCCGCGGTGGCGCTCGGCGCCGGCGCGCTGGCCGCGCTCTTCGCCGGCCCGCCGCACCTGCCCGGCGCGGTGGCCGCCCTGCTGGTCGCGGTGGCGCTGCTGGTCGGCGCGGCGGTGCTGTCCCGGGCCGCCGGGGACAGCCGGACCGGTGCCGTGCTGGCCATGGTGGGCCTGGTGTACGCCGGCACCGGCGGCCTGCTGCTCCTCGCCGGCGATCGCCCGCTGACCGAGCTGGCCAGCCCGCACATCCTGCTCGCGGCCACCGCCGTGGTGGTCGCCGGGGCGGTCGCCGCGCTGGCCGTCGGCGACCGCTACCCGCTCTTCTTCGCCGCCCTCGGCGTGGGTGCCGCGATCGGCCTGGGCGCGCTGCTCTGTCTGGCCTTCGGCATGGACGCGCCGGGCTCGGCGGCGGTCGTGGCAGCGGTGGCGTTCGGCGTGGTGCCGGCGCTGCCGATGGTGGCCTACCGGATGGCCCGGTTGCCGGTGCCGTCGATCCCGACCGGCCCGGAGGACCTGAAGACCGACAGCGAGTCGGTCGACGGCCGGCAGGTGCTCCAGCAGAGCGAGCGGGCCGACGAGTTCCTCACCGGCCTGCTGTGGACCGTGTCGCTGCTGGTGCTCGGCGCCCAGCTGGTGCTGGCCCTGGACGGACGCCTCCCGGCGGTGCTGCTCTGCCTGGTGCTGGCCCTGCTCTCACTGCTGCGGGCCCGTCCGCTGCTGGGCCGGGCCCAGCGCACCCCGGTGCTGCTCACCGGCACCGTCGGGCTGGGTCTGAGCGCCGCGGCCACCTTCGCCAGCGGGTCGCTGCCGGTCCGGCTCGGCCTGATCCTCGGTGGGCTGCTGCTGGCCGCCGTGATCAGCCTGATCTACGGGCTGACCGTGGCCGGTAAGCCCATCTCCCCGGTCTGGGGCCGGCTGCTCGACATCGTCGAGATCATGCTGATCATCGCGCTGGTCCCACTCGCCGTCTGGGTCTGCGGTCTGTACGGCTGGATCGTCAACCTGCGGCCCTGACCGGGGGCTTTCCCGCCCGCAGACCAACGAGCCGGAGGGCTGGTCGGCGGGCGGGCGATCAGCGCGGTTGCGGACGGACGGAGCCGCCCAGCACGGAGGCCACCGGCGCGCTGGCGTAGACACCCGGGCCGTGCTGACCGTCCACCGACCGAGCCGGCGTGCCGGCCCGCTGCGCGATGTCCCGGACAACCTTGACCAGCGCCTCGACGTGGTTGTCCATCGCCGCGACACGCAGCAGCGGCGCCGCCACCCGACCGTCCGGCGACACCGCCGCGGCCACCGTGTGCGACGGGGCGGAAGTCGCGGTGATCGCGTCCACCAGCGGGCCGAGCGGGGCGTCCGACCGGCTGCGCAGGGCCAGGCAGCGATGCGTCCAGCCGCCGCCGCGCAGCCCCTGCCAGGATTCCGCCGGGGGCTCCGGCACCAGGTCCAACCCGGCGGCCGAGACCACGGCCGCCCGCAACTCGTCGCGGCCCAGCGGCCGGTGGGCCAGCCCGGCGGCGGTCAGCGCCTTGCCCAGCCGGCCGATCCCGGCGGCCAGTGTCCGGTGTACGCCGGGCAGCCCGCCACCCCGGCTCACCGCCTCGACCCGCGCGTCGCGGACGGTGAGCCGCAGTGCGACCCACACCGTCCGGTGCGCGGCCGGCGGCGCACCGGGCGCCGGATACCAGACCAGGGTGTGCGCGACGACCTGAGCCCGGGACACCGGGGCGGCGAAGTCCGCGAGCACCCGCAGCGCCTGGTCCATGGTCGACGCCTCCACCGAACCGACGACCGCGCCGGTGGTGGGTTGCAGCGCGACCGCCGCGAACCAGCCCTGGTCGTCCTGCCCGATGCCGAGCCGGGTGCCCCGGTCGGTCAGCTCGATGACGCTCAGCTCGGGGGCGAGCGCGGCCAGGCGCGGGTCCGATGCCGCGCCGCTGGTCAGGGCCGCCGCCGCGCGCTCGCGGCGGCGTCGCAGCCGCCGGCGCAGCAGCAGGTCCTCGAACCACCAGCGGCCGCCCCGACGGGCGAACGCGGCCAGTACGACCAGCGCCGCCGCCGTGCCCACCGTGGCGAGCAGCCAGCTGGGCCCGGTCGCGGCGGCCCAGACGGCGACCGCGCACAACTCCAGCACGACGAGCTGCCCGACCAGCACCGGACCGACCCGTCCCCGGCCGGGCCGATCGGCCGGCGGCGTCGCCCGCGCCGGAACGTCGGACGGGTTCGTGGCCACTCGGGCGGGTCGCGCCTGGACCTGCGTCATCGGTGACTGTCCCTCCTGCACGGTACGGCTCCACGCCGGGTCGGTCCGGCGCCGGCCACGGGCGGTGGTCCCAAGGACCCGCCGTCGGCCCCTTATCGTAGGGAAGCCCGCGACGGCACCCCGACCCTGATCGTCGCGGATCCACCCCGCCGGAGGTAAGTCATGCGGACCCGCCGCGATCAGGTGCAGGCGTACCGCTTCGTCACCCGCCGGATCGTCTCCGCGTTGCTGTCGGGCGATCCGGAGACCACGAACCTGCCGATGCGACGGCTCGGCATGGCCGTCTTCGGCAGTGTGATCGCCGCGGCCGTGGTGCTCGGCGGTGTCGGCGCGTACGGCCAGTTGACCGGGAACACCGCGCCGCTGGAAGAGAACACGCTGGTCATCGAGCGGGAGACCGGTGCGACGTACGTGTTCGTGGAGGGGCAGCTGCACCCGACGCTCAACTACACCTCGGCGCGGCTGATCCTGAACGAGGCGGACCCGGCGGTGCGCACGATGTCCCAGGCGTCCCTGCGGGACCGGCCGCGGGGCGGCACTGTCGGCATCGTCGGCGCGCCGGACGCGTTGCCGGACCGCAAGTCGCTGACCGGGCTGCCGTGGTCGGTCTGCGACGTGCCCGACCCGGCGGACCCGCGCCACTCCACCACCCGGGTGGTCATCGACCGGGCGCTGCCCGGCGGCACGCCGCTGGGTGACCGCGCGGTGCTGGTCACCGTGGACGACCAGCGGCACCTGCTCACCGGCAACGCCCGCCTCCAGGTGCTCGGCGGCGACCAGGCGATCGCGGCGCTGCGGATGACCGGCACGGCACCACTGCCGGTCGGGCAGCAGCTGCTCAACGCCGTACCGGCCGGGCCGCCGTTGCGTAAGCCATCGCTGCCCGGCCTGGGCGAACGCAGCGGGTTGAGCCTGGCCGGCAAGCAGGCCTCCGTCGGTCAGGTGTTCCGGGCGGCCGGTCAGCACTACGTGCTGACCCGGGAGGGGCTCGTCTCAATCTCTGAGATCACGGCCCTGCTGATGATCAGCGGCGGCGGTCAGATCATTGACATCACGCCGGATCAGGCCGGCCGGCTCTACACCGACAAGCGGCTGGACGAGGAGGGGCTGCCGCAGACGCTGCCCGCCCTGTACCCGGCCAGGGCCGGGCAGACGCTGCTGTGCGCGACGTACCGGGCCGGCAGCGGCGGCGGGCCGCCGACCACCACCGTGGAGGTCTTCGACCGGGCACCGGCGGAGCTGACCGCGAGCGAGTCGGGCCCGGTGCCGGTGCGGCAGACCGACCGGGACGCGGTACGCACGGCCGAGGCCGTGCTGCTGCCCGGCGGTAAGGGCGTCCTCGCCCAGGCCGCGCCCGGCGCCGGGACCAGCGGATCCGGTGCCGCCGGGTCGACGGTCTACCTGATCAGCCCGCAGGGCATCCGGTATCCGCTCGGGTCCGGTGAGACGCTGGCTGTGCTCGGCTACGGCGGGGTCACCCCGCTGGCGGTGCCCGGCTCGCTGCTGGCGCTGATCCCGACCGGGCCCACCCTGAGCCGTGAGGACGCGTCGACCTACTTCTCGCCCGGCGGGAAGCCGTCGACGACGCCGCCACGGGAGCCGACCCCGTCCGCCACAGCCAGCGGCGCTCCGGCGACCGGCGGAACGGGTGGTGGAGTGGCCACGGCATCGATCGAAACCGACGACTGAGCGGCCCGGACGGGTCGCCCCGGATCGCACTGGTGGACTAACCTGGGCTCGCTGACGGTTGTCAACCAGAACGACGGGGATGTTTGCCATGACCGGGCGTACGGAAGTCGACCTGCTGTCCCTTGAGGACTTCCACCAGCACCTGGCGGCGCGGCTGAGCCAGGCCGAGTCGGTGCTGCGCAAGCTCAACACCGAGATGCAGTGCAGCCCCCCGTCACTGGGCTCGTTCACCGACGCCACCCACAACGCGCGTCGCTACAGCGAGGTCCACCAGTCCTATGTCGACCAGGCCGAGCGGCTGCGGCAGGCGGTGCTCGCCGCGCAGCAGGCGACCAGCAAGATCCTGACCAACTACCGCACCGCCGAAGCGCGTAACGCGGCCAACGCCACCGACATCACCGCCGCGCTGACCGGCGTCGACCGGGCGTTGCAGCCGAAGGGGGACGGGCGTGTCTGAGTACACCCAGCGCTACCAGGGCAGCAGCCACCAGCAGCTCTACGACGCAGTGATGGCCGGCAAGCCGGAGCAGATCGACGGCGTGGCCGCCCAGTGGGCCTCCCTCAAGGGCATCCTTGACGGTCTCGGCCGGGAGCTGAGCGGCGACCTCGAAAAACTCGGCAACACGTGGACGGGCTCGGCAGGTCGGGAGTTCCAGCGGCGGCTGACGCTGATCGTCGACCACGCCGAGTCGCTGGGCGCGGGGATGGCCGACGTCAAACAGGCGCTCACCATGATGGCCAGCCAGTTGCGCACCGCGCACAAGCAGGCGGAGAGCCCGGACGAGACCGACGACAACGACAAGGCGGTCTCCGGGGCGCTCAAGGGCGCCGCCTTCGGCCTGCCCGGCGCGATCGTCGGGGGCATCATGGGCCACCAGCAGGACAAGGAAGAGCAGGAGAAGGCCCACCAGCGGATGGTGAACGTGGTGGCCGAGCTGGCCGCCGGTTACGACCTCTCCGCCTACGACCGGGTGGTCAACCCGCCCCCGCCCCACCCGGACACGCCGAAGACCACCAGCGACGACGCGACGACGCCACGCAGCGTCCCGGCCACCACCACGCCGACCGCCGCGCCCACCGCCTCCCGTAGCACCGCGCACACCGGCGGCGCGACCATCGCGACGCCCGACGGCGTCGCTCCGCCCCCGGTCGCCGGCGACGGGTCCGGCCCCGGCCAGGACGGCGCGGGCACCGGCGGCACGCCGGCCGTTGCCACCGGTCCGGGCAGCGGCGCGGGTGGTTTCACCACCTCCCTCGCCGGTGCGGATCCGGTGGTCGGCGGTGCGCTGCTCGCCGGCGGCGCCGCCGGGCTGGCCAACCTGTCCGGGCCGACCACCGTGGCCGCCAGCGCCGGCGGCACCGGGCCGGGTCTGCTCTTCGGAGCGCAGGGCGGGGCACCGGCCGGCGGGGTGCTGCGGACGTCCGCCCTCGCCGGTTCGGGCAGCACGCCCAGCACCCCGGTCCGAGCGACCACCGGTGGTGCGGCCGCGGCCGAGAACCGCGCCGCCAGCGGAGTCGGGCGCAGCATGGACGGTCGGCGCGCCGAGTCCACCGGCCGGTCGGCGGTGGCCGGTCGGCAGGGGGCGGCGGGCGGCAGGGGAGCCAATCGCCCGGGGGTGCTCGGCGGGCACGGCCGACCGGAGTCCGAGGAGTCCGACGAGCGGATGACCTGGCTGACGGAGGACGAGATGGTGTGGCGAGACGGCGGAGACGCTCCGCCGTCGGTGCTCGGCACCGCCGACTGATTTCCGCACCGGCGCACGCCTGTCGGCGGCGCCGTAAGAACGCTCCGCCGTGACCCCTGCCGGACCAGATCCGGCGGGGGTCACCGCTGTTTCGGCCCGCCAGCTCCGTCCACAGTGCGCGGCGTGGTGACGGTCACGCGCGAACGGGCCGTTGCCGAGCTGCGTCGGCGCGGGGCGGGGGTTAGGTTGGTCGGGTGTCCTCCGCAGCGCCCGTCCGCCCAGCCCGGTGGGCCGTGCTGCGGTCCCTGCGGGAGCTGACCCGGCTGGCGGTCACCGCGCTGGTGCTCGCGGTCGGCCTCGGCGGCGCCCTCGCCGCGACCCCGCCCCCGGCACCGACACAGCTGCGGCCCAGCGTCGTGAGCAGCCGGGTGGAAACCCTCCGGCCCGACGCCGTTCCGGCCGCCCAGCGGGCGGACCAGCCGGCCGCGTCGCGGCCCGTCAGCACTGTCGACACCACCGCGGCGACCGGCCCGGTCACCGGTGGCGCGAAGCACCCGCCAGCCGATCAGTTCGGGCGTGGTATCCCGCCCCGGCGCGGCCCGCCCACTCGCTGACCCCGGCCGACCACCGGCCCGGCGATTTCCGCAGCCCGATCCGGCTCATCCGTCCGGGCGCTCCCGTCACCGTCTTCGACGTGACACCGCCGGCACACCGGACGTCCGCCGCCACCCGTCGACACCCGTCGTTCGACCCTGAGGTGCTGATCATGCAGACCGTCCTCTCCACCGTCCTGCCCGACGTGCCTCGAGCCGCCGCCATCTGGCTGAGCCTGCTCGGGGTGGTCGCTGTCACTGTCGCCGCCCTGCTGTTGCGGCCCGGCCGGATCCGTCTCGATCCGGGTGCTCGGATCCGCCGCGCGGCCATGCCCAGCCAGCTTGAGCAGGTGCAGGAGGAACGGGAGCAGAGTCGCTACGCGCAGGAGGTCGCGGTGGCCGCCGAACGGGCCGCCACCACCGCCCAGCGCCGCCGGGCGGAGTGGGTCGCCGCGCAGGAGGAGGTCGAGACCGCCTGGCAGGCCTACGAGGCGGCCGAGGCAGCCGTACGGCGACTGAGCGCCGCCGCCGCGATGCCGTTGCCGCACACCTCCCGGACCCCCGCCGAGTACGTCGACCGCGAGCGCTACCTGCACCGGGCAGCGCTGGACGCGTACTGGCGGCGGGAGCTGTCGGTGGAGCAGCTCAGTGACGTCTTCGCGCACCGCGACGGCTGGGACCCGCGGCTGCACCCGGTCGAGCAGGAGCTCGTGTTGCAGCGGGCGATCCGCGACAATCTGGCGGCCCGGCACGCCGCCGCAGGAGAGCGGGAGCAGGCCGCGTGGCGTGCCGCCGAGCTGGCCGTGGCGGCGGCGCGGAGCCTGCGGGAGGAGGCCCACGCGGCGAGCGGACGGCGGGTTGCGGAGTCGGCCTCCGTGCTGCCGCTGAGCGAGGTCGTCCCGTCGGTCGAGCAGACCCGGGAGACCCAGGTGATCGCCCGCGGCCGCGCGGCGGTGCCCGCGTTCTGACCGGCCGGCATGACCGGCTGCCCGGCGGCGCGTTCGGGAGCGGAGAACCAGGCCGGGTGCCGGCCCCCGTCACCGGGCCGTGCGGGCTCCGGTGGGTTAGCGTGACGGAATGTCCCGACAGGCATGGGTCCTCGTGGGGATCGCCGGCATTCTGGCGATCGCCACACTGGTCGGCGCGGTGGTGCTGGCGGTGCGGGTGGTGCGGACCCGACGGCTGCTGGCCGGGCTCGGCGCGGGCGGCAAGGTCGCCTTCTACGGGGCGCTGATCTACACGATCTTCCCGGTCGACCTGCTCCCGGACCCGATCTACCTGGACGACATGGGTGTGCTGGCGGGCGCCTTGATCTACCTGACCCGCCTGGTGCACCAGCGCCGGGCGGGCCGCCGGCTGCCCGGGCAGCCGGACGCGCCCCCGGACCCGGACCGGGCGCGCCGCTCCGTGCCATGATCGTGGTCGGGTCGGCAGACGGGGGACGGTCATGGCGGGCGATCATCGACTGGACGTACGTGATGAGCGCGTTGCCGCGTTCTGCGCGGAACGGCACCTCGCGACGCTGACCACCGTGCGCGCCGACGGCACCCCGCACGTGGTGCCGGTCGGGGTCACCCTCGACCCGGCGGCCGGGCTGGCCCGGGTGATCACCTCCGGCGCCTCCCGCAAGGCCCGGCACGTGGCTGCCGGGGGCGCGGCGGGCGTCCCGGTGGCCGTCTGCCACGTGGACGGCCGACGCTGGCTGACCATCGAGGGCCGGGCGGTGCTCCGCTCGGACCGCACCGCCGTCGCGGAGGCGGAGCGCCGCTACGCCGAGCGGTATCGGACTCCGCGTCCGAATCCGGAGCGGGTGGTCATCGAGATCACCGTGACCGGCCTGCTGGGCAGCCTCTGACCCCCGATCGGGGACGTCGGCCTGATGACCGTTTCCTGCCCTGACGCCTGATTGGCCGCTCACCGTCGCCCGTCCCGGTCAGCCGGCAGCGGAATGCCGGCCGGAGCAGGGCCGTTACACCCCCGGTACGCCCCGGCCGAGACTGCCGCGGGTCATCGCTCCTGTTGAGCCGACCGCCATTCCCGGTGCTGCCGCCCTCCGCCACTCGGAGGCGCCAACCCCCCGAACGGAGACTCGACCATGAATCCGATCATCCAGAAGAGCGGCCTGTCCGTCGCCGGCATGCTGGTCGCCGGCGGTTGCGCCCTCGGCCCCGCGGTGGCCGCGCAGGCCGCCCCGGTGCAGGGCGCACCGACCTCGGCGAGCCAGAGCGACCGTTCCGCCGAGCGGGTCCTCGGCATCGACTACCAGGCTCAGCCGAACTTCTACTACTGCGGCCCGGCCGCCACCCGCATCGCGCTCTCCGCGCAGGGCAAGGCGCTCTCCCAGGACGAGGTGGCCAAGCTGCTCGGCACGACCGAGGCGGGCACCCCGTCGGCCCTGGACACCACCCGGGTGCTCAACGACCTGACCGGCGGCAAGTACCGGACCACGGAGATCCGTGACTCGGTGGCCCGCCCGGAGCAGGTTGAGCAGCTGCGCCGGGACGTGCTGGCGGCGGTGGACGCCGGCCGACCGGTGGTGGCCAACATCAAGGGCACGACGGTGGACACCGACGGCAACCCGCACTCGTACGAGGGCGGGCACTATCTGACCCTGGTCGGCTACCGCGACGGTGGCGACATGATCCGGATCGCCGACCCGGCCGACCCGGCGCTGGGCGAGTACTGGATGACCCTGCCGAAGGTCGCCAACTGGATCGCCGAGCGGGGCTACTCGTCCTGACCCTGCCGTTCATCGGGCCGGTCTCCCCCTGTCGGGGAGGCCGGCCCGCTCATCGTCGCGGTTGCGGGCGGCGAGGTGCGAACGCCGTCGGGCCCGGGCGGCCCGGGTCGGCCGGGACCGGTGCAGGCGTCGCCGGAGCGGCGGGTGGACGACCGCCTCGCCGGCCCCGGCCGCCCGGCGGACGACCGCGTTCGCATAGTCCGGCTCGCATCCGGCGGCCCGGAGCAGATCGCTGGACGCCGTACGCAGGCCGGTGACGAGCGCGTCGCCGAACGACTTGAGACCGGCGGCGGTGGCCCGCCCGGCCAGTTCGGCACACTGTTCGACCAGCCTGCGGGTGCACTCGGTGTCATTTCCGACCCGGCACTCCCTGCGCATCTCCGCCACCGCCTGGCCCAGTCGGGCGACCGCGTCCGGCAGCTCCGGCGGGATCGGCTCGTCGTACTGGAGGGCGGTCGTCGACCAGCGGGCCATGGCCCGGCTGTCCAGCATCAGCCGCTGGAGGTAATCGGCACTGCGGGCGTACCGGTGGAACTGCTGCCGCCGGTGCCAGCGCACGGGTGCGATCGTCACCACCTCCTCCGCCCCGCTCAGCGAATCGTTCAACCGACCCAGATCACCCTCGGTGGCGCGGAGCCGTTCCAGGACGCGCATCGCCCGGTCGGAGTCGCGCTCGCGCAACGCATGTGCCAGCTCGTCGAGCTGCTCGCAGAGGACCGCGTAGATCGGCGTCGCGGCGCGGTCGAGCGTCCGCACCGGGTTGATCGGCAACAGCAGCGCGACCACCACCAGGCCGACCACCCCACCGACCAGCGCGTCGAAGATGCGGGGCAGCTCCAGGCCGCGCTCCATCGGAGCCAGCGTGGCGATCAGCACGGCGGTACCGCCGGCCTGACCGACGAGCTGGCCACCCTTTCCTGCCACCAGCAGCGCGCTGGCGATGGCCAGGGCCACCACCATGCCGGTCTGCCACGGCCCCGAGCCGAGGAAGAACCGCAGCGTGTCGCCGATGACGATGCCCAGGCCCACGCCGGCCAGCAGCTCGAAGGTGCGCCGGGCCCGCTGGCCGATGGCGGTGGCGATCGTACCGACGGCGGCGGCGGGTGCGAAGACGTGCGCGCCGGGGCCGAGCAGGTGCTGGGCGATCAGGGCGGCGAGCGCCGCGGCCAGCCCGGCCTGGATGGCGATCACCAGGGTGACCTCCCACTGCCGGGCTCGGACCCGGCCGGCCTCCCCGCTGCGGCGCAACGCCCTCTCGGCGGCCTGGTCGAGCCGTGACCGGTCGCTCTCGGCTGGTGGTCGGTCATCGGCCATGGCGACGGTTACCCGGACGTCGGGGGGACAATCGTTCCCATCCGCCCCGGTGGCCCCCAGCGGCACCGATCGCTTCGGCGAACTGCTCGCCCAGCGCCCGGCAGGGGACCCGGGCCGCCGCGTGCACGGCGACCCGGGGAACGGCCCGGTAGGTCAGCGGACCTGGTCGCCCTCGCCGGTACGCGCCTGAGCCTGGTCCACACCCTTGTCGATCTTGTCGTCGTACTTTCCGCCGGTGCGCTTGTCGGCCATGTCGCCGGCCTTGTCCAGCCCCTGGTCGACCTGCTTGTCGTGCTTGTCCGCGAAATCCTTGGCCTTGTCCATGAAGTCACCCACGGCGCTCCTCCTCCACTCTGGTCACTCCCGTCAGCGTTCCCTGGGCCCGGCAGCGCAAACCGGTCGCAGTGGGTGGCCAGGAACGGCCCGCTACACCCGCCACGCCGGCCGTTCACCCACCGTTGAAGCGGTACGGGTGTCGGCGCACGCCGGGCCGGGTACCGACCTCGCGAGATCGAGGAGGGCCGACATGGCGGCAGACGAGCCCGGGGCGGGCATCGGGGCGACAACGGGCGGCCCCGGGCCGCGCCAGGCGTGGGCGGCGCTGCCCTGGCTGGTCCGGATCGCGGTGCTGTGGAGCGCCTGCCTGGTGGTGGTCGTCGCCGGGCTCTATCTGCTGGGCCGGATCGCCGTGCTGCTGGCGCCGTTGGCCATCGCGCTGGCCGCCACCATCTTCCTCACCGCGCTGCTCGACCCGGTGCTGCTCCGGCTGCGCCGGTTGCGGCTGCCCGCGGCGCTGGCCGCGCTGCTCACCGTACTTTTGCTGCTCGGCATCCTGGTGGGGGTCGGCGCGCTCGTGTGGAACCTGACGGCGAGCCAGTTCGACCAACTCAGCCAGGAGCTGACCCAGGGGCTGGACCGCACCCGGGACTTCGTCACGTCCACCCTGCCCGTCACCGACGCGCAGCTCGACCGCCTGGTCGACCAGGCGCGGCAGGGGCTGAGCGGGAGCTCCCCGGACCCGGTGGCCGGCGCCCGGACGGTGACCGAGGTGCTGGGTTCCGCGTTGCTCGCCCTGGTGCTGCTCTTCTTCCTGCTCAAGGACGGCCGCTCGATGTGGCACTGGGTGCTGTCCCGGACGACCGGCCCGAACCGGCCTGTCGTGGCCGAGGCCGGCCGGGCCGGCTGGCGGACGTTGGGCGCGTACAGCCGGGGCACCATGCTGATCGCCGCGATCGCCGCGATCGACGCGATCGGCATCGGCCTGGCCCTGGTGGTGTTGCGGGTGCCGCTCGCCCTGCCGCTGGCGCTGATCACCTTCCTCGGCGGTTTCGTGCCGATCATCGGCGCGACGGTGGCCGGCGCGGTGGCGGTGCTGGTGGCCCTGGCCGCCAACGGGCCGACCACGGCGCTGCTCACCCTGGCCGCTGTGATCGCCGTGCAGCAGATCGAGGGCAACCTGCTGGAGCCGCTGGTCATGAAGCGGCAGGTCCGGCTGCACCCGGCGGTGATCCTGGTGGCCGTCACCGCCGGCACCCTGATCGCGGGCATCGCCGGCGCCTTCGTCAGTGTCCCGATCACCGCCGTCCTCTGGCGCATCATCGACACCGTCCAACGCCACCACAACCCCAGCACTCCCGCCGGGGCGTCGGATGTCCCGTCAACCTCATGATCGACGCGACGGGGCGGTCGACCGGCTGAGGTGCGTGGTGAACCAGGTGCCGGCCTGGTCAGCGACCTGGTCGAGGGTGCCGGGCTCCTCGAAGAGGTGGGTGGCACCGGGCACCACCCGCAGCTCGCCGACCTCCCCCAGCTCGGCCAGCGCCTGCTCGTTGAGCGTGATCACCTCCTCGTCCAAGCCGCCGACCAGGAGCAACGTCGGCGTACGCACCTGTGCCAGAGCGGTGCCGGCCAGGTCCGGTCGGCCGCCCCGGGACACCACCGCGCCCACCAGGTCCGCGCGGGACGCCGCCGCGACCAGGGCGGCGGCCGCACCCGTGCTTGCCCCGAAGAGGCCGATCGGCACGTCACCGGCGGGGCGCTCGGCCGCCATCCAGTCCACGATCCCGGCCAGCCGGCCGGCCAGCAGCCCGATGTCGAACCGCAGTTCGGCGGTGCGCGCGTCCTCTTCGTCCTCGGTTGGGGTGAGCAGGTCCGCCAGTACCGTGCCGAGCCCACGAGCGTTCAGCGTCCGGGCCACCGCCACGTTGCGCGGGCTGTGCCGCGAGCTGCCGCTGCCGTGCGCGAAGAGCACCGCGCCCACCGGCTGAGCGGGCAGCATCAGATCTGCGGGGAGTTGGGCGTCCCCGACCGGGATGGTCACCGTGCTGCGCTGCTCGTCCATGCCCCACCTCCCCGTACTCGCCTGTGCTGTGGGTACCCAACTCGTCGCGCCGCACGCACCGCCGCCGTGCCGAGTCAGCGGACACGGCGGCGGGACGCCGCCGGCTGCCAGTGACCGCACCGGCCGTGGGTGGTGTTTGCCGGGTGGACCGTCGGGTAGCCGTGGGGCGACCGCAGACCGTGTCGGCGCACACCGCGCCCCGACGGATCGCGAGGATCGTCATGGCCCAGCAGCAGACGTCGCGGCAGCAGCAGATGGACGAGCGGAACCGGCGGGAACAGGACGCCGAGCGAAGCCGGGACTGGGGGGACGAGGCCGCGCAGGCGCGTACCTCCGAGGATCCCCGGGCGATGGCGCCCAGGGACGCGTTGGGGCGCCCTTCCACCGGCGAGCCCGTCTGACGCACCGGCCGGGTCCACCGATCCGACGGCCGGGGCCGGCCCGGCGCTCGACGGTCGGGGCCCACGTGAGATTCGAGGGCTGGGACGGGAGCTATCCCGTCCCGGCCCTCACTCCTCGTGCTCGGGCAACCGCAGCAGCGGTGACCTGCCCGGCGGCTGCTCCGGCTGCGGCCCGGACGGATCGGCCGGCGGCACCGGCACGGTCACCGGCTCGTCGCAGGTGACCCGCAGCACCTGGTCGTGGTGGCGCAGCTCCACCACGTCGTCCGGGCCGCCGTGGCGCAGCGAGTACGTCGTCTGGTGCGGCCGGACGTCCACCCGCAACGCCAGCCCGCGCCACTGGAGCGAGAACTCCAGACGGCTGAGTCGGCTGGAGAGCCGGGGCGCGAACGACAGGCGACCATCGTGGTCCCGCAACCCGCCGAGCCCACCGACCAGGGCGAGCCAGGCGCCGGCCAGCGAGGCCATGTGCACGCCGTCCCGAGTGTTCTCGTTGAGGTCGTGCAGGTCCATCAGCGCGGCCTCGCGCAGGTAGATGTGCGCCAACTCGGGATGGCCCACCTCGGCGGCGAGCACCGCCTGAGTGCAGGCCGACAACGACGAGTCGCGTACGGTGCGACGCTCGTAGTACAGGAAGTTGCGCACCTTCTGGTCCGGGGTGAACGCGTCCCCCCGCCAGTGCATGGCCAGGACCAGGTCGGCCTGCTTGACCACCTGCTTGCGGTACAGGTCGAAGTACGGGTAGTGCAGCAGCAGCGGGTACTTCTCCGCCGGCGTGTGCGCGAAGTCCCACTCCTGAAGCCGGGTGAACCCCTCCGTCTGCTGGTGGACCTGGAGCTCTTCGTCGTACGGGATGTGCATCGAGCTGGCCGCGTCGCGCCAGCTCGCCGCCTCCTCGTCGGTGACCCCGAGGTGGAACGCCTCATCCTGGTAGCGCATCACCACCTCGGCGGCGGCGAGCAGGTTCCGCTGCGCCATCAGGTTGGTGTAGATGTTGTCGTTCTTGATCGCGGTGTACTCGTCGGGGCCGGTGACCCCGTCGATGTGGAAGTGCCCGTGCCGGTCGTGGTGCCCGATCGAGCGCCACAGCCGGGCGGTCTCCACCAACAGCTCCAGCCCGATCTCCCGTTCCAGCTCGGTGTCCCCGGTGGCCAGCACGTAGCGGCGCAGCGCATCGGCGATGTCGGCGGCGATGTGGAAGGCCGCGGTGCCGGCCGGCCAGTACCCGGATGATTCCGGACCTTCGATGGTCCGCCAGGGGAAGGCTGCGCCCTTGAAGTTGAGCGTCTCGGCCCGCTCCCGGGCCTGCGCCAGGGTGCTGTGTCGCCAGTGCAGCGCGTTGCGCACCGCGCTCGGCTGGGTGTAGGTGAGCACCGGCAGGACGAACATCTCGGTGTCCCAGAATGCGTGCCCGTCGTAGCCGGGGCCGGTCAGCCCCTTCGCCGAGATCGGCCGACGCTCGGCCCGGGCACCGGCCTGGAGCACGTGGAAGAGGCCGAAACGGACGGCCTGCTGCACCTCCGGGTCCCCCTCGACCCGTACGTCGGCGGCGTCCCAGAACGCGTCGAGGTAGGCGCGCTGCTCGCGGCAGAGCCCGTCCCAACCGTCCAGTCGGGCCCCGGCCAGCGCCGCGCCGACCTGGTCCCGCAGCGCGGGCAGCGAGCGCCGGCTCGACCAGCCGTACGTCAGATACTTGACGATCCGCAGTTTCTCGCCGGGCTTGAGCACGCAGGCGATCGTGGTGCGGACCCAGTCCTCGTACCCCTCGGACTCGATGGTGGTGCGGTCCGGGCCGTGCACCTCGTGCTCCATCGCGGCGGCCACCCGCAGGCCGGAGACCTTGGTGCGGTGGATCAGCTGCCCACCATCCGGTGTGGTCAGCTCCTCCTCGGCCTGCAACGGCGATTCCAGCACCGCCGCGACCCTGGGGTCCGAGCTCTGCGGTGGCAGCGTCTCGTTGGCGACCAGCTCGGACTGCACGATCAGCCGGAGCGGCCCGTCGACGGGCTCCACCTCGTAGCTGATGGCGGCGACCGACCGCTGGGTGAACGACACCAGCCGGGTGCTGCGGACCTTGACCTCGTGGCCGGCCGGCGAGCGCCAGTGCAGCTCCCGGTGCAGGGTGCCGGCACGCATGTCGAGAATCCGCTCGTGGGAGAGCAGCTCGCCGTAGCGCACGTCGAGTGGTTCGTCGTCGACCAGCAGCCGGATCAGCTTGCCGTTCGTGACGTTGACGATGGTCTGCCCGGACTCGGGAAAGCCGTAGCCGGCCTCCGCGTACGGCAGCGGACGCAGCTCGTAGAACGAGTTGAGGTAGGTGCCGGGCAGGCCGTGCGGCTCGCCCTCGTCGAGGTTGCCGCGCAGCCCGACGTGCCCGTTGGAGAGCGCGAAGACGGACTCCGACTGGGCCAGCACGTCCATGTCGAGCCGGGTCTCCCGAACGTGCCAGGGCTCGACCGGATAGGCCCGCTCCCGGATCACGCCGGGCCCCGCTCCGCCGTCGTGTGGCGAGCCGCGGGCGGGCTGGCGTCACCCGCCTCGAGTAGGTCGGCGAGGTCGCTGACCACGACGTCGGCGCCGTGCGCGCGCAGCTCGTCGGCCTGACCGACCCGGTCGACGCCGACCACGTAACCGAAGCCGCCGGCACGAGCGGCGGCCACCCCGGAGAGCGCGTCCTCGAAGACGGCGGCCTGCGACCGGTCGACACCGAGCAGCCTGGCCCCGGCGAGGAAGGTGTCGGGGTGCGGCTTGCCGCGCAGGCCCTGGGACCGGGCGACCAGCCCGTCGACCCGCTCCTCCAGCAACGGTTCCAGCCCCGCGGCGGCGACCACCTCGCGCCCGTTGGCGCTCGCGGTCACCACGGCTCGACGCAGCCCTGCGGTGATCGCCGCCTCCAGGTAGCGCACCGAACCCGGGTAGACCTCGACGCCGGAGCTGCGCAGGCGTTGCAGCAGCAGGACGTTCTTACGGTTGCCGACCCCGTTGACCGTGTCGGCGTCCGGCGGGTCGTCCGGGCCGCCCTCGGGCAGCACGATCCCGCGGGAGGCCAGGAAGGACCGGACGCCGTCGGCGCGGGGTCGGCCGTCGACGTAGCGGTTGTAGTCCGGGCCGGGGTCGAACGGCTGGAACGGTTCACCGGTGGCTGTGGCGCGCTGCCGCAGGAATTCGTCGAACGTCTCCTTCCACGCGGCGTTGTGCACCTTGGCGGTCTGCGTCAGCACACCGTCCAGGTCGAAGAGACAGGCGGTCACGTGAGCAGGTAGGCCCAGCACGCTACGAATCTAACCATCCGTCCGGGTCGGCAAACCATGTTTCCGCCGCCAGACGGCGCTCAGTTCGGCCGCAGCGTCCAGACCACGGTCATCGCCGAGGTGGGCGTGCCGTCCTCGGTGGTGATCTCGACCTCGACCGGGAACTCCGGCCGCCTGCCGGACTCCAGCTCCTCGATCACCTCCAGAGCCGGCCGACCGAGCCGCGCGGTGGCCAGCACCGGGCCCCGTGCCAGTTTGCGGTAGGCGATCTCGGCGCGGACGGCGAGCGGCACGGCACGGTCCAGCAACTGCCCGAAGGCGGCCAGCACGACCGCGCCGGAGGCCGTCTCACCCAGGGTGAACATGGCCCCGGCGTGCGGCCCGCCGACGTGGTTGTGGGTGGCCGGCGAGTCGGGGAGACGGACGACCGCCCGCACCCCGCCTTCCGCCTCGGGTGCCACCTCGACAAATTCGAAGCCGAGCGTACGGGCGAACGGCACCGCTTCCAGCATGCCGGCCGCCACCTGGCGGGAGTCGATGGTCATAGGCTGACGTTACTAGCCGGTAACCAGCCCGGCAACCAGGGATTTCCCGGTCCCGTCGGTGCTCAGAGGTTGGCGATGGTCCGCAGGATCTCCGCGTAGAAGTTGCCGTCGATGCTGCGGAAGAAGGCGAAGTCCTGACCCGGGTCGCCGAAGAACGGACGCAGCGTCCACGCCAGCTGGGTGCCGACGAAGCCGAAGAGCAGGATCCAGATGTAGAGCAGGGTCATGCTGGCTGGCCGCTGCGTCGGCTCGCCACGGCGTACCGGCTGGTTGGCCCACTGGCGGTGCGGCTGCGGGTAGCCGGGCGGCAGCATGCCGGGCGGGAACGAGGCGTCGGCCGGCTGCCCGCTCCACTGGGCGGGGACCTGCGCCGGGGCCTGCGCGGCGGTCGAGCCGACCTCGGGGGTGGCGCCGTTCGGGACCGTACCGGCCGACCCGGCCGCCGCGGCACCAACCGGCACGGCGACCGGCTCGGCGACCTGGCCAGCCGGCGCGGCAGCCGGCACTGCGCCGGCGGGCACGGCGGCCGGCACGGCCTGCGCCGGGGCCTGAGCCTGGGCCGCCGCCGGGGCGAGCAGGCCGTGGTCGTTGAGCACCTGCATCCCGCCGGTCAGGAAGCGCAGCCCGACCAGCGCCGACAGGGTCAGGATCGCCACGTTGAGCAGCTTGAAGAAGCCGTAGTCGGGCGCGGTGATCAGGAAGAAGAGGCTGATCGGCGCGAACGCCACGGCGAGCATCGAGGTGACCGTGATCGCCACCATCACCAGTGCCAGTGACTGGCGCACCGAGAGGCGGGCACCGAAGACCAGATTGAACAGGTAGAGCGTGGGCAGGCAGATGGCCAGCGTGACCAGGAACAGCAGCGGCAGCTTCAGCGCGGAGGTCAGCGCCATCAACGGACTGTGAAAGGCACCCAGAACCGCCCCGTAGCAGGCGAGCGCGATGGCGGAGCTGGCCAGCATGCGTCCGGTCAACGCGTTCAGGTCGCGCTCGGAAACGATCTGCTGCCAGATGCCCTGCCGGTCGCGCAGGATGCGCTCGATGACGAGCGGGCTGGGACGGTCACCCGACACGGATGCACCCCTCTCGGTGGTCTTTCATGTGGACTGGGTGCGCAGACCGTAGGACACCGGCAGCGCCTTCGCCACCCCGCTCCGGCGTGGCGTCAGCGCCATCCCACGTCGATCCGGCCCCCGCGCTCGTCGAAGAAGTGCAGCGCGTCCATCCGGACCGCCACGGCGAGTGGGTGACCCGCGGCGACCGCCGGGTACGGCGCCAACCGCACCGCCAGCTCCGCCGGGCGGCGATGGTGCCGACCGGGGTCGGGGAGCACGCTCGTCCGGGTGCCACCCGCGGAGTCGTCCGCCTCCACGGCCTTGCCCGTCAGCCGCTGCATGACCGAGCTGAACCGGCGCAGGCCGCGCTGGCCCACCGGCGGCTCGTCCAGCCGCGCACCCATCTCGTCGACCACGATCGCGGTGGCGCCGATGTCGAGGAACGCCAGCGACTCGTGCCCGTGGTGCTCCAGGTAGCGGATCCGGCCACGCAGCACGTCGCCGGGGCTGTCCGGGGAGACCGGGGTGAGCGCCTCGGCTCGCATGCCGACCACGATCCGCTCGCCGTGGTAGTGCGCCACGGCCCGGCTGCGGATGTCGTCCCAGGGTAGGTAGAGCGACTGCTCGCCAAGGTTGAGCGTGACGTACCGGTCCAGGTGCACGTAGACCGACGCCTCGAGCAGGTTCATCCGCGGGCTGCCCAGGAAGGCGGCCACGTAGAGCGTCGCCGGCCGCCCATACACCTGGGTGGGGGTGCCCACGTCCTGGAGCACCCCACGGCGCATGATCGCCACCCGGTCGGCCATGGTGAGTGCCTCGGCCTGGTCGTGGGTGACGTAGACGGTGGTGACGCCCAGCTCCCGGGTGAGGCCCGAGATCTCCGCACGCAGCTCCGCACGCAGCCCGCTGTCCAGGTTGGACAGGGGTTCGTCCATCAGGAACAGCCCGGGCCGGCGGACGATGGCGCGGCCCATCGCCACGCGCTGCCGCTGCCCGCCCGAGAGCTGACCCGGCTTGCGGGCGAGCACGTCGCCGATGCCCAGCGCGCTGGCGACGTCGGTGACCCGCTCACCCCGCGGGGTCGGCTCCATCCCGGCCAGGCGCAGCGGGAAGGCGATGTTGTCACCCACCGTCATGTGCGGATAGAGGGCGAAGTCCTGGAAGACCATGGCGATCTTCCGGTCCCGCGGCGGCAGGTCGTTCGCGAGCTCCCCGTCGAGCAGCACCGCACCCTGGGTCGGGTCCTCCAACCCGGCGATCATCCGCAGCACCGTGGACTTGCCGCAGCCGGACGGGCCGAGCAACACCATGAACTCGCCGTCGTTCACGTCCAGATTGATGCTGTCGACGGCCAGCGTGCCGTCCTTGAAGAACTTGGTGACATCCTTGAGCGCGACGGTGGTCACCGTCTCCTCCCCCAGCTCGTCGACCGAACTCCAGAAGACTGTGACCAGGATCATTGAATCAGCACATCGGGTGAACGTCTCATGTTCGACTGATGACGCTGCCATTAAGCGACACCGGGCCGGTGCGATCAGCAGCGCGAGGCCCTCTCGTCCGGCTCACCCAGGAACACCCGGCGCACCACCCGCTCCGCCGCGCGCCCGTCGTCCAGCCCGCAGAACCGGCCCCGGAAATGGGCGCGGGCCTTGGTCGCCGCGTCCGAGCGCACCGCGTCGGTGCGGAACAGGTCGAGCAGGTCGGCGAACGTGGTGGCCATCGCGCCCGGCGGCTCCGCCGTGACGTCGAAGTAGACACCCCGGGCCAGCCGGTACGCCTCCCAGTCCGGGGCGTAGAGCACGATCGGCCGATCCAGCACGGCATAGTCGAACATCGCCGAGGAGTAGTCGCTGACCAGCACGTCGGCCACCAGGTAGAGGTCCTCCACCCGCTGGTGGCCGCTGACGTCGCGGACCCGTTCCCGGTCCACCGCGCGGCGGGGGCTGCGATCCCGGTCGTGGAAGTAGTGGCTGCGCATCAGCAGCCGACCGGAGTCACCCAGCGCCTCGACGAACCGGTCCGGGTCGAACGGCGGCCGGTAGCCGGGCAGGTGCTCGCGGTGCGTCGGGGCGTACAGCACCACCTGCTCGTCGGGGCCGAGACCGAACTCCGCGCGCAGCCGGCGTACCTCGTCGGGGCCGGCGTTGACCAGTCGGTCGTTACGCGGGTAGCCCACCTCCAGAGTGGTGTACGTGGCCGGGTACGCGCGGTCCCACATCTGGGTGGAGAAGCTGTTCGCGCTGACGCTGTAGTCCCAGCGGTCCACCCGGCGCAGCAGCCCGGCGAAGTCCATCCGGCCGGCACCGATCGGGTAGCGCTGCTGGTCCAGCCCCATCACCTTGACGGGCGTGCCGTGGTGGGTCTGCACGTGCACCTGCTCCGGCCGCTTGCGGACGAAGTCCGGGAAGTTGACGTTGTTGACCAGCCACCGGGCCCGGGCCAGCGCCCGGTAGTAGGCCGGGGTGCCGGCGACCACGTACTCCGCCCCGGCCGGCACGGTGTCCACCCGGTCCCGGCGCACGATCCACACCCCGCGTACACCGGGGGCCAGCCGGCGGGCCACCTCGTAGATCGCCGCCGGGTTGCAGGCGTACCCCCGGTACCAGTAGGCGGCGTACACCGCGAGCGTCGGATCCACCGGCCGCCGCAGCTCGGCGCGGTAGTACTCGCGCAGCAGGCCGTCGCGGGTCAGTCGGGCGCCGCGCCGGGCGGCCGGCCCGACCCGACGCCGGGTGGTGCGAGCCCGCCGGCGGGCGGTGTCGCGGGCCCGGCTCGCCGCCCGCAACGCGCTGAACGTCCGCCAGCGGCCGGTGGCGACCAGCCGGTGCTTGATCCCTTCCACCCCGTCCGGCGCCGGGTACCCGCCGTCCGGCAGCCAGCGCGCGTAGTCGGCGGTGATCTGCGCGAAGAAGGCGGGCCGCAGCTCCGGGGCGATCCGCTGGCCGTTGCCGAGCACGGTCAGGTAGTGCCAGATCATCCGCTCGAAGACCGCCGGCCGCAGGGCGTCCGCCGCCGGCCCCCAGGTGTCCATGAGGTGGAAGACCCGGTGCCACTGCGGGAACACCTCGAAGTGCCGGTCACCCCGGGTCCGGGTGATCGCGCCCGCCCGGCGCTGCCGGTAGTTGACGCAGACCCGATCGAGTACGCCGATCCGCTGCGCCGCCATCAGCACCGGGTAGCTGAACGAGACATCCTCGTACCAGCCGGGCGCGAAGCGCAGCCCCAGATCGACGAGGAACTCCCGGCGTACCAGCCGGTTCCACGCGGTGTGCAGCAGCCGCATCGCCTCCGGCCGGTCCCGCAGTCGGAAGGTGGCCGCGCCGGGCGACTCCGGGAACACCTCCGCCATCGCGCTGCGCGTGGCGGTGTCGTTCCAGTGCGTCCGGACATGGTCGACCAGCAGCACGTCCGGCCGGGTGGCACGTAACCGCTCGGCGACCTCCGGCAGGCACTCCGGCGCCAGCCAGTCGTCGCCGTCGAGGAACCAGACGTACTCCCCGACGGCCCGGTCCAGCCCGACGTTGCGGGCCGGACCGAGGCCGACGTTCTCCGGCAGCCGGATCGACCGGACCCGCTGGTCGCGGGCGGCGTACTCGTCGATGATCTCGCCGCTGGAATCCGGGGAGCAGTCGTCGACCGCGATCACCTCGAGGTCGGTCTCCGGCTGGCCGAGGATCGAGTCCAGGCACTCGCGCAGGTATCCCTGCACGCGGAAGGCCGGCACCACGAAACTGATCAGGGTCATCCGGCCGTCCCTCCGTCAGCGCGGCGCGCCACCTCCCGCGCCCGCCGGCGCGGCCGACGCCCGCGCGCTACGGGCCGGCCGGACGAACCAGGCCAGGACGACGCTCGCCACGAAAACCACGAGAAGGTATGTACCGAGTGTAGCCATGCCGATACTCACGATTCCGGCAATCGCCGCGAGGGCCAGCAGCACCGAACGTCCCTCCCAGCCCAGCGTGGCCGGGTGCAACGGGGGCGCCGCCTGCCGCTTCTCCAGCCGGGCGGTCAGGTCGTAGTGGTGCACGGTGAGCACGAAGACGTAGCCGAAGATCAGCCACCCCGGCGCGCCGCCGACCACCCCGACCGCGATCGCGAACAGGTACTCGGCGGCCCGCAACGCGGCGGGCACCAGCCAGTCCAGCGGACCGTTGTGCGCGGCCCCGGCGCCCAGGCCACCGACCAGCAGCACCAGCAACGCCACCGGCACCGCCCAGCGCAGCCCGTCGGGCACGTCGCCCAGCAACGCCGCGACCAGCAACGCCGCCGAACCCAGCGCGGCGATCACCGCCAGGGTGAGCGGCCCCATCGGGCGGACCACCGGCAGCCGGCGGGCCAGCGGGCCGTCGTCGCGGTGCAGCGTGGCATCGACCGTGTCCAGCACCGGCACCCACATCCAGCGGGCCCGCAGCGTACGCAGCGCCCCGGTGTACGCGAACGCCAGCACACCCCACACCAGTACCGCGATCAGACTGACCAGCGGATTGAACAGCGCCACGGTCAGCGCGATCAGCGCCCACCGCTCGCCGATCGGAAAGACCACGGTCCGCTTCAGCCAGTACGACAGCGAGCCGGTGTCCGCCTGCACCCGGGTCGACGCGGCGTTCAACCGGTCACCGATACCGCCACTGGCACCCGTCGCCGCCCGGGGCCGACGCGCCGCCTCGTCGTGCAGCACGCCGTACCAGGTGTCGGTCATGTGCCGGACGGTCTGCAACGTCATCGCGGCGATCGCCAGCGCCCAGCCGTTGCCCAGCCCGGCGTGGCTCACCCCGAAACCCAGCCCGGCGTAGACCAGGTACTCCTTGGCGCGGTCGGCCATCGTGTCCAGCCAGCCACCCCAGGCGCTGAAGTGCCGGGTGTAGCGGGCCAACTGGCCGTCCACGCAGTCCAGCACGAACCCGAGGTAGAGCAGCACCGCGCCGCTGACCAGCGCGGGCCGCCCGCCGACCCCGAACAGCACCGCGGCGGCCAGCGCGAAGAGCACCGAGATCACCGTCACCCCGGTCGGGGTGAGCCGGAGCCGGGCCGCCACCCGCACCACGTACGGCGACCAGGTGCTGACGAAGTAGGTCGAGAAGAAGTCGTCCTTCTCCTTCACCGCCAGCCGCAACTCGGCCCGGTCCTCGTCGACCGCGGTCACCGCCGCCTCGGCGGCGACCAGCCCAGCCGCGTCGTCGACCCGGTGCGCGACGAGCAGACGTACCCGCTGGGCGAAGATCAGGGTGCCGAGCGCGGCGAGACCCGCGACGAGCCGGTCCACGGCGGACCCGGGGCCGCCGGCCGGGACCGGCGCGAGACGCCCGGCCGGCCCGGCGCCCTCGGTGGGCCGGAACGCGGAAACCTCCCCGGGCGGACCGAGGGGGGTGGCGACCGGCAGCACGCCGATCGCGGCGGCCCGGGCGGCGGCGGCCAGGGTCGGCAGGTCAGCCACGCCGACCCGCAGCGCGCCGCCGAACACGCCGGTGGCCTCGCCGTCCAGGGCGTCCACCGCGCCGGCGTCGACCACCTGGCCACGTTCCTCGCGCACGGCGGTCCGCCCTGGCACCGCCGGGTCGGTGAGCACCAGTGCCACCGTCGGCCCCACCGGGCTGGTGGCCAGGTGTCTCAGCACGGCCGTGTGCGCGACCAGGTCGGTGCCGGTGATCAGCAGCGGGCCGGTGGCGTGGTCGGCCAGGGCGGCCAATTCGTCCAACCCGGCGGCGAAGCGCACCTCGTCCGCCCCGGCCTGCCGCAGCTGGGCGGCGAGCCGGTCGGCCAGCGGCTCGCCGGTCGCGGTGGTCAGGCCCGCCGCGGACGTCCCGGCGGCGAGCACGATCGCGAGCGTCACCGCGGGACCGCGGCGTGGTACGCGTCGAGCGCCTCGGCGATGGTGCCGTCGAGCATCAACCGGCCCGCGTCGAGGTACAACCCCCGACGGCAGAACCGGGTCAGGTCCTTTTCGTTGTGTGACACCAGCACCAGCGTGCGCCCCTCCCCGAGCAGACGATCAATCGTCGCGTAACACTTCTTGCGGAACTCCGCGTCACCGACCGCGGTCACCTCGTCCATCAGCAGGATCGGGTGCGGCAGATGCGAGATGATCGCGAAGCCGAGCCGCACCTTCATCCCCGACGAGTAGTGCCGCACCGACGTGTCGATGGCCCGTTCCACCTGCTCACCGGCGAACTCGACGATCTCGTCGAAGTGCCGCTTCAGATAGCCCGTCGACAGCCCGTGCAGCCCACCGACCAGGTGCAGGTTCTCCCGCCCGGTCAGGTCGTTGGAGAAACCGGCAGAGAGCTCCAGCAGTGGCGCCACCGCGCCGTGCACCCGGATGCTGCCCTCGTCCGGAATGAGCACCCCGGCGATCAACCGCAGCAGGGTGCTCTTGCCGGTGCCGTTGCGGCCGATCACCCCGACCGTCTCGCCCGGCTCGACGGTGAACGACACGTCGCGCAGCGGCCAGAACTGGCCGGGCAGGGCACCCCGACCGCCCCGGTGGATGAACAACTCCCGCAGCCGCAGTTGCCGGCGGCGGTTGCGGACGAACCGGATGCCCAGGCCGTCGGCCTCGATGATCGGCGCGGCCATGTCAGAGTTCCTTGAGCACGGCGGGTTCCAACCGGCGGAACGACCACCAGCCGGCGGCCAGCACCAGCAGGCTGCCGACGACCGTGGTGGTGAGCAGCCGAGCGTCCGGGAACTCATCCGGGTACCAGATCGCGTGGTGCAGCTGGAAGATCCCGACCAGCGGGTTCAGCTCGTACGCCACCTTCAGCCAGCCCGGCAGGCCGGATTCCCGCACCAGACTCAGCGGGTAGATGATCGGAGTGGCGTAGAAGAGCACCCGGATGATCAGCCGCATGAACCGCTCCACGTCACGCATCAGCACGTTCCACGCGGACAGCAGCAGGGCCAGCCCGATCAGCAGGACGGCCTGGACGGCCACCGCGAGCGGCAGGGAGAGCAGCGACCAGCCGGGATGGATCCGGCCGTGCGCCCCGTAGATCACCGCGATGGCCATCAGGATCGGCAGACCGGCCACGTACTCGGCGAACCGGCCGGTGACCCGGCCGATCGGGAAGACCTGGCGCGGCACGTTCATCGTGGTGATCAGCCGGGACTGACCGGTCAGCGCGTTAGTGGCCTCGCTCAGCGCCGAACTGGTCCACATCCAGGCGAAGATCCCCGTGATCAGGAACAGCGGATACGATCCGGCCGCCTCACCGAGGTGCCGCCCGGTGTCCCGCGAGTAGAGCACGCCGAAGACGAACCAGTAGATGGCGCCCATGCCGAGCGGCTCGATCAACGACCAGAGATAGCCCAGCACCGACTGCTGGTACTTGACCGCCAGGTCCCGTCTGACCAGGATGCGCAGCGAGTTGCGGTGCGACCACAACACCGCGACGCCAGAGGTCACCGCTGCCTCCCGCCTCCTGAAACGGACGACAGGTTAGCAGTCGGTGAACGAATGCCCCGAGTCGGCCAGATCAGCACTCGATCACGTTGACGGCCAGGCCGCCCCGCGCCGTCTCCTTGTACTTGACCTTCATGTCGGCGCCCGTCTCCCGCATCGTCTTGATGACCTTGTCCAGCGACACCGCGTGCACACCGTCGCCGCGCAGCGCCAGCCGGGCGGCCGTGATCGCCTTGATGCTAGCCACCGCGTTCCGCTCGATGCAGGGGATCTGCACCAGGCCACCCACCGGGTCGCAGGTGAGCCCGAGGTTGTGCTCCATCCCGATCTCGGCGGCGTTCTCCACCTGCTGCGGGGTGCCGCCGAGCGCCTCGGCGAGGCCCGCCGCGGCCATCGAGCAGGCCGAGCCCACCTCGCCCTGGCAGCCGACCTCGGCGCCGGAGATCGAGGCGTTCTCCTTGAACAGCACGCCGATCGCGCCGGCCGCCAGCAGGAACCGCACCACGCCGTCGTCGGAGGCACCCGGCACGAACCGGGTGTAGTAGTGCAGCACCGCCGGGATGATCCCCGCCGCGCCGTTGGTCGGCGCGGTGACCACGCGGCCGCCGGCGGCGTTCTCCTCGTTCACCGCCAGGGCGAACAGCGTCACCCAGTCCATCGCGCGCAGCGGATCGGTGGTCGCGGTGTCCGCCTCCAGGCTGCGCCGCAGCTCCGCCGCGCGCCGCCGGACCTTCAACCCACCAGGGAGTACGCCGTCCCGCTCGCAGCCACGCTCCACGCACTCCCGCATCACCCGCCAGATCTCCAGCAGGTCGGCCCGGATCTCCGCCTCGCTGCGCCAGGACCGCTCGTTGGCCAGCATCACCTCGCTGATCGAGAGACCGGTGGCGGTGGTCACCTCCAGCAGCTGCGCCCCGGTCAGGAAGGGGTACCGCACCCGGGTGCTGTCCGGCTTGATCCGGTCCGCGCCGGCCGCCGCCTCGTCCACCACGAAGCCGCCGCCGACCGAGTAGTAGGTGCGGCTGCGCACCTCGGCGCCGGTCCCGTCGTACGCCACGAAGGTCATCCCGTTCGGGTGGTACGGCAGCGACCGGCGGCGGTGCAGCGTCAGGTCCCGGTCCGGGTCGAAGTCGATCTCGTGCGCGTCCAGCAGGCTGATCCGCCGCTCCGCCCGGATCCGCTCGACCCGGGGGCCGACGGTGTCCGTGTCGACCGTCTCCGGTGCCTCGCCGGCCAGCCCGAGCAGCACCGCCCGGTCGCTGCCGTGGCCGTGCCCGGTGGCGCCCAGCGAGCCGAACAGTTCGGCCTGCACCCGTGCGGTGTCGGTGAGCAGCCCGTCGGCCTTGAGCCCGGCCACGAAGGTGCGGGCGGCCCGCATCGGCCCCACCGTATGGGAGCTGGACGGCCCGATGCCGACGCTGAAGAGGTCGAAAACACTGATCATGGCTGCGCTGCGCTTCCTCGCCGTCGTCCCGTGGTGCGGGATCCGGCCCGGTCGTGGCCACCGGTCCGGCGGCCCCGCTCGTGGCCGCCCGGTCGGGTGGCCGCCGGCCACCCGGGGTGTGGGTGCCCAACCAGCGAGCCTACCCGCCCAGTTCACGGCCCACCCGGCCACCGCGACGTGATCGCCGGACCGCCACTCACCCGCCGTCCCACCGCCACCTCCCCGCCGCGTCCCGGCGACGTCCCGCCGCAAGATCGCGCACAATCCAGGATGTAGTGGCTTCCGCTCATGCCCGAGGGCACTACATCCAGGATCGAGCACGATCTCCCTCGGGGAGTGCGCGTCGCGGAACGTCGGCCCGGCGCGGAATCCCCGCGTGGCGCCGACGCCAGCGCGGGCCTCGGATCGGGCGGGACGGGTGCGGCATCGGAGGCGTCGCAGCTGAGCCGCACGGGTAAGTACCTACGGGTCCACGGGTTGCCGATCCTCCTCGGGACCGAGGGTGAACTGGCCGTCCCTTTCTACCGTGGATTGCAGACGCGGCGTACCGCCGCAGAGTGGGAGTACGACGATGAGTCGCAAACTGGTTCGGCCCCGCCAGGGGCGCATGATCGCCGGTGTCTGCGCCGGCCTCGGTCAGCGGTTCGGCATGTCCGCCGGGATGGTCCGGCTGCTGTTCCTGCTGTCGCTGCTGCTGCCCGGCACCCAGGTGATCGTGTACCTGATCCTCTGGATCCTCATGCCGAACGAGGACCGCTACCTCGCCTCCACCCGGCACTGACCCTCACCCGCATCCCACCCCGACCGAAACCGCCCCCGCCCCCGGCCCGCCCCGGGCTGAGGCAGCAACTTCTGGGAAGTTGCTGCCTCACGACGGCCGGAAACACCAACATCCCTGAAGTTGCGTGGATCTTGCGCCGGGACGGAGCGCGAGGCACGGCGCGGCGCGGGGCGCGGAGAGTTCGATGACGGAAGCGCCCGCCCTGACGGTCGTCGGGGCGGGCGCTTCGACGTGCGAGGTCCAGCAGTCAGGGAGCGGTGTAGGTGACCGTGACCTGCTGGTAGCCGAGGGAGCGGAGCAGCCCCTCCAGCATCTTGCGGGTGTTCTCCTCGGCTCGGGCGGAGAGCCCGCTGTCCCGGGCGGCGGCGGTGATCCGTTCCTCGGCGAGCTGGTAGACCTGCTGCTGCCGGTTGGGGTCGTTGCCGACCAGGTCGCCGAGCCGGTTGATCAGACCGCGCTGCTCGGCGAACACGTAGCTCTTTTCCAGGTCGAGGTTGGTCTCGCCGAGCTGCGGCGCGGGCAGCTTGATCTCGACCGAGGTGCCGTCGGCGGACTCGACGACAGCGCCCTCCCCGATCTTGCCGAAGTCGACGTACGCCTCGACGCTGCCCGCCCCAACGAACAGGGTGCGCTCGTTGAGCAGGAAGTCCGGTACGTTGCGCCGGTCGTTCTGGGTGTCGACCACGACCTGGAAGTTGCCCTCGGCGGCCACGTATCGGCTGAGGTCCTGGATCGACTTCAGCAGCGGCGGCTGGCTGCGGTCGGTCTGCTCCTTGGCGAACGGGTTGCGGAACTCCGGCAGGAGCCCGGTCGCCTGCACGCCGAGCAGCACCACCACGGCCAGCGCGGCGGCCCCGAGAAGCACGAGCAGACCGCGGACCGGACCACCGGCACCGCCGCTCGTCGGCCCACTGGTGCCGCCGGGGCCACCGGAGTCGCCCGTGCCGGCCGGGCCGCCCGGCACGGGTTCCGTCGGGGTGTCCGACCGTTGCCGGAGATCGTCGCCCGTGGGGTATCCGGGGAACTCCCTCGTAGGCTCGTTGATGCCAGCGTCGCGGGCCATCACGCTCACCGTCCTCGTCAGACACGTCGTCTGCCATTGACGGTACGGCCCCCGTACGACACCCGCGCGTCGAGCGACCGGAAAGCGTAAACGGGCAGGTCAGGCGAAGGCCGAGACCCCGGTGAGCCGCTGTCCGATGACGAGCTGGTGGATCTCCGAGGTGCCCTCGTACGTCAGCACGCTCTCCAGGTTGTTCGCGTGCCGCATCACCGGGTATTCGCCGGAGACGCCGTTGGCGCCGAGGATGGTGCGGCACTGCCGGGCGATGGCCAGGGCCTCCCGCACGTTGTTCAGCTTGCCCACGCTGACCTGCTCGGGCCGCAGCCGGCCGGCGTCGGCGAGCCGGCCCAGGTGCAGCGCGAGCAGTTGCCCCTTCACCAGCTCGACGGCCATGTCGGCGAGCTTCGCCTGGGTGAGCTGGAAACCGGCCAGCGGACGACCGAACTGGGTACGGGTGGTGGCGTACGCCAAGGCCGTCTCCAGGCAGTCCCGGGCGGCGCCGACCGAGCCCCAGACGATGCCGTACCGGGCTTCGGTGAGGCAGCTCAGTGGGGCCTTGAGCCCGACCGCCTCGGGCAGTTGGGCGTCCGCCGGGAGCCGGACGTCGTCCAGCACGATCTCGCCGGTAACCGACGCGCGCAGCGACATCTTGCGGCGGATCTCGCGGGCCGTGACACCGGGCGTGTCCATGGGTACGGCGAAACCCCGGACGCCCTCGTCGGTGCGCGCCCAGATCACCGCGACGTCGGCGATCGGCGCGTTGGTGATCCACATCTTGCCGCCGGTGAGCACCCAGTCGTCGCCGTCGCGGCGGGCCCGGGTGGCCATCGACGCCGGGTCCGAGCCGTGGTCCGGCTCGGTCAGGCCGAAGCAGCCGATCGCCTCGCCGGTCGCCATCGACGGCAGCCAGCGCTGCTTCTGCTCCTCGCTGCCGTAGCGCCAGATGGCGTACATGGCCAGGGAGCCCTGCACGGAGACCAGGGAACGGACGCCGGAGTCGCCGGCCTCCAGCTCCTGGCAGGCCAGCCCGTACGCGACCGCGGAGGCGCCGGCGCAGCCGTACCCGGTCAGGTGCATGCCGAGCAGTCCGAGCTTGCCGAACTCCCGGGCCAGCTCGCGGGCCGGCACCCGGCCCTCCTCGTACCAGTCGGCGACGTGCGGGCGCACCCGATCGTCGATGAGCTGACGTACGACGTCGCGGATCTGCCGCTCCTCCTCGGTGAGCGACGGGTCCAGGTCGAGCAGGTCCAGTGGAGCGGTCATGGACGCCACCTTAACGAAGACTCAGGCCGATGGGCGCGGACGCGTCATTCGATCGGCTCGGAGAGCACCAGCACCCGGGCGTGGATCTGGTTGCGCTGCTGCAGGGCGGCGCGCAGGGCCCGGTGCAGGCCGTCCTCCAGGTAGAGCCCGCCATTCCACTGCACCACGTGGGGGAAGAGGTCCCCGTAGAAGGTGGAATCCTCGGCGAGGAGCTTGTCGAGCGCCAGCTCACGCTTGGTGGTGATCAACTGGTCCAGGCGCAGCGGTCGCGGCGGGATCTCCGCCCACTGCTTGAGCGTCAGGTTGTGCTCCGGATAGGGACGCCCGTCCCGGACCGCTCTGAAGATCACGACGGCACGCTCCCCTCCCCGTGGCCGAGCCGACCGGCGGCGCCGAGCCGGGTCGCGGCAGGCACCGCGCGGCGCGGTACCGATGACGCGTGCCAGCCTAGCCGCCCAGCGCACACCACGTTCTGCTCCCTGATGTCAGTTTCGCTACCGCTCGTCCGATCCCCAACCGGACGAACGGGACGCCGCACTCAACTCCACCGGCCGCGCCGCACCACCTCGTCCAGCGGACGGCGACCTCGGCGCAGCGACGGTGACCTATGGTCGGGTGCGCGGTAACCGATTGTGATGGCTCCGACGGGTCGATGGTCCGTCGGCACGCCGAACGCGTCCCGGTAAGCGGCCAGCCGCTGCGGCGGGATGCCGAAGAAACACGCGCCCAACCCCTCGTCCACCGCGGTGAGCAACATCAGCAGCGCGGCGAACCCGGTGTCCACGTACCAGTAGGGCACCGGCCAGCGGTCGGTGGACACGTCCGTCCAGCCCTTGTCCGGCTCCGCGTACCGCTGGAGGTAGGCCGACTCGTTGGCGTGCGGCACCACGATCAGCGGCGCCCGGCGCATCCCGGCCAGCCACCGCTCCCGCCCACCACCGTCCGGCGTGGTGGCCGCCCAGAACCGCTCCCGGTCGGCCGCCTCCTCCAGCACCAGGAAACCCCAGCCCTGCGCGAACCCGGCCGACGGGGCGCGCACCGCGTGGTCGAGCAGCCGGTCCACCACGTCGGGCGGGACCGGGCGGTCCGGGTCGTAGTTGCGCACCATGCGCCGACGCCGGACGACCTCGGCGAACTCCATCCCGTTCTCCCCCGCCGGCCCGGCTCAAGCCCCGGGGCGGATGCCCCAGGCGCCCCGCCAGGTCGCGCCGGGCTTGAGCGTGAGCACATCCTTGCCCGAGCGGAACGCGTCCGGAGGGCAGGTCATCGGCTCGATCGCCACCGAACGACGATGCCGTTCGCCCGTGAGCGCGTCCCCGGTGAACACCTGCCACCAGCCGAACTCCTGGTCCGCCCAGATGCTCACCCCGGACGAGCCGTCCGGCGCGGCCAGGCTCACCGACGAGCCGCCGTCGGCGTCGGCGATCACCTGACCGAAGCAGAGGTCCAGCTGGGCACGGCCGATCCGGCGGGGGCTGGTCCAGTCGTACTCGGTACCCGCCACCGGGGTCGCGCCGACCGGCAGCAGCCGCCCGTCCACCAGCAGCCGGGTACGCGTCGGCAGCCGCATGACCAGGTCGTCCACCGCGACGCCCGGCAGTTGCAGGTACGGGTGCACGGAGAAGCCGAACGGCGCCAGCGCAGCGCCGGTGTTGGTCACCTCGTGCTCGGCGCGCAGCCCGCCCCGGCCGACGCTCCACCGGCTGCGCAGCCGCAGCGGCCACGGGTAACCGGGCTGCGGCGGCAGGTCGTAACTGACCGTCACCGCGTCCGCCGACTGCTCCAGCAGCCGCCACGGCACCCAGTTGACCAGCCCGTGGATCGCCACGTGCCGCTCCGGCTCGGTCAGCGGGAGCTGGTGCGTCCGGTCTCCGAAGGAGTAGCGGCCGTCGCGGATCCGGTTCGGCCAGGGCGCCAGCACCTGCCCGGCGCAGCCGGGGCAGACCTCGTCGGCCTGGTACCCGTCGACCAGGTCGACCCCGTCGTGCTGGTACGTCCGCAGCCCGCCGCCCACCTCCACGATGACGGCCTCGTGGCCGGCGGTGGAGATGGTCCACTGGGCGCCGGAGAAGGGGCGCTGGTCGGGGCTGTCCATGCCGGCGACCCTAACCGGTCACGTCCGGTCCCCGCTCGACGCCGCCGCCCGGTAGCGCAGCAGCGCCGGGAAGGCGGCCGCCAGCGCCACCACGAGCACCGCCGAGGCGAGCCCGCCGGCCACCCAGGCCACCCCGACGCCGAACCCGGCGGCCATCGTGCCGGCCCGCAGGTCGCCCAGGCGCGGACCGCCGGCCACCACGACCGTGTTCACCCCCTGCAACCGGCCGCGCATCCGATCCGGCGCGTAGATCAACAGCATCGACTGGCGCAGCACCGAGCTGACCAGGTCGGCGGCACCGGCCACGGCCAGCAGGGCGATCATCAGCCAGAGCTGACGGGCCAGGCCGGCCGCCGCGATCGCCACCCCCCAGCCGACCACCGCCAGCACCAGCCCGAGCCCCTGCCGGCGAAGCCGGCCGATCCAGCCGGAGGTGAGCCCGCCGATCATCGAGCCGATCGCGATGGCGCTGTAGAGCCAGCCGACCGCGGCGGGATTGCCGAACCGCTCGGTGGCGATCTCCGGGAAGAGCGCCCGGGGCATGGCCAGGATCATCGCGATCAGGTCCACCCCGAACGAGAGCAGCAGCACCGGCGTGGTGGCCAGGTACCGGAACCCGTCGATGACGCTGCTCAGGCCGGCCCGACGCGGACCGTTCTCGGCCGCCGGGTCCGGTTCGGGCGGCATCGCCGGCAACCGCCACGTCGCCCAGAACGAGGCGCCGAACAGCACCGCGTCCACCGCGTACGCGATCGGCAGTCCCACATCGGTCCGCCAGATGGCGAAGATCAGCCCGGCGGCGAGTGGTCCGAAGACCGAGGTGGCGGTGAAGGTGGTGAAGTTCAACGTGCTCGCGGCCGGCACCAGCTCGTCCGGGACCAGCCGGGGCAGGATCGCGCTCCGGGTCGGTGAGGTGATCGCGAAGGCGGTCGACTGCAACGCCACGAGCAGCAGCAGGAGCAGCGGGCTACCCAGCCCGAGCAGGGCGTGCGCCAGCAGCGCCACCGTCGAGGCCCAGAGCAGCACGCCGCCGCCGAGCAGCACCCGACGCCGGTCCCGGGCGTCGGCGACCGCACCGCCCCACAGGCCGAACACCAGCAGCGGCAGGAAACCCGCCACGCCGAGCAGGCCGACCCAGAACGATCCCTTGGTCAGCCCGAACATCTCCACCGGCACGGCCACCGCGGTGAACTGGAAGCCGAACATCGCCACGCTGTTGCCGAACCACACCCTCCGGTACGCCGGCACGCGAAGCGGACGCAGATCGATCGCCCAGCGGCGCGCTCCGCGCGGCCGGGCCTCCTGCACACCGGTCACGGTGCCAACCGCTCGACGGTCCAGCCGCCCTCGTCGAGCAGGCGGAAGCGCAGCCGGTCGTGCAACCGACCGGCCCGGCCCTGCCAGAACTCCACCGTGTCGGGTCGGACCCGCAGCCCACCCCAGTGCGGCGGGGTCGGGATCACCGGCTCGCCGTCGAACCGCTCGGCAGCCGCCCGGTAGCTCTCCTCCAAAGCCGCCCGGTCCGGCACCACCTGCGACTGCGGGCTGGCCCAGGCGCCCAGTTGGGAGCCGCGCGGGCGGCTGGCGAAGTACGCCTCGGCCACCGAACGGTCGACCGGGGCGACGCGCCCGGTGGCCACCACCTGACGCTGCATCGGGAACCACGGGAAGACCAGGCTGGCGTACGGATTGGCGGACGCCTCGACACCCTTGCGCGAGAGGTGGTTGGTGAAGAAGACGAAGCCGTCCGGGTCGTACCCCTTGAGCAGCACCGTCCGCCCGCTCGGCCGGCCGGCGGCGTCGGCGGTGCCCACCACCATCGCGTTGGGTTCGGGTAGCCCGAAGGCCACCGCGTCGGCGAACCAGCGGTCGAACTGCGTGTGCCAGTCGGCGGCCAGGTCAGCCTCGGTCAGGCCCAGGTCCGCGGCGTACTCGTTACGCATCGCGGCCGGGGCGGGTGTGTCGCCCGTCACGTTCCCACTCCTTCTCGGCGGCCCCGCCGGCGCCCTCCCGCGCTGGCCAGACCGCAGCGCCCAGTCTTGCCGAGCGGCGCGGAGAATGCGCGTCCGGGGATGTCGTGTGCAGCACAGTCGCAGCGGGTCGCGTATCCGGTTACTCAGCAGGCAAGATGTTCCGAACACATCCCTGAGGGTCGCCTGAGGCGCTCGGCCGACCGGGCCGGATGAGCTCACCGGGCGCACCGACCAGATCCAGGAGAGCGACATGGCCGATTTCAAACCCGGGCTGGAGGGCGTCGTCGCCTTCGAGACCGAGATCGCTGAACCTGACCGTGAGGGTGGCGCGCTGCGCTATCGCGGGGTCGACATCGAGGATCTGATCGGCCAGGTCTCGTTCGGCAACGTGTGGGCGCTGCTGGTCGACGGCCGGTTCGGGCCGGGCCTGCCGCCGGCGGAGCCGTTCCCGGTGCCGGTGCACTCCGGCGACATCCGGGTGGACGTGCAGTCCGCGGTCGCCATGCTGGCCCCGTACTGGGGTCTGAGCCAACTGCTGGACATCTCCGACGAGCAGGCCCGCGAGGACCTCGCCCGGGTCTCGGTGACCGCGCTCTCCTTCGTCGCACAGTCCGCCCGGGGCCTCGGCCTGCCGGCGGTGCCGCAGAAGGAGATCGACAAGGCGCAGACCATCGTCGAGCGGTTCATGAAGCGCTGGCGGGGCGAGCCCGACCCGCGGCACGTCAAGGCCGTCGACGCCTACTTCATCTCGGCTGCCGAGCACGGCCTGAACGCCTCCACCTTCACCGCCCGCATCGTCGCCTCCACCGGGGCCGACGCGGCGGCCTGCATCTCCTCCGGCATCGGCGCCCTCTCCGGCCCGCTGCACGGCGGCGCCCCGTCCCGGGTGCTCAGCATGCTGGAGGCGGTGGAGCGCAGCGGGGACGCCGAGGGCTACGTCAAGGGCGTGCTGGACCGCGGCGAGCGGCTGATGGGCTTCGGCCACCGGGTCTACCGCGCGGAGGACCCCCGCGCCCGAGTGCTCCGGCGTACCGCCAAGGAGCTGGGCGCGCCGCGCTTCGAGATCGCCGAGTCGCTGGAGAAGGCGGCGCTGGCCGAGCTGCAGGCCCGCCGCCCGGACCGGGTACTGGCGACCAACGTCGAGTTCTGGTCGGCCGTGGTGCTGGACTTCGCCGAGGTGCCGGCGCACATGTTCACCTCGATGTTCACCTGCGCCCGGATGGGCGGCTGGAGCGCGCACATCCTGGAGCAGAAGCGCCTGCAGCGGCTCGTCCGCCCGTCCGCCCGCTACGTCGGCCCGGAAAGCCGCAAGCCCAGCGACGTCGAAGGCTGGGGCGCCATCCCCCACGGCGTCTGAGCGGTAAGGAAGGGCCCCTTCTTAACGCCTCGTGTATAGGAGGGGCCCCTTCCTAACAACGCGCCCGGCAGGCGGCGCCGGGTGTGGCGAAGGACTCAGGCCGGCCCTCGGGACCGCGACACCCACCGCCCGGCCAGGGTGCGAGGATGGGGGCCGGCAGTGTCGCCGGATCGCCGGTACGGATCCCGGCCCGCCGTGCGCCCCGCGTACGCGCCCGCCGCCGGTCCGCACCGGGCCCCGCCCCCGCCCATGCGGAAGGACCTTCAAGACCGTGGCTGACGCACCGCTCATCCGGATTCCCGACGAGATCAAGCCCGCCGACGGACGCTTCGGCTGCGGCCCGTCCAAGGTCCGTCCGGCGGCCGTGTCCGCCCTCGCCGAGGTGGCCACCAGCTACCTGGGCACCTCGCACCGGCAGAAGACGGTCCGCGACCAGGTGGCCCGGCTGCGCTCCGGTATCGCCGAGTTCTTCTCGCTGCCCGAGGGCTACGAGGTGGTGATCGGCAACGGCGGCACCACCGCGTTCTGGGAGGTCGCCACCTTCGGCCTGATCCGGGACCGGGCGCAGTTCGCCAGCTTCGGCGAGTTCGGCGCCAAGTTCGCCAAGTCGGTCAAGGACGCCCCGTTCCTGGGCGATCCGACCATCCGCAAGGCCGACGCGGGCAGCGCGCCGACGCTGGTCGCCGAGGCCGGCGTGGACGTCTACGCGACCCCGCAGAACGAGACCTCGACCGGCGTGGCCGTGCCGATCAGCCGGGTGGCGGGGGCGGACGAGGGCGCGCTCCTGCTGGTCGACGCCACGTCCGGCGCCGGCGGCCTGGAGGTCAACGTCGGCGAGACCGACGTCTACTACTTCGCGCCGCAGAAGTGCTTTGGTTCCGACGGTGGTCTCTGGCTGGCCCTGATGTCCCCGGCCGCGCTGGACCGGGCCGCCGAGATCAAGGCCTCCGGGCGGTACATCCCGGCCTTTCTCGACCTGGTCACGGCGATCGACAACTCGCGGCTGCAGCAGACCTACAACACCCCGGCGCTGGCCACCATCTTCCTGGCCGCCGAGCAGACCGACTGGATGAACGCGCAGGGCGGGCTGGCCTGGGCCGCGAAGCGCACCGCGGAGAGCGCCGCGACGGTGTACGGCTGGGCGGAACGGTCCACCGTGGCCACCCCGTTCGTCAGCGACCCGGCGCTGCGGTCCAACGTGGTCGCCACCATCGACCTCGTCGACGGGGTGGACGCCACGGCCGTCGCCAAGGCACTGCGCGCCAACGGCATCGTGGACACCGAGCCGTACCGCAAGCTCGGTCGCAACCAACTGCGGGTGGCGCTGTTCCCGGCCATCGAGCCGGCCGACGTCGAGGCGTTGACCGCGTCCATCGACTACGTGGTCGAGCGTCTCTGACGATCGTCACGGTCGGTGTCCATCGGGACCTCGGCGGACACCGACCGTGATCATCGTTGCAGCTCAGTCGCGACATGCGGGGTGTCGCTTCCCCCACCCCGAGACAGATGCGCGTACGGTGGTCCGAGACGCCTGGGTGGCCGACTCGTGGCGTGCGGCCAGCGAAGCGGGACGGAGGCAACGCTATGCGCCCAGTACGCTTCGTCGCCCTCTCCGAGGACGGCCATGCTCTGGTTCTCGCCGACGAGGTCGGGCGGCTGCTCGCCCTGCCGATCGACGAGCGGATCGCCGGCGCCCTGCACGCCGAGCCGGGTGCTCCGCCGCTCGCGGTGGCGCCGACCGCCGCCGACCCGATCCCCTCACTGTCCCCCCGGGACATTCAGGCCCGCATCCGCTCCGGTGAGTCCGCCGAGGACGTCGCCCGGATCGCCGGTGTGCCGGTCGACCGGGTCCTGCGCTATGCCGGCCCGGTGCTCCAGGAGCGGGCGATGCTCGCCCAGCACGCCCGCCGCACCCGGCTCAAGGGTGCGGAGAAGCCCACCCCGCTGGCCGAGGTGGTCAACGGCCGGCTGAGCCAGCACGGCATCGACACCGAGAAGATCTCCTGGGACGCGTACCGCCGCGACGACGGCACCTGGCGGATCATCGCCACCTGGCCCTCCGGCAAGGCCACCGCGCAGGCGATCTGGGATCTCGACAAGACCCGGCAGGCGGTCACCCCGCACGACGACATGGCGCAGTACCTGTGCGCCGAGCGGCCCACGCCGATCCTCGGCCAGGAGCCGGCGCCGGAGCGGGGCGGGCACGCCCTGCCCGGTCCGTCGCGCGGCGAGCCGAGTCGCGGTGGGCACGGGTTGCCGGCAGCCTCCGAGCACCCGCGTCCCGGCCGGGACCCGATCCGAGCCGGGCGGGACGCACTGCTCGCCTCACTGGACCGCCCGCTCGGCGCCTCGTCGGGCCGCGGCCTGGAGCCGCGTACCCCGGCTGCCCTCGCCGGGTCCGACGCGCCCCGGCAGCGGGCGGTCGGTGGCGGCGCAGCGGCACTGCTGGGCGGCGGCCAGGGGTCGGCCTTCGACGACGACTCGGACGCGCCCAAGGAGGTGCCGGCCGTGCCGTCGCTGGCGGTGCTGCGGCCCCGCCGGACGGGCGCCGCGGCGGCTGCCGGCGGCGAGTCCACCGATGCCAACGGCAAGCCGCGCAAGCGGCTGCCGAGCTGGGACGACGTGCTCTTCGGCAGCGGTCCGGCCGCGCGTGAGTCCTCCTGACGCTTCGCGTTGGCGGGTGGCGGTTCGCCACCCGTCAGCGCGAAGCACGCCAAGTGCCCGTGGCAGGGCCGGTTGCGGGCTGAGTCAGAGCGGCCAGGCGGCGAGGCGGTCGTAGCGCGGCCGGGGGCCGAGGTGGCTGCGTACCAGCAGCAACTCGGTCGCCGCCCACGGCGGGCCCTGGTAGTCGTCCAGGGCGGCCCGGTCGGCGTCAACGTCGGCCACGTCCACCAGGTCGCCGGGCCGAGCGACGGTCAGGTGCGGGCGGAACGGCTTGTCGTCGTGCGGCAGCCGGGCGTGCCGCAGCCGGGACCGGATCAGTCGCGCCAGCACGTGCAGCGCCTCGACGTCACCCCGGCAGTCCACCCAGAGCACGGTGAACCGCCCCCCGCCGAACCGGCCGCCGCCGCCGAGGCTCAGCCGGGGCGAGGCGTCCCGGCCGTCCCGGAACCATTCGGCGGCCAGCCCGAGCGCGCTCTCCACCTCGACCAGCCGGGCCGTCTCGACGTCACCGAGGAAGGCCAGGGTGAGGTGCAGGTGGGCCGGGTCGGCGAGCCGTACGTTGGTGCCGGCGGCCGCTGCCGCCCCGACCCTCAGCCGGGCGACCTGCGCGCCGAGATGGGTGACCGCTTCGGCGGGCGGACAGACCGCGACGAAGAGCCGCAACCGTCGACCGCTCAGCGGTGCCGCTGCCGGTGCCCGGCTCGGGCCGCCGGCAGGGTCAGCCCGGCGGCGTGCAGCACGCCTTCCACCCGGACCCGCTCGATCTCCTGGTCGACGCCGCTCAGCTCGGCGAGGTGTTCGGTGATGCCGAGGGCTCGGCACGCCAGTCGGAGCCGGTCGTCGTACGCCTGGACCACCGCGCCGTGCCAGACCATCGGCCGGCCGGTGCCGCCGAGCCGCTGGCCGCCGAGGCGCCGCAGGTCGGCGGCGAGTTGTTCCAGGGGCCGCCGGTCGGTGCGGTCGAACTCGCTGAGGTCGATGTCCCGAGTCAGGGCGTCGGCTTCGATGGCGCGGTCGAGACGGGCGATGGTGCGTCGTTCCCGTCGGCGCTCACGCCACTCCGACCAGCCGCAGACCACCCGATCCAGGATCTCGTCGGCGCAGAAGAGCAGGGCGAACGCCGCCGGAAGGCTGGCCACGGCGAGGAACGCCAGGGCCAGCATCAGCGCGCGTCCGACTCCCACGTATCGACGCTAAGCCCCATCGTGCCGGCCCGCCACCTGATTGGCCGCATCCGCGCCATGCGCTCAACACGACGTGCTCCCGGGCCCGGGTTAGGAAGGGCCCCTTGTTATGCAAAATCCGATAACAAGGGGCCCTTCCTTCACACCTCAGCAGTCGGTGGAGGTGACGTAGAAGCGGGGCATCGGCAGCACCCGGAAGCGCAGCCGGGCGCCGGCGCGGCGCAGCTGCCAGGTGAGCGCGATCAACGCGGTGGCCAGCGAGATCAACCCGCCCATCCAGATGCTGGCGCCAGCGCCGAAGTGCTCGGCGATCCAGCCGATCAGCGGCGCGCCGACCGGGTTGGTGCCCAGGAACACCAGGACCCACAGGGCCATCACCCGCCCCCGGAAGGCCGCGTCCACACCCAGCTGGACCCGCTGGTTGGCGGCCTGGGCGAAGAAGACCATGAAGAAGCCAGTCGGCACCAGCAGCGTCACGACCAGCCAGTAGGTCGACGCGAAGCCGACCAGGGTGCCGAAGCTGGCGCAGGCGATCGCGGCACCGAGCACCAGCCAGACCGACGGTCGGCTGCGCCGGCCGGTGCCGCTGAGCGCGCCACCCAGCGCGCCGACCGCCAGCGCGGTGCTGAACAGGCCGAACGAGGCGGCACCGGTGTGGAAGACCGTCTTGGCCAGCGCGGCCAGGGTGAGCTGGAAGTTGAACAGCGACATGCCGATCACCGACATCACCGCCATCGGCAGCAGCAGGTCCGGGCGGCGCCACACGTACCGCAGCCCGTCGACCACCCGGGCGGACGCCCGCTCGTCCCGCGGCAGCAGGGCGTCGCGGTGCAGTTCGGCCGTCCGCATCCGCACCACGTTGACCAGCGGCGCGATCGAGCTGAGCGCGGTGAAGAGGAAGACCGGCCCCACGTCGAAGGCGGCGATGGCCAGGCCGGCGACGGCCGGGCCGACGATCCGGGCGGAGTTGAACACGGCCGCGTTCAGCGACAGCGCGTTGGGCAGCAGCGACGTGCCGACCAGTTCGGAGACGAACGCCTGCCGGACCGGGGTCTCCACGGCGTTGGCCGTGCCGAGCAGCGCGGCGAAGGCGAAGACGTGCCAGAGCTGCACGAGGTCGGTGAGGACCAGCAGGGACATGCCGAGCGCCAGCACGGTCCAGAAGGCGTTGGCCGCGAAGAGCAGCACCCGCTTGTCGTACCGGTCGGCGAGCCGGCCGGAGAGCAGCGTGAGCAGCAGCACGGGGGTGAACTGCAGCGCGGTGACCACGCCGAGCGCGGTGGCCGAGTTGTCGGAGAGCTCGAGGACGAGCCAGTCCTGGGCGATGAACATCATCCAGACGCCGATCAGCTTGATCAGCTGGCCGGATGCGAATAGCCGGTAGTTGCGAACCTGCAGGGACTGGAACATCGTGCTCAACTTGGCCCGCACTCTTGGTGCGCCTCCTCCGGGACGTACGCGTCATCGACAGGTGACGGCACGGCCCGGTGGCGCGGGCGCGGCTCAGGCGCGAGCGAGCTGCTGAAGAATCTGGGCGGCCCTCTGCAGGGTCTCCCGTTCGTCCTCGTCGAGCGCGGCCAGCCGGTGGGCCAGCCACTCATCGCGGGCCCGCTCGAACTGGTCGAGCACGGCCTGCCCTCCTTCGGTCGCCGCGAGGATGACCTGCCGGCCGTCGGTCGGATGGGGGGTCCGCTGCACAAGGCCGCGGTCCTCCAACTTCCCGACGATCTTGGTCATCGTCGGTGGCTGCACCCGCTCCACGTCGGCCAGTTCCCGGGGCGTCAGCGCGCCCGCCAGCCGCAGGCTGGTGAGCGCGGAGACCTGGGTGACCGTGAGGTCGCCGACCGGTCGGGCCTGGCGGACCCGCCGGTTGAGTCGGGTGATCGCATCACGCAACTGGGGAGCCAGTTGCGCCGGTGGCACGCGTTCCGCCGTCACCGTCCGCTCCGTCACGATAGTTAGCTTAACTAATGAGCCTGGCTAACGACATCCGATATGACCAGGCTCACGAGGACGTTCGTGCTGTTCCGGGCGGGGGATTCCGATTCTGACCCCCCGCCCGGACGTGCGTCAGAGCACCAGGGACTCGATCGGCCCGCGCAGGAAGTACAGCACGAACAGCGCGGCGACCCCGTACAGCAGCGGGTGGATCTCCCGGGCCTTGCCCCTGGCCAGCTTGACCACCACGAAGGTGATCAGGCCGGCGCCGATCCCGTTGGAGATCGAGTAGGTGAACGGCATCAGCACGATCGTGAGGAACGCCGGGATGGCGATCTCGTAGTCGGACCAGTCGATCGTCCGCACCGCGGTCATCATCAGGAAGCCGACCACCACCAGGGCCGTCGAGGCCGCCTCGAACGGCACGACCACCACCAGCGGGGCCAGGAACATCGCCAGCAGGAAGAGCACGCCGGTGACCAGGTTGGCCGCCCCGGTCCGGGCGCCCTCCGCGACACCGGCGGCGCTCTCGATGTACGACGTGTTGCTGGAGGTGCTGGCCGCGCCGCCGGCCGCCGCGGCGATCGAGTCGACCAGCAGGATCTCCTTGGCCTTCGGCGGGGTGCCCCGCTCGTCGAGCAGGCCGCCCTCCTGGCCCACCGCCACCATCGTTCCCATGGTGTCGAAGAAGTCCGTGATCAGCAGCGTGAAGACGAACATCAGCACGACCAGCCAGCCGGCCCGGCCCCACGAGTCGAGCACGTTGAACTTGCCGAGCAGCGACAGGTCCGGCAGGTCCACCACCGTCTTCGGCAGCTCCGGCACGTTCAGCGACCAACCCTTGGGGTTGGGCTGACCGTTGACGAAGGACGGGCCGATGTTGCCGATCGCCTCCACGATCACCGCCAGCACGGTCGAGGCGAGGATGCCGATCAGGATCGCGCCCTTCACCCGGCGGACCACCAGCACCAGGGTGAGCAGCAGACCCACCACGAAGACCAGCATCGGCCAGCTCACCAGCTTGCCGCCGATGCCCAGGCCGACCGGGACGGTGGTGTTGGCGGCGTCCGGGATCCGCCGCACGAAGCCGGCGTCCACCAGACCGATGATCGTCAGGAACAGGCCGATGCCCACCCCGATCGCGGTCTTCATCTGGGTGGGCACCGAGCGGAACACCGCGGTCCGCAGGCCGGTCAGCACCAGCACCGCGATGATCACACCTTCGATCACCACCAGGCCCATCGCGTCGGCCCAGGTCATCTCCGGCGCGATTTCGTACGCCACCAGCGCGTTGACGCCCAGACCGGCGGCGAGCGCCAGCGGGAACCGGCCCACCACACCCATCAGGATCGTCATCAGGCCGGCGACCAACGCGGTCGCCGCGGCCAGCGCGGGGATCGGGAGAGTCTTGCCGTCGCCGTCGACGGCCCCGCCGAGGATCAGCGGGTTGAGCACCACGATGTACGCCATCGTGAAGAAGGTCGCCAGACCACCGCGTACCTCGCGGCTCAGCGTCGAGCCACGGGCGGAGATCTCAAAGAACCGGTCGAAGCCGTTACGCGGATGAGCGGGGTCGGGTGGTGTGCCGTTCTCGGGCGGCGTTACTGCCATCAGGTCCTCGCAGGTGATCTTCCAGTTGTCGCGCGCATCGTCCCAGATCACCAGCGGGCAGGGGAAGTCGATCGCGTACGCTTGCCGGGTGCCGAACGAGCAGCCTCCGCGGCCCGCGCCGCTGGACCCACCGATGGTGCCGTTCGCCGTCGCCGGGCTGATCGGGTGGGCAGTGGCCGGGCTGGTCCTGTTGATCTTCTTCCGGGGCTGGCTGACCGAGCACGATCACGAGAACTGGCTCTGGACCTGCCTGGCCGGTTTCCTGTGGGGCTTCCCCGGCCTCGCCGTGATGATGCGGCACGACGCCAACCGACGCCGCCGCCGCACGAGCTGATCCCGCCGGAGCGCCGGCACACCCGGCGCGGACCGTCAGGGGTGCCCGTACGGCTCCGCCGGCTCGGCGGCCTCCACCGAACCCGGGGCGCGGCTCACCGACATGGCCTCCACCGCGCTGTCGTCGTAGACCGTGGGCAGTTCCTCCACCGCGGTCTCGGCCGCCTCGATCAGCGTCTCGGAGTGGGCGCCGCAGCCGTGGTCGGCGCTCACCACCCGGCCGTCGTCGGGAGCGTAGAAGTTGCCGCACGCGCCGAAGGCCAGCCGCATCGCGCCGGCCAGCGGCAGGTAGAAGCCGCAGGTGCCGCAGCGGGCGGCGGCCGGGGCAGCGGTGGAGATCGCCGCGGCCGGGCCGTGATCGCCGTCGTACCAACGCTGCGCCGCGTCGGCGCGGCCCTCCCGGGAGAGCACACGGGCACGACCGAGGCCCAGTTCCCAGGCCGTCTCCTCGACCGCCGGGTCGTCCGAGAGCAGGTAGGCGGGGGCCAACCGCTCATCGTCCGGCGCGGTCGGCAGCAGGTCACCAGGGCCCAGGTCACCCGGCTTGAGCCGCTCCTGCCAGGGCAACCAGCCGGGCGCGAGCAGCGCGTCGGGGCCGGGCAGCAGCACCGTCTCGCAGATGGTCACCGTGCGGCTGCGCGGCACCCGGGTGACGGTGACCGCCCAACGCCAACCGCGGTAGCCGGCGAGACGGCATTCAAAATAGTGGGTGACCAGCCGGTCGCCCTCGGCCACGACCTGCAGGTGGTCGCCGACTTCGTCGGCGTCCACCTCTGTGATGCCGGCGCGGGCCACCTCGACGGCAGCGGCGCAGACCTGGTCGAGACGGGCGGCGCGGGTGGAGGCGGGCCTGGTCACCTCACCATTGTTCCCCATGCGTCGAACAGGGGTGACAGGGACTCCCGGGGAACCTTTCGCCGCAGTGCTGCGCGTACCTCGATCGGATGGGCGAGGATGGTGGACATGCCGTCGTACTCCCGCTCCGGGCGATCCGTCCTCGGGCGCACCGTCGGCACCAGCATCCGCACCATCCGGCTGCTGTTGCGTGGTTCGGTGGGCAGCGGGCGCTGGGTGACCCGCCGGGCCGGCCGGGCGCGCGCCCGGGGTGCCGGCGGCGAGGTCGGCATGGTCCGCCTGTTCGACCTGCACGCGGTGTCCTGCGCCGGAGACACTCTGATCGCCATCGGCCTGGCCGGGACGATCTTCTTCAACGTGCCGTTGGGCGAGGCCCGCAGCAAGGTCGCGCTCTACCTTCTGGTGACCATGGTGCCGTTCGCGATGCTCGCCCCCGTGGTGGGCCCGCTGCTGGACCACTTCCGGCACGGCCGGCGGTACGCGCTGGCCGCCACCATGCTCGGCCGGGCGTTCCTGGCCTGGTTGATCTCCGACTACATCCACGGCTTCGGGCTGTATCCGGCCGCGTTCGGGGTGCTCGCGCTGTCCCGGGCGTACGGCGTGGCCCGGTCCGCGGCGGTGCCCCGGCTCCTGCCGGAAGGGCTCGGCCTCTCCCAGGTGGGCGCGCGGGCCAGCGTCTACGGCACGGTAGCGGGCGCACTGGTGGCCCCGATCGGGCTGGCGGCGTTCTGGTTCGGGCCGCAGTGGCCGCTACGGGTCGCGTCGGTGATCTTCCTGATCGGCATGGTGATCTCCCTGCGCCTGCCACCGAAGGCGGATTCGGAGCCACCGGAACGGGTCCCCCGGCCGCTGCGCGCGCTGGGCCGTCGCCGGGGGGACCGCCCACTGGGGCGGGGCCGACCCGCCGGCCGTCTGGTGATCGCCACCCTGATCGGCTCCGCGACCCTGCGCGCGGTCTACGGCTTCCTGCTGCTGTTCCTCGCCTTCGCCATCAAGAAGGGCGACCTGACAACGGTGATGTTCGGTCGGGACCTGGGCGCCGAGTGGGCGCTGGGGCTGGTCGGCGGCGCGCTGGCGGTCGGCAGCTTCCTGGCCACCGCCGTCGGCACCCGCCTGCGCATCCACCGGCCGACCGCCATCCAGTCCAGCAGCATGATCATCGTGGCCGGGGTGGCCGTACTCACCGTCATCCGCTTCTCGCTGCCGATGGTGGCCCTGCTCTGCCTGGTCACCGCGCTGGTCAGTGGGGTGGCCAAGCTCGCCGTGGACGCCTCGATCCAGGAACGCATCCCGGAGCGGCTGCGGGCCAGCTCCTTCGCCCACTCGGAGACGGTGCTGATGCTGGCCTTCGTGGCGGGCGGCGGGCTCGGGCTGGTGCCGTTCGACGGTCGCACCGGCATCGCGGTCGCCGCCGGAGTGGGCGTCCTGGCGGCGACCCGGGGTGTGCTGGTCGCCGCACGGCTGCGCGGCGAGAAGCTGGCCGGCCGGCCGCTGGGCGACGACGAACTGGCCGACGACGAGTCGACGGACGACTTCGGTGACCGAACGCCCACCTCTCCGGCGCCGACCCAGGCCGGCTCGCCGCAGTACGACGACCCGGGGCTCGCACCACCGGGCTACCACATCTACCGCCCCTCCTCGGCGGTCGGCGGACCGGGTGGCGGCGCGGACGACGAGACCCGCCGGGAGTCCCCCGGGCCGCTGTCGTGACCGGCCTGCTGGTGGTGACCGCGGTGCCCGCCGAGGCGGACGCGGTCCGCGCGGGGCTGACCGACGCCACCGTCACCGTGGCCCCGGTCGGGGTGGGCCCGGCCGTGGCCGGAGCCGCCACAGCCCGACTGTTGGCGCTGGCCGAGGCGGCCGGGCGCCCGTACCGCGCGGTGGTCAGCGCCGGCGTGGCCGGCGGCTTCGTCGGGAGGGTGGAGGTCGGCGACATCGTGCTCGGCACCGCCAGCATCGCCGCCGACCTGGGCGCCGAGTCACCGGACGGCTTCATCCCCGTCGACGAGCTGGGCATGCCGCCCGCGCTGCTGGGCAACGGCAGCGTGGTGCCAGCTCACCCACGGCTGCTGGCGGCGCTGCGGGCCGCTCTGCCGTCCGCCACGACCGGCGCGGTGCTCACCGTCAGCACGGTCACCGGCACCGTCGCCAGCACCGAGGAGCTGCGCCGCCGACATCCGGGGGCGGTCGCCGAGGCCATGGAGGGGTACGGGGTGGCGGTCGCCGCGGCGCAGGCCGGGGTGCCCTTCGCCGAGCTGCGTACCATCTCCAACCCGATCGGCCCCCGCGACCGCGACGCCTGGCGGCTACGCGAAGCCCTCACCGCCCTGACCACAGCGGCCCCGGCGCTGCGCTGACCCCGGCAGGGCGGCTCAGACTTCGAGGGTCAGCGCCGACGGTCGATTCGCCTGCAGCTCGAACCCGCAGGCGAGCAGAAATTCCACGTTGCCAAACTCGGCAATCGCGTGGGCGGTCCGGATGCCGGCCGTTGCCATCTCCTTGGCCAGCAGCCCGATCAGTTGACGCCCAATGCCCAGGGTCCGTAGGCCGGGAGCAACGACCACGCCTTCCAACACCAGCTCACGCCGGTCACCCCAATCTTCGCCGAGGAGGAGGTCCACGCTCCGCTCATGGGCCCTCAGCTCACCGACCGGCCCGGCCCCGGGCACCTCGGCAAGAAAACGCCAGGACGTGGTGGGCAGTCCTTCGGGGGCACGTCGAAACCCCACCTGGGCCCGCGTCCGGTCCCGCCTCCGCCGCTCGTCTCGCCGCGCTCGATCCAGGTCGTAGGTCAGCTCTGGAACGCGCACCGGCCACAACCGCTCGGGGAGCGTGTACGAATGCACCCACCAGGCACCCGGCCAGTCCCGCAGGGTCCGGACCCGACGGACGTCGAGGTGCGCGGGGTAGCGACGCCCAGCCTCGTCCCGCGGTTCGTCGTCCGACACGCTCGACGATTCGGCGTCGTCTGGGGTGGAGCACGGGTCGCCGGGCAGCCTGAGCGCAAGCTCGCCGCCTGCCGCGCGGACCAGACGCTCCACCGTCCGGAACGCCGGCTCGCCGCCCTCGCCCGCCTCAATCCGGGCCAGCGTGCTTTTCGGGACCCCGGACCGCTCAGCCAACTCCCGCTGGCTCAGGTCGGCACGTCGACGAAGATCCCGCAGAGCCGCCCCGACGTCGATCGCACCCTTGCCAGCAGCCATCCGTCCATGGTTTTCCGCTCAGCCTCGCGCCGTCAACAGCCCTCTCCCACCTGTGGATAAGCCTGTGGACAGCGCCGCCGCCGCTGCGCGTAGCCCCTTCGTCGGCGCCTGTAGAGCTGCCCCATTGATGGGGCGAGCCGATGGGCAGCTGGGACAGACCCACGATCGGGCACCGTCACGGCCACCAGCTACCCGCCACCCCCCACCACCGCCGCCGCCATCAGCCGCCGCAACCAGTACGCCCACCCAAGGTCACGGCGCCCCACAGATGGGGCAGCTCTACAGGAGTGACAGTGACACCCCATACCCTGACGGTGTCTTCCGAGCAGCTGGCAGTGAGTGCCAGGGCGTGCGGCGGGAGTGGCAGGGGCGTGGGGCGTGCGGCCGGGGGCGTGAAGGCTCGCCGGAGGGCCAAGCAGGTCACAGTGAGCCGGGTGGGCGCGCGGGAGCGTGCGGGGGCGGGGCTAACGTGGAGGCGTGGCGCTCTCCCTGGCGATCTCGCCCTGCCCCAACGACACGTTCGTCTTCGACGCCCTGGTTCACGGCCGGGTACCCGGCGCACCGCCGGTCGAGGTGACGTACGCCGACGTGGACGTCACCAACACGGCCGCCGAGCGGGGCGCGTTCGACCTGGTGAAGGTGAGCTTCGCGGCGCTGCCGTGGCTGCTCGACGACTACCACCTGCTGCCCTGCGGGGGCGCCCTCGGCCGCGGGTGCGGGCCGCTGGTGCTCACCCGGGGCGACCGCACCGGCGGGCCGGACCGCACCGACCTGACCGGCGCCACGGTGGCGGTGCCGGGTGACCGGACCACCGCGTACCTGCTGTTCCGGCTCTGGTCGGCGGGCCGGCCGCCGGCCCGGATCGAGGTGGTCCCGTTCCACGAGATCATGCCGGGCGTCGCGGTCGGCCGCTACGACGCCGGGCTGGTCATCCACGAGGCACGGTTCACCTACCACCGGCACGGCCTAACCGCGCTGGTCGACCTCGGCGAGTGGTGGGAGGCCGACACCGGCCTGCCCATTCCGCTCGGCGCGATCCTGGCCAAGCGCGGCGTGGTGGACCCGGAGGCCGCAGCCGGCTGGGTCCGCGAGTCGGTCCGACAGGCCTGGGCGGACCCGGCGGCCAGCCGGGAGTACGTGCTCGCGCACGCCCAGGAGATGGAACTCGACGTGGTGGACCGGCACATCGGCCTCTACGTCAACGAGTTCACCGCCGACCTGGGCGAGGCCGGTTTCGCGGCGGTCGCGGCGCTGCTCGACCGCGCCGCCGACGCCGGCCTGGTGCCTCAGACCTCCAGCTCGCGCGCGACCGCGTGGACCAGCTGAGCGATCTTCTGCGCGGTCTTCTTGTCCGGATACCGGCCCCGGCGCAGATCCGGCTGAACCTTCGCCTCCAGCACCTTGATCATGTCCTCGACGAGGCCGTGCAGTTCCTCAGCCGGCCGGCGCCGCAGCTCCGCCATCGACGGCGGAGCGTCCAGCAGCTTGACTCCCATGGCCTGCGCGCCCCGGCGGCTGTCGACCACGCTGAAGTCGACCCGCTGGCCACCCTTGAGGTCGGTGACGCCCGCCGGCAGCGCGCCCTTGGGCAGGAACACGTCGCCGCCCTCGTCACTGGTGACGAAGCCGTATCCCTTGGCCGTGTCGTACCACTTCACTCGACCCGTAGGCACCTGAAAACCCCTGCTTCACTTGAGCCGCTACTGCTCCAAGGCTAGCTGGATCATGCCGTCGAGCGCCGCTGGGAATCCGGTGAGGTCGTCCAGCACCATTTCCGCCCCGGAGGCACGCAGCTCATCCGGGGAGCACGGCCCGGTGGCGACGCCGATTCCGGGCACCCCGGCCGCCCTCGCCGCCACCATGTCCGCCACATGATCCCCGACGTAGTGGGTCGCCCCGTGCTCCCGCAGAGCCGTCGCCTTCTCCTCGGCGAACAGGTCACCGGCCAGCTCGTCGACCGCGAGGCCGAGGTGGTCCAGGTGCAGGCGGGCCAACCGGCCGACCTTGGACGTGACGACCAGCACCCGTCCGCCCCGCGCGCGGATCCCGTCGATCGCCTCCCGCGCGCCGGGCAGGGGCACCGTCGGGGTGATCGCGTACGCCGGGTACAGCTCGCGGAACGCGTGCACGGCCGACTCGACCTGCTCCGGCGGGAACCAGTGCGCGATCTCCGTGCGCAGCGGCGGACCGAGCCGGGACACCGCCAGGTCCGCGTCCACCGGCACGCCGGTCCGGGCGGTCAACGCCCGGTAGGCCGCGGCGATGCCGGGGCGGGAGTCCACCAGCGTCATGTCGAGGTCGAATCCGACGGTCAGAGCGGGCATGCCCAGAAACGTACAGGCGACTCCCTGCCGGGCGGACGTCCGAGGGGCGCGACGGCCCGGTGCCGGGCTAGCGTGGTAAGACGATGACCACCTCACTCGCCGACCACCTGCGGTCGCTGCCCGACGAATCGCTGGCCGCGCTCCTCCAGCTGCGGCCGGACCTCGTCGTGCCCGTGCCGGCCGACATCTCCGCCCTGGCCATCCGGGCCCAGTCCCGGGTCTCGGTGGCCCGCGCGCTGGACGGGCTGGACCAGTTCACCCTCCAGATACTGGACGCCGCCCGGCTCACCCGGGACCCGGACGAGGGCACCACGGCCACCGAGGCGGTGCTCGCCATGGCGACCGCCGGGCCCCACCCGCCGGCGCCGACGGCCGTCCGGGCCGCCGTCGGCCGGCTGCGCGCGCTCTTCCTGCTGTACGGCCCGGAGCACGCGCTCCAGGTGGTACCCGCCGTCGACGAGGTGGCTCCGTACCCCGCCGGGCTGGGCCGGCCGGCCGCGGAGCTGGACCCGCGCACGGCCGCGCTCTGCGCGGACCCGGCGAAGCTCCGGCGGACGCTGCTCGCCGCTCCTCCCTCGGCCCGGGCGATCCTGGACCGGCTGGCGGCCGGACCACCGGTGGGCAGCGTGCCCCCGGGGGCGTTGCAGGCACCGCCGCTCGGCGCGGAGGACGCCCTGCTCTCGGACCCGACCAACGGCGGCGCGCCGACCGGCTCCCCGGTGCGCTGGCTGGTCGACAACCGGCTGCTGGTCCCTGTCTCGACCGGCTCGTCGACGACCACCGGCACTGTCGAGCTGCCCCGCGAGGTCGGCCTGCTGCTGCGCCGCGACAGCGGCCCGCTCGGGCCGCTGCGCACCAGCCCGCCGCCCGTGGCCGCCGCGCCGCGCGAGGCGAAGGCGGTCGACTCCGCCGGAGCCGGACAGACGATGGAGGTGGTCCGGCACACCGAAGGGCTGTTGGACCAGCTCGCCGCCGAACCCGCGCCGGTGCTGCGCTCGGGCGGCATCGGCGTACGGGACCTGCGCCGGCTGGCCCGCACCGCCGGGCTGGACGAGCCGACCACCGCGCTGCTGCTGGAGGTGGCGTACGCGGCGGGGCTCGCCGGCGAGCTGGAGCTGCCCGGTGCGACCACCACCCGGTACGGGGCGGATCAGCAGGTGCTGCCGACCGGCGGGTACGAGGTGTGGCGGGCCGCCTCGCTGGCCCAACGCTGGGAGCAGCTGGCCCGCGCGTGGCTGACCATGACCCGGCAGGTCGGGCTGGTCGGCCGGCGCGATGACCGGGACCGGCCGATCACGGCGCTCTCCGCCGAGGCCGAGCGCGCCGGAGCGCCGGGCACCCGACGGGCGGTGCTCGCGGTGCTCGCCGACCTGGAACCGGCGACCTCACCCACTCCGGAGGAGGTGCAGGACCTGCTGGACTGGCGGGCGCCGCGACGCAGCCGGGGCCGGGAGGCCGCCCACCGCGAGGTGCTGGCCGAGGCGGCGCAGCTCGGCGTCACCGGCCTGGGGGCGCTCACCTCGTACGGCCGGCTGCTGCTGGCCGACCTGACCTCGGCCGACGAGTCGGGCGGCGAGGACCCGCTGGGGCTGCACGCGGACGCCGAGAGCGGCGACCCGTCCAGCGCGGCACGGGCGCTGGACGCGCTACTGCCCGCCCCGGTCGACCACTTCCTGGTGCAGGCCGACCTGACGGTGGTGGTGCCCGGGCCACCCGAGCCGGCGCTCGCCGCCGAGCTGGAGGCGATGACCGAACCCGAGTCGGCCGGCGGGGCCAGCGTGCACCGGGTCACGACGGCGAGTGTGCGGCGAGCGCTGGACGCCGGTTACTCGGCCGACGACCTGCACGACGTATTCCGGCGGCGGTCGCGTACCCCGGTGCCGCAGGGGCTCACCTATCTGGTGGACGACGTGGCCCGCAAACACGGCGGGTTGCGGGTCGGCCTGGCCGGGGCGTACCTGCGCAGCGACGACGAGACGCTGCTCAGCGAGGTGCTTGCCGACCGGCGGCTGGAATCGCTGACGCTGCGCCGGCTCGCCCCGACGGTGCTGACCACCCCGTACCAGGTCGGTCGGCTGCTGAGCGCGTTGCGCGACGCCGGGTACGCCCCGGCGCAGGAGGACGGTAGCGGCGGCACGGTGCTGTCCCGGCCACGGATCCGGCGGGCCCCGGCCCGGGTGCCCGTGACCATCCGGACGTTGGATCCGCTGGTCGCCCCGAAGCTGCCGATGCCTCGGCTGCTGGGCGTGGTGGAGCACATCCGGCGGGGTGAGGCGGCGGCGCGGGCGGCCCGACGGGCACCGGCGGTGGTGCGCGGCGGGGCTGTCGGCCTCGGCGGCGGCCCGGTGCCGGCGCACACCCACAGCGAGGCGCTGGCCGTGCTTCAGCAGGCCGTGCGGGATCGGGCGCTGGTCTGGGTGGGATACGTGGACGCCCATGGTGCGACCGCGTCCCGACTGGTCAAGCCGGTCTCGATCGGCGCCGGCTACCTACGCGCCGAGGACGAACGGACCGAGATGCTGCACACCTTCGCGCTGCACCGGATCACCGCGGCGGTGCTGGCGGACTGACCGGAGGCCGGGCGACGCCGGTCGGTGCGCGCTGGTCAGCGTCGGCTGCGGCGTACGGTGCCGACGACCGAGATGATCAGCAACAGCGCGAAGCCGGCGCCGGCGGACTCCCCGATCGAATCGACGAAGCCCTGCCGCAGCACCAGCCAGCCGAAGAGAAACCACCCGACGAGGAGCGCCGCCGCGACGGCGTACGCGACCACGGTCGCGCGGGACACCTCGTCCGGTGGAGCCTGGTCGTGCGCTTCTATGACGTCACGGTCGACCGTCATACCCAGCCTCCCCGCCCGGTCCGGCCCTGGACTCCCAGGGTGTCACTACCGGGACCGGTGTGACAGGGGATAAAACCCCGAGTCGGGCGGGTCGTCGCTCAGGTGCCGGGGCGGCGGCCGATCAGCACCACCCGGGTGCCCACCTTCCCCAGCTCCCACATCCGGACGGCGTCGGCGTGCAGCAGGTTGACGCAGCCGTGCGAGCCGATCGACTTGTTGTGCAGGTAGGTGGTGGTCTCGTGGAAGCCCATCCCCTGGGTGAAGTGCTGCCAGTACGGCAGCCACACCTCGTACGGGTCGGACCACTCCTTCGGATTGCGGTAGTTGACCTTGTAGGTGCCGGCCGGGGTGCGGTAGCCGGCCATCCCGGTGCGGGTCACCGTCGGCGCCATGATCACCTTGCCGCCTCGGACCGCCCAGACGGTCTGCCGGGTCAGGTCCACGCAGAAGGTGGTGCCCGTGCCGGCCTTGCAGCGAGCCGTGTCGGTGGTGCCGAGGCGCTTTGCCACGTCGTAGGTGGTCGGCCCGGCGCGACCCTCGACGGGGCGGATGCCGTACCGCCGCTGGAACTTCTTGATCGCGGCGCAGTCGGCGGCGGACTGCCGGCCGTCCACGGTCACCGGCCCGAACCCACCCAACCGGGCCAGGTAGGTCTCCACGGCGCGCTGGTGCTCGCCCTGCGGGCAGCCGGCGGCCGGCTTGGCGGTGCTGGTGGCCGGTGCCGGCCGCGTGCTGCTGGTCGGCGTCGGCGTGACACTCCGGGTGGGCTTCGGTGTCGGCGTCCGCGTCGGCGCGGTCGTCGCGGGCCGGCCGCGCTGGTCCGGCCCGGGCGTGCCGCTCGCCCCCGTTACCTGTTCCGCCGCACCTGCCGGGGCGGCTCCCCCGCCGCCACCCCCGCCGGCCTGCGGATCGAACGCGCACGCACCGGCGCCGACCAGCGTGACCACCACCAGGGCGACAAGTCGGGAAGTGAGCCGGACATGCTTCATGGGACCTCCCCTGGGCTGTCGTCCCTTTGCTAGACGTTTGCAAGTGCCATGTCGGTTGCGCCCGGTGAGCATCTTTCTTCCGACAGTCCGCACCGTGCAACACTGGATGGTCGGCCAGCGGCGGGTAAGCAGGCGCCACGACCGGACGGCCAACCGGAGGAGAGGACCCTGGCGTGAGCGGTGGACCACTGATCGTGCAGTCGGACAAGACCCTGCTGCTGGAGATCGACCACCCGGACGCGCAGGCCTGCCGAATTGCCATCGCACCCTTCGCCGAGCTGGAGCGCTCTCCCGAACACGTGCACACCTACCGGCTGACCCCACTCGGCCTGTGGAACGCCCGCGCGGCGGGGCACGACGCCGAGGGCGTGGTCGACTCGCTGATCAAGTACTCGCGCTACCCGGTGCCGCACGCGCTGCTGGTGGACGTGGCCGAGACGATGGACCGGTACGGCCGGCTCCAACTCGCCAACGATCCGGCGTACGGCCTGGTGCTGCGCGCACTGGACCGGCTCGTGCTGATCGAGGTGGCCAAGAGCAAGAAGCTCGCCGGCATGCTCGGCAACAAGATCGACGACGACACCATCCAGGTGCACCCGTCCGAGCGCGGCCGGCTCAAGCAGGCCCTGCTCAAGCTGGGCTGGCCGGCGGAGGACCTGGCCGGCTACGTGGACGGCGAGGCCCACCCGATCGAGCTGGCCGAGGCCGGCAAGGACGGCGGCAAGCCGTGGACGCTGCGGTCGTACCAGCGGGAGGCCGTGGAGGCGTTCTGGGCCGGCGGGTCGGGCGTGGTCGTGCTGCCCTGCGGCGCCGGCAAGACCCTGGTCGGCGCGGCCGCGATGGCCGAGGCGAAGGCCACCACGCTGATCCTGGTCACCAACACCGTCGCCGGCCGGCAGTGGAAGCGGGAGCTGATCGCCCGCACCTCGCTGACCGAGGAGGAGATCGGCGAATACTCCGGCGAGCGCAAGGAGATCCGCCCGGTCACCATCGCCACGTACCAGGTGCTCACCTCGCGGCGCGGCGGCGCATTCACCCACCTGGACCTGTTCGGGGCCCGCGACTGGGGCCTGGTCGTCTACGACGAGGTGCACCTGCTGCCCGCGCCGATCTTCCGGTTCACCGCCGACCTCCAGGCCCGCCGCCGGCTCGGCCTGACCGCCACCCTGGTTCGCGAGGACGGCCGGGAGGGTGACGTGTTCAGCCTGATCGGCCCGAAGCGGTACGACGCCCCGTGGAAGGACATCGAGTCCCAGGGCTGGATCGCCCCGGCCGAGTGCACCGAGGTCCGGGTGACGCTGACCGACGCGGAGCGGATGTCGTACGCGACCGCGGAGGCCGAGGAGCGCTACCGGATGGCGGCGACCGCGCGCACCAAGCTGCCGGTGGTCCGGGCTCTGGTCGACCGGCACCCCGACGACCAGGTGCTGGTGATCGGCGCGTACATCGACCAGCTGCACCAGCTCGGCGAATACCTGGACGCGCCGATCATCCAGGGCTCGACCACCAACAAGGAGCGCGAACGGCTCTTCGACGCGTTCCGGTCCGGGGAGATCCGCACGCTGGTCATCTCCAAGGTCGGCAACTTCTCCATCGACCTGCCGGAGGCGGCGGTGGCGATCCAGGTGTCGGGGACGTTCGGGTCTCGCCAGGAGGAGGCGCAGCGGCTCGGCCGGGTGCTGCGGCCGAAGGCCGACGGCCGGCAGGCGCACTTCTACACGGTGGTGTCACGGGACACGATCGACACCGAGTACGCGGCACACCGTCAGCGCTTCCTCGCCGAGCAGGGCTACGCGTACACCATCGTGGACGCCGATGACGTCCTCGGCCCGAAGCTCCCGACCGTCGACTGACACGTGCGAAATCACGACGTTGGGGGCGGGCAGCGGTCCGGGAGCGTGACCTCGCCCGGCCGGTGGTCGAACGTTGTCATCGTGAACCACTCGTCCAGCTCCGGGTCGAAGAGGTTCTGCAGGCCGAACTGCAACACCTGCCACCACCGGCTCGGATCCCGCTGGTCGACGTAGATGTCGCCGAGCGCGATCGGGAACCGGAACACCTCGCCCGGCACGGAGGAACCCCCGACGACACCGACCCGCCAGTGGTCGACGTGCCGGTCCTTCTCCCCCTGCAGGATTTCCGGTCCGACGAAGCGCGCGGCCTTCAGCTTGTCGTTGAAGATCTGTCGGTTGAAGAACCCCGGGACCTTGCTGCACGCCCGCGGCGGAAACAGTGGGATGTTCGGCCACTTGTAGGTGAGCGTGTAGAGCGTGTTCTCGTAGATCAGGTTCGTGAACCAGATCGGATGCTCCGGGCCCCCGGCGATCATCTGGCTGTTGCCGTCCCTGCCCTGCCAGGTGAACGGCACGTCGATCCCGAGGTCGCGAACGATGTACCGGCCGGTGCCCTGGAAGTCGGCCGGGAGCTGCGGGGGCCGGGGCTCTTCCGGGTGGGACGAATCGGCTGCCTGCGCCGCGCGGGGCAGCGGCGGCGCGGCGGCCGGGCCCGGTGCGAGCACACCGAGGGCGAACAGGCCGCCGGCGACCGCCGAGATCAGTGTCCGACGTGTACGCCTCGACGCCATGTCCCCTCCGCCGGTGTGGAAAGCGGCCGGCGCTCCGACAGCGCACGTGCCTTCGGCGAAGCGTATGAGCGGGCGAGATGTGAGAAATGGTGGAACACGTCGGCTCCACCGGAAGGGTGAAGCAACGGGGTCGACGAGCCACCATCCAGCGGCCCGTCGACCCCGAGACGCGCTATCTACCCGGCGCCGCCGGCCCGGAACGCCACCCAGGCGTCGCTCATCCGGTCCGCCTGTCCGACGGTGAACATGTTCATGCAGGAGTCCTGCGTGTAGTCCATGAAGTTGTGGATCGGGTCCAGCCCGGGTGCGGTGCAGGTGTCCGCGCCCAGCGGGCAGTCGAACTGCGGCGCCGCCTCCCGCGGAGTGTCCGCGACGAAGTCGCCGGCAGCGGAGCACCCGTGGGCGAAGGTGTGCTCCAGCATGAGCCAGTGCCCCACCTCGTGGGTCAGGGTGTCACCGAGGGAGTACTTGCCCGCCGTACCGCCCGGCATCGACTCGTCGAGCATCACCACGCCGTCGATGTAGTCCCGGCCGTTGTTGTAACCCTTCGGGAAGTACGCCCAGCCGAGGAGCCCGCCGCCGATGTTGGCCGCGTACACGTTCAGGGTTTTCGAGTCGCCGGTGTACAGCGCCTTCTTCATGTCCCGCTCGTTCTTGCCCGGCTCGACCGTGTACCAGGCGCTGTTCACCGTCCACGTCGTGTCGACGAGCGAGAACCGGAACGGCGTGTCGGAGGCGTTCGCTGCCGTGCGCCCCGCGAACGAGTCGTTGAGCACCGTCATCTGCGCCGCGATCAGGGTGTTCCACCTGGCCGTCTCGGCCGCGCTGAGCGGTTGGTCGGAGACCATGTGGAAGACCGTCGGCACGGTCACGCTGCCGTTGGCGAGGCGCGGGGCGTCCTTGATCACCCCGTAGGCGTTCGCCTCGTTGTTGGAGTACAGCTTCGGCTCTTGCGCAGTGGCGCCCTTGGCGACCCGGGCCGCGCTGTGCGCCTCGGCACCCGGCTCACACGCGCCGACACCCGGGGATACGGGAGCGGGTGCCGCCACCGCGGCGTAGCCGCCACCGGACGCCAGGAGCGTCGCGGCGGTGGCGGTGAGGACTGCCAGTCGGAAGATTGGTCTCCTGTGCATCGGTGCACCTCTCGAGGGAATGGAGACGGCGCGGGGTCGTCGTGATCAGCTCGACGACGTCGTCTTCCCGGTATGAGATCACGTCGGTGGCAGCGGCAAAAGGCCTGCGTACAGGGCTGATGGGGGGTGTAACGGCAGGGGGCCGAGGAGCGCTGTTATCGCTGTCACCCTGCCGTTCTGTCACAGGACTCTGCTCGCCGGCATCTCATGTTCGTCCGATCGAACGCCGGAAGTGAAGGACGGAACCATGGACGCCCGATTCAACATGTTCGACAACGAGATCGCCATGAAGTTCGCCAAGCGGTTCGCCAACGCCGGCATGGTGATTCAGCAGTCGCCGCTGCCGAAGTCCACGCAGGAGTTGGTGTCCCTTCGGGCCAGCCAGATCAACGGCTGCGGCTGGTGCATCGACGCGCACACGAAGGACGCCGCAGCGGCCGGCGAGAGCCCGGTTCGGCTCAACCTGGTGGCCGCCTGGCGCGAGTCCACCGTCTTCACGGAGGCCGAGCAGGCCGCGCTGGCGCTCGCCGAGGAGGGCACCCGACTCGCCGACGCCTACCAGGGCGTGTCCGACGAAACCTGGGCTCAGGTGCGCAAGCACTACGACGACGACCAGATCGCCGCGCTGGTCGCCCTGGTCGCCCTGATCAACGCGGCCAACCGCCTCGCCGTGATCGTGCACCAGCGGGGCGGTTCCTACGAGCCCGGCATGTTCGCCGCCGCGTTCGACTGACCTGGACGACGGCCGGAGTGACGTCCCCTAGAGAACCCGGGTGACCTGCTCGGCGGCGACCACCGCGTCCCGCCGAGCAGGGTCGAGGTTGGCGCTGATCACCACGGACGCGCCAGCGGAGAGCGGGGCCAGCAGCCACTTCAGCGGCTGCTCGTGCTCGGCGGCGTCGACCAGCAGCCGGTCGCCGGCACGTAGGTCCAGCATCTCGGCGATGCCCTGGGCGAGCGCGCCCCACTGGCCGTAGGTCGTGCCGTCCGCGCTGGCCGGGTCGGACGGGTGAATGGCGGTGTGGTCGGGCGTGGCGTCCGGGTGCCGGAGCACCTCGGCGGACCAGTCGAGCCAGCCCAGCGGCACGTCGGCCAGCGCCCCCGGACCGGTACCGACGAGGTAGCGGTGTGGAGCGTCCGGCACGTCCTCCAGCCAGTCGTCCTGCCGCTCGGGGGTCACGAAGACGGCATCGAACGGCCGGTCGCCGCCCGGTTCGAGGACCGGCAGGCCAGCGGTGGCGCGGGGCCGGAACGACACCGCGAGGCCGGAGGCCCAGGCGCCCAACAGAACCGCAGCGGTACGCCAGTGCGGCGGCAGCAGCACCGCTACGCGGCTGCCGGGGCCGAGCCCGCAGCCGTCCCGCAGCAGACCGGCGCTGCGCGCCGCCCAGGCGCCGACCTGGTGCGCGGTCAGGTCGACCCGCTCGCCGGTCGCCTCGTCGCGGTAGCTGAGCAGTGGACGCTCGGCGTCGGCGGGCGGGACCGACAGGTCGGCCGTGGCGGTTGGCTGCATCTCCACGCTCCCCGGGTGACGGCGTCGAACCACCCTACTCAACGACTTTGGTCGCGCCCGTCGTCGGCCGATGGCCGTAGTGGATGTCCGGGTGGCCCGCGCAGGGTACGGGTGGTCCCGGAACGTCGCCGAGGAGCGCCCATGCCGACCGAGTGCCACCCCGCCGCCGACTCGCCCGTCACCGCCGACCGTCTTCCACTGCGCCGCCGGCTCGTGCCGGTGGTCGCGTTGCTGCTGCTCGCGCCCTGGGCCGCCGAGTGCTCCTGGGGCGGTTTCACCCTCGAAGACTTCCTCCCGGTGGTGCTCATCCTCGGGCCGATGTACGGCGGGGCCGCCATCCTGATCCGGGAGACCGCCCGGCACCTCGGCGCGGGATGGCCGGCGATCGTGCTGCTCGCCGCCGCGTTCGGCGTGCTCCAGGCGGGCCTGGTCGACCAGTCGCTGTTCAACCCGGGCTACCTGGACGACACCGAGTACGCCGACACCCGAGCCGCCGCCGAGGCGACGCTGGTGCCGGGACTCGGGTTCAGCGTCCGACAGGCCTTCGACTACGTGGGCAACCACATCACGTTGACCATCTGCGCGCCGATCGTGATCGTCGAGTCGTTCCTCGGCCGAAACCGCCGGCTCCGCCCGTGGCTCCGCCGGCCCGGGCTCGTCGTGGTCGGCGTGATCTACCTGCTCGGTAGCCTGCTGATCTTCTCGGACAGCGGCCGGAAGGGCTTCCTGGCCAGCCCGCTCCAGCTGACGTTCGCCGCGGCGGTGGTCCTCGCGCTCGTCGCGCTGGCCCTGCTGCCCCGCTGGCGCCACCCAAACCCGCGGCGCGCCCGTCGGGTGCCCGGCCCGATCTGGGTGGGCCTGGTGGTCGTTCTCGTCCACCTCGGCACCGACCTGACACCCGGTTGGCCGGGAATGGCCGTCGCGCTGGCGCTCGCCGCCGGCACCGGAGGGCTGATCGCGTACTGGTCGTCCCGCGCCGGCTGGGGGCAGCGGCACGTGCTCGTCGCCGGCTCTGGGAGCCTGGTCAGCGCGGCCGCGTTCGCGTACCTGGTGCCGCCGTACTCCCCGGCGAGCCCGGCGGCGGCGCTGGCCGGCGACGTGGCGGTCAGCGTGGTCACCGTGGTCCTGATCGGTGGCGCCTGGTGGCGGCTGCGCCGCACTTCGCCGGCTGTTCATGTGCGCGCAAGCTGATGCTCCTTCTCGGGTGTCAACCTCCGTCCGGGTACGACCTAACGGAGGAAGTCCTTGACATTCAGAAGAGCATTCACCGCGCTCACCGCGGCCGGTGTCGCTGCCGCCAGCCTGACCGGTGTCACCCCCGCGTCGGCCGGCGGACACCACCACTCGGACACGTCGCGCGCCTTCGATCGGGTTGCCACGTACCCGGTCTTTCAGAACCGTCCGGCCGGTGAGGACCCGGCGACCCCGACGGTCGCCGAGATCTCGGCGGTCAGCCCGGACGGCCGGACCCTGGTTCACACGGACGCGCTGGCCCGACGGATCGGCTTCCTCGACATCTCCCGGGCCGACCGGCCGCGCGGCCTCGGCACCCTCTCCCTGGCGCAGCTCGGCAACGCCGAGGACGAGCCGACCTCGGTCGCCGTGGTCGGGAAGTACGTAATGGTGGTGGTGAACACCAGCAGCAGCTACACCGAGCCGTCCGGCCGGCTGGACGTGATCGAGCTGGTCAGCCGCAAGCGGGTCGCGAGCTTCGACCTCGGCGGCCAGCCCGACTCGATCGCGATCAGCAAGGACCAGCGGTACGCCGCGATCGCCATCGAGAACGAGCGCGACGAGGAGGCCACCCCGCCCGGCGGCGAGGAGGGCGACCTGCCGCAGGCACCCGCGGGCTTCGTGCAGATCGTCGATCTCGCCGGCAAGACCCCGGCCGGTTGGCGGCTGCGGCCGGTCCCGTTGACCGGCGCCGACGGGAGCGCCCTGCCCGCCCTGGTCCAGGCCGGCCTCGCCGCGCCGACCGACCCGGAGCCGGAGTACGTCTCGATCAACAGCCTTAACCAGCTGGCGGTGACGCTTCAGGAGAACAACGGCGTCGCCCTGGTCGACCTGCCCACCGGCCGGGTCACCAAGGTGTTCAGCGCCGGCACGGCGACGATCAGCGGGATCGACACCGTCAAGGACGGCACGATCAACCTGACCGGCGGCATCACCGATGTGCCGCGCGAGCCGGACGCGGTGGCCTGGATCGACGACCGCTACCTCGCCACGGCGAACGAGGGTGACTGGCGGGGCGGCACCCGCGGCTGGTCCGTCTTCGACAGCCGCAGCGGGCGGGTCGCCTGGGACGCCGGCAACACCTTCGAGCGGCTCGCCGTCACGTACGGGCTGCACAACGAGGACCGGGCCGCGAAGAAGGGCACCGAGCCGGAGGGCGTCGCCGTCGCCGAGTACGACGGCGTGCGGTACGCGTTCGTCGGCTCGGAGCGCAGCAACTTCGTCGCCGTCTACGACCTGAGCCGGCCGACCGACCCGCGGTTCCGGCAGGTGCTGCCGGCCACCAACGGACCGGAGGGGCTGCTGCCCATCCCGTCGCGGGGGCTGCTCGCCGTCTCCAGCGAGGAGGACGACGCCTCGGTCGGCGTCCGCGCCTCGGTGTCGCTCTACCAGCTGGGCCGGGGCACTCCGGCGTTCCCGAGCATCGTCTCCGGCACCGACCGGGCGGGTACGCCGATCGGTTGGGGCGCCCTCGGCGCGCTGACCGCGGCACCCGGCAAGCGGGACCAGCTCTACAGCGTCACCGACGCGGCGTACAGCCAGACCCGGATCCTCACCATCGACGCGAAGCGGACGCCGGCCGTGATCACCGGTGCGCTGCCGGTGAAGGACGCGACCGGCGCACCGGTCGGGTACGACGCGGAGGGCATCTTCGCCCGTCCGCAGGGCGGCTTCTGGCTCGCTGTCGAGGGCGCCAAGGGCCCGGAGAACAAGCTGGTCCGGCTGGACGACGCCGGGGTCACCCGGCAGACCGTCGCGCTGCCCACGGAGGTCGCCGCCGGTCTGGCCAAGCAGGGCCTGGAGGGGGTCACCGCGACCACCGACCGGCAGGGCAGGGAGATCGTCTGGGTGGCCGTGCAGCGCGAGCTGAGCACCGACCCGGCCGGCGTGGTCCGGCTGGGCCGGTACGACGTCGCGGCCGGCACCTGGAGCTGGTTCGGTTACCGGTTGGGCGCCACCAGCGTCCCGGGTGACTGGATGGGCCTCTCCGAGATCACCGTGGTCGGCGACCGGCTCGCGGTCATCGAGCGGGACAAGCTGAACGGCCCCGCCGCCACGGTGAAGCGGATCTACACGGTGCCGCTGCCGGGCGGGGCCGCGGCGCCCGGCCCGCTGCGGGTGCTGCCGAAGACGCTCGCCGTCGACGTGCTGCCCGCGCTGCGTGCCACCAACGGGTGGACGCAGGAGAAGCTGGAGGGCCTGACCGTGGCCGGCGACGGCGAGGTCTACGCCATCACCGACAACGACGCGGTCCAGGACGCCACCGGCGAGACGGTGCTCCTGCGGCTGGGCTCCAGCCGCAAGGTCTTCGGCCGCGACTGACCCCTCACCGCGTGCCTCTCGGCCCGGCGTCCACCGCGAGGGGGCGCCGGGCCGATCACGCAGGGTGATTTGATTCCGGGCCCCGGCCGCCGCACCCACCCCAGACCCTTTGCTCTGCTTACCTATACGCAACACTCACACTCCGCGAGCACAGGTATGGCCACCGCCCACGCAAGCCATCGTGAAGCCGCAGCTCAACGTGGTGTTGCGCCCGTGTAAGCAGAGCAAAGGGGTTGAGCGGTCTGGCCGGGGGCACCGATGCCCGTCGCGCTCAGTGACGAGCACCCGCCACGCCATCCGGACACCCACCGTCACGGTGGCCTGAGGGTCAGATCGCCGTGCCAGGCGGGGACTTGAGCAGCGACGACGCCTCGGCGAGATAACCGCCGCGCCCAGCTCGGAGCGCGCTCGCCGCCATGCGAATCAGATCGATGTTGACGCCGGCAGCACCGCTCGGGTCATGCACCTTCAGCTTCACGTCAAGGCTTATCGCCGTCTCACCCCAACCCTGCGCCTCGATGTTGAGATGCGCCACCTTCTGCGACTTCAGATGCGGTAGGTATCCGAGCGGAGCCAGTTCGACCTTGTCAGCCGCCGACAGCGCATTGAGCTTGGACTGCTTCTTGGTATTGGAGTTCTCAACCAGGTTCCGGAAGTCTTCGGTACCTCCCAGATTGACCTGATATGAACTCACCAGGGTGAGCCCCCGCTCCTCGAGCAACCGCAGCAACGCGTTGTGCACCACCGAGGTGCCGAACTGGCTGGCCAGGTCGTCACCGAGCAACGGCAGGCCGGCCTCCTGGAACCGTTCCCCCCACATCGGGTCGCGGGCTATCGCGTCGGACGTGGTGTTGACGAAGGCGACACCCGCTTTGCAGGCCGCCTCGGCGTAGGCCCGGGCGGTCTCCGGCCGGCCGCTCGGTGCGGAGTAGAGCAGCACCTCCGCCCCGGCCAACGCCGCTGCCACCCGATCCACCTCAGTCGCATCGACAAGGCCCCTGGTTACGGGCACGTCCGCCCTGGGAAGATCGCAGTCGAGACGGGGGAAGTTGTTGGGCGCCACGAAGATCGCCTCGGTCAGGTCCTTGCCAATCTTCTCCGCGGAGGTGGCGAAAGCCGCGACGAAATCGATGTCGGCCACCCCGAGACCGTCGATCATCGGCCTACGAACACCCACCAGGCTGCCGGTCTGGCGGTAGAGAGCAATCCCCTGCACCAATGCTGACGTGTTGTTACCGACTCCCGCGACCGCAACTCTCACCCGTTCGACCATGGGCACGAGGGTACGAGAGCCGGCATCGCCTCAGACGGGCAGTTCCGGGCCACCGTCGAGCAGCGGGGCGAGCAGGTCGCCGTACTCCTCGACCCGGTCCAGCACCTCGGCGGCGGTGAACTGGCGGACGGCCGGCTTCCGGCCGCGGGCGCCGGCCTCGACCTCGTCCCAGGTCAGTGGCGTCGACACCGATGGCATCGACTGTGCCCGCAGGGAGTACGGCGCCACGGTGGTCTTCGCCGCGTTGTTCTGACTCCAGTCGATGAAGACCTTCCCCGGGCGCAGGTTCTTCGCCATCTTCGACACGATCAGCTTCGGGTGCGCCTTCTCCAGTTCCTGAGCGATCCGCCGGGCGTAGTCCGAAACGAGATCGGAGGACTGGATGCCGGCGATCGGGCAGCAGAGTTGCATGCCCTTCTTGCCGGACGTCTTCGGGTACGACTCGATCCCGTCCAGAGCGAGCCGGTCGCGCATCAGCACCGCCACCGGGCAGCACTCGGCGAGCCCGGCCGGTGGGCCCGGGTCCAGGTCCACCACCATCATGTCCGGGTGCTCGCCGACCTTCCACTGCGGCGTGTGCATCTCCAGCGCGGCCAGGTTGGCCAGCCAGACCAGCGTCGGCAGGTCGTCGGCGACCACGTAGTCGATGGTCTCCCGACCCTTGGTCGACCCCGGCGCGGGCAGCGTCTCCACCCGTACCCAGTCCGGCGTCGCGGCCGGCTTGTTCTTCTCGAAGAACGACTTGTCGTCGACCCCGTTGGGGAACCTGATCCGGGTGAGTGCCCGGTCCCGCAGGTGCGGCAGCAGCACCGGCGAGATCCGCGTGTAGTAGTCGATCACCTCGCCCTTGGTGAAGCCGGCCGACGGATAGAGCACCTTGTCCAGATTGGACAGGTCCAGCGCGCGGCCCTCGACGTCCACCCGCAACCGGTCAGCTGGCATCGTCGACCTCCTCCGGCGGCTTGTCCGGGCGCAACCGCAGCACCCGGGGGAAGCGCAGTCGGCCGTCCGGGGTGCGCTGGCCGTACTTCACCTCCACCACCACCCGGGGAGTTACCCAGATGGCACCCCGGGCATCCTCGCGTGGCACACCCGGCGCGAACGGTGACACGCCGGAGCGCAGTGGCTCCAGCTCGGCGAGGAGCTGCCGTTCGATGGCCGCGCCGATCCCACCTCCCACCCGGCCCCGGTAGATCAACCGGCCGTCCGGCCCGGGTACCCCGACCAGCAGCCCACCGATCCGGCGCGCGCCCGGTCGCCAGCCGCCGATGACGAAGTCGCCGGTCACCTCCAGCTTGACCTTCACCCAGTCCGGCGAGCGCACCCCGGGGCGGTAGACGGCGCCGACCCGCTTGGCCATCACCCCCTCCAGTCCGTGCTCGCTGGCCGCCTCGTAGGTGGCCGGACCGTCGGCGAAGACCGGCGGCACGGCCCACCGGGCACCGCCGAGAGCGAGCCCGTCCAGAGCCTCCCGACGGCGCTCATACGGCCAGCCGGTCAGGTCGTCGCCGTTCAGCCGGAGCAGGTCGAAGATCATGTACGTCACCGGCATGACCGCCGCCAACCGGGCCGCTTTGTTCCGGTCCCGGACGTGCATCCGTTCGGCCAGCGCGGTGAACGACGGCTGCCCACCCTCACCGAGCAGCACCACCTCACCGTCGAGCAGCGCGTCGTCGACCTGCTCAGACAGGGTGGCCAGTTCGGGGTACGCGGCGGTGATCTCCACGCCGGAACGGGCGTACAGGTGCTGGCCGCCGGCCGAGATGTCGGCCAGCGCGCGGACACCGTCCCACTTGAACTCGTACGCCCAGCCGTCACCCGCCGGGAGCGGCCCGGTCATCGCGAGCATCGGCTTGAGCGGCGCGCCGGGCACGACCCGACTGTAGTAGCAGGCCGAACACCTCGCGTCCGGTTCCTTCGGATGCGAGCATGGTCGATACCGGGGAAGGGAGCAGAGGATGCGGGCCATCTGGAAGGGAGCCGTGTCGTTCGGGCTCGTCTCGATCGGGGTGAAGCTCTACTCCGCGACCGAGGAGAAGGACATCCGGTTCCACCAGGTGCACCGTGAGGACGGCGGCCGGATCCGGTACAAGCGCACCTGCTCGGTCTGCGGCGAGGAGGTCACCTACGACGACATCGCCAAGGGCTACGACATCGGCGGCGGGGAGATGGTGATCCTCACCGACGAGGACTTCGCCGACCTGCCGCTGACCAGCTCGCGCGCGATCGACGTGCTGGAGTTCGTCCCGGCCGACCAGGTCGACCCGATCCTCTACAACAAGGCGTACTTCCTGGAGCCGGAGGGCACGGCGACCAAGCCGTACGTGCTGCTGCGCGACGCGCTACTCGACTCGGAGCGGGTGGCCATCGTCAAGGTCGCGCTGCGCCAGCGGGAGCAGCTCGCCACGCTCCGGGTCCGCGAGGGCGTGCTGCTGCTCAACACCATGCTCTGGCCGGACGAGATCCGGACGGCGGATTTCGGCTTCCTCGACGAGGACCTCAAGGTGCGCCCGCCGGAGCTGGCGATGGCGAGTTCCCTAATCGACTCGATGACCGGTGAGTTCGAGCCGGACGTCTTCACCGACGACTACCGGGCGGCGTTGCAGGAGGTCATCGACGCCAAGGTGGAGGGTCGGGAGGTCGTGCAGCCGGAAGAGGTGGAGGAGGCGCCGGCCGCGGCGGTGGACCTGATGGCCGCGCTGAAGGCATCGGTGGACCGGGCTCGGACGGCCCGCGGCGAGCAGCCGGCCCGTGGTGGCGGCGGCGAGCCGACGCCCATCTCGTCGGCCCGCTCGGCCAAGAAGGCGGCCGAGAAGAAGGCGGCGAAGGCGCCCGCGAAGAAGACCGCGGCGAAGAAGACCGCCGAGAAGAAGACGGCCGCGGCCAAGGCCGAACCGGCGAAGAAGGCCGCCAAGAAGACTCCCGCGAAGAAGGCGGAGCCGGCGAAGAAGACGGCGGCCCGGAAGACGGCACCCCGCAAGACCGCCTGACCACACGGCAGCGACGGAGGCGTCGGCCGAACCGGGTACGCTCCGCCGGCCGCTGGCCACCGGAGGAGCCGCCATGCCGTACACCCCTGATCTGGACCGGTTGTTGACGCCCGGCGCTCGCTTCACCGACGCGCACGGCTCGTACGTGATCGAGGCCCACCCGGTGGGCGACATCGTGCTGCCGACCGGCCAGGTGGTCGGGTGTGACCCGCTGGTCTGCCCGGAGGCCGAGCCGTTCACGGTCACCGTGCCCCCGGGGCGGCATCCCGCCCGCGCCTGGGTGGCCGTGGTGCTCCGGGAGGACGCCGAGGTGGACCGCCGGGTGGCCGCGCTGGAGCTGGTGGTCCGGGACGCGCCGACGGTGCGCTGGGAGCCGGCTGTCGCCGGCGACCAGGACGTCGCCAGCCTCGGCGCGGACGACTACTTCGGGTACGGGGTGGACGCCGGCGCCGGCACCCTCGCCGACCCGACGGCGCTCACCGCCCTGGAAGCCTGGGACGAAGACCAGGTGGAAAAGGTCTTCATCCCGGCCGAGCTGCCCGCCTCACCGGTCCCGGGGTTGATCACCGCGGTGCTGGAGGAGGCCACCGGCGCCAACGTCGTGACCGTCGCCACGGGATGGGGTGACGGCTGCTACGGCACCTGGATCGGGCGGGCCACCGATGGCGGGGTGACATCGTTCGTGACGGACTTCATGGTGGTGCCGGAATAACCGTCACGCCGGCTCGGGGCGAGCGCCCGCAGAGCGATCCGGGCGGTCCGGGGTGGGCACGGTGGGCCGTCAGGCGGGTACCGTGTGCGTCGGCTTTCCCCCCGGCACCGGGTGCCGGCCACACCTTCGCAGCAGGGAGTCGACGACGTGAGCGAGAGCACGAAGCAGAACCGGTCGGAGGGCCAGAGTCCGGCAACCAAGGCGGGGCGGCGGCTGGCCGCCCAGCTGGCCGCGCAGAAGGCGGCCGAGGCGAAGCGGCGCCGTCAGGCGTGGGCCGGTGGGCTGGCCGGCATCGCCGTGGTGGCGGTGCTGATCACCGTCTTCGTGCTGGTCGGTGGGGGCGACGACAAGCCCGCGAACCAGGCTGACGCGACACCGTCCGCCTCCGCGTCCGCCCCGGCCCCGGACGAGGCCGCCGCGCCTCCCGCACCGCAGCTGCCGGCGGACGTCGACCCGGCGCTGGGCAGCAAGCCGACCGTCGAGGCGGGCAAGGGCGAGCTGAAGAAGCTCACGGTGACTCCCCTGATCAAGGGCACCGGCCCGGCGGTGCAGAAGGGCCAGACCATCACCACGAACTACGTGGGCGTCTTCTACAAGGACGGCAAGGAGTTCGACTCCTCCTGGAAGGCCGGCCAGCCGGCCACCTTCCCGATCGGCGTGGAACAGGTCATCCCCGGCTGGGACCAAGGCCTGGTCGGCGTGACCGTGGGCAGCCGGGTGCAGCTCGACATCCCGTCCGAGCTGGCGTACGGCAAGGACGCCGCCGCCATGGGTCGGCCGGAAGGCCCGCTGCGCTTCGTGGTGGATGTGCTCGCCGCCCAGTGACCCGTCCGGATCGCCCCGGTGTTCGCCCGGGCGCGATGGAGTTGTTCACATGGGGCTTCCGGCCCGTCACCCACCGGCAGTAGGTTCGGCGTCACCCCGGGAGGCTCGCCTCCCGGGGTGAGCATCCGGACGGGACGCGGAGGTGCACGTGACGGCGCTGGACGAGCCCGGGCGGATCGCCCGGTTGATGTGGGCGCACTTCGAGCCGGTGCACGCTGTCACCTACTTCCACCCCCGGGCACGAGCGGCGTACGAGGCGGTCGGGCTGCGCGGCTACTGGCGGGGTTACTTCGCCGGCCGGTCCGCGCCGCTGGGCGCCACCGACGCGGCCCCGGTGATCGCCGCCTTCTTCAGCTTCGCGCCGCCGATGGTGAGCCGGGCACTGCCGGCGATCTGGCGGTTGGCCAGCCCGCAGGAGGCCCTGCGGGCCCGGCTGACCGGTGCCGTGCAGGCCCTCGCGGAGCTGACCTACGAGCTGCCAGAGGCGCACCTGGCGGAGGCCGCCGATCTGCTGGAGCGGGCCGCGTCGGCGACGCAGACCGCCGGCCGGGTGCTCGGCGCGGTCAACGCGGCGTTGCCGATCGGGGAGTACCCGCTGTCCCGGCTCTGGCAGGCCGCCACCACGCTGCGCGAGCACCGGGGAGACGGGCACGTGGCCGCGCTGGTCGCCGCCGGCCTGGACCCGGTGGAGACGCTGGCCTGGCGGGTCGCGGTGGACATGTCGCCGCAGAACCTGCTGGGCCGGGGCTGGTCCGAGGAGCAGTGGCGGGCTGCCCGCGAGCGGCTGGCGCGGCGGGGCTGGCTGAGCACGGACGGCGAGGCCACGGAACACGGCCGGGCCGCTTTCCAGGCTGTCGAGGACGCCACCGACCGGGCCGCCGAGCACCCGTGGCGGGCGCTCGGCCCGGACGACACGGACCGGCTGCGCAACCTTCTGGAGCCGATGGCCCGGGCCTGCCACACCCTGATTCCGGCCGACAGCCCGATCGGGCTGCCCGCACTGCCCGGCTGACCGACGGCCCCCGGTCCGGCAGGATGGGGCCGTGGTGGATGCGGTGGTCTTCGACCTGGACGGCGTGATCGTGGATTCCGAACCGGTGTGGGAGGAGGTCCGGCGGGCGTACGTGGCGACGCACGGCGGAGCCTGGCAGCCGGACACCCAGCGCCGGCTGATGGGCATGAGCACCAGCGAGTGGGCCCACTATCTCAGCGGTGAGCTGGGCGTGGCGCGCACCGCCGGACAGGTCGCCGACGAGGTGGTCGAGGAGATGACCCGGCGCTACCGGGAGCACGTACCGCTGATCGACAACGCCGACCAGGTGGTGCGCCGGCTGGCCGCGCGGTGGCAAATGGGGTTGGCCAGTTCCTCGCCGACCCGGCTGATCGCGGCGGCACTGGCCGCCACGGGTCTGACCGACGCGTTCGCCACCACCCTGTCCACCGAGGAGACCGAGCGGGGCAAACCGGCGCCGGACGTGTACCTGAGCGTCGCGGGGCGGCTGGGCGTCGACCCGGCCCGCTGCGTGGCGGTGGAGGATTCGTCCAACGGGGTGCGTTCGGCCGCGGCGGCGGGGATGCGGGTGGTGGCAGTGCCGCACGGTTCGTACCCGCTGGACCCGGACGCCGCCCGGCTGGCCGCGGTGACGCTGGGCGCGATCGGTGAGCTGACCCCCGAACTGGTGGATCAGCTGGCTGACTGATGTACGCCACGTCACCCGTTGTCCGGTCCCTCCCGCCTCGGGTGCGGTTATACGGTTTTCAGGGACCGGTGGGGCCGGCATGACGGGGACTGAGCGGGGTACCGCAGCCGGCGGTGCTCGACCCGGGTGCCACCCGCCGGACGGGTGAGGAGACCACGGATGAAAGCCATCGTGTACGAGCGCACCGGTGATCCTTCGGTGCTGCAGTTGGTCGACCGGCCGGTGCCGGAGCCGGGGGCGGGCGAGGTCCTGGTCCGGGTGGCGGTCTCCGGCGTGAACCCGACGGACTGGAAGGCCCGCCGGTCGTTCCCCCTGCCGGCCGGCTGGCAGATCCCCGGGCAGGACGGGGCGGGCGTGGTGGAGGCCGTCGGCGCCGGGGTGGACCCGGACCTGATCGGCGAGCGGGTCTGGATCTGGGAGGCGGCCTGGCAGCGGCCGTGGGGCACCTCGGCGGAGTACACGCTGGTGCCGGTCCGGCAGGTGGTCCGTCTCGGCGACGCCTCGTTCGACCTGGGCGCGAGCCTGGGGATCCCGTTCCTCACCGCGCACCGCTGTCTGACCGCCGGCGAGTTCATGCCGGACACGTTGCGGGCCGGCGCGCTGGCCGACCACACCGTGCTGGTGCAGGGCGGGGCGGGCGCGGTCGGCAACGCGGCGATCCAGCTCGCCCGTTGGGCCGACGCCACGGTGATCACCACGGTGAGCAGCGCGGAGAAGGCGCAGCTCGCGGCGTCGGCCGGCGCCTCCGTCGTGATCAACTACCGGGAGCAGGACGTGGTCGAGGAGGTACGCAAGATCGCTCCCGACGGGGTGCACACGATCGTCGAGGTCTCCCCGGCCCGCAACGCCCCGACGGACGTGCAGGTGCTCCGGAACGGTGGCTCGGTCTGCGTCTATGCCGACGACGAGCCCGAGGTGAGCGTCCCGATCCGGCCGTCGATGATGCGGAACGCCCGGTGGCAGTTCGTGCTGGTCTACACGGAGCCGACGGTGGCCAAGGCCCATGCCGTGCGGGACGTGGCCGCGGCGGCCGACCAGGGCGGCATCCGGGTCGGTGTGGAGGCCGGCCTGCCGCTGCACTACCACCGCCTGGCCGAGACGGCCGCGGCGCACCAGGCGGTGGAGAACTCGGCCGTGGGCAAGGTGCTGATCAGCACCAGTGACGCCTGATCAGGTCGCTGACCACCCAATTTCCCCGTCATCAGGACAGAGGCGAATAAGTTTCGCAACAATGACGGTGCGGGTCGCCCCGCGTGGAGCGGGCGGCCCCGGCGCGGTGCGAACGCCGGGGCCGCCCCTGGGGAGGAATGTTCAGAAGCACCCCTGCCCCAACAGGCGACGGTGCCGGGGAAAACGTTACGGGGCCGCCAGCTCCCGGACCGTCAGCTCGCCCCCGGCGTACCGCGAACGGACGACCTTCTTGTCGAACTTGCCGACGCTGGTCTTCGGCACCGTGTCGATGAACGCCCACCGCTCGGGCAGTTGCCAGCGGGCCACCGAGCTGGCCAGGAAGTCACGCAGCTCCTCGGCGGTCACCGAGGCGCCCTCCCGGACCACCACGGTGGCCAGCGGCCGTTCGTCCCACCGCTCGTCCGGCACACCAACCACGCACGCCTCCAGCACCGCCGGGTGAGCCATCAGCGCGTTCTCCAGCTCCACCGACGAGATCCACTCACCCCCGGACTTGATCACGTCCTTGGCGCGGTCGGTCAGCGTGATGTATCCATCCGGAGAGAGGGTGCCCACGTCGCCGGTGCGCAGCCAGCCGTCCCGGAACTTCTCCTCGTCCGGGGCGTCGTCACCGACGTACCGGGCGGTCACCCACGGTCCACGGACCTCCAGCTCGCCCACGGCCTTGCCGTCGGCGGGCAGCGGCTCGCCCAACGGGCCAACGATCCGCGCCTGCACACCCGCAGGCACACGGCCCTGCGTGTAGCGGTAACGCCACGCCTGCTCCCCGGTCGCGCCGGCCGGCGGACGGGAGACCGAACCCAGCGGGGACATCTCGGTCATGCCCCAGGCGTGGATGACGTCGATCCCGTGCCGCTCGTCGAACGCGTGCATCAGCGACGGCGGGCAGGCCGAGCCCCCGACGATCACCTCCTTGAGCGAGGAGGTGTCCACCTCGTGGCTGTCCAGGTGGGCCAGCAGGTCGGTCCAGATGGTCGGCACCGCGCCGGCCAGGGTGGGCCGCTCGGCGGCGATCATCTCGGCGATCGGCGCGGCCTGGAGGAACCGGTCCGGCATGATCAGCGACGCGCCGGAGAGAAACGCCGCGTACGGCAGCCCCCACGACATCGCGTGGAACATCGGCACGATGGCCAGCTCCCGATCGGTCGGCCCGAGACCGAAGCCCTCCGGCATGCAGACCTGCAACGAGTGCAGGTAGATCGACCGGTGCGAGTAGGCCACGCCCTTCGGGTTGCCGGTGGTGCCGGAGGTGTAGCAGAGCGCCGCGGCGTCCCGCTCGTCCACCTCGGGCCAGTCGAACACCTCGGGCCGGTCGGCGAGCAGGGCGTCCCAGTGGTGCACGGTGATCCGATCGCCGGCAGCCGCCACCAACGGCGCCGGGTCGCCGCCGCCGACCACCACCACGTGCCGCACGGTGGCCAGTTCGCCGATCACCCGGGCCAGCAGCGGGATGAGCGTGCTGTCGACCAGCACCACCCGGTCCTCTGCGTGGTTGGCGATGTAGGCGACCTGGTCGGGAAAGAGCCGGATGTTGAGGGTGTGCAGCACCGCACCCATGCTCGGCACCGCGAAGTAGGCGACCAGGTGCTCGTTGTTGTTCCACATGAAGGTGGCGACCCGCTCGTCGCCGGTCACCCCGCACTCGTCGCGCAGCGCGTGTGCCAGCCGGGCGGCCGCACGGCCCACCTCGGCGTACGTCATCCGGCGGGGTTCCCCGCCGGTCCAGGTGACCACCTCGGCCGTGCCGTGCACGGTGGCGCCGTGGTCGAGGATCCGGGAGACCTGCAGAGGGGCGTCCATCATCGTGCTACGCATGGGTAACAAGCTAGTGTCGCCGGTCACAGCTTGGGAACCCCCGTAAATTGTCGCAGGTGAGCATCTCCTGGGCCGACTCGTACGTAGGGCAGTTGCGCGCACTGGCCGGGGACCGGACGCTGATGTTCGTCGGCGCCCGCGCCGTGGTCCGCGACAACGCCGGACGCATCCTGCTGATCCAGCGCTCGGACAACGGCCAGTGGGCCATGCCGGCCGGGGCGATGGAGCTGGGCGAGTCGATCGCGGACTGCGCGGTGCGGGAGGTCCGCGAGGAGACCGGGCTCCGGGCGTTGCGGGTCTGCGCGTTCGCCCTCTACACCGGCCCGGACCGGACCAGCACCAACATGTACGGGCACACCTACCAGGTCTTCACCACGGCGTTCCGGGTCGAGGATTGGGACGGGCAGTTGTCGCGGTTCACCGACGAGACCACCGACGCCGGCTTCTTCCCCCGGGACCGGTTCCCCGCCCCGCTCTCCACCTCGGTCACCGAGACCCTGGCCGACCTGGACGTCTTCGAGCAGACCAACCGGCTGATCCTCAAGTAGGCCGTACCCGCCGTGCCCGCCCGGCCCGGCCAGTGAGCGCCGGACCGGACGACAGGCCTCACTGCGGGTAGCGGACCCCGGCGAACGCCTCCTGGATCCAGTTCGGGTACGCGACGGGCAGCTTGCTGATCTCGTCCAGCTCGGCGAGATCCTGCGCGGTCAGCGTCAGGTCCGTGGCGGCGATGTTGTCCACCAACTGCTCCTGCTTGCGGGCGCCGACGATCACGCTGGTCACGGCCGGCCGGGCCAGCAGCCAGGCGACCGCCACCCGGGCCGGGCTGACCTCGTGCCGCTCGGCGACGCCCTTGAGCACGTCGACCACGTCGAACCCGCGCTCGCGGTCCACCGGCGGGAAGTTGGTGAAGCCAGGCTGGGCGCTGCGCGAGCCGCTGTCGGCGACCGCGCTGTCCCGGCCGACCTTGCCGGAGAGGAAGCCACCGGCCAAGGGGCTCCACACGGTGAGGCCGACGCCCTCGTCGAGCGCCATCGGCACCACGTCGCGCTCCACGTCCCGGCCCAGCAGGGAGTAGTACGACTGCACCGAGACGAAACCGGCCAGCTTCTCCCGCGCGGAGATGCCCAGCGCCTTGGAGATCTGCCAGGCGGCGAAGTTCGCGCAACCGATGTAGCGGACCTTGCCCTGCCGCACCGCGTCGTCGAGCGCGCGCAGTGTCTCCTCCATCGGAGTGACCTGGTCGAAGTTGTGGATCTGGTAGAGGTCGATGTGATCGGTGCGCAGCCGTCGCAGGCTGTCCTCCAACGCCTGCATGGTGTGCAACCGCGAGGTGCCGACGTCGTTCGGGCCGGGACCGGTCCGGGCGTGCGCCTTGGTGGCGAGCACCACGTCGCGGCGCCGCTTGCCGAGCGCCTGGCCGAGCAGTTCCTCGCTCTCGCCCTCGCTGTACGTGTCAGCGGTGTCGACGAAGTTGACGCCCGCGTCCAGCGCGGTGTCCACCAGCCGCTGGGCGTCGGGCAGCGCCAGCGCGCCGAGGCCGCCCCAGATCGGGTGCCCGCTGCCGCCGAAGGTCATCGTGCCGAGCGAGATCTCCGAGACGTACACCCCGGTGTTGCCCAGCAGTCGGTACTTCACGCGTTACTCCTCGTCGATCGGAGGCCTGCTTCGGCCACCCCGTGGTCACTATGTCGGACAGTGTGTCCGGTGACGAGCGTACGTCGCCCGTTCCGCCCCCGGCCACCTAGGATTTCGACCATGCCCTCGATCACCCGACGCCGCCCGCGCAACCCCGACGGTCGGGCCGCCGTCGAAGCGCGGGTGCTGGCCGCCACCGAGCGGCTGCTCCAGGAGGGGGCCCGCTTCACCGACCTCGGCGTCCAGCGCATCGCCGCCGAGGCGGGGGTGGCCCGCTCGACCTTCTACATCCACTTCCGGGACAAGAGCGAGCTGCTCATGCGCCTGGCCGGCAGCATGCGGGAGACCTCCTTCGACCGGGTCCAGGAATGGGATCCAGCCGACCCCGGCGACCCGCTCGACCGGCTCACCGAGGTCTTCAGCGACGTGATCCGGATCTACCGGACGTACGCCCCGGTGCTGGCGGCGATCAGCGAGGTCGCCGCGTACGACGAGGTGGTGCGGGAGTACTGGGCGGCCGGTTTCGAGCGGTTCATGGCGCGTACCGAGGAGGTGCTCCGCGCCCAGCAGCGGGCCGGTCGTACCCCGGCGAGCCTGGACCCGGCGACCGCGAGCCGGCTGATCGTGCTCGGCGGCGACCGGTTCCTCGCGCACCATGTCGCCCTGACCCCCGCCGACCCCGAGGTCGATGGTGCGGCCGCCCGGGAGCTGGCCGCGACCTGGTGGTACGGCGCCTACCGACGCCCCGCCTGACCACCGACCGCCCCGGACCAGCCGGGGCGGTCGAGGTGGACACGGTCAGATCATCGTCTGGGACTTGGCCTCCATGTCGGCGGCCGCCTCCTCCTTCGACTCGCGGGTCAGCGGCTTGCCGCCCGGCGCCGGGGCCTCACCGCCGAGCGGGTCGGCGCCGCCCTTGGCGCCCTGCGGACCGGCGCCCCGGAGCTGTTCGTTCGGCAGCGCCAGGGTGACCAGCACGGCCACGATCGCGATCAGGCCGGCGGTCAGGAAGACCATGTCCAGCGCGTCGACGAACGCGTTCTGGATGGCCGACCGGACCGGCCCGGGCAGGGCCATGATGGTTGCCGGATCGTTGATCGAGATGTTCGCGCCGCCGCTCGCCGCCACCTCGGCCTGCTGCTGCGGCGGAAGCTGGGCGATCGCGCCGGGCAGCCGGTCGCCCAGCCCTCCGGCGAGCCGGGACGAGAGCACCGCGCCGAGGATCGCCACCCCGAACGAACCGCCCAGCGACCGGAAGAAGGTGGCCGAGGAGGTGCCGGCGCCCAGGTCGCGCACGGAGACCGCGTTCTGCACCGCGAGGACCAGTGACTGCATGCACAGCCCCAGGCCGACGCCGATCACCACCATGTAGCCGAAGGCGATCCAGAGCGAGGTGCCCACCGACAGTTGGGTGAACAGCAGCATGCCGATCAGCAGGATCGCCGACCCGGTGACCGGGAACCACTTGTACCTTCCGATCCGGCTCATCGCCCGACCGGTGAGGATCGAGGTGACGATGATGCCGGCCATCATCGGCAGCATCAGCAGACCGCTGCGGGTCGGTGAGGCGCCCTTGACGATCTGCAGGTACAGCGGGATGAAGATGATCGACCCGAACATGACCAGGCCGAGCACGAAGCCGGCCGAGTTGGCCAGCGCGAAGGTCGCGCTGCGGAACAGCCGCAGCGGCAGGATGGGCTCGGCGACCCGGGCCTCCTGGAGCAGGAACAGCACGGCGAGCACCGCGCCGGCGACGAACAGGCCGATGATCACCCCAGAGCCCCAGGGGTACTCGTTGCCACCCCAGCTCAGCGCGAGCAGCAGGCTGCTCACCCCGGCGACCAGCAGGCCGGCGCCGAGCCAGTCGATCGCGTGGTCCCGGCGCTCGAACGGGATGAGCCGCATCACGTGGTAGCAGACCACGATCGCCAGGATCGCCAGCGGCACGTTGATGTAGAAGATCCACCGCCAGTCGGTCTCCGCGAAGTAACCACCGACCAGTGGACCGGCCACCGACGAGATTCCGAAGACCGCACCGAACAGCCCCTGGTAGCGGCCCCGCTCCCGGGGTGAGACGACGTCCGAGATGATGGTGAACGCCAGCGTCAACAGACCACCCGCGCCCAGGCCCTGGATGCCCCGGGTGATGATCAGCTGGGTCATGTTCTGCGACAGACCGGCCAGCAACGACCCGACCAGGAACGTACCGATCGAGAAGAGGAAGACCGGGCGGCGCCCGTACAGGTCGGCCATCTTGCCGTACAGGGGTGTCGACGCGGTCGAGGCGAGCAGGTAGGCGGTGACCACCCACGAGTAGTGGTTGATCCCGCCCAGCTCCCCGACGATGGTCGGCAGGGCCGTGCCGACGATGGTCTGGTCGAGGGCGGCCAGCAGCATGCCGGTCATCAGACCGATCATGAGCAGCCGGATCTGCTGGCGACTCAGCACCGGCGCGGCAGAGGCTTCGGTGGTCATGGGCCCTTCTTTCCCGACCAACGCGGAACATGCGTCGAACCAGGAAAAACACGTCCGCCTCGGCCGGCCACTGGAGTGGATCACCACGGAGGTTTGACCCCGAGGGTGCTGGGGACCCGGGGAGGCATGGCAGGAGCAGCAGCGGAACACCGCCGGCTCGCCACCGTCGTGGAGAGCTGGCTGGGGCGCCCCGTCCTGATCATCGGCGACGCCATGTTGGACGAATGGCGGTTCGCCGACTCCGACCGGCTCTGCCGGGAGGCGCCCGCCCCGGTCCTCACCCTGCGGCGGCGGATCTCCGCCGCCGGCGGGGCCGCGAACACCGCCGTCAACGTCGCCACCCTCGGTGGACGGGCGGTGCTGGTGGCACCGGTCGGTGCCGACGTCGCCGGTGACGAACTGCACGACTGCCTGGACCGCGCCGGCGTCTGGGACCGTACGGTCAACCAGCCCGGTCGCCCCACCCCGGTGAAGCGGCGGATGCTGGCCGGCAACCAGATCCTGCTCCGGGAGGACTCCGGCGGCCCGGACGCGCTCGCCCCGGACGGGGTGACCCGGCTGCTCACCGCGCTGGACTGTGCCACCGAGGAGCTGCGCGCCGCCGCCGGCGGGGAGGCACCGACCCTGGTGGTCTGCGACTACGGCCTGGGCGCCCTGCCCGCGCCGGTCCGCGCCTGGCTGGTCGAGCAGCGGGAGCGCTACGCCACGGTCGCGCTGGACGCCCACGACCTGGCCGACTGGCGGGGGCTCGCGCCGACCGTGGTCACCCCCAGCTTCGCCGAGGCGACCCGGCTGCTGGCCCGCGCCGGCCGCGCGAACCGCCCGGCGGCCGGCATCGAACTGCACCTGGAACACCCCGACAGCGACCCGGCCGACGGACCATCCGAGCTGAGCGTGGGTGCCGCCCCGGGTGGGGCGCGAGCCGACGCCGTCAGCGCCGGAACCATCCCCGACCCGACCCGGGCCGGCCATCCGGGGCCGGTCGGCGAGCCGACGCTCAGCGAAGGCCAGGTGGCCCTCACCGGCGACGGACTCAGCGTCACCGGCGCCGGCGTGACCGTGAACACCGAGGCCGGAGAGGGCGTCGACCGGGCGGTGCTGGCCGAGGCGCGCCTCGCCGACCTACGTGCGCACACCGGCGCCGACGTGGTCGCGGTGACCCTGGACACCGAGGGCGCGGTTGTCGGCGGCGCCGACGGGGAGCCGCGACGCAGCCACAGCACCCCGGTGCCGGCGAGCCATGCCGTGGGTGCCGGTGACGCGTACCTGGCGGCGATGACGCTGGCCCTGGCCGCCGACGCGCCGCTGCCCACCGCCGCCCAGCTCGCCCAGCTGGCAGCCACCATCACCGTGTCGGACACCGGCACCTGCGTGTGCCGACGGGAGGACCTGCTCACCGCGCTCGACCAGCCGCCGGAGAGCACCGGGCACCCGGTGCTCGTCGGCGCCGACGAGCTGGACGCGATCGTCGCCGAGTATCGCGACACCGGACGTTCGGTGGTGTTCACCAACGGCTGCTTCGACGTGCTGCACCGCGGGCACGTGCGCTACCTGGAGCAGGCCCGCGCCCTGGGCGACCTGCTCATCGTGGCGGTCAACTCGGACGGCAGCGTACGCCGGTTGAAGGGGTCGGACCGTCCGGTCAACCCGGTCGAGGACCGGGGCGCCCTGCTCGCCGCGCTGTCCTGCGTGGACCACGTGGTGATCTTCGAGGAGGACTCGCCCGCGGCGCTGATCGAGGCGGTTCGGCCGGACGTCTACGTCAAGGGCGGGGACTACCCACCGGAGCTGGTGCCTGAGGCGCCGCTGGTGCGCCGGCTGGGTGGCCAGGTGCGCACCCTGGGGTACGTGCCGGACCGGTCCACGTCCGCGATCATCGAGCGGATCCGGTCGCACAGTCAGGACCGGGAGCCCGACCCGTCGTCGCACGGCCAGGACCCGTCACTCCGCACCCGTACCCGAGCGTCGTGAACCGCCCACTCGACCTCGACACCCCGGAGGCGTTCCGCACCGAGCGGCTGGTCGACGTGCTGATTCCGACCCGTAACCGGCCCGCCGAGCTGGCGGTCACCCTGGCCGGCCTCGCCGCCCAGGAGGGCGTATCCGGCTTCGGGGTGGTGGTCAGCGACCAGTCCGACGGGGAGCCGGCGTACGCCCACCCCGCCGCCGCCACCATGGTCCGGGCTCTGCGCCACCGGGGCCACCCGGTGCTGCTGACCCGCCGGCTGCCTCGGCGAGGGCTGGCCGAGCACCGGGCGTACCTGCTGGCCACCTCGGCCGCCCGGTACGTGCTCAGCCTCGACGACGACGTCTGGCTGGAGCCTGGGGCGCTGCATCGGCTGGTCACCGCGATCGGGGAGCTGGGCTGCGGGTTCGTCGGCAACGGCGTGCACGGGCTCTCGTACACCGATGACCGGCGACCAGAGACGCACGGGCACTACGAGGAGTGGATCGGCCGGCCCACACCGGAGCGGATCCGGCCCGGCACCCCGGAGTGGAACCGGGCCCGGATCCACTCGGCGGCCAACCTGCTGCACGTCACCGGAGAGTTGGCGCTGCCGCCCGGTGCGTGGCGTGCGTACAAGATCTCCTGGATCGGGGGGTGCGTGCTCTACGACCGGGCCAAGCTCGTCGATTCCGGTGGCTTCGACTTCTGGCGGAAGGTGCAGGAGAAGCACCAGGGCGAGGACGTGGCCGCCCAACTCTCGGTGCTGGCCCGGCACGGAGGGGCCGGCATCCTGCCCAGCGGCGCCTACCACCTGGAGTCCCCCACCACGGTCACCGATCGGGACGTCGAGGCGTGGGAGGTCGTACTCGCCGACGAGGACACCCCCCAGCCAGCCTGAAAAGGCGCCCTTCCCTACGCCTGGAGCAGCTCCCGGGCGGCCTCCAGCACCTCGATCGTCGGCACGTCGCTGACGAAGGAATCCCGGTGCGGGCACTCGCCGTCGCCGGGCCGGTGCGGATAGATGCCGGGCGTGCAGTCCACCCCGCAGACCGGGCAGTGCACGATCCAGGAACAGATCGGCCGGTGCCGGCCGCGTAGCGGGTTGGCCGTGTTGATCAGGTTGCCGACCCAGTAGACGCCGACCGTCGGCGTACCCACCGCGGCGGCCAGGTGCAGCGGGCCGGTGTCGTTGGAGACGACCAGGGCGCAGCCGGCGTAGCAACCGGCCAACCCACCGAGGCTGAGCGTGCCCACCTGCGGCCGGACCGGCACCCCCGCCGCGGCGACCACCCGGTCCACCACCTCCCGCTCGCTCGGCGTACCGGTGACCAGCACCTCGAAGCCGTCGCCGTGCAGCTCGCGGGCCACCTCGGCGAACCGCTCGGCCGGCCAGCGGCGGCGGGTGTCGCTGGCGCCCGGATGCAGCGCCACCCGGGGTCGGTCCGGTGGGCCGAGCACCTGGTCCGCCTCCGCCCGGTCGGCGTCGGTCACGGCCAGCGCCGGCACGATGGTGGTCGCCGGCGCACCCACCAGGGCCACCGCCTCCAGGTAGCGGATCACCTCGTGCTGGTAGTAGATGTACCGGATCCACCGGTCCAGCGGCGGCGCGTCGTCGGCGCGCAGCCCCACGGTGACCCGGGCGCCGAGGCCGCTGACCAGCGGGTTGGAGTTGGCGCCGCCGCCGTGGATCTGCACCGCCAGGTCGAAGCCCTCGCCGGTGGCCGCCGCCAGGAAGTCGTCCATCGACGACTCCGCCTCACCCGCCTCCGGCGTGCGGATGCCCGGCGCCGGCGGCACCACCAGCACCCGGTCCACCGGGCCGGGCCGGTCGCGCCAGAGCTTCGCGTGCCACGGCGCGCCGAGCAGCACGATCTCCGCCTCCGGGTACGCGGCGCGCAGCGCGTCCAGCGCCGGCAGGACGAACAGGAAGTCGCCGAGCGCGTTGGCGCGCAGCACGGCGATCCGCTGCACGTCGGGGACGCGCCCGGCCGTCGGGCCGAGCAGGGACGGGGTGACCACGCGGTCCCGCTACGACCGGTCGATCTCGCCGACCGTGTCCGGGCGGTGCAACTCGCGGTCGGCGGCGGGATCGGCCGGCATCGGCGTACCGGTGGAGAAGTCGCCGGAACGCGGCCCGGTGCGGCCGACGGTGATGGTGCGCGGCCTGGGTCGGACCGCCCGCGGCAGCCGGACCCGGAGCAGGCCGTGGTCCATCACCGCGTCGATGCCCTCCGGGTCGACCCGGGCCGGCAGGTCGATGCGGTACTCGAAGCCGCGGGTCTCGAAGCCGCCCGGAATGCCCTGGTCGGCGTTGACCTCCGCCTCGGAACGGGCCCGTACGCACAACTCCCGGTCGTCCAGCTCGACCGCCACCTCCTCCGGCGCCACCCCGGGCAGCCGGACGACGACCTCCCAGCCGTCCGCGGTCTCGGTCAGCTCGACGTCGGACGTCCCGGCCCGGCCGCCGACCAGCCGGCTCAGCTCGGCGCGCAGCGACTGCAGCTCGCCCATCGGATCCCAACCCTGCTGCCGGCCCCGCCATCCCCGGCCGAAGCCGCCGGTCTGCTGCTCGGTCATCACACCTCTCCGATCCGCCGGGCGGCCGCGGGCGGCCGCAGTGAGCTGGGCGCGTCCAGACCGGCCTCGCGGTCGACGCCCACGCCGAGCCGGTCGACCAGTTCCCCGCCGAGCCAGGCGCTGATGCCGAGAAGGGCGACCGCCACCACCTCGATGGCGACCAGCGCGCCACCTGCGGCCCGGGAATCCGCGTTGAGCCGGACCGCCCAGACGGCGGCGAAGAGCAGGATCACGGCGACGTTCGCGCCGGCGTGCAGCAGACCCACCCGCTTGGCGCGGGTGCCGGTCGGGATCGCCAACAGGTCGAACGAGCCGGCCACCGCGGCCAGCAGGCCGCCGATCAGACCGACCGTGATGTTCCAGTACGCGACCTCGCCGAGGAAATCAGGCCCGCCGACGGTGTCCACCACGTCGAACAGCAACGCCGTGACGAGCAGCGCGACCGGGAACATGACCAGCATCGGATGGACCGGATGGCCCAGCACCTTGAGTCGGCTCTCCATCTTCCGGCCTCCACTGGTCGGCGTCCTCGTGACAGTTCGTGCTGCGGGCGCGTCGGGTGAGGCCGTACCCCCGACAACCGGGGGCAAACCTCGCGCTGGCCACGCAGGCCTAGGCTGGCGGACGAGGTCGTCGGACGGTGGTGCCCGCCACCCAGGTCAACGGCCGGGGGAGGATCACGTGACGGTGGAGATCACCTCGCACGAGGAACTACGCGAGCTGCTCGGCGTGCCGAACGCGCAGGCCGCCAACAAGGATCGCGCCCGCCTGCACGAGCGGGACCGCCAGTGGCTGGCCGCCGCGCCGTTCTGCCTGGTGGCCACGGCCGGCGCGGACGGCAGCTGCGACGTATCGCCCAAGGGCGACCCGGCCGGGTTCGCCCTGGTGCTGGACGACACGACCATCGCGCTGCCGGAACGACCGGGCAACAAGCGGGCGGACGGCTACCGCAACATCCTCGACAACCCGCACGTCGGGTTGCTCTTCATGATCCCCGGGCGGACCGACACGCTGCGAATCAACGGACGGGCCCGGCTGGTGCGGGACGCGCCCTGGTTCGACGACATGGTGGTCAAGGGGCACCGGCCGGTGCTCGCGGTGGTGGTGGAGATCGAGCAGATCTTCTACCACTGCCCCAAGGCGTTCATGCGGTCCGCGCTGTGGCAGCCGGAGACCTGGCAGTCGGACGTACTGCCGTCCCGGGCCCGGCTGATCAAGGAGGTCGAGGCGCCGGCGGAGAGCCTGGCGGACCTGGAACAGCGCTACGGCCCGGAGTACGTCCGAAGCATCTACGTCTGATCCCGCCTCGCCGTCGGTTTCAGGACGCTGGCTCGACGGACACCATCCACAGGTGACCGTCGGGGTCGGCGAAGGTGCCGGCGTACCCCCAGGGTTGTGCTGTCGGCTCGGTGACCACCTCGGCGCCGGCGGAGCGCGCCCGCTCGACGATCGCGTCCGCGTCGGCGGGCGAGGCGACGCTCAGGCTGAGCAGACACTCGCTCTGCCCCCGCGCGGCGGCCTCGTGCGGACCGATCACCCACCCGAATCCGCCGGTCGGGATGAGCATCAGCCGCAGCCCGTCGTTGACGACGAACTGCAACGGCTCCGGGATGCCGTCGTCAGCCAGCTCTCCCACCGTCTCCAGACCGAGACCATCCCGGTAGAAGCGGTGTGAGGTCGGACGGTCGGCGATCGGAAGACTGACGATTACGGGCGCGAAGGTCATGGGACGGGCTCCAGGGTGTCGAACGGACACTGTCTCCAGGACGGACGCGACCCGGCGCCAAAAGTCATCGGACCGCCGGTCGAACACCGAGCACCGGCACCCCGTAACCGCGGGGAATCGGCCTCGCCGATAGGTCACAGCTTGTCGATCAGCTCGGCCAGTGCGGCGTCACCCTGCGCGATGACCGTGCCGCCGGAAGCGGCGACCACCATGATGCGGTGGCAGCCGTCGAGTTCGACGTACGTCTGCGGGTCCCCGCCGGCCACTGACCACAGCAGCGCGAACCGGCTGGCTTGTCCGCTGCACGACTCCACCGGCCCGGCAGCCTTGAGGGCGTGCTCAATTGCCGTCCGGCGGTCCGCTGGCAGCACCGTCCCGTGCGCGAATTCGCCTTCGCTCCCCTGCGCGCTCTTCGACACCTGGTAAACGCAAAGGCGGACCTGCTGCCCGGCGGGGAACGGCTCCGGGAGGGCTCCGGTGCGGGGGCCCGGCTTCCTCGTCGTCTCCACCGACATCACGTCCTTCCAGCGCTGGCTGCAACCCGCTGCGGCGGCCTCAGCCGACTCGACCTCGGCGACCGGGCGGGTCGCCACAGTGGTCAGCGGCAGCGCGTCGAGGGCTTCACGTACCTCGGTCCGCAAATTCCGGCACAGGTCGATGGGAATCCCGGGCCGCATCCACCGGCCGTCGGCGTCGACGACCGCGAGCCAGGGCGCCAACGACAACATCATCAAGCACCCCCCTCGGTTTGGGCTCGGCTCGTCGGGCAGGCGGAGCGCGGTGACGAGGGCGGCGACGTCGTCGGCACGACGTTCCGTCGCCACCATGTCCTCGCCTCCGTCAGCGCGTCGCTGCGTCTCGTGTCCGCAGATGACGACCGCTGTCGGCGTGAAGTCACCATCGAGGCGGGGCAGGACGGCCACGTCCTCGGCCGTGATAGAGAAGCCAGGGGTGGCCATCTCCGGTGCCGCGTCGGCGCACGAGGTCCACCGCCCTTGTCCGCCCGAGTCGCCCGCCGCCTGGGGTGGAGGGGCGTGGTTGCCACCGGCGAGTATCTGCACCCCTCCGACACCTAGTGCAACTGTCATCGCTATGGCGAGCGCGCTGCTTCCGATCAGGCGCTGCCGGTGCCGGCGGACCCGCCTCGCCACCGCGCCAACCCGATCCACCGGCGGCGCCAGCGGGGGAACAGCCTCGGTCAACAGGAGTTTGATGTCCTCATCTTCATGCGTCATTTCGTGACCTCCTAGTGGCAGACAGCTCAAGGTTCGGATCGGTACGCAGAATCCGTAGGGCACGAGAGGCCTGCACCTTGACCGTGTTGTGCGAGCAGCCGAGCACTTCCGCTGTCCGCTGGACCGTCAGGTCCTCGACGTAGCGGAGCACCACGACCGCCCGCTGCTGTCGGCTAAGCCGCGCCAAGGCGCGGCGCACCGCGTCCCGGTCAGCGGACTCCCCGGCTATGTCGCCGTATTCCGACTTGTCCGGTGGCTGGCCTGGAATCTCATTGCGCCAACGACGCCGCCACCAGGACACGTACGTGGTGAACAAGGCCTTGCGCAGGTACGCCTCGGGATGCCCGACAGTCGTGATCGCGGCCCAGCGCCGCCAGACGTCTGCCAGAACCGTCTGCAACAGGTCCTCCGCCCGCCCGACGTCGCCGGTAAGCAGCCAGGCCGAACGTAGCAGCGCATCCGAGCGCGCCGCGACGAACTCGGCGAAGCCCTCCGGCGGCCTCAGTTCCCGGGGTCGTTGCATGTGTATGTGTACCTCCCACCTCATGAACGCTCTGGGAGGACAGTGCGGTTAACGCGCCAGCCGATCAAAATCCGCGCAGGGCAACACCGCTAGGCCAGGCAGGCGGCGTAGCCGGTGAGCATCGAGAAGCGGCCGAACCGGAAGTAGCGGGCGCCCGTCTACGACGCCTCGGGTAAGCAGATCGCAGCCCCGACCCCGCCTGGCCTGCAGAAACCCCTCTCGGCATCCCTCAGTGTCAGCGGCCGGGGTTCGACCTCTCGAGGACAGAACGAGGACCGAGACGGGGCACCACGCAGCACCGGTGGCGAAAGTCCGTAGACCAGCACCGGCCGTGATCGGGAAACTGCCGGGATGGAACCGACACAGACGGCGCTCATCGTGCCGATACCCGAGGCCGAGGAAGCGGTAGGCCGGTTTCGGGAATCCCTCGACCCGGCTGCCTCATGGGGCGTGCCGGCGCACGTGACCGTCCTCTACCCGTTTCTGCCTCCGCAGCAGATCAACGACCAGGCCCTGACCGCGCTGCGCAAGACCATTGCCGGCATACCGCGGTTCGACGTTGCGCTGACTCACATCGGCTGGTTCGGTGACACGGTCGTATGGCTTGCGCCGCAGCCAGACCATCCGTTCCGGAACCTCACCGCGGCGGTGTGGCAGCGATTTCCCGAGACCACCCCATATACCGGGGCGCACACCGAGGTGGTGCCGCACCTGACCATCGGCCAGGACGGACCCAAGCCCACACTGAGCCACGCCGCGGAGACTGTCTCCGCGCAGCTGCCGATCAACGCGGCCGTCGACATGGTTCGCCTCATCGCCGGAACGCCGGGCCTAAGCCCTTGGCGCACCGTCTGCGAGTTCCCACTGGGGGCGGATCTCCTCGTCGGGCAGTCGTAGACCGTCCAGCCTCCCCCGACGGAGACAAGGTGGACCGCCTCGCCGAACGCCCTTGGCCCCGTCGACGTTTCAGGACGCTGGCTCGACGGACACCATCCACAGGTGACCGTCGGCGTCGGCGAAGACGCCGGCGTACCCCCAGGGTTGTGCTGTCGGCTCGGTGACCACCTCGGCGCCGGCGCAGCGCGCCCGCTCGACGATCGCGTCCGACGCGGCGGGCGAGGCGACGCTCAGGCTGAGCTATCGGTCAGGTGCGTTAACAGGTGGTGCCCAGAGTTACCACGACAAGGTGAGGGTCCATGCGCTACGTCGGCAATCCGACGACGCTACGGTCCTGTTAACCCGTAGAGGAGACGAACCGGGAGCCACGCCGGGAATGAGTAGCGGTATTCGGTCGCGCCGGTAGGCCTACGAATTCTGCACCCGTGATTTCTTGCGAAAGACAGCCCAGGTCAGTGACTGCCGCGGCGGAACGGCGTCCTCTTCGGCAACGGCCGGCCAAGTCGAGCCAGCGCAGGACTGCCAGAGTGCACCTCGCCCGGCATCCCGAAGTCGGTCACTGGCTGCTGAGTCCGGGATGGTGCTGGTGGGTGGGCCTTCCCAGCCGGTCACGACAGGTACGCGTCGGCTCGGCCGCGGCTGCCCCGAACCATGTGGCACCGGATTGGCCGACCGGCCCCAGCACGGTTCCTCAACAGAGTACGCGTCCGCGTCGAAGGCAAGGACACAGTTGTCGGCCGACCCGGCATACCCATCCGCCAGACGGACGGGACGTCGGAAATACACTGCCCTTCATGTCATCCGAGCAGGTCACCGTCAGCCCGGTCGAACTCAGCTACACCCTCACCAAGGACGACTGGCTCGACGGCATCGTCGCCCACCGGCGCGACGTCCGGCGTCCCTGGCTGGTCCCGGTACTGATCGTCGCCGCGCTCGTCGGGCTCCTTCCTGGGCTCATCTCTTCTGACGGCTCCCGGGCCATGTCGGCGGCTCACATCGCAGTCCTCGCCACGGTGGCTCTCTTCGGCATCGGGCTCGGCCTGCTGCTGTTTCGGCTCCTGGTCGCCGCCCGCTGGATCTATCGCTGGCAGGTACGCCTGATCATGCGCGGGAATCCTTGGCTGTCCGAGCCCATCCGAACCACCGTGGATGACACCGGGATACGTCTCACCAGCGCAAGCCGGAGCGAAACAGCCGCGTGGTCCCAGTACCTGCGGTATATCGAGACGGAACGGTCGTTCGTTCTGCGCGCGTCTGAGCGGCTTGGCGCAGCGGTACTCGTGCTGCCCAAGCGCGGCCTGGTGACCGGCGATCCGGCGCGGCTACGGTCGTTGCTCGAGACCCACTGCCACCGGCGCGCTTGATTGCCACGCCCAGCGCCCTCCAGGAACACCCGCGCACCTGCACGGTTCCACCCGAATCTTCCGACATCGCTCACCGCTCTCCCACCGTCCGTGGACCCTCGTGCGGACTGGATGCAGACCGTTCCGTTGATGCGGGGGCCCGAAGCGTCAGCTTGGGAAATGTCGATGCCCGGCTGTAGCGTTCTGCCAGTGGGACGGCTAGCGGATCGGCGCCGTGACCTCGCCGGATGGTTGGTGACGCCGCTGTTCACCCTCGTGGCGGCTCCGGTGTTGGCCTGCATCGTAGGAATGTTGGGAAACCTCGGGGACCACAACGGCCCACCGGCGCTGTGCGAGCAGGCCATGGCTGACAACATGTGCGAGGAGACCAGCCTCGGGGTGATCGGCGGGCATGTGGTGATCTCAGGCACCATGTGGTTGCTGCTCTGGATTATCCCGTGGTGGCGAGGTCTTCGCACAGTGCGCGTTCTGCTCGCCGTCGCTGCGACCGTCGTTCTTGTACTCCTGCCGGTGCGGATGTTCGGCTGGTCGTTCTCGTACATCTGACAATCGCGCGTCGCGTTCCGGAGGAACTGCTGGCACCTCTCGTGCCGCTCGAAGGCCGCTCGCTCATGCCAACTTCGCCGGTGTGACGCCACACGACCTGCGGCACACCGCTGCGAGCCTGGCCGTAGCGGCCGGCGCCCTCACCGCTCCCGGAGTGCGGAAAACTGCGGGGGCCTAACATTCCAGGTCATGCGTGGGTTCCTCACGGTTGGGAGTCGCAGGCTTTCGTATCTGGACTTTGGCGGTTCGGGTACTCCGCTCCTGGCTCTTCACGGGCACTACAACGAAGCGTCGGCATTCGCGCCGCTGGCTGAGGCGCTGGCACCGCGGTGGCGGGTGATCGCGCTCGATCAGCGTGGGCATGGAGCGTCGGACCGTGCCGAGAGCTATGAGCGGGACGACTATGTTGCCGACGTCGCCGCCTTCCACCGGCATCTGGAAGTCGGCCCTGTGGCGGTGCTGGGCCACTCACTCGGCGGTGTGAACGCCTACCAGTACGCCGGCCGGCACGCGGACCGGGTCACGGCGCTGATCGTCGAGGACATCGGCGCGGTTGTGGACTGCGACTGGTCGTTCACCACCAGCCTCCCCCGCCACGCGCGATCCCGCGATGCGCTGGCCTCGGCCCTGGGCGCGACGGCTCCCTATCTGGAGTGTTCCTTCCGCCGGTCGAAGGACGGCTGGGGCTTCTCGTTCGACATCGATGACACGGTGGCGTCCCAGAAAGCACTCAACGGTGACCACTGGAAGGACTGGCTTTCGGTAAGCTGCCCCACCCTCCTGATCCGTGGAACGCGCAGCGATGAACTGGCGGCCGGCCACGCTCGCGAGATGATCGCCCGTCGCGCCGGCCAGGCCCGTCTTGCCGAGCTGCCAGCCGGTCACGTGGTGCATCACGATGCTCAAGCGCAGTTCGCTGCCGCTGCCAGTGCCTTCCTGTCCGAACTCGACTGAGCCAGCGGAGGGTGGGGAGCAACATGGGCGTCATGTTCCCTCCTGTGACTGGTGGCCGATCAACCAGACATCCGGTGCCGGCCACTCGCAATCGGTTTTCTCAACGGGCGGCGGAACGACGTGCTCGCTCATCGGCTACGACAGGACGTTGGTCGGCGGCTAACCTGCCACCCCTCGATCGCCGGACCCTGTCCCATATCACCTGGCGGAGCTGCGTCGCACATCAGCTGTCGGATCACAAACGGCTCGCCGAGTGTCCTGTCACGGGACATGCTTGACACCCGAGTCCCACCAGATGCTCGACATGATCACGAGTCCCAGCGGAGGAAGCGGTTTCACTCCGGCTGCCAGCGGAGCCAGCGCTGGTCATGCTGGAAGCCCACCCGCTGGTAGAAGGGCACTGCTCGTTCACTGGAATGGACGGTCACGTGCTCCAGGTCCAGCTTGCGGGCCTCGACCAGTACGGCCTCCAGAAGAGCCGGACCGGTCCCGCAGTCGCGTAGCTCAGGCACCACATACACCGACTGGACGTCGCCGCTGCGCCGAACGTGCTGCGCGGGAGTGGGTACTCGGTCAGCGACGATCAACCATGCCATGCCGACTACGTCTTCGTCTACCTGGGCGAGGAAGGGCAGGTGGGTTGACAGGTGGTGGACGACCCAAGTGGAAAACAGCTCCATGAAGGCGGCGCGGTCTGTTCCGGTGTAGCCGCGTTCCTCGGTCAGCCGCCGCCACCGAAGACCGCCTAAAACCGCAGCGTCGGACACCGTCGCCTCACGAACGGCCACCTGCATGCCGGCTCTCCTCCGTAGTTCGATGACCCTGGACGTGTATGCCGGCCTGTTCGGTGACGACCTGGACGCGGTCGCCAACGTCTTGGACGAGGCGGTCACTGCGCATTACGAGTCGCTAGCGACCCTGACGTCTTGGCGCTGCGCCGCTCGATCCGGCTGGCGCCGGTGTGCGCACCAGTCCGCTGACGTCCGCGGACTTGGCTGCTCGGTTGGCTGCTCCTCGCCACTGCCGGTAGCAAAGCTCCCACGGGCGATCACCCGGACGGCAACCGACCGGTGAGACAGCGGATCTGTTCGCCACCTGGCCGCCAAAGGCAGACGTAAGCAGGACCTGGCCCCGCCCGGCGCCGTCCGCGAGCCAAATCGGCCAACGGGTAGATTGACGCCGATGAGCAGTCTGTTGCGTCAGGAGTTGCTGGGGTTGGCCCGCAGTCGGACGCTGTGGCTCCTGCCGCCCCTGGTCGCGTTCGCCGGCCTGAGCAGTCTTTCGTTCAACGACGACGCCTACATGTTCTACGTCTACTACGACCCGCAGACCCTAGAAGAACAGCTTGACGCGTACCACTTCGACGTCAAGGCGATCCACACCTCGGGCCTCGGCTGGGCTCAACTGGCCGCGCTGGCGGCCGGGGCGTTCCTGGTACTGCGTGATCCACGACTGACCGGCCGCCCGGCCCGGCTCTCCCTGCCGGCCCTGGAATCGTCGCCGGCCCGGCTCCCCCCGCCGCCCCGTCCCGGCCGGTACCTGGTGGCGAAGGCGGGCGCGGCCGCGCTGTTCGGTCTGCTCCTCGCCGTGGCCGACCTCGCCGCCGTGCTGCCACTGGCGTCCAGAGTGGTCGCCGACCACTGGGTTCGGCGCGAGCTGGCCTCGAAGGACATCTTCTTGCCGGTGCAGATCTTGGCCGAGGAGTCGGTGTGGCCGGTGGTGCTTCGTGCGGCGGCCGGCGTCCCGCTGTTCGCGATCGTTGGGATCGGCCTGGCCGCGCTACTCAACCGCTGGTGGGCGGTTACGGTGGCCGTCGTCATCCCAATCTGCGGGTCGCTGTACGTGACCGCTGACCCGTTCTTCGGCGCCCTGACTGCTCCGAACCGACCGGCCCTCGCCGCGACCCTGATTCCGAGCCTGGGCGGGGCCGCGATCGCCTTCCTGCTCGGCTACGGCGCGACGCGGTGGCGACTCGCCCGGGCGCCCGCAGTCCGGCCGACCGGCGCGGAAGCTTGAGGCTTCGGCCGCAGACGGGCCAGAGACGACCCGACGCTTGGCCACGGACACTCGCTTACAAGGCGCTTCCGGCAAGAGTCGCAGCGTCCGCTGACGTCCACTGGGTCCGGGCCGGAGGCCAGATCCGTATGAGCATGTCCGGCCTCGGCCGCCAGCGATGATGTCAGCCACGGATGTCAAGCCGCCTCTGCTGCCGGCTGCTTGCTCGCCGCGGGCATGACCCCCGTCGGGGGGAGCCTGGTCGGCGTTGCCGGCTGGTATCAACCGACGTCGTCTCGTGCCCTCACGCACCGGGGCCGTGTCACCCCCTTCAGCCGTCATCATCGCGCGGCAAGCAGCCATGCTGACTCTCTGCTGACTCGGCATGGCGGTCGCTGCCGGTGCGACTCCTCGCTCACAAGCTCTGTGCAGCAGGTCCGTCGACGCTCGGCAAGGGCCGTGGGCTGCCATCGTCCTGTGCGGTTGCTCTCGTCACTGCTGCCAACTGCGGCGGGAGCGCGCTGATGCCTCGCCCACGGTTGCTCGACCTGTTTTGCGGTGCCGGCGGTGCGGCGATGGGCTACCACCTGGCGGGGTTCGAGGTGGTCGGCGTGGACATCCGTCCACAGGCGCGGTACCCGTTTGCCTTCGTACGGAGCGACGCACTCACGTTCCCGCTTGACGGCTTCGATGCCGTCCATGCCTCCCCGCCTTGCCATGATCACAGCGCTCTCGTGAGTCGCGTAGGGGGTGACGGGACGGGCTGGATGCTCGACGCGACGCTCCGCAGGCTTGCCGCGTCCGGCCTCCCGTGGGTTGTCGAGGACGTCGAGGCCACCCCCCGGATGCTGGGATCCCGCATCCTGTGCGGAAGCGAGTTCGGCCTACGCGCGGGCGGTCGGTGGCTGAGGCGGCATCATCGGTTCGCATCCAACATGCTGTTGATGGGCGCCGGGGGCTGCCACTGCTCGAAGCGCCCTATCGGCGGGGTCTACGGCACCGGTGGCGGTGGTCAAATGACCCGCGGCTACAAGTTCACCCACGCCGAGGGAGCCGCGGCGATGGGCATCGACTGGATGACGCGTGCTGAGCTGTCGCAAGCCATCCCCCAAGCCTACACCAGGTTCATCGGAGAACAGCTACTCCACCGCATCAGCCACGGCCCTTACTTGGCTGCCGCCGCATGACCCCGACTCACGTCGGCCAAGGCCGGACCGGGAGCGCAACTGGCCGTCATGCCACTGGTCGGACCCGGCGCAGCCCTGACCGCCGCCGGTTGGCGCCCTGTCGACGCCTGTACGTGCTTCTCAGGCGGCCCCTCGGAAAAGTCGGCGTGAGAGCCTGCGTCCGTCATGAGGCCGACCTCCGTTCGGCATCGTGAGAAAGGTGCGTGTGTCACGGGTCGCCGTCGAGCTGTGGTGTGCAATAGATGGCGAACGCGCTGATCGCGTGGGCCCAAGCCGCGTCGAGGTCGGCGTTGGGTGGGAATCGGTCGGCCAGCTCGAGATCGACAAGGCCGTGCGCGAGGCCCCAGATGGCACGCGCGGCTGCGACGTTGCCGCCGGTGACCTTCAACAGGGGCGCGGCCGCCGCGGCCTCGACGCCGGACGCGAGACGTGGACGATTCAGGGAATGGCGGGCACTGAGCTCGTAGAGGCGAGGGTGCTCAAGCGCCCATCGCCGGTAGGCGGCGACGAGCGTGGCCAGGTCGGCGCTGGCCCCGGCCAGCACGGCACCGAGCCGTTCCAGCGCGCGCTGTTGCAGTGCAGCTTCGATCTCGGTCTTGCCGGCGATGTGCTTGTACAGCGAGGGTGCCTGGATCCGCAGTTCGTCGGCGAGGCGCCGCATGGTCACCGCGTCTGGGCCTTCACGTTCCAGGATCCGCTCGGCCGCGTCGACCACCTCGCCGCGGCGGTTCACCAGCGCCTCGGACAAGCCGGGATCGCTATCAGCGCCCTCATCCGGCGCGCTGGGTGGTGCCGCGCCAGTCCGGGGACGACGTCCAACCGCGACTCAACACGTAGGCGCCGACGAGGAGCACAGAGACGGTGCCATCCCAACCGACGATCGTTGCGGTGTCGGCGATGCCGGCGTGAGCGGCGTAGAGCAAGGCGGTCACCGTGAGCGCGATCTTGTGGAAGATCACCAGCTCCCACACACCTCGGTAGCTGCGCGGCGCCAGCGCAAGCAGCACGAACAGGCCCGCGAAGACGACGAGGCCGTAGGCTCGCCAGGTCTCGACGACTTTGGTCCCGCCATCGGCGTCCCAAACCGTGCCGGCCGCGGTGAGCGCGGCACCGGCGGCGCCGACGGCGGCAAGCCACAACATGATCCTTGCGATCCGATCGCGGCCAGATCGCGGCGACCGCGCCGATGTGGTCGACACGGTGGAACTGCTGGTGATCATAAACTCTCCTCGGATCTGGCTAACAGCGTTAGCCTGACCGTAGGCTAACAACGTTAGCCTCGTCAACGGGTAGTCGGCCCCGGGCGCGACAAATTACGGCACGGGGCAGGGCGAGCAGCGCGACGACCACGACCAAGCAACGAATCGTCAGGAGGCCGCGTCGCGGATGGAGGGGGCGCTGTGGTCAGGTGTATGAGGCTTTGGCTGCTCGCTTGGCTGCTCGGCCTGGCGAGAGCATGGAGAAGGCCCAGGTCATGATCGGCGATCAAGCCGGTGACCTGGGCCTTCTGGTGGAGCCGCCTGACGGAATCGAACCGTCGACCTACGCATTACGAGATCAAACTGCCCGTGCCGCCGACCTGGGCACATGGGGGCCTGGCAGCGGAAATCCTTCCGACATCCCTCAACGCTTCCCCATCATCTGTGGACCTCTTGCGGACTGGATGCGGACCGCCTCTGCTAGGCGGACGGGGACGGGGCCTCCAGTGGGCGGCCGGCGGCGCGTCGAGCGTCCGCAACGGCGACGCCGAGCAGCACGACCGCAGCGACGATGGCGGCAAGCAGCGGCGGGCCGAAGAACAGCGGCGGCGCCAGCAGGACCAGAACGCCGATGCCGACGAGCCGGCGCACGGCGAGCCGGTTGAAGACGACCCGTTCCAGCCGACTGCGGCCGAACAGGAAGATCGCCGGCCCGCCGAGGATGACCACGAGCCAGGCCGGCACGGAGGGCCCCTCCGGATGCGCCAACACGATTTCCGCGCCAGCCGCGGCCAAGGTGATGCCGAGAACCATGAGCAGATGGGCCACACCGACGATCCCGCCGGCAGCTGCCCGGTTCGACGACATCTCGACGGCCTCGGCCAGCACCTGGCCCGCGCGATAGAAGTAGATCCGCCACATCAGCACGGACGACAGGAACGTGACCACCAGGGCCGCCTTTGCGGCGAGCGTGGTGGGGTGGGTGGCGTAGGTGAGGCCTATGGACAGCACCGTCTCGCCGAGCGCGATCAACAACAGTTGCTGGTAGCGCTCGGGGAGGTATCGGCTGCTGGCCATCGCCCACGCGCTGGTCGGTGGCCGGCCCAGGCCGGGTACCGGCCATCTGACCCGCGCCACGACCAGGTCCACGGTGATGGCGATCAACCATAGGGCGAGCCGGAGGTTTCCGCGCATCGCCGCCCCGGCGAGCCAAATGACGCCGGAGATGCTGGCCCAGATGGCCAGGCGGGTGTAGAGCTCCCGTACCTGCTCGTGCTCCCGTAACAGGGGCCGGAGCACCAAGGGGCGTCCGATGTGCAGCACCACGTACACGATGGCGAAGGTGGCGCCGTGTTGCTCGAACTCGTACAGGGACGTCGCCATGATCAGCAGGCCGAACGCGCTGACCAGGACCAGCAGCTGAATCCAGCCGTTGCGGTAGTCGAACCGGCTGGTGAGGTACGCGGTGGTCGTCCACAGCCACAGCAACGGCAGGGCCAGAACGGCCGCGTACAGCAGCGACAGCCAGCGCACGCCCACATTGTCGGAGAGAAGGTCCGGCCCCATCCTGCTGACGACCCCGACCAGGGCGAAGACCAACACCAGGTCGAAGAACAGCTCCAGGAAGCTGGCCTGCTGGGCGTCCTCCTCGCCGCGCATGATGCCCCCGGTCTGCGCCGGCTCCGATGGTCGCCCCATCCGCCCATGGTTACGGGAGGATCGCTTTGCGTGCACCGATTTCGCCCGTTTCATCAACCGGCGGCGACGGCGGTAACGCTCGCGTGAGCCAGGCACGGATGACACCTGCGCCGATCCGTTGACGTTTGTGGGCGCCCAGCTGAGTAAAGAGCGGATCTCCTCGTCGGGCAGTCGCAGACCGTCCAGCCTCCTGGGACGGGGACCAGGTGGAGCGCCCTACACGGCGGCGAGTCTGGCCGTGGCGGCGGGCGCCAACGTCAAGGCGGTGCAGCGGATGCTCGGGCACGCCTCGGCGTCGATGACGCTGGACGTGTACGCGGGGCTGTTCGGTGACGACCTGGACGCGGTCGCCAACCGGCTGGACGAGGCGGTCGCTGCGCGGGGTGCGGACTATCTGCGGACTGGCACGGCCGGCGGCGGTGTTGTCGACCTCGGGAAACGGCGAAGCCCAGGCCGATGACCTGGGCTTCCGTGCCGAGCCGCCTGACGGAATCGAACCGTCGACCTACGCATTACGAGTGCGTCGCTCTAGCCGACTGAGCTAAGGCGGCAACGATCGTCAAGTGTACGGCACCCCCACGGCCGTCGCCCGAACGGGGTACCCCCCTCCCCGCCCGCTGCCATCAACCGGACAACCGCCGTCATCTGGACGTTTACCGGACAGCGGATCATCCGGGTCGGTACTACGCTGCGGCGGGTGAGCGACGATCACGCCCCCCTCGACCGCCCCGACCAGCAGGACCCGGCGGACGGACGTCCCGACGGCCCGCCGGCCGGGGAGCGGATCGCCCACCGGCCCCGCACCACCGACCCGCTGGAGCTGGGCTTCACGCCGCGCAAGCCGGTGCCGTGGCTGGCCCCGTTCCTGCTGATCAGCACCGGCATCCGGACGCTGCTGGCGATGCTCTTCGGGGCGTACCTGGACAAGCGCGAGTTGCAGAACGCGTTCGGCGACGACGCCTTCCGCCAGGCTGGGCCGGACGGCGGGCTGTGGCTCGACTACGTGGCCGACCTGGGTGATGGCTTCAACGCCACCTACTCGGTGGCGTACCTGCTGGCACAGCCGGAGCTGACCGTGGACGGGCACCGGCTGCCCCGGGCGCAGACCCTGGTGATGGGTGGCGACCAGGTGTACCCGTCGGCGGCCTACGCCTCGTACGAGGATCGTTGCAAGGGCCCCTACCAGGCCGCGCTGCCAGCGACCCCGCCGGAGCGGCCCACCCTCTTCGCGGTGCCAGGCAACCACGACTGGTACGACGGCCTGACCGCCTTCCTGCGGTTGTTCGTCCGCTCCAGGGACCGGCACTTCGGCGGCTGGGGCACCGGGCAGTCGCGCTCGTACTTCGCCGTGGAGTTGCCGGCCGGCTGGTGGCTGCTCGGCGTCGACGACCAGTCCGGCTCGTACCTGGACGACCCGCAGCTGGCGTACTTCGACGAGGTGGCCCGGCGGCTCGGCCCGGAGTCGAAGGTGATCATCGCGACGCCGGCGCCGGCCTGGGTCAAGGCCGCCGACCATCCGACGGCGTACGACTCGGTCGACTACTTCATCCGAACGATCATCGACCCGACCGGGGCGCAGGTCCGTCTGCTGCTCTCCGGCGACCTGCACCACTACGCCCGCTACGCGGGGCCGACCCGGCAGCTGATCACCTGCGGCGGCGGTGGGGCGTACCTCTACCCGACGCACAAGCTGCCGGAGCGCATCGAGGTGCCGCCGCGGGACACCCTGGCCCGGCGGGCCAGCCGTGCCCAGCCGTACGACCTGGTGGCCCGCTATCCGGACGCGGCCCGCTCGCGCCGCTACGGCTGGGGCATCTTCCCCCGGCTGCCGTTCCGCAACCCCGGTTTCACCACCCTGCTCGGCACCCTGCACACGCTGCTGATGCTGGCCATGGCGGGCGCGGCCGCGAACTGGGCGGACGCCACCGATCAGCGGCTGTTCACCGTACCGCTGGTGTTGATGTTGCTCGTGACAGTGCTGGCGGCGGCTCTGTTCGCCAAACCGCCGAGCGCGAGCGGCAAGCGGCACGCGCGGCACTGGATCCTCGGCGTCAGCCACGGCCTGGCACACGTCGGGCTGGCCGCCGCCGGCACCTGGGCCTGGTTGGCGCTGCCGCTCTACGACTGGCCGTGGCCGCTGCCGGTGGTCGCCGCGGCGGTGCTCTACGGCCCGGTGAGCGGCCTGCTGGCCAGTCAACTGGTGGCGGCGTACCTGCTGGTGGCGGGGTCGTTCGGGGTGAACGTCAACGAACTCTTCGCCGGTCAGGGCATCGAGGACTCGAAGGCGTTCCTGCGGTTGCGCATCGACCCCGACGGCACGCTCACCATCTACCCGGTGGCCGTCGACCGGGTCTCCCGCGACTGGCAGGTCAACCCCGACCAGTCCCCCACCGCCAGTTGGCTGACCCCGAAGTCCCCCCTGACCCCCCGCCTGGCCGAACCCCCCATAGTCCTGCACTGACCGGTCGGACGGGGCCCTGCGGGGTCAGGACGTGTAGTGCTGGTCGTGGGCCTGGCGGGGGGCGCAGACGGAGGCGCGGGAGCAGGAGCAGCGGGAGCCGTCGGCGTCGAGCCGGACCGTCACCGCGTCACGGGGGACGCTGTGGCCGACCACGCGGCCGTCGCCCTCCGGCGTCGAGACCCGGCTGCCGACGGTCGGGGCGGTCTCCTGGAAACGCTGGTAGAGCGGGTGCTCGTACTTCAGGCAGCACATCAGCCGGCCGCACGCGCCGGAGATGCGCAGCGGATTCAGCGGCAGGTCCTGGTCCTTGGCCATCCGGATGGTCACCGGCTCGAAGTCGGTGAGGAACGTGGCGCAGCACAGGTCCCGCCCGCACGAGCCGATCCCGCCCTGCACCCGCGCGGAGTCCCGTGCGGAGAGCTGCCGCAGCTCGACGCGACAGTGCAGGGTGGCGCCCAGGTCACGGACCAGGGAGCGGAAGTCCACCCGGTGCGGCGCGGTGAAGTAGACGGTGCTGCGCTCGCCGCCACCCTCGGTGGAGCCGAGCACGTGGTCGACGGCAACCACCTTCATCGGCAGGCCGTGCGCGCGGATCAGCCGCTTCGCGGCCACCTTGGCCTCGGCCTTGCGCCGACGCAGCGCCTCGTCCCGGCGCAGATCGTCGTCGCCGGCCAGCCCCACCAGCCGGGGGAAGCCTTCGGTCTCCTCGGTCACCCACTGTGCGGCCCAGACGCACTCGGCCACCTCGGGCCCGTCGTCGGTCGGCACCAGCACCTTGTCGCCGACCTGCGGGCGCAACTCGCCGGGGTCGAGGTAGTAGAGGCGCCCGTACCGGTTGAAGCTGACCGCGCAGAGCATGCCCATGCACCCCACCCTACGACGGATCACCGCCGGAGGGCGCGTCGGCCGTCGCCGGGCGACTACCGCCCGCTGCCATCCATGACCGTCGACTTGACCGATGGCAGGGCCACCCGTCGTGCCGTTGCTCCTCGCCCGGACGGTTGAATCCTGGCCGCAGTAGGGGACAAACGCGTCCGGGCGGCGTTGAGTGGAGGCAGACCTGCGGGGGGTGCAGGGGGAAGACCACGGCGTCGCCGTCGGTGCCGGCTCAGGCCGGGCGCCCGCGGGCGACGCCGTGGCCTGTCCGGGGCGCGGTCGGCCGGCTACCAGCCGACCTGGGTGGTCTGGTCGTGCCGGGGTCGACCGTCCACCGGCGGCCGCCAGGCGGACTCGGCCAGGCTCGGCGCCCATTGGTGCAGCAGCGTCTCGGCACCGTCGTACGCGACGCAGAGCACCGCCAGCACCCGCGCGGCGATCTCGGCCGCATCGGCCACGCCCGGCCCCACCGGGCCGGGCCGGAGCGGCATGCCCGTGGCCGTGGCGGCGACCACGGCGACCGCCTCGGCCGAGCGGAGGATGTCGGCCAGGGTGCGGGCCAGGGCGAGCCGGGTGCCCTCCACCCAGTCGGCGAGGGCGTCGGCGTATCCGGCCGTGGACTCCAGGCGCCCGACCAGGCTCTCCGGCCCCTCGTCGAGGTGGCGCAGCAGTGCCGCCCGCTCCTGCCCGTAGGCCGAGGCGGCTGGGCCGGACCAGAGCACGGGGTCGCTGAGCGCGGCGGAGACGTCGTCGTACCCCCGGACCAGCCGGCGCACCGCGTGCCCGGCGCCGGCGAGCGGCGCCGGATGAAGGTCGAGGAAGCCGCGGACCGCGTCGCCCGGGAGCACCTGCATCCGGCGCAGCAGCGGCCAGACCCGGTGCCCCTCGGGGACCCCGGCGGCCAGCAGTGTGTCCACCCGGCGCAGCAGGTCCAGGCCGGGCTCGGCGAGCCGGTCCAGCGGGTCCATCAGGGCTCCCCGGTGATGCGGCGGCGGGCGGCCCGGTCGACTTCGCCGTAGCGGTCGGCGGCCTCGCGCACGGCCGAGGCGGCGGCGGCCAGCCGACCGGCGGCGGCGCGTGCCTCGCGGGCCCGGTCGTCGGTGGCGGCGGTCCACTGCCGGTGCAGGGCGCGGCCGATCTCGCCGGGCCGCCCCGGGGCGTCCGTGCCGAAGGCTGCCTGGGCCGGATCGCTGGCGGTGACCGTGCGGGACAGGGCGGTGAGCGTGGTGCTCGCCTCGTCCAGCCGGGCGGAGAGCGCGCGCAGTGTGTCCATCTCAGGCCCCCGCGAGCGGTCGGTAGGCGGCGAACGTCTCGTTGTGCAGCTTCTCCCGGGCCCACTCGGCGGCGTCGGCCGCGGCGGTGACCGCGGCCTGCACGGAGCCGGCCACGTCTCGCGGGCTGCGGCTGTGCAGCGGCCCAAGGAACCGGACGTCGGTGATCCGCCCACCGGCGGTGACCACCACCTCGACCAGCCCGTCCGGCGAGCGGACGGTGACCTCGACGGTCGAGACCGCCTGGTCGAACTCGGCCTGGAGCGACTCGATCCGGCGGTAGCGCCGAACCGCCTCCTCGATCCAGGCTTCGTCGATCTCCCCCCGCGGCATCGGCCGACTCCTCCCGGATGACCCATCACTGAGCGTGCCGTCACCGTCACAACAGCACACCGGACCGTACCGCACAGCAATCGCGCGTGTCGATGCCTGTGGATGACCGGTCCGGCGGGCGGGACCACGGCACGGAGGGTGCGGGTCAGCCCTTCCAGAGGGCGAGCATCATCGCCTCGACGGCGATCCGTGGCTTGACGTTCGCCTCGATAGCCGCCCGGCAGGCGAGCACGGCCTCCAGCCGGCGCAGCGACCCCTCGGCGTCCCACTTCTGTGCCCCGGCGCCGGCCAGCACGGCGGTGTCGGTGTGCACCGGGGCGACCGGAGCGCGCAGCGCCATGGTGAGCGCGTCCCGGTAGAAACCGGCCAGGTCGACCAGCGCCCGGTCCAGCGCGTCCCGTTGAGCCCGGGTGGCCCGCGACTTCTGCCGCTTCTCCAGCTCCTTGAGCTGCCCGGCGGCGCCCCGCATCGCGCCGGCCGCGCCCCGGCCGGTGCCGCCGGCGCCGAGCGCGGTCTCCAGCGCCGCCCGTTCGGTCGCGTCGGCCTCGGTGACCGACGCCTCGGCCTCCGCCTCGGCCGCCTCGATCAGTGCGGACGCCGCGTCGAACGCCGCGCCGACGCCGGTCAGCCGGCGAGGCACCGCGAGCACCGCCTCGCGCCGCTGGCGGGCCTCCGGGTCGCGGGCCAGCCGGCGGGCCCGACCCACGTGCCCCTGCGCGGCCGCCGCCGCCCACTGCGCCACGTCGGGGGCGATGCCGTCCCGACGGACCAACACCTCGGCCACCGCCGTGGCCGGCGGCTGCCGCAGGGGTACGACGCGACAGCGCGACCGGATGGTCACCGAGATGTCGTCCGGGTGGGTGGAGGGGGCGCAGAGCAGGAACACGGTACGCGGTGGGGGCTCCTCGATCGCCTTGAGCAGCGCGTTGCCAGCCGCCTCGGTGAGCCGGTCGGCGTCCTCGATGATCACCACCTGCCAGCGCCCGCCGGACGGGGTGCTGGCCGCGCGGAGCACCAGCGCGCGCATCTCGCCGACGCCGATGGAGAGCCCCTCCGGCACCACCATCCGGACGTCGGCGTGGGTGCCGCCCATCGTGGTGTGGCAGCCGGGGCACTCGCCGCAGCCGGTGCCGTGGACGCACTGCAGGGCGGCGGCGAAGGCGCGGGCGGCGACCGAGCGGCCGGAGCCGGGCGGCCCGGTGAAGATCCAGGCGTGGGTCATCCCGGCGCTCGGGTCGACCCGGGCCGGTGCACCGGCCCCGCCGTCCGTGCCGGCCGGGCCGGCGGCGATCAGCGCGGGCGAACGGTCGGCCGCGCCCACGCGCAACACGGCCGCCGCCGCGGCGGCGGCCCGGCGCAGCTCGGTCACCGCCTCGTCCTGACCGACCAGGTCGGCGAAGACCTCCGGCATCAGGTTCGATGCTCCATCGTCACCAGCTCCGCGTCGGATAACTCCGGCTGCACCGAGGTGTCCGGACCCTGCGCCGGCCTGGGGTGCACGATGCCGCCCGGATTTCCGAGCATCTCCTCGACGCGTCGGACCACCTGCCGGGTGATCTCCTCGGCCGGTCGGGACCCGTCGAGCACCAGGTAGCGCTTCGGGTCGGCGGCGGCCAGGTCGAGGAAGGCGTACCGGACACGCTCGTGGAACGCGATCGACTCGGCCTCCAGCCGGTCGACGCCCGCGCTGCGCGATGCCACCCGGGACAGGCCGGTCTGCGGCTCGACGTCCAGCAGCACCACCAGGTCGGGCTTGAGCCCGCCGGTGGCCCAGGAGGAGAGCCAGGAGACCTCGTCGACCGGGAGTGTCCGCCCCGCGCCCTGGTACGCCAGGGACGAGTCGACGTACCGGTCGCTGATCACCACGCCGCCACGGACCAGCGCGGGTCGCACCACGGCGGCCACGTGGTGCGCCCGGTCGGCGGCGTAGAGCAGCGCCTCGGCGCGCGGCGAGGGCGCCTCGTCGCCGGAGGTGTCCAGCACCAGCGACCGGATTCGTTGACCGACCCCGGTCGCCCCCGGCTCGCGGGTGACCACGACGTCGCGCCCCTGGCCGCGCAGCCGCTCGGCGAGCGCGGCGAGCTGGGTGGACTTGCCGGCGCCCTCACCGCCCTCGAAGACCACGAAGAGCCCGGCGGAGACGAACGGCTCGGCCGGCATCAGCGGGCGACCCCGGATGGAGCCCCAGAGGTCGGCGAGGACCGGGACGCCCTTCTTGTCGTCCATCTGACCGAACGCGCTGATCCCGGCGAAGATGCCGGCGACCCCGGCGGCGAGCAGCAGCAGCCGGGTCGACGAGACGGACAGGCCCAGGTCGGCGATCTCCAGCTTGCGCGAGCCACCGACACCGGCGAGCAGGCTGCTCAGCGCGATGGCCAGGATCAGCACCAGCCGGGTGCCGATCTGCACGACGGCGAAGACCCGGCCGCGCACCTCGTCCCTGATCTCGCCGCCGAGCAGCGTGGTGCCGGCCAGGAAGGCCATCCCGGCGCCGGCGCCGACCAGCACCGCGCCGACGATCGCCATGGACAGGTGGATGGCGAAGGCGAGGGTCATCACGGCGGCGCTGGCCAGCACGATGCTCATGCCGAACCAGCGGCGCCGGGACATCTCCTTGACGATCATCGGGCCGAGCCCGATGCCGAGTGCCAGGCCGACGAAGATGGCACCGAAGAGCAGCGAGAACGCGGCGTCACCGGCACCCAGCGAGCTGGCGAAGAACTTCGCGGTGCCGATGACGATGCCGCCCCCGGCGAACGCGCCCAGGATGCCGAGGACCAGCCCACGCACCAGCGGGGTCTGGCCGATGAACTGCCAGCCCTCCTTGAACTGGCGCAGCATGCTCTGCTCGTGGCGGTCGCCCTCGGCAGTCTGCCCCTGGCTGATCTCCCTGATGCCGAACGCGACGACCAGGGCGGTGGCCAGCCGGGACAGGGAGTTGAACCAGAGGGCCAGTTGGGCCGGCTCGGCCCAGTCCGGGAAGTTGCCGCCGGTCACGCCCCGGACGCTGCGGTCCAGACCGGCGCTGACCAGCGCGGCGAGCACCGGGGTCAGGCCGTACGTGGTGATCAGCGTGAGCTGGTTGGCCGCCTCCAGCCGGGCGCGCGGGATCAGGTTGGGGACCGCGGCCTCCTTGGCCGGGATCCAGATCAGGGTGATCGACTCGATCAGGAAGGTGGCGATGGTCGCCCACAGGACCACCACCGCGCCGCTGGCGCCGGCAAGCGCCACCATCGGGATGGACGCGAACAGGACGAACCGGAGCAGGTCGCAGATGACCATCGTCCAGCGTCTGTCGAACCGGTCGGCGAGGACGCCGGCGATCGGTCCGAGCACCAGTGCGGGCAGCAGCCGGATGGCGATGACGCCACCGAAGACCGCGCCCTGGGCAGTGCTGCCCTGCACCTGGGAGGCGGCGAAGACCGAGGTGGCCAGCAGGCCGAGCCAGTCACCGAAGGAGGCCGCGCCGAGCACGATCCAGAGCCGGCGGAACGGCCGGATGCGCAGCACTGACCGGATGGCGGCGTAGCCGGATGAATCGACCTGGCTGCCGCCGGACTGGTTGGCGGCGTTGCCCGGCTGGCCTCCGGAGCGCGACACGCCGTGCGACTCGCCGCTGTTCTGGCTTTCGATGGCCGTACCTCCACGTGCCGGCCCATCGCTGGGCATTCCCGGTGGAACACTCTAGACCCGGTGGGGAGCCATCCCACTCGCGACATTCTCCTGCTCGCTGAGCCTAGGCCGCCGAAGGCACCAACCGCAGCCCGGGTTATACGCGAGGGTGTTTCGCATTTGCCGTCAGACAGTTAGCGTGCACACGTGGCCATCGAAAGCGACAAACTTCGCGAGCGCCTGGATCGCGCGACCGCCCACCTCGACCCGCCGTACGCGGTGGTGGATCTCACCGCCTTCGACGCCAACTCGGCCGCCCTGGCCGACCGCGCCGCCGGCAAACCGGTCCGACTGGCTAGCAAGTCGGTCCGCAGCCGGGAGCTGATCAGCCGGGCGCTCGCCCGGCCCGGTTGGCGGGGCGTGATGGCGTTCACCCTGCCCGAGGCGATCTGGCTGGTCCGGGCGGGGGTGAGCGACGACGTGCTGGTCGCGTACCCCAGCGCGGACCGCTCGGCGCTCGCCGAGGTGGCAGCCGACCCGGCGCTGGCCGCCGCGATCACCCTGATGATCGACGGCAGCGGGCAGCTCGATCTCATCGACGCCGTGCGAGCCCCCGGGCAGCGCGCCGAGCTGCGGCTCTGCCTTGACCTGGACGCCTCCTGGCGACCGCTGCGCGGGCGGGTGCACGTCGGCGTCCGCCGCTCACCGGTGCACAGCGCCCGAGCGGCCGGCGCGCTCGCCGCCACCGTCGCCGGCCGCGCCGGCTTCCGGCTGGTCGGCCTCATGTCGTACGAGGCGCAGATCGCCGGCCTGGGCGACGCGCCGCCGGGGCAGGCGCTGCTGGCCGGCGCGATCCGGCTGGCCCAGCGCGGGTCGTACCGCGAGTTGCTGGCCCGCCGGAGCGCGGCGGTGGCCGCGGTCCGTCAGCACGCCGACCTGGAGTTCGTCAACGGTGGCGGCACCGGCAGCGTGGCCGCGACCAGCGCCGATCCCGCGGTCACCGAGGTCACCGCGGGATCGGGCCTGTACGGGCCGACGCTGTTCGACGCCTACCGTGCCTGGCGGCCCACCCCGGCGGCGTTCTTCGCCTGCGCGGTGGTGCGTCGGCCGACGCCGGAGCTGGCGACCGTGCTCGGCGGCGGCTGGATCGCCTCCGGCCCGGCCGCCGACAGCCGACTGCCCCGACCGTGGTTGCCGGCCGGCCTGAAGCTGGTCGGCACCGAGGGGGCCGGTGAGGTGCAGACCCCGCTGGCCGGCGCGGCGGCGGCAACCCTGGCCATCGGCGACCGGGTGTGGTTCCGACACGCCAAAGCCGGTGAGCTGTGCGAACGGGTCAACGAGCTGCACCTGGTCGACGGGGACGCGATCGTGGCGACCGTGCCCACCTACCGGGGTGAGGGGCAGGCGTTCCTCTGACGCCACCCCCGCTGCCCGGTCCGCCCACCCGGCGGGCCGGGTCAGGCGGGCTGGGCGGCCGCGGCCTGCTGCTCGGCGGTCGACCGCGCGCTCTCCGGGCCGTCGACCTGGCGGTGCAGGTACTCCCGGATCAGCGCCTTGGCCTCGAGCAGCACCCGCTCGTCGCCGTCGGACCTCCGGCGGAACGCGAGCTTGATCAGCGCGTCGGCCGCCTCCACCGCGATCTCGAGGACGAAGCGGAGCTTCGGGACGTCGGTCAGCCCGAAACGCTCGGTGAGCACCCGCGCCAACTGGTCGGCGATCACGCCGTTGTTGTCGCGCTGCTCATCGAGCAGGTGCAGGTCGACCACGTCGCCGAAGTGCAGGGTACGGAAGCCGGGGACGGTGCGGTGCATCGTGATGTACTCATCGATCCCCGCGTCGACGCCGTCCCACCAGTGGGTCATCTCGTCCGAGGCGAACCGCTCGTCCAGCCGCTGGAGGTAGGACTCCATCGTGCGCAGGGTCAATGCCTGCACGATCGCCCGCTTGTCCGGGAAGAACTGGTAGACCGACCCGATCGCCACCTCGGCGCGCTCGGCGAGCACGGTCGTGGTCAGCCCTTCGTACCCCACCTCGTCGACGAGTTCGGCGCAGGCGTCCAACATGCGCTGTACCCGCGCGACACTTCGACCCTGCACCGGTACGCGGCGCAGCGGCCCGGTCGTGGCGGCTGGTGTGGACACTCGGCGCCACCCCCCTTCGACGGATGAACATATCTCCACGTCACGAGTCCGTGACTACCGGTACAACGAGCGGACCGCAATTGCGGTATTTACCAGCTACAACGTTCCTGATATGAAGTCACTTCATATTCATTTTCGAGGAGCGAGCATGGTCGGCACCGCACCGCTCACCGCCCGCTGGTCCAACTGGGCCGGTAACCAGCGTGGCAGCGCCAGCGCAATCCTCCGCCCCGGCTCGCCGGCTGACGTCGCCGAGGCCGTCCGGGCCGCCGCCGCCTCCGGCGGCCGGATCCGGGTGGCCGGCAGCGGCCACTCATTCACCGCCATCGCGCTCGCCGACGACCGGCGGATGGAGCTGTCCGAGCTCGACACCATGGTCAGCGTCGACCTCGAGCACAGGCTCGTCACCGTACCGGCAGGGATGACCCTGCACGCCCTCAACGGCCTGCTCGCCCGACACCGCCTCGCCCTGCCCAACCTCGGCGACATCGACGCGCAGACGGTCGCCGGGGCGATCTCCACGGGCACCCACGGCACCGGCGCCGGCTTTGGCTGCCTGTCCACCTTCGTCGAGGCGATCACCCTGGTCACCGGCACCGGGGAGGTGCTGCGCTGCTCCGCCGACGAGAACCCGGACGTCTTCGCCGCCGCGCGGGTGTCGCTCGGCGCGCTCGGTGTGCTCGTCGAGGTGACCCTGCGCTGCGTGGACGCCTTCGTGCTGCACGCCCACGAACGCCCGGCCGCGCTGGCCGACGTGCTCGACGAACTGCCGGCACTGATCGACGGCCACGACCACGTCGAGTTCTACTGGTTCCCCTACACCGAACGGGTCCAGGTCAAGACCAACGACCGGGTACCCGCCAACGACCGGCCGCTGCCCCGATGGCGCGGCTGGCTGGACGACGACTTCCTGGCCAACACCGTCTTCGCCGGCGCCTGCCGGCTCGGCCGGGCCGTGCCGACGCTGGCACCGAGGATCAGCGCCGTCTCCGCCCGCGCGCTCACCGAACGCCGGTACACCGGCCGCTCCGACCGGGTGTTCTGCACCCCGCGCCGGGTCCGCTTCCTGGAGATGGAGTACGGCCTCCCCCGCGAGGCGCTACCCGAGGCGCTGGCGGCACTCCAGCGGATCGTGGACGGGCTGCCGTTCAAGGTGCTCTTCCCGGTGGAGGTGCGGTTCACCGCCGCCGACGACATCTGGCTGTCGCACGGCTACGGCCGAGACTCCGCGTACATCGCCGTGCACCAGTACGTCGGCATGCCGTACGAGCCGTACTTCCGGGCCTTCGAGGAGGTGGCCGCCGGACTGGGCGGCCGGCCGCACTGGGGCAAGCTGCACTACCGCGACGCCGCCTCGCTGGCCACCGCCTACCCGCGCTTCGCCGACTTCCTGGCCGTCCGCGACCGCCTGGACCCCGACCGCGTCTTCACCAACGCCCACATCGACCGCGTCCTCTGTGGCGGCGCTCAGCCGCCCGACGCCACCACCTGATCCGGGCCGGCGCCGAGGGACCGGACGTAGCCGAGCACCCGCTGGTACGCCGCCCGGTAGTCGCCCCGCAGACCCGGCGGGGTGGCCGGGTCGGCCAGCGCTGCGGTCAGGTCGACCAGCCGGAGGGCCGGTGCCAGGTCGGTCCAGGTTGGCAGCGCCTCCATCCGGGTCACCGTCCAGCGCCCCGGGGCGGTCTCGGTGAAGGTCGCTCGCGCCATCACACCCTCGCGGTTGTCGTCGATCGGCTCCGCGTGCCGGGCCAGTTCGTTGCCCATGCCGAAGACCACCCACTTGTCGCCGAAGCGCTGGAACGGCTGCACCGCGTGGGCGTGGTGGCCCAGGATGAGGTCCACGTCGGGCGAAGAGATCAACTGCTGTGCCCAGGCCCGCTGGTCGGCGTCCGGCAGGTGCTGGTACTCCGTACCCCAGTGCAGGCTGAGCACGACGATGTCGGCGCCGGCGGCGCGCGCCTCGTGGGCGGCGGCGAGGATCTCTGGCGGATCGATCAGGTTGGCCAGCCACGGCTGGCCCGGGGGGCGGCTCAGCCCGTTGAAGTTCAGGCTGTACGCCAGGTGGGCGACGCGGACGTCGCCGACCTGGTAGATCCGGGGCGTGGCCGCCTCGGCGGCGCTGCGGGCGCTGCCGGTGTGCCCCAGCCCGGCGACTTCGAGCGCGCGGACCGTCCGGGCCACCCCGTCGGCGCCCTGGTCGAGGGTGTGGTTGGAGGCGGTCGAGCAGCCGTCGAACCCGGCACCGCGCAGCCCCTCGAGCACCTGCGGGGGCGCGTTGAACGACGGATAGCCGGCGAACGGGCCGGCGGGATCGGCCAGTGGCGTTTCGAGGTGGCACAGCGCCAGGTCGGCGCCGCCGACGGCTGGGGCGATCCCGGCGAACATCGGGGCGAAGTCCAGGCGGCCGGCCCGGGCGCCGTCCCGACGCGCCTGGTCGGTCACAGCGGGATGAACCAGAACGTCACCCGCGGCGACGAGTCGCACGGTCCGCCGATTGGCGGCATCCCGGGTCGGCCCGGTGGACGACCCCGGGGCGACGGTCTGCGGGGCAGCCTGTGACGCGGTGGCCCCGGCCGGCGCGGAGCTCTCGGCATCCATCGCCCAGGAGCCGACCGCGGCCACGGCAAGCAGCAACGCTCCCGCCGACGCGCTGACGAGTAAACGGCGACGCGTGGCAGTGGTGGCGAACATCCCCTCACGTTAGGGAACCTCCACCAAACCCTCGTACCAAATAGGACATTTCATCCATTAGGGACAGGGGTCGGTGACCGTCACTCCTCGGCGGGCCTGGCGGCGGCCTTCTTCGGGGCCGCCTTCCTGGCAGTGGTCGCCTTGGCGGTGGTGGTCTTCTTCGCGGCGGTGGACTTGCTGGCAGCGGCCGTCTTCTTGGCCGCCGTGGCCTTCTTCGCCGGAGCCTTCTTCGCCGCCGCCTTCTTCTTCGGCGCCGGACCCTTGGCCCGCTTCTCGGCCAGCATCTCCGAGGCTTCCTCGATGGTCAGCGCCTCCGGGGTCTGCCCACGCCGCAGCGACGCGTTGAACTCCCCGTCGGTGACGTACGGGCCGAACCGGCCGTCCTTGATCACCATCGGCTTCTCGGTCAGCGGGTCGACGCCCATCTCGCGCAGCGGCGGCGCCGCGGCCCGCCGTCCACGGGCCTTCGGGGCGGCCAGCAGCGCCAGCGCCTCGTCCAGGCCGACCGTGAACATCTGCTCCTCGGACTCCAGCGACCGGAACTCCTCGCCCCGCTTGACGTACGGGCCGTAGCGGCCGTTGTTGGCGAACACCTCGACCCCGTCGGGCGCGACGCCGACCAGCCGGGGCAGGCTGAGCAGCTTGAGCGCCTCCTCAAGGGTCAGCGAATCCGGCGTCTGCGAGCGCAGCAGCGAGGACTTCCGCTCGCCGCTGGACACGTACGGGCCGAACCGGCCGGACTTGAGCACGATCGGCTCGCCGGTGCCCGGGTCGTCGCCGAGCTTGCGCTCGCCGCTGCCACCGAGGAACAGCTCGTGCACCTTCTCCGGGGTCAGCTCGTCGGGGGCCAGCCCCTCGGGGATCGGCGCCCGGTCACCCTGGGTGCCACCCTCCTCACCCTCGGCCGGTGCCGCCGGCTCGCCGCCGGGCAGCTCCCGCTGGAGGTACGGCCCGTACCGGCCCACCCGGACCACGACCTCCCGGCCGTCGTCGTCGGTGAAGAGCGGGATGGAGTTGACGCTGCGTGCGTCGATGTCGCTGAGGTTCTCGGTGACCAGCTTCTTGAGCCCGCCGGAGCGGGCGATGCCCTGGTCGCCGGCACCGTTGGCGCCGCCGAAGTAGAACGCGGTGAGGAAGTCGACGGCGGCGTGGCCGCCGCCGGCGATCTCGTCCAGCTCGTTCTCCATCGTGGCGGTGAAGTCGTAGTCGATGAGGCGCGGGTAGTGCCGCTCCATCAGGCCGATCACCGCGAAGGCCAGGAAGGTCGGGATCATCGCCTGGCCGCGCTTGGTGACGTACCCCCGGTCCTGGATCGTCTGCATGATCGACGCGTACGTGGACGGCCGGCCGATGCCCAGCTCTTCCAGTGCCTTGACCAGCGACGCCTCCGTGTAGCGCGACGGCGGCTGGGTGTGGTGGCCCTGCGCGGCGAGTTCGTCGGCGGTCAGCGGCTGGTCCTTGACCAGGGTGGGCAGGCGGCGCTCGGCGTCCTCGGCCTCGGCGGTCTCGTCGTCGCTCGACTCGACGTACGCGCGCAGGAAGCCCGGGTCGGTGATGGTCTTGCCGGTGGCGCCGAAGTCGGCCTCCTCCTGGGAGGTGGAGACCGCGCGGATGCGCACCGAGACGCTGGAGCCGACCGCGTCGGTCATCTGCGAGGCGATGGTGCGGCGCCAGATCAGCTCGTAGAGCTTGAACTCCTCGGCGGACAGCTCCTTGGCCACCTCGCCCGGGGTGCGGAAGTTGTCCCCCGCCGGGCGGATCGCCTCGTGCGCCTCCTGCGCGTTCTTCACCTTGCCGGTGTAGCGGCGGGGCTCCGGCGGCACGCTGCGCTCGCCGTACAGCTCGACGATCTGCCGGCGGGCCGCCGAGATGGCGGTCTCCGACAGGTTCACCGAGTCGGTACGCATATAGGTGATGTAGCCGTTCTCGTACAGGCGCTGCGCGGTGCGCATCGTCTGCTGCGACGACAGGCGCAGCTTGCGGGCCGCCTCCTGCTGGAGCGTCGAGGTGATGAACGGCGCGTACGGGCGGCGGCGGTAGGGCTTCTCCTCGACCCGGGTGACGGTGAACGGCCGTCCCTCGAGCCGGGCCGCCAGCCCACGGGCGCCGCCCTCGTCCAGGTGCACGACGCCGGCCCCGGGCTTCACTCGACCGGTGGTCGGCTCGAAATCCTTACCGGTGGCGATCCGGTCGCCGTTCAACGCGATGAGGGTGGCGTTGAACGCGCGCGGCCCCTCACCGACGTTCGCCACGGCGAGAGTGGCCAGAATGTCCCAGTATTCAGCGGTGCGGAAGGCCATCCGCTGCCGCTCCCGCTCGACCACGATCCGGGTCGCCACGGACTGCACCCGGCCGGCCGAGAGCTTCGGCATGACCTTCTTCCACAGCACCGGAGATACCTCGTAGCCGTAGAGCCGGTCGAGGATCCGCCGGGCCTCCTGCGCGTCGACAAGGTCGCGGTCGATCTCGCGGGGGTTGGCCACCGCCGCCTGGATCGCCGGCTTGGTGATCTCGTGGAAGACCATCCGCTTGACCGGCACCTTGGGCTTGAGCGTCTCCACCAGGTGCCAGGCGATCGCCTCACCCTCGCGGTCCTCATCCGTCGCCAGGAAGATCTCGTCGACCTCCTTGGCCAGCTTCACCAGCTTGCTGATCTGCTGCTTGCGGTCGGCGGAGACGACGTAGAGCGCGTGGAAGCCGTTGTCCACGTCCACCCCGAGCCGGGCCCACGCCTCACCCTTGTACTTGGCCGGCACGTCGGCGGCGTTGCGTGGCAGGTCGCGGACGTGACCGAAGCTGGCCTCCACGACGTACCCCGGGCCGAGGTAGCCCGAGATCGTCTTGGCCTTCGCCGGTGACTCGACGATGACCAGACGGGTGGTTCCAGCGTTGCTCGGCACGTCTCTCCCCGACCTCACTCCTGCTCGTGGTCTGCCGGCCCCCGGACAGCGACCGCTCTCGACCCCGCCGTCGCACCGGCGGTCCGGATGTCCAACGTAACGCGCCGTCCGCGTTTCGGGTTTCGCGGGCGGCAATCCGCTCCGGCGCGGCGGTCCACTTCCGCCCCACCGCGCTCGGCACTGCCGGACGGCGCCACCGTACACCGTGGGTAGGGCTCGAAGCGGGTCACTGTGACGATGGCGGACCCTCGGCCGAGGTCCGACCCGCCCGTTTTCCGCCCGGATCAACCCGCCGGCTGTCCGGCACCAGACAGCCGCGGCCGCCCGGGCGCCACCTCCGCCTTGAGGGGAATGACCCGGTTCGTCCCCTGGTCAGGGTCGGGTCGGCCAGGCGTCGGCCGGTGCCGCGCGCGGCGGCCCGCCGACCAGTTCGGCGAGCCGGCCCAACCGGCGCCGGCCCGTGATCCGGTACCCCGGGCCGCCCTCGTCCGGGCCGAGCAACGTGCCGGCGAGCCCGGCGGTGGCGAGCGCCGTGCCGACCGGGTCCCAGCACTCCTGGTCACCGGCGCCGAGCCGTAGCAGGAAGCTGTCGGGTGGCTCCGGCGTCCCGGCGGCGGCGAGCCACAGCCGCAGCCGCCGGCCGGTCAGGTGCAAGGTGGCCGGCGGACGTTTCGCCGGGCCGTGCAGCCACGCGACCGCGAGCGGCTTCAGGACCCGGGTGTACGAGGTACGGACGGCGTGTCGCGCGTCCCCGGTCGGCTCCCAGCTCGCCGCCAACCCGCGCAGCGCCAGCTCCGCGACCAGCACGTGCACCCGCCAGGCGGCGTCCACGTGCACCGAGAGGCGGGCGGTGCCGCCCATCCGCACCATCTCGCCCGGCCCGGCGAGCAGTCCGGCCAGGTCAGCGACCGTCGGTTCGGCCGCCTCCGCGCCGAAGAAGACCAGTTGATGTCCCGCGTCGTCGGTCTGCGCCGGCCCGGAGGACGGCCCGCTCGACCCGTGCCGGGTCGGCCCGCTCCGCCGTCGCGTCGCCTCGGAAGCCGACGGGTCGGGCTCGGGTGCCGGGAACAGCGCCGGGGGCGGCTGCGCCGCTCCGGTGTCGCCGAGCCCGCTCAGCGACACTCCGGCACCTCGTCGAAGGCTTGTTTCAGCTCCTCGGAGTTGAGCCGGCTGGTGTCCAGCGCGCTGGCGTCGTACTCCTTGTTGAGGGTGTCCACCGCGGCCCGCACGCCGTCGTAGAAGACGGTCGGCTCGCCGGTGCCCAACTTGTCGATGGTGTCGCGGGCCCGCCCGTAGGCGTCCCGCATCTTCCCCAGGGAACTGCGGAAACCGGCCGAGATGGCCTCACCGTTGTCCGTCTCCGGGATGCCGGCCTGCTCCACCTTGCGGCGCGCGGTCTCGCTGGCCTGCTCCGCCCCACCGAAGAGCCGCACCAGGTTCTCCTTGGCCTGCGCCGGCGTGGTCTGCGCGGTCATCTGCTCATCCGTGCTGCTGGTCAACTTGCTGATCTCGGAGCGCCACGGGGTGAGCGCGCCGCAGACCGTCGCCGCCCAGGCCCGTGGGCTGGGACCGCCACCGCAGCCGGCGAGGACAACGACGAGCGTGGCCAGGACCACCGTGAGCTTTCCGGCGGCAGACGCCTGGCACGTACGCATGCGTTGCAGCGTACGACCTCCGCCCAGGCGTGGCACCGGTCAGACGGCCCCGGAGGAGGAACCGACGGTCCCCGGCCGGCGTGGCACGCCGACCGGGGACCCGGTGCCGAGGATGGTCAGGCGTTGACCGTCTCCGGCCGGTGGTCCGTGCTGCCCGCACCGGTGTCGGAGTCGTCCATCGCGATGCCCTTGCGCTTGCTGAACACCACCGACGCCACGATGATCAGCGCGGCCACCACCGCGATGGCCACCCGCACGGGGGTGTTCCGGTCGTCGCCGATGCTGAACGCCACCACGGCCGGCGCGATCAGCAGCGAGACCAGGTTCATCACCTTGAGCAGCGGGTTGATGGCCGGGCCGGCGGTGTCCTTGAACGGGTCACCGACGGTGTCGCCGATGACGGTCGCGGAGTGCGCCTCGGAGCCCTTGCCCCCGTACGCGCCGTCCTCCACCAGCTTCTTGGCGTTGTCCCAGGCGCCACCGGAGTTGGCCAGGAAGACCGCCATCAGCGTGCCGGCCCCGATCGCCCCGGCCAGGTAGGCCGCGAGCGCGCCGGGCCCGAGGCCGAAGCCGACCGCGATCGGCGCCAGGATGGCGAGCAGGCCGGGGGTCATCAGCTCGCGCTGCGCGTCCCGGGTGCAGATGTCCACGACCTTGCCGTACTCCGGGCGCTGGGTGCGGTCCATGATGCCGGGCAGCTCACGGAACTGCCGGCGGACCTCCATCACCACGGCACCGGCCGAGCGGGACACCGCGTTGATGGCCAGCCCGGAGAAGAGGAACACCACCGCCGCACCGATGATCAGGCCGACCAGGTTGCGCGGGTTGGCCACGTTCAGCGAGTTGAGGATCTCCGTCCCGACGTCGCCCACGCCAGCCGTCGCGTACGCGCTGCGGAGCGAGTCGGTGTACGAGCCGAACAGCGCGGTCGCGGCGAGCACCGCCGTGGCGATCGCGATGCCCTTGGTGATCGCCTTGGTGGTGTTGCCGACCGCGTCCAGCTCGGTGAGCGTCCGGGCGCCGTGCTCGTCGATGTCACCGGACATCTCGGCGATGCCCTGGGCGTTGTCGGAGATCGGCCCGAAGGTGTCCATGGCGACGATCACGCCGACCGTGGTGAGCAGGCCGGTGCCGGCCAGCGCCACCGCGAACAGCGACAGGGTGATGGAGCTGCCGCCGAGCAGGAACGCGCCGAAGACGCCGGCACCGATCAGCAGCGCCGAGTAGACCGCCGACTCCAGGCCGATGCTGATGCCGGCCAGGATCACGGTGGCCGCGCCGGTCTGCGAGCTCTTGCCGATGTCCTGCACCGGGCGCCGGTTGGTCTCGGTGAAGTAGCCGGTCAGTGCCTGGATCGCGGCGGCCAGCACGATGCCGATCACCACGGCGCCAATGGCCACCAGCCGCGGGTTGCCGCCCGCGTCGGTGAGCCCGCTGCCGAACTCGCCGAAGGTCGCCGGGAGGTACGCGTAGGCGGCGATCGCCACCAGCACCGCGGAGAGCACCGCGGAGAGGTAGAACGCCCGGTTGATCGCGGTCAGGGCGTTGCGATCGGACGCGCGCAGCCGGGTGATGAAGACGCCGACGATCGCGACCAGCACGCCGATGGTGGAGATGATCAGCGGGAAGACCAGGCCATCCTCGCCGAACGCGGCCCGACCGAGGATCAGCGCGGCGACCAGCGTCACCGCGTACGACTCGAACAGGTCGGCGGCCATGCCGGCGCAGTCACCGACGTTGTCGCCCACGTTGTCGGCGATGGTGGCGGCGTTGCGCGGGTCGTCCTCGGGGATGCCCTGCTCGACCTTGCCGACCAGGTCGGCGCCGACGTCGGCCGCCTTGGTGAAGATGCCGCCGCCGACCCGCATGAACATCGCGAGCAGCGCGGCGCCGAAGCCGAAGCCCTCCAGCACGGTCGGTGCGTCGCCCCGGTAGACCAGGACGACCAGCGCGGCGCCGAACAGGCCGAGACCGACGGTGAGGAAGCCCACCACGCCGCCGGTGCGGAAGGCGATCTTCATGGCCGCCTCGCGGCCACCCTCTCGCTCCCGGGCGGCGGCGGCCACGCGCAGGTTGGCGCGGGTGGCCAGCCACATGCCGGCACCACCGATGGACGCGCTGAACAGGGCGCCCACCACGAAGAAGAGCGAGCGGCCGAACTTCACGGCGGTCTCGCTGCCGTCGGTGTCGTGCACCGGCAGCAGGAAGAGCAGCACCACGGCGATGACAACGAAGATCGCCAGAGTGCGGAATTGGCGGAGCAGGTAGGCGGAAGCGCCCTCCTGGACCGCCCCCGAGATCTCCTGCATGTTGGTGGTGCCCTTGCCGGCTGCCAGCACCGCCTTTGTCAGGGCGGCGGCGAAGACGAGCGCCACCAGCGCGATTACCGCGGCGATGACGACGTACGTGACATTGCTTCCGGTTAGGGACAGCCCGCCGGCGTCGGCGGCCAAGGTCTCGGACATCTGTGTCCTCCTGTTACCGAACACTCGCGCCGGTGAGTGGAGACGCACCGACCGGCGCCTGAACGCGGACTCGCAAGCGCGCGCCAACCCACCCCAGCGGACCAGCGATGACCACCCATTCCCGCTGGCTGCGGGATGGATCACTTGCTGACAACCCGGGTACTGTAGCCCTCCGGAGTGTTGGAGGTCACACCGAGGTGGCACCATGTCTCGATGATCTTCGTCGCTGTGTTATGAAACGAAATCTGATATAGGGCCCGGCCCATGGCAAAAAGGCCGCACCCCGGCGGGGATGCGGCCTGTATGGAACAGAACAGAACGAACGGGTCAGCGGCCGACCGGCCACACCATCCGCACCTCGGTGCCGACGCCATCGTCGACCGGACGCACCTGAAGGTCCTCGACGAAGCCGGCGAGCAGGGCGAAACCAACTCCGGTGGTCAGCGCCTCATCGGTGAGCGACTCGTTGGCCAGCTCGTCCGGCGGCAGCGCGGCCAGCCCGATGCCGGCCTCGATCGGCGCCCGGTCCACCACCCGCACCGCGTACGACCCGGCGTCCGACATCTCCACCAGCACCGGGTCGGCCAGGCCGTACTGGCGGTGCAGGGCCACCGCCCGGGTGCACGCCTCGCCGATGGCCAGGCGCACCTCGTCCAGCAGATCCTCGCGGACCCCCGCGCGCCGGGCGACGGCGACACCGACCAGCCGGGCGGTACGTACGTGCACCGGCGCCGGGGAGAAGGAGAGCTTGACTGTCGCCATCACGCGCTGGCACCGGTCGGTTCCGCGCCTACCGCCGCGTCGACCGAGGGGTACAGCGGGAACACCTGGTCCAGCGCGGTGATCCGGAAGATCTTGAGCAGCGGCTCCTTGTCGCAGACCAGGGCGAACGAGCCACCGGCCGTGCGGAGCCGCTTGAGCGCGCCGACCAGCACGCCCAGCCCGGTCGAGTCGAGGAAGTCCACCCGACCGAGGTCGACCACCACGTGCCGGGCGCCGCCGTCGATCAGTTCGAGGAGCCGTTCGCGGAGCCGGGGCGCGGTGTAGACGTCCACCTCACCGCCGACCTCGAGCACCGTGTGCTCGCCCACGGTGCGGGTCGCCAGCGACAGCTCCATCGGTCCTCCTCGCCAGAGCCGTAAACTCTCCTGGGCATCTAACCACTACCGCTGGGCCACCCTGCGGTCACCAACGGAAGCTCCCCCTTACCCCCCGGCCCGACTTTTCATCTCCGAACACCAGTGCGAGAGTGCAGGGCGTGTCGTCCGCAGCCACCGTATCCGCAGATCCCGGCCCCGAGCCATCGCCGGTCGACCTGCTGCGCCGGCTGCGCGCCCGAAGCGCCGGTGACCCGGTCACCCACGTCGAACGGGTGCCGGCCCGCGCCGGAGTGCCCGCACCGTGGCCGCCGTGGGCGCCCGTGGAGCTGCGCGAGGCGTTCGCCCGCCGCGGCGTGGTCGCGCCCTGGCGGCACCAGGCCGAGGCGGCCACCCTGGCGTACGACGGCGGCCACGTCGTGGTCGCCACCGGCACCGCGTCCGGCAAGTCCCTGGCGTACCAGCTCCCATCGCTGGCCACGCTGCTCGCCGACCCCCGGGCCACCGTGCTGTACCTGGCGCCGACCAAGGCGCTCGCCGCCGACCAGCTGCGGGCCGTGGCCGGGCTGGAACTGGAGGGCGTACGCCCGGCCTGCTACGACGGGGACACTCCGCGCGCCGAGCGGGAGTGGATTCGCCGGCACTCCCGGTTCGTGCTGACCAACCCGGACATGCTGCACCACGGCATCCTGCCCGGGCACGCCCAGTGGTCGGGCTTCCTGCGCCGGCTGGCGTACGTGGTGATCGACGAGTGCCACACCTACCGGGGGGTGTTCGGCTCGCACGTCGCGCACGTGCTGCGCCGGCTGCGCCGGCAGTGCGCCCGGTTCGGGGCCACCCCGGTGTTCGTGCTCGCCTCGGCGACCTCCGGCGACCCGGCGACCGCGGCCGGACGGCTGACCGGCCTGCCGGTGACGGCGGTCACCGAGGACGCCTCGCCGCGCGGCGGGGTGACCTTCGCACTCTGGGAGCCGCCGCTGCTGCCACCCGACTCGTCGGCGACCTCGTCCCCGGCGCCCGCCCAGGCGGCGGGCGGGCACGACGACGTGCCGGACCTCATCCAGGTCCGCCGGTCGGCGCTGCGGGAGACCGCGGACCTGCTCGCCGACACGGTCGCCGAGGGGGTACGCACGCTCGCGTTCGTCCGGTCCCGCAAGGGCGCCGAAGTGGTGGCCGCCAGTGCGCGCCGGTCGTTGGACGAGGCGGTGCCGGGGCTCGGCAAGCGGGTGGCCGCCTACCGGGGTGGCTACCTGCGTGAGGAGCGGCGTGAGTTGGAGCGGGCGCTGCTGCACGGTGACCTGCTGGGCCTGGCCTCCACCAACGCGCTCGAACTGGGCGTGGACCTGATCGGCCTGGACGCGGTGCTGATCTGCGGGTATCCGGGCACCCGGGCGTCGCTCTGGCAGCAGGCCGGCCGCGCCGGGCGCTCCGGGCAGGAGGCCCTGGCTGTGCTGGTGGCCCGGGACGATCCACTGGACACCTATCTGGTCCACCACCCGGAGGCGATCTTCGGTGCGCCGGTGGAGGCGACGGTGCTCGACCCGGCCAACCCGTACGTGCTGGCCCCGCAGCTCGCCTGCGCCGCGGCCGAGGCCCCGCTGACCCCGGCCGACCTGACACTCTTCGGTGACGGGGCGAAGGAGGCGATCGACGAGCTGGTGACGGCCGGGGCGCTGCGGCAACGGCCCACCGGCTGGTACTGGCGGCACCGGGAGCGCCCCGAGGTGGACCTGCGCGGCCAGGGCGGCGCCCCGGTCTGCGTGGTGGAGTCGGCCACCGGCCGGCTGCTGGGCACGGTCGACGGCGGCTCCTCGCACTTCCTGCTCCACCCCGGCGCGGTCTACCTGCACCAGGGCGTCTCGTACGTGGTGGACGACCTCGACCTCGCCGACGGCTGCGCGCTGGTGCACGTGGAGGAGCCGGACTGGTCCACTCACGCCCGGGACGTCACCGACCTGTCCGTGGTGTCGGTGCGCTCCTACGTGGACGCCGGGCCGGTCGGCATGTTCCTCGGCGAGGTGGACGTGACCAGCCAGGTGGTGTCGTACCAGCGACGCCGGATCGCCACCGGTGAGGTGATCGACACCCGGCCGCTCGACCTGCCCACCCGGGAGCTGCGCACGGTGGCGGTCTGGTTCACCCTGTCGCCGCAGTCACTGGCCGCAGCCGGTGTGCAGGCCCCGGACGTGCCGGGTGCGCTGCACGCCGCCGAGCACGCCGCGATCGGCCTGCTGCCGCTGATGGCCACCTGCGACCGGTGGGACATCGGCGGGCTCTCCACGGCGGTGCACCCGGACACCGAGGCGCCGACCGTCTTCGTCTACGACGGACACCCCGGCGGTGCGGGCTTCGCCGAGCGGGCGTACGGGACAGCGTCGGCGTGGCTGCGGGCCACCCGGGACGCGATCGCGGAGTGCGGCTGCGAGACGGGTTGCCCGTCCTGCGTGCAGTCGCCGAAGTGCGGCAACGGCAACAACCCGCTCTCCAAGCCGGACGCGATCCGGGTGCTCGACGTGGTGCTGGCGAACCTGCCCGCCTGAACCACCTTGCATGATCCCGAGCCGGACGGGGCACAATGATGGGAGCGCTTCCATCGATGCCTGCCTTTTCTGCCCGTCCCGTGCCCAAGGAGGAGCCGTGGCCGACACCATCGCCGAGACCGTCGACCTGCTCTACACCATCGACCAGGAGAAACTCACCCTCGACCAGCAGATCGCGCTCGGATCCGCACTGGCCGCCCTGGCCCAGGCAGAACGGCTGGAGCAGATCAACGAGCGGCTGCAGGGCATCCACCAGGTTCTCAACGGCTGGGCGCTGCGCGTCACCGTCGACGGCCGCTGACCTCTGCAGGGACGGCCGCACGGTCACGGGTGGGAGCGCCGGGACGCGGGCCGGCGGCGGTCGCCGGGCTGTGCGAGACTCCGGCGCACAATCCCCCTGAGGAGACCAGATGCAGCTCGACAACTTGCAGACCCTGCAGCAGTTCCACATCCGCCAGCGGCTGCGGATGATGGTCAACCAGTACGAGGTCCGGGCGGTCTCGCCGGACGGCACCGAGGGTGAACTGCTGGCCTTCGCGCAGCAGAAGCGGCTCGCCTTCAAGGAGCAGGTGACGATCTACACCGACGACTCCAAGCAGCAGCCCCTGCTCGGCTTCAAGGCCCGCCAGCGCCTCGACCTGGGCGCCACGTACGACGTGACCGACGCGGCCGGCAACCCGATCGGCCTGTTCCGCAAGGACTTCGCCCAGTCGCTGCTCCGTTCCACCTGGCACGTCGAGCAGAACGGCCTGCCGCAGGTGACGGGCCAGGAGCGCAGCATGCCGGTGGCGCTGCTGCGCCGGTTCGTCGACTCGCTGTCCTGGCTGCCGTACCACTTCGACTTCACCGCCGGCGGCCAGCCCGTCTTCTCGGTCGTGAAGAAGTGGGGCCTGCGCGACAAGTACATCGTCGAGGTACAGAACCCGCAGATCGACCGCCGCCTGGTCATCGCCATGGCCGTCGCTCTCGACGCGCTCCAGTCCCGCTGACCCACCCCGGCTCACCGAGCCACCCATCTTCTCGCCCGCTGGCCGGGACACGGGCCCGTCGGCCCACGTCCCGGCCAGCCGGCTGTCGGGCCGCCTGCTGTTCTGCGGCGCCTCTGGACCTGATGTCGTAGACGCATCGCGGCTGATGCCGTCGATGGGTGCGGGCCGCGCATCGTTCAACCGCGCACCGGGCCCGCGCGGGCCGTTGACGCCACTACCCGGGTCAGGCCGGGCAGCGGCGTGATCGCCACCTGGACGGTCACCAGCACATCCAGCCCGTCGGTACGACAGTCGACCAGCCGGCCACCGTTGCGACCAGCGATGTCCGCAGCGGACGCACACGCCGCCGCGTCGCCGTCGAGCGCCCTGGCCGCCCCGGCCAGCGCACCCAGGTCGGCCGCCACCGCCGCCCGTTGCGCCGCCATTCCGGCCGCGGCGACGGCGGCGCCGAATGTCCCCACCAGCACGAACACCAGACCCATCGCGAGCAGGAGCACGGTTGCCCCGCCTCGCTCAGCCTCCGTCCGCTCCGCATCGGGCGTGTGCCCGGGCGGGTATGCAGTCTCCGTCCGCTCCGCGTCGGGCCTGTCCCCGGGCGGGCATGCAGTCTCCGTCCGCTCGGCGTCGAGCCTCTCCCGGTGCGGACATTCGGTTTCCGGTGGCTCGGTGTGCGGTCGCTCGGTTTCCGGTGGCTCGGTGTGCGGTCGCTCGGGGTGCGGTCGCTCGGGGTGCGGTCGTTCATGGCGGAGGTGCGCCCGGCCCGGCCCGGCCCGGTCTGCTGCTTCGGCATGCCTGGGCATTGGTTCATCGGCTGCCCTCGGTGGCCCCGGGTTCCACGGCCGCGACGGCGGTAGCGACCACGGTGATCCGCGGGAGGCGACCGCCCAACGCGCGTACGGGCGCCCGGACCGTCGCCTGCGCCCGGTCGCCGTCGACCGACACCGACACCTCCGCCCCCGGCGGCGCCGCGCGCAGGCCGCCGGCACTGCCGTCCGCGCCCCGGGCGGCGGCCAGCGCCGCCTCCCGGGCCACGTGCAGGCAACTCGCCCGGGTGCTGACCGCGTTGACCGCGGCCAGGCCGGTGAGCAGGAGCAGGAGCAGCGCCGGCAGGCCGGCCGCCAGTTCGGCGGTGAAGGACCCCCGGTCCCCACCGGCTGCCCGGTCGACGAAGCGGAATCTCCGTCCGCCGCCGGCCGCCCACCCGGTGGTGCCGGACCCCCGACAGCGGCCGGTCTGCCGGCGCCCGATCACTTGAGCGCCCGGTCGATCACGGCGGTCAACGCCGACTGGACGTTGCCGGAGGTCAACACCTTCAACAGGATCCCCGCGAAGGCGACGGCGGCGAGAGTGCCGACGGCGTACTCGGCGGTGTTCATCCCGGCGTCGCCGTGCAGGCGGGCCATGAACCAGTCGTTGCACACGACGGTCATCGGGCCCACCGGCAAGCCGGTGGAGATGCAGATCCGCACGTACGCGATGCACCGCACCGCCGAGTTCGGCATCGCCGCGCACTGGAAGTACAAGGAGCACAAGGGCACCCAGATCGTCGGCCCGCCGGCGCACATCGACGAGATGACCTGGCTGCGGCAACTGCTGGACTGGCAGCGCGAGGCGGCCGACCCGAGCGAGTTCCTGGACGCGCTGCGCTTCGACCTGTCCAGCCAGGAGGTGTACGTCTTCACCCCGAAGGGTGACGTCATCCCCCTGCCGACCGGGTCGACGCCGGTGGACTTCGCCTACGCGGTGCACACCGAAGTCGGGCACAAATGCATCGGGACGCGGGTCAACGACAAGCTGGTGCCCCTGGAATCCACGCTCTCCAACGGCGACGTGATCCAGATCGTCACCTCGAAGTCCGACACGGCCGGCCCGACCCAGGACTGGCTCGGCTTCGTCAAGAGCCCACGTGCCCGCACCAAGATCCGGCAGTACTTCAACAAGGAGCGCCGCGAGGAGGCGATCGAGGCCGGCAAGGACGGAATCGTCAAGGCGATGCGCAAGCAGGGCATGCCGTTGCAGCGGATGCTCACCTCCGACGCGCTGATGTCGATCGCCCGGGACCTGCACCTGGCCGACGTGGCCTCGCTCTACGCGGCGGTCGGCGACAACCAGGTCTCGGCGCAGTCGGTGGTGCAGAAGCTGATGACCACCTACGGCGGCGAGGAGGGCGCGGCGGAGGACATCGCCGAGACCACCGTCGCCACCGAGCCGCCGCGCAACCGGGCCTCCAGTCACGACCCGGGTGTCGTGGTCCGCGGGGTCAGCGACGTCTGGATCAAGCTGGCCCGCTGCTGCACCCCCGTTCCGCCGGATTCGGTCTTCGGCTTCGTCACCCGGTCCGGCGGGGTCAGCGTGCACCGGGACAACTGCCCCAACGCCGAGGACCTCAAGGCCCAGCCCGAGCGGCTTCGCGAGGTGACCTGGAAACTCACCTCCTCGTCAAACTTCGTGGTGGCGATTCAGGTCGAGGCCCTCGACCGGCGCGGGCTACTTGTCGATACCGCGCGGGTGCTGTTCGACGAGCAGGTCAATGTCCTCTCCGCCACCGTCACCATCACCCGCGACCGGGTGGCAGTGAGCCGATTCAGCTTTGAGATCGCCGACCCAAAGCACCTGGGGCACCTGCTGGCCGCGGTCCGCAGGATCGACGGCGTCTTCGACGCCTACCGAACAACCGCATAGTTAGGCTGACCGGTGCCGGACTACGGGGCTACGCCGTCGGGGGATCGTAGGACTGGGGCGAATAGGGACGTAGCGAATACCGCCCGCCACCAAGGGCCCGGCCGGACATGTCGGTGTACGACGTGCCGCTGCTGCTCGGCGAGGAGGAGGGCTATTTCGGCGAGTCGTAGCAGGCCTGCGGTCGCGGGGCGACTCTCGCCAATCGCGAGGTGCAGGATCGCCTGGCATGACGCCGGCCACCTGGCCTGGCGACCCGCCCGCGTAGGCTGTCCTCCGGGGCCGTGGCGGCTCGCCCCGCATGACAGGGTGGCCGAGAAGGTGTGACGTTGAGCGACAACTTGGAGCAGTTAGGTCCAACAGGCTTCCAAGACCTTGCGGCCAGCCTAGCGGTCGCTTTCTTCGGGCCAGGTGTCCAGGTGATGGGCGCGGGCCGGGACGGCGGGCGGGACCTGTACCACCGGGGTTCGCTCATCTGGAAGCCGACGGAGGATCAGCCTGCCGAGGTGTGGGAGGGATACACCGTCCTGCAGGTGAAGCACCGGGCGACCCCCTCCGCCAACCACCAGGAGAACGCGGCCTGGCTGTGGGGGCAGGTCCGCGGCGAGCTCGATGACTGGGCCAACCCCTACGGAGATCGCAATCCGGTTCCCGACTTCCTGATCATCATCACGAACGTGATGCTCACGCCGTTCCCCCAGGTCGGCGGCCATGATCTTCTCAACGACAACATCAAGAGCTACCTAGAGCGCCTTGCCGACAAAACTCGGGAGGTCGACCCCGAAGCCGCAGAGGAGCGGAGGGCGCGCCTGGCCAGGCTGAAGCGCATCAAGAAGGTGCGTATCTGGGATGGCAACCAGATCCAGGCCTTGCTCAAGGTGCACCCGGGCATCCGCAACGCGTTTCCGGGGTTCCTCACCGCCGGCGACGTCTTCGCCGCGTTGGCACAGTTCACCGACACCATACCGCTGAAGGACCTCGAAGAAGGGCTCCGGGAGCACGCCAAGACCACGCTCATGGGCGAGGGTTTCATCTACTTCGACGAGGCGGGCAGCGGTGACGGCCAGGGGATCCCCGTCCACGACGTCGCCATCGACCTGCCCATCACCTTCGCCGCCGGCACGCGGCGTACGAGCGTAGTGAAGTACGTGCTCGACCGCGCCGAACATGTCCTCGCTCCCGGCGTCACCACCCAGGAGGCGCCCCGGCACATGATCGTCACCGGCGCGCCCGGCAACGGCAAGACGACGATCTCCAAGTTCCTCGTCCAGGTGTTCCGCGCGGCCATGCTCGAACGCGCCGAAGACCTCAGCGACGGGCACCGCGACGTCATCAAGGGCACCGCGGCAGCCCTGAAGCGCTTCGGCCGTGAGCTGCCGAAGAACCGCCGCTGGCCGATGCGCATCGACCTGGCCTTGTACGCCCAGGAAGGAGGGCTCAGCGACGACTCGACTCTGCTGCGGTGGATCGCCCACAAGGTTTCGCGCCGCTCCGACATGGGAGAGGTGAAGCCGTGGGCGCTGAGAACCTGGATGCAGAGGTGGCCCTGGCTGCTCGTCCTGGACGGCTTGGACGAAGTCACCGAACCGGCTGTGCGCAAGCGCCTGATCGAGCGAGTCACCGAGTTCGTCAACATCGCTGAGGCCGACAAATGCGACGTGCTGGTTGTCCTCACCACTCGCCCGGTCGGTTACACCGAGAACATCGCGCCCGCGCACTTCGAGCGGATCGACCTGGACTTCCTCGAACTCGCCGAGGCCGTCCGCTACGGCGAGCTTGCGACGAAGGTCCGCCTCCGCACGGACCTCGATCGCATCGAAAGAGTGCTCACACGCCTGCAGAAGGCCGCGGACGACGAGGCGCTGCAACACCTGCTGCGGACCCCGCTCCAAGTCTTGATCTTGACCATCATCATCGATGGCGCCGGACAGCTGGCCCCGAGCCGGCTGGCTCGGGTGGTGGCGAAATGCACTCGGCCCGGGCGCCTGATCCGGCCGTGCCGCGGCGGTTCACTGGCTGGGTCGCCAGCGTCGAGCCGGCCAGGGCATCGCCAGACGTCGACGTTGCGTTCGGCTAGTCCCATCAGTATCTGCGGCGAGATCTGCGGCGAGGTGAGCACTCATGTGTGGTGGACGACGCGGTGCGACGGCGCCGCTGCGGCCGCGTCCAGTCGGGTTGCCGCCAGGATTGACGCAGGAGGTCAGAGTGTCAGGATAATTTTTCCTTTGGTACGGCCGGTTTGGCCGATCTCGTGGGCCTTGGCGACCTGTTCGAGGGGCAGTACTGTGTCCACCTCGACGCGGAGCTGCCCCGTGCCGACCAGGTTGGCGAGGGACGTGAGCCCGGCAGCGTCCGGCTCGACGATCATGAATCGGGCGCGTTTGCCCTGCCGGGCTGCCTCCTCCTCCAGGTACGTCTCGGCCGGCGAGGCGAGGGCGACCAGGATGCCGCCCGGGCGCAGGGTCCGCAGCGAGCGCGGCCCGTACTCGCCGCCGATCGAGTCCATGACCACGTCGAGGTCGTGGAGGCGCTCGGCGAAGTCCGTCGTCGTGTAGTCGATGACCTCGTCGGCACCTAACCCACGGACGAACGCGTGCTTGGCGGCGCTCGCGGTGCCGATCACGTGTGCGCCGCGCGCCTTGGCGATCTGCACGGCGAGGTGGCCGACGCCGCCCGCGGCCGCGTGAACCAGTACGCGCTGGCCCGGCTGGACGTCGGCGACATCGACCAGGGCCTGCCACGCGGTGAGCCCGGCGAGCCCCAGACCAGCCGCCTCGACGTGGGACAGCCCGGCGGGCTTGCGAGCGAGGTGCCGCGACGGTGCCGTGACGTACTCTGCGTAGGTGCCGGCCGCCCGCGGTAGCAGTGGCATGCCGAAGACCTCGTCACCGGGCCGGAACAGCGCGGCGCCGACACCGACGGCCTCGACCACGCCGGACAGGTCCCAGCCCAGCCGCACCGGTCGGCCGAGCAGGCCGCCGGTTGCGCGGTGCCAGAGGTCGGTCGGGTTGACCCCGACCGCGTGGACCCGGACGAGTACCTCCGCCGGGCCGGGCTCGGGGCGGTCGACCTCCATCAGCTTGAGGACCTCGGGGCCGCCGAACCGGTCCTGTTCGATCGCACGCATCGCATGCCTTTCTGTTCATCTTCGGTGTGTGCGATCCACCCTGCCGGAGCGGCGTTCGATGGTTCGAGTGGCCAGATCGCCAATATGTGGAAGGATCTGGCCATGCATCGCGTGGTCGTCTTGGCGCTCGACGGCGTGTACCCGTTTGAGCTGAGCATTCCGGTCCGCATCTTCGGTACCGCTGTCGGTCCCGACGGTGAGCCGCTGTACGAGGTCGTCACCTGCAGCGTCGACGGCGAACCAGTCGCCACCAGCGCGGACTTCACCGTGGCCGTCCAGCACGGCCCTGAGGTGATCGACACGGCCGACACACTGGTGTTGCCGCCCTTCGTGTGCGATCCGATCGGCGACCAGGACTGGCTGCCTGAGCCGGTCGCGGCGGCGCTGCGCCGGCTGCGGCCGGATGCGAGGATCGTGTCCATCTGCACAGCCTCGTACGTGCTGGCCGCCGCCGGGCTGCTTGACGGCCGGCCTGCCACCACGCACTGGAACAATGCGGAGCATTTCCAGCGTACGTTTCCGAATGTGAAGGTCGATGCCGACGTGCTGTTCATCGACGACGGACAGGTGCTCACCGCGGCCGGCGTGGCGTCCGGCGTGGACCTGTGTCTGCACCTCGTGCGCCGCGACCACGGCAGCGCCGTCGCCAACCGGGTGGCACGGCTGTGCGTCGTGCCGCCGTGGCGCGAGGGCGGCCAGGCGCAGTTCATCGACCGCCCGGTGCCCGAGCCGGCGACCACGACCACGTCCGAGACCCGGCAGTGGGCACTCGGACAGGTGCACCGGCCGATCACCCTCGCCGAGCTGGCCCGGCACGCCCGCATGAGCGTACGCACGTTCTCGCGCCGCTTCCGCGCCGAGGTCGGCATGACACCAGTGCAGTGGCTCGCGCGGCAGCGGGTCGAACACGCCCGCCGTCTGCTGGAGACCACCGACCTGCCGGTCGACCGGGTCGCCGCCGAGGCCGGCTTCGGCACCGCCGCGTCGCTGCGTCAGCACCTGACCGGCGCGATCGGGGTCTCGCCGACGGCGTACCGGCAGACCTTCCGCACCATGGTGTCGACGGCCCGCGCGTCGTGACGTCCGCTTCTGCCGCTGACCGTGCGTCCGGCACCGCCCTGTCGTGTCGAGAACAGTGCGTCCGATCTTGAGACGTGCAAAGACGTGCAAAGCTTCGTGGGTGACGATTTCCTCGGAAGTTCTAGCTTCTGCGGCGGCCGACCCGACCTCTCCTGCCTGGGACTTCATCTGGCAAGAGTCGTGTCATCAGGGCACCTGTGACCCAGCCAGCGCGGTCCTGCTGCCCTGGCTGGCGCAGACCGGCGCCGC